>CAZSDZ010000006.1:0-59296 GCA_964605795.1 uncultured Methanoregulaceae archaeon
CAGTGCATCTACATCAGAATGCACTTCATCTACGGTATCAGGAGAGATCTCAATATATATCCCATTTTCCCGAAGGAGTTCCTTAAAGTTTTCAATATTTAAACCACAAATCTCTGCTCCTCGTGTTAAGGATATTTCATGACGAGAATAGAGCTCTAAGGCTATTTTTCTCGTCAATTCCGGCTTAGAGCGGAAAAGGGCCCGATAACTATCCTCCTGAAGAGTTTTCCTGTTAGGATAAATACCAGATGATATCAGGATATCTTCAATATCATCCATAAGTATTGAGGCCATAGTACTCTATTGCTCTTTCATCCTTATTGGAATTTTCCAGGCTATTTACATCACGGACAAATTTCACTTTTTCTTTGACACATGGGCAGGTGCCAGAACACGGTAACGCCAGGAACAATGAAAAGTCGCGCCCAGAAAAAATTCCGGCTTTTTTACTAAGGCTTTCATCATGTTGTCCGAAATTTCGCCTGATGCTCTCCCGCGTTTTGAGCCTATTTTGGGTTTATTTTTAGAATGAACTCTTTATTGGAGTTACTTTTCAGTTCAAATCATCAGATCCATAAATAAAGTTTTGGCATTTGCTGAGCATTTATTTTATAGGATAAGGGGATTCATATGGAATCCCTGACCTGATCCATAACCTGGAAAAATCATTTCCAGAATACAGGAGAGCGAACAGGCCACCGTTCCCCTCTTGATTTGGAAGAAAGAAAAGGGGCTGATCCGATAATCTTCAGGCCTCTTTTTGAGAACAGAAAAACAATCAATAGATTACGTTACGGAGTTACGATCAGTGACAGATCACGAGGATATTGGAGACCGATGAATGAGACAGGCAGTCCATGATCTTCAGATTGCAAAAAAATATAACAATCGGAGGTTTTGATTCAGCAGCATTCTATTCTCACCAGTCTTTAGAAAAACTGCTCAAAGGGTTGATCTCATTATCTGGTCGGCCAATTCCAAGAACTCATGACCTACAACTCCTGGGGAGATCTTCTCGAGTGTCCTCATGATGATATCATGCCTGACCTTATTGATCTAATGGGAGAGTACCAGACATCGCGGTATCCTGATATGAATGAGGTAATTCCCTGTGAATACGATAATGAGGCTATTGCAAGGGACCGGGTCAGGAAAGCACAGAAGGTGTTTGCTATGATATACGGAGGGGAATTATCTATGAATGATCCAGTCATTGACGTGTTCCGAACAGAGATTCTTCCAAAAATCGAATCTCTTCAGACAAATGTTCTTCACCCCATGCCGGACAGATCATTGCGGGTACGTGTCTGAAAAGAAATGCAATTCCTTTTTTTCAAATGCGACAGCAGGTAAACCATCAATGGTACTACTTTCATCACCCTGAATGTACTTCATTTCTTCACCTTGTATGGATTCGTTTCATTCAAGTGTTCCGGATCAGGTTCATATGCAGTAATAATGACAAAATCATACCTATTATGATTCGTTCTCTGCAGCCATCTTCGGGTATGTTACGTTTAATACATAAAATTCATAGGAATTAACACCATCAGGACACTGCAGGGAATAATCAAGATCCATAGTAAGTTTAAATAACCCATCGGGACGATTATCAGGTCCTCCCCAACTATTCAGGACTTGCCAGTATCGGTTCTCCGGGTCTGAATCATCATACCCGAGTATCAGCATAACATGACCTCCATCGTTATGAGTTGCATCAGTGCCCGATACTGGTACAAATATATCTTCTGAAGTCTGATTTGTCCAGAAATCCATCATCCCACTCCAGTCATCAGGAGTATATAAAATCAGCACCGCTTTCTCACTTTGCAGGGCAGCCTTAATTGAATTAATTGCGGTCTCATTACTGATTTTCCTGCCTTCATACCTGCTATTAGTACGAATCATCTCGGCTGATATCTGATCTATTGAATAATAGGGGGTAGTGGAGATATATGATGCATCCATCGCAGTAGAATCTCCCTTATCACCTATACTTCTGCTATCAACAAATGATGCATTGATATTGGTAACCGGAATTGCTTTTTTGGTAGTATTATAAAAATCTGCAAACCATACTGGAGATCCTCCACAACAGGCCCAGATCCCGGTTCCATTATGGTAGGAAGAGGTAAAATACTGGACTGAAAGCCGTTCAGTCATATTCTGGTGATATGCCATGTCAAGCTGTAAAGCACCGGTATCTGCCCAGACCCAGCAATTACCACAGTGTTCGTCACTTCCACCGGTCTGGTCCCATTCTGAAGCACTGTAATTAAACATATCGAGATGGGTAAAGGAGCCTGCAGGAACAATGGTTAATGTATCAGGAACTACAAACCGTTTTAGATTTTTATTTGCCTCCTGCATTGCAAGAACTCCATATGTTTCGAAATTCATTACCGCAGCACCATCATCATTTCTACAATCAACTGATTTTATCAATTCCATGAATGAATTATCGTCAGATAGAGAATAACTGCTAATATCCAAAGCTCTTCCAATATCCCGGGGGTCAGTGTTCTGGAAGATTGATACGTCTGCCTTGTCAGTATCTCCAAGGTTGAGAAGATCTCTCATCAGATCTTCTTCATTAAACTGACAGGATGCTTCAGATGAGAAAGGAATCAACAGGAGGAGAAACAGAGGAATGATACAATTTCTGGCATTACAGGATCCGCGTTTCATGTTCATAGAATTTTTGTCTCTTGAGAATAATTAACCATTCTACTAAAAAGGTAATGAAACAGGGATTTTATTTAAATACCACTGCAGCATGTGTTGATATTACTTCTGAAAGAAAAAGTCACAATTATTACGATTTTTCCTGACAAGAAGACAGGGAAGGATTTTTTTTGTGGCGGGAAGTAAGGATTCCAACGCTATTGGAAGGTTGTTATCCTGATGAGTGCACTACTGGAACAAGTAACCCGGCTTCCCGGTTGCCGGAAGGATACATCTCATCGTGTAAAAGAAGTGGTGTCCTGCCAGGGGATTAAACCTCGTCCTGCCTTCATGCATGATTTTTAAAATCGGCCATTGATACCGGGTTTGTAGATGACACAGCCGGATTCACCGAAAAGTCCTCCGTACAATATCGTAGTACACGTAATGGAACAATACTCCTGGCAACTCATCGGATGAAAGAAATGATGACCAGACCATAATTACCCACATTCATCAAAAAGAAAAAACGGTATCAACGTTCAGGATATCTTTATATCCTGTTATTCATCACCATAAACAGACATTTCCTTTCCTTATTCAGTCACACTCTCTGCAATCCGGATCAGGCGGGTAAACTGGAAAACTGCAGGGATCCTCCCTTTTCCTTCCCGGATTATCTCGATAATACCTGCCTGACGAATTTTTTGAAGAATTCTTTTTGCAGATTCATGAGGGATCTGCGATCTCTCTGCAATATCGGTGGATGATATGTTCTAAAAAAGGATCTCATCTGCCTGGCCTGGGATCACGGCATAGATATGAGGGGGATTTCAGTTAAGAAGGATATTTTCACATGGTCTTTCAGTCATATTTTCACTGTTTGAAAAGGATGCTGATAGTGACCCTTCCATTGTTATTCCTGGTCTTGTGCGAGATCTTGAATCATACCATATTCATCTTCTGTTACGGTGAGTGACATTTTTGGTTGTTTTACCTTAGTGCTGCATCGGGGAGGTTGTACCGCCCGATATGAGGAAATTATGGCCACCATTAACACCTGCTACCCCGTTTCATGGGATGTGGCATATCAAACCATCATTCCTATCCCGGCTGCCCTCATTATTGCAACACAAAGTGTGGTGCAACACTCCTCTGAGTACGGCTGATAAGAAACGTGTGAATACAATCCCGGGAACCTGTCCCTTTCGTTCCCGGATATTTCCTGCCTGAAGAGGTATGCAAGGATACGATCAGAAGTCGCTTTTTTTTCGAATCGTGCATCAGCAGAGACAAAAATCAGAATCGTACGGATGAACCCATGTGTATTAATAGATCGGTGATCAATCATCTTTCTGATATGACCACGGAAGATATCTTAAAAGAGGCTGCAGGAGAGTTAAAAGAACTCTTAAACGGCAACAATGTGCTGGGCGATCCCATTGATCTCGGAGACCGCACCCTTATTACCGTCAGCAGGTACGGTCTTGGGTTTGGAGCAGGAAGCGGTACCGGAAAGGAAGGAGACGGAAGTGGTGCCGGTGGCGGAGGAGGTATTGAACCAATCGCTCTTCTGGTGATTCATAAAAACGTGCCCGGTGCAGACGGAATCTCTATCTTCTCCCTGCGGGGAGAGCATGCCGTTGCACAGGTAATCCGGTCTTTAGGTGAATCGGTTGTTCCCATGATAAAGGATATCATCAATAAGAAGACCAGTGATGACAGTCCTGGCGAATCTTTTGAATCAGCCGGTGCCTGAAGAGATACCCTCACGGGAACTGCCGGTATGGAATGGATTCTTCTCGTATTTTTCATTCTCGTTGTTACTCTTGGAGCAATCCTCCTCTACCGCATTCCCCTGCGGCTGACACTCTGCCTGATTAATGATGATACTATCTCTAAAGGATCCGTAAAAGTCACGTGGGGGATAACCGGTTTTTTAGTGAACCTGACGAAAGGGAATCTGCAGACCGAACTTTTGGTATCTGGTAAAACACTGTATCTCTGGAAAGAGGTTCCCGGTGATGGTATAAAAGACGATGACCGTTTCTATGAAACGTTCATGAAAACTGGTTCTATTCGGTGGTTGTGTCGCATTCCCGGCTGGGTACTGATGATTATACGACATATTCAGGTTGAAGGTATCACTGGCAGGATATACTTCGGATTAGGAGATCCTGTTCTCACTGGTTTTTTGTACGGGTCATACCGGGCCATTCTCCCCCTCTTGCCTGAATATTATTCATGCGATATCTATCCTGTTTTTGAGCAGGCAGAATGCACGGGTACAATCGAGGCACGTATTTGTATGATACATCCACTCGATATTCTGGTTCTCGTTGGAATAGAGGTATTCTCCCTAATTCTTCAAGAGAAAACATCATTTATGCTGGTAAAAAAACCGGGAGCTGATCATGCCTGAAGGAGTATACCTCTCATCCCCAATACGACTGGAGAAGAAAAACATCTATTCACTCATAAGACGGATCACCTGGTGTCACCAATCCGGGATGGTTGCCTCGCTTGAGCCACTGGCCCTTGTCATCGAAGAAGAGGAGACCTGGTCTTTTATCTCCTTAGCGGACGGGATTGATGAATCGGTTATTTTCAGTCTGGTTGCTTCCCCGTGATAAGATCTCTCTTTTCTCATCATGAAAAACATGCAGATTGGATCGATTGAGGAGCATAGGTTCTGGTTTTTGTAATCGATCTCTTCGTTTCTATGCTAAAAAATATAATTTTCAGCGATCAATGATCTTCATGGTACTCACAAAAATCGGTTTCCTTGCTATTATATTGATCTTCTGTATCTCCATGACGTTTAGTCTGGGAGATTCTGTAGAGAAGACTGTAAATATGACCGATTTAACCGTTCTTTCTGAAGAATTTTATCCTTACAATTACATGGAAAATACAACACCTGCAGGACTTGCCGTGGATCTTCTTGGTGCAATCACGAGAGAAGCAGGGGATGAGATTTTGCCAGCTGCAATCAGGATTGTTCCCTTACATGAAGGATTACAAAAGACACAGGATTATCCATCTATCCTTCTCTTCTCGATTGCACGGACTCCTTCCCGTGAAGAGTTTTATGAATGGGTTGGACCATTTGCCACATATAATATCGTTCTCTTTGCCCGCACATCCTCAAAAATCCGTATTCAGTCAGAAGAGGATCTGAATGCCTACCAGATTGGTGCCACTACTGCAGATGTATCAGTTGAGAAATTAAAAACAATTGGAGTCAGTCCGGACCATATTATTACCGATCCTGATCCGCTTGTTCTTCTGGATATGCTGGACGAGGGAAAAATTGAGCTCATGACATCCGGGGATATTGCAGGGGAATATTTCATTCGTAAATCAGGTAGATTTCCACGTGATTACACCATCGTGTATCTGATAGAAGCAACTCCCCTTTATTATGTATTTAATAAACGTACCTCTCCTGAATTGATAACTGCATTTAGGGAAGCTCTTGAACGTTTATACCATCCTCCTGCAGACGGAGGGATGAGCAGGTATGAAAAGATTATGAGTACCTGGGACCCGGCAGTCGGGTTCGCTGCCCTTACGTTTCATACCGAGGATTACTATCCCTATAATTACCAGGATAATGGAACCATACAAGGACTTTCTGTCGATATCCTGTATGAAATCCTCTCCCTGTTACAGGTACCGGTCTTTCCTGATACCCTACACATCGGTGCATGGGATAACCAGTATCAGGAGACTCTGAACAAGACGGGATCAGTCCTCTTTAGTACCGCGAGAACAGAGGAGAGAGAGGAACTCTTCCTCTGGGCAGGTCCGGTATTTACTTGTTCGAATGTGATCTTTTCCCGGGTTACCCAGGAAGGAGAGATCCAACCTGATGACATTCTCAGAATGCGGATAGGGGCAGTAACAAATGATATAGGGGGGATTGACCTCAAAGAAGCGGGGGTACAGGATATCGTGTACAAAACAAGCGGATCAGAACTGATAAAGGCCCTTGAGAGGGGAGAGATTGATGGCTGGGCGTACGCAGAGTATCCGGGTTATGAGATGATAGCCCGGTATGCGTCGGATCCAGAATCAATTAAGCCGGTATTAACGCTAAATTCCAATGATTATTATTATGCCTTTAACAGGGAAACCCCGGAAAACCTGGTTCGGGTTTTTCAGCAGGCTCTTGATTCCATAAAGAAACCCGGTCCTGATGGGATCAGTACCTATGATACGATTATTTCCCGATACACAGAGGATATCCTGCCGATAAACCGTCCCTGAGTGCCCGGGAGCTGACCTCTCATCACTTGTATACTATCTCCCTGTAATTTTTTCTTTGAGAATTGGTAGCACGATCCAAAATTGGATCGTATCTGTTACTGATACTGGATCGTGATGCCAGAAAAGAATGGATCACGTATCTCGGCGGTCTCTCCTCTGCATTTTCAGTCATCTCTACTTAGGCAATAAAACAAGAGGATAATTCTGTAAATGGAGAATCATTAAGTCTGATAAGGAGAGATAAAGATACAATAAAGGATAGGCACAAGGACCGGTTACAACGAAAGAGGCGGGGGGGATGAATTACGGATGGCGTTTTTAGGATTCTTGAGTATGAACATATTCTCGTTCTTTTCGTGATTCCCATCTTTCTTGGAACTCTTTATTTCTTTGTACCCCATACTGAAGACTACTGGGTCTCGTATGTCTGGTTGTTTCCTGTTGCTTTTGTCATTGCTCTGGTCGCAAATATGCTCGGGGTTAGCGGAGCCTTGTTATTTGTCCCACTCTTCTCGGTTGTCCTGCCGATCTTTGGTACCGGGTTCGGACCCACAGAAAGTGTTATTATCGGTCTTTTCACCCAGTCATTTGGGATCAGTAGTGCAACCTTGGGTTTTTTCCGCTACCGGCTTATTGATACAAAAATTGTTCTTCTCTCCCTTGTTGTGGTAATTCCCATTGTTCTAATCTCTTCACGGCTTGCCTTTTTTATTCCAAATAAATTCTTGTTCTTTATTATCTGCCTGTCGCTCTTCATTGCAGTATTCTCTCTTCATTATTCAAAACGAATGGTAAAGACGATTGGACAGGAGAAGTCAGATAATATGACCATACTCCTTCATATTCACACAGCAACTCCGAGTCCTGCGATTCTTGTTGACCGGTATGGAAAAGTTTATTCATACTGCCGGTGCGGTTATAAAATCCGCCTCCTCGCCCATTCTGTTGGAGCATTTTTCCAGGGTATCACCGGGTTTGGGATCGGATACCTCGGGATGATCGGCATGATCCTATCCGGGATACCAATAAAGATCGGTATCGGATCGAATCATGTTATAATTGCAGTATCAGCCATTATGGCATCAATGATGTATGCCTTCCTTTCGATCTCATCTGAATGCATCGTGATCCCGTGGAATGTCATAGCGATAACCGTTCCTGCAGTCATTATCGGAGCTCAGTTCTCACCATATGCGACAGACCGGGTGGATATGAAGATTCTTGAGTGGATGTTTCTGGGATTGCTGGTGATACTTGCAGTATATACGTTCTATATGGGTGTTATCAGGTGATCTGCTTTCTGTTCTCTCTGATACCGAATCAAACAGTGTTATATAGGTATTCTCTCCCCGCGAGAGAAAAGATACCGGATCAAGAGAATACTGATATCCTATCAGAGTGAGCACAGCATACACCGATCCCTGACTGGCAAATTTCAAATTATTGACCGGTGATAAAGAACTGAATCATAAAAAAAATGGCAGTATCCAGTATGCTTAAATATTACACCCATCCAGATCCTGTATGAATCGATGGATTCTATTCTCAGTAATCGTGGGTGTTGTTCTCCTGATAACCTTCATCCCTTTTGTATCTGCAGCCGGTTTACCAACAAAGGCAGAAATAAACGATGATTCAGTCTCGTATCTCACTGCCTCATCCCCGGTGATGGATCTCGTCGGTTTCGTCAATGAAGCGGTATGGTATGCCGGAGAGGTAGGAAAAGAGAAGGCATTTGCTGAATTTTCCCTCACAAATGGTTCATTTACACAAAAAGAGCGGTATATCTGGGCATATGATTTTAACGGCATAAACCTTGCCCATCCCCTGCATCCTGAATTCAAGGGAGAGAATAAGCTCTCGCTCACGGATCCAACCGGTTTTCCCATGATACAAGCCATGCGGGATATTGCCAGAGACGGGAGTGGTTTTGTCAGGTACCAATATGAGAATCCTGTCTCCGGAGAGACAGAGTCAAAATTATCCTATGTAAAGCGGGTTGATGACTCATGGTGGCTTGGATCAGGGATTTATGGGACAGATCTTGTGATACCAGATGAAGCTCCTGAATCCATCAGGGCATACCTGAAAAACCGGGTTGATATGGCAGTACAGTATGGAGAGGATGTTGGAAAAGAAGAAGCCCTGTTTGCATTTGATGATGCCGAAGGAGAATTTGCAACAAACGGAACCTATATCTTCGCGTTTGATATGAATGGGACAACCATTGCCCTCCCGTTTGATCAGAAAAAAGTCGGAACTGACGAGGCGAATCTGACCGATATAAACGGGGTATCCATTGGAGGAGAAAAACTCACGGTTGCCAGGGACGGAGGCGGTTTTTGGTACTATGTGTACAATAATCCAAAAGCTGATAATAAACCCGAATTCAAGGTTTCGTATATACAGCCGGTTGATGAGGACTGGGTTGTCGGAACCGGGATATATCTTCCTGATATTTCCGTAGAATTCTCTCCTGAACACCGTGAGAAATTGGTATCCCAGGTTTGGGAGGCACGGGTTTTTGTAGAGGAAAAGGGCATTGATGAGGCTATCAGAACATTTAATGACCGGGAAGGGGCATTCTCGGATCCTGATCTCTTTGTCTTCGCGTTTGATAAGGATAGCACGCTTCTTGCAAACCCATTCCTCCCTGGAATGATAGGTGTAAACCGTCTTTTCGATCGCGATCCTTTTGGGAAATACCCGGTCAGGCAAATGATTACCAATGCAGAGAACGGTGGAGGTTTTACCTATTATTTCTCTCCTGATCCGGATGCCGGGTATCAGATGCGGTTAAAACTCGGATACACCAGGATGACAGATGATGGTCTCATTGTTGGTGCAGGAATTTTTTCTGATATCTGAAAAACAAAGAAAAATCCCTCCTTTTTTTCTAACGAGGATATCGTCTTGGATCATCGGGGTCTCTCTAAAATTGAAAGAACCCAGGAAAAAATAAATCGAAATTTATAATATCATTGCTGATAACTGTAATGTAATGAAAGAATTAAGCATTGGTTTTTTTCTTGTCCTTATCGGACTGTTCTGTTGTGCTTGTGTTCTCGGAGAGTCGCATGGCATCCCGTTTTCCGGGAACCATACCTTCGATCAGCTGCAATTGATGAATGCAGCGATCTCTTCTTACCCTGATTGGGTTGCTGAGTACCAAAATGCGATTAACAGGACCCCTTCCAGTCTTAATGAAGCCCTGTATCTCGGCAAGGCGTCGTTAAAGGCAGGAAACCTGACTGAAGCAGAACGAAAGTTTACCGATGCTATCGGTATGGATACAAATTCTCAGGAAGCATGGGATGGCCTCATGGTCACATTGGCACTCCAGGAGAACCATGAGAAGTTAGAGAAGGTTGCGACGGACCGCATCGCTCATAATCCCGTTGATGAAGGTGCCTGGTTAAACAAGGGCTGGGCACAGTTACAACAGGATAACGGAGGAGCTCTTGAATCCTTTAAGCGTCTCAAAGAGATTAATCCACGAAACGTCTTTGCCTATTACTACTCTGCCTGGTTATATGGAGGTATTTCACAGGAAAACAATGCAATAAAGGAGTACAAGAAGGTATCTATTCTCTCTCCTGATTATGGGGGCGTTGACGGGAACCTTGGATTTTTATATGTCGGTAACGGGCAGTACGAGGAAGCCCTCCCCTACCTGGAAAAAGCTCTTGCATGGTACCCGGGCTGGACTGAAGCCTTGCGGTCAAAAGCTATTGCTCTGTATCATCTTGACCGGCAGGATGAAGCGATGAACGTCCTCGATGATGTACTGGCTCTCGATCCTGCGTTTATGCGAGCGTACGAGACAAAATGTGATGGCCTGTTTGATATGGGTAAGTATGAGGATGTTATTGCGATAAGTGATACCGGCCTTGGTCATAACCAGAACGCGACAACGCTTCTGTTTTTTAAGGGGAGGGCTCTCTCGGAACTGGGAAGAGATGAAGAGGCAATACCAGTATTTGACCAGGTTATTGAGATACACCAGGCTGGAAATGAGAGGGATACCCGGTTTGATACAATGATATCGTCCTGGGGAAAAGGAGTGGCCCTTGATAATCTTGGCAGATTAGGTGAAGCGAAGGATGCATACCAACAGGCTCTCACCCTCGCCGATGAGATGATTGCAGAATCCCCGGCGTTCGGTTTTTCGTATTACTACAAGGATCTCATTTTATCGAATCTTGGAAGAACAGGAGAAGCCCAGGCAGCTCGAGTAAAGGCAGATGAGTTAGCAAAAGACCCGGATTATTACAAGACCCTGGTTTTGTAACTCTCAACTTCCCTTTCCTTTTCATATGCCCGGGTTTTAACCCTCTTTTTTACTGACGAGGCACACTCTAAAAGGTCAGGCCTTTATCTCTGTATCCGATTCCATACATTTCACCAGTTTTTTCGGGATATGAAGAACAAATGTTGCCCCCTTTCCATACACTCCCTCTTCGGATATACGTATTTCTGATACAGCAAGTATCTCTTTCGTTAAAAAGAGGCCGTAACCGGTATTTTTTCCGTAACCCGGCCTGAAGATCTTCCCTTTTTCATCGTTCTCAATCCCGGTCCCGTTATCCTGGCAGATGACCCGGTATGTCTCATCCCCCTCCTCAAGTGAGAATGTGATTCGTGTTACCCTGCCCCCGTGTCGCAGAGCATTATCAATGAGGTTTCCAAAGACCGTCTCAAGGAGTGATTCAGTATAGATAAAGCAGGTGTCAGGGATGGTATTATCGATAATAACATCAGTGGTAACCTCACCCCGAAACGATCGCAGGATCCCTGCATCAACCAGCATAGACAGGTTCAGCCAGGCAGCCGAACCGGTTCCTATCGTATCATAGGTCTTGGTGAACCGGATCAGATCCCCGATGGTATCGGCAGCATGCATGGCTTTTTTTAGGTATTCCGGGTTGGTTATCTTTTCTTTATCCCAGCTCATGATATCCAGGTACCCCTTTAAAACGGTCAGTTCGTTGAGGATATCATGCCGGGTGATACCTGATAAGAGATGGAGTTTCTCGTTTGCGATCAGTAACTGTCGGGATACCGCCTCCAGTTTCTCTGAATGGGTCCTGAGATCGTTTTGTAACGTTACCTGTTCGGTGACATCAGAGAGGATATGGAGCGTTCCCATGATCTGCGAATCCCTCCCGAGTACCGGGTATGAATGTATCGAGAGAATAATACCGTTATTTAGTGATATCTCCTGATGAGTTCCGGTATCTGTTGCAGGTACCTCAGTATCGGGAAATTCCGGGATAACTGACGAGACTGACGTTCCGATGACCGAATCAGAGACCGAGAATATTCGCAGTGTTGCAGGATTTATCCGAATTATCCTTCTTTTCAGGTCTAAAACTAAAATCCCCTCTCCCATGCTCACAACGATCTCATCGCACATGACCGGGATCAGATCAAAGAGCCCGAGTTTTGTTATTGCATAATAAATCAGGATACAGGTGATGGTAAAGAGGGCAGGGGTGATATCAACCCCTGAGAGGAATGCAGGGAACAGAGCATAGAATGCATTGCCTGCAACAGGGATAATCGACGCTGCAAGGATAAACCATGTCTGTAGGCTGTAGATTGGTGGCTGATGCAGGGAGGTGATGAATAAGAGAATCATTCCTGCTGCAAGAAAGGAGTAACTGTAGAGGATCTCTACCCAGTACCAGGGACCATGGACATAATATGCGGAAAGACTGGAGAACGGACCCTGGATAAGATAGACATCAGGCCAGAGCAGGTGATGATATGGATTGGTTGCTGCAAGGATAATGGAGATGATGGGAAGAATAAAGAGGATTATCCGTGTTTTACGAGTGAAGTAATGATTATACCGGGTGAATGCGACCACAAATAAAAAGAATAAGACCGGCGATGTCTGGCTCCCGGTGTACGACAGAACGCCCCAGGTATATTTACCGCTGATGCTGGTTGAAAGAGCCTCTCCTATCGATGTAAAGCACCAGATACCAATTGCTATGCAGAGTAAAGAGAACCAGAAACGGGTTGTTTCAGATCTTCTGTTCCAGGAGTGAACGGCAAGCAGCGCTGCTATTGTGGTTCCAAGGATATATACAAGGATAAACAGATTGGGTGTCATACATGAAAAGACTGACAGGGGGTCATACAGAAATCCTGCTGGAAGAGCAGGTATCATTCATGGTATGGGGCTTATGAAGGATTGTCTCTCCTTTCTTTCTCCTGAATCGTATATAATGGATTGGGAGAGCTGATTCCTTATAAGGCCCGTATCCGGTGATGGCTTATTACGCCTAAAAAGCAGGAATGATACTCTTTCTCATACTCCCGTTCCGGAATCCGATTCTGCCATGCCATTAGGGAATATCTATATGATACTTCGGGCATATACCTCCGTAATAACTCTGGTAGTGACCCAATTATGAAATACTCAATTCTTTTCATCATCTTTCTTATCCTCTGCATCACCCCGGCAGTAGCCCTTCCCACCCCGAATGAGTGGAGGGTCTTTGCAGCAGATCACCAGGGCAGTCTTTCGAAGGAAGAGATTGATGCATTCATCTCCCCCCTCATCACGTACAACCTGAGTAAAGGGCTCATTGTCGTGGTAGTGGACAAAGATGGTTATGCCTGGTACCCGTACGGGGTCGCCGATGCACTGACAGACCGTCCCCTGGATAATACCTCCCTCTTTGACATCGGATCGGTATCAAAGGTAATGACTGGTATCCTCATGGCAGATGCAGAGATACGGGGGATATATAACATATCAGCGCCAGCAGATACCTGGCTTTCAGGAAAATACCGCCTCCCTGCATATGAGGGGATGACCATTAGCGGAAGAGATCTTGCGACCCACCGGTCAGGTCTCCAGACCGTGCCGGACACATTTTTCCAGGTCAATCCTGACTCTTCTTCTGAAGATCAGATGGAGGAGGCGATGCTGCAGTACCAGACAATGACTGCAGACGAGGTTTACCAATGGCTTTCCGGCCAGGAACTGTTGTCCCCACCCGGGTACCAGTACATATACTCCAACCTTGGGGCTGCCATTGCAGGCGATACGGTTGCGAGGGCAGAAGAGATCCCATATCCTGAACTCTTTGGATTACGCATTGCAAATCCTCTCGGGCTTTCCGGGACCGGGGCAACCTGGACCCTTGAAGACCTTGACCAGAGAGCGACCGGTTACCGGGCCTATTCATACCCGACAAGTGTGGCAAACATTATCCGGTTTAACGAATTCTGGACCGCTGCAGGCGGTATCCATTCGAACGCAGATGATATGGCTGTATTTCTTGCTGCTGTAATGGGACTCCTGGATACACCGCTCGATAATGCCATTGCACAGTCCCAGGCTCCTCTCGCGGTTACTGCGACCGGTCCGCCCCTTCTTGAACAGGGATTGTTCTGGGATATCCTTCATAACCGTGATGGTACAACGATACTCAAGAAAGCAGGTGAGACAAATGCTCACCAGGCAGCCATTGCTTTTAACCCGGATCTTAAAGCAGGGGTAGTTATCCTCTCAAATACGGCATCTATCGGGGGAATTCATGTTGAGGAGCAGGCAATTGCCCTTCTTGAGAGGATAAAGGTAAAGAAGAAGAACGAGGAGATGGGAGTGAAAAATGTATCTCCCCCTGTCCTGACACCCTGATCCTCTCTCCCTTTTCCCGGGATCTGTCCTTGTATTTACCCTTCTGCATTTCCTGTCTCTTGTGCCCGTATCAGTCCGGTTATCTGCCTGACAATCCCGATAAACCCGGGATCCCCGGTATCACGGGGATGGGGAAACGGGACAGTGAGGATCTCTCGTACGACTGCCGGTCTCTCTGATAAAACGATGATACGATCGGCAAGATAGACCGCTTCTTCCGGGTTATGGGTGACGAATAGAAACGTGGTATATATATTGTTCCGGATCCGCAGGATCTCATCCTCGAGCTCCTGTCTCGTAAAGAGGTCAAGACCGGAAAAGGGTTCATCCATCAGGAGAATTTGGGGCTGTATCGCCAGAGCCCGTGCAATCGCAACCCGCTGTTTCATTCCTCCTGAGAGCTGGAAAGGGAGTGAATCCTTAAAGGCTTCGAGGTGCATCAGGGTAAGAAGATCGGTAACCGTATCCCGAATCTCCCCTTTTTTTCCGGATCGTATCCGTAAACGAAGTCCGTAGGCGATGTTATCATAGACCGTAAGCCAGGGAAAGAGTCCGTGTTCCTGAAATATCATCGCTGCATGGATACAGGAAGCATTGTGACAGTCTCCGCTCTCCACCATCCCGGAATCAGCTACCTCCAGCCCTGCGATAATCCTCAAGACTGTCGACTTCCCGCAGCCCGAAGGTCCCATGAGGCAGACGATCTCGTTCTTCTGCACAGAGAATGTGACGTCTGCGAGTGCATTGCATTCATGGGGACCATCCATAAAGGATTTGGAGATGGTATGTAACTCGAGTATGGTGGTCATTCTTTTCCCTGCCAGGCAAAAAGTCTGCTCTGGCCTGCTCTAAAGAGATGATCAAACAGGATTCCGATGATCCCAATTACAACCATGCCGGCAACGATAACCTGTATCTGGCCAAGATTATAGGCATACATGATAAGATACCCGAGGCCGGAACTCGTCCCCGGAAGCATCTCCGCTGCAACAACACACATCCAGGCGATCCCGAACGCTACCCGAAGACCGGTCCAGACAAACGGAAAGGCAGCCGGGGCAATGACGGTAATAAACTTCTCAAGAGGCGTAGCACCAAGCGTCTCTGCAACATCAAGCCATAATACCCGGATCGCCCTGACCCCGTCAAGGGTACTGATGAGAACCGGAAAAAATGAACCGATAAAGATGATAAAGAGGATAGACCCGAAACCGATCGAGAACCAGGCGATCGCAAGGGGCATCCAGGCGATCGGTGGGACCGGCCGGATCATCTGTACAAAGGGATTGATGTAGGTATACACCTCGTCTGACCAGCCACAGAGGAGACCGAGCGGGATAGCGATGAGAATCGCCAGTAAAAACCCGGCAAGGACACGTTGTAGGCTGACAAGGCTGTTCTCTAGGAGTGAAGGCCCGCCAAACAGGGGTGCAAGGGGTGTAAGAAGGAACGGAAGGATCTCGTCCCATCCCGGCAGAATAAAGGAGTTGTCAATCTGCATTGAGGCGATCTGCCAGATAACCAGTATTCCGAGAGGGATGGCAAGCCCTTTTAGTATCTTGTGATGTATGATCATTACGTATCCCCAAATCCCATGTTAATTCCGTATAACTCGATATGGATCCCTTCATACTCCAGTGCTTCCCGGATCATCTCTTCCTGGATTGAGCTCTGTGCTGTTGCCAGGATAACCGGTTCATGGTTCTTATATCGTGTCGTAACCCATGAGATAAAACTATCCCAGTCCTCACAGGGGGCGTCGTTTCCGACCACAAGCCCGGTCCCGCCGGTATTGACTGAGTGCAGAATAGAAGCATTATTCCCCAGTGTTATCTGTAACTCTGAAGGTACACTGCCGAGATATCCGACATCAATCGCATCCTGCCCGATACCGGTCATCACGCCCCCCCCTACCTGTCCCGGAACAAGATGAATAATCGCAGCGGTATCTCCCTGGTACACAAGATCACATTGTGTTGGACGCCCTTTATCTCCATCGAGTGGGTACAGCCAGAACTCATATCTCCCAAACATGTTGTACCAGTCCTGGATCGCCACGTACAGGGGTGCATAATGGTCACTTGAGGGCAGGTAGCCAATTCTGACCGTCGGGGGATCTTTCGGGATATCCGGGACCGACCCGTTTAAAAGTTCCAAAGCCCTCCGATAGACCGAAGTGGTAACCAAAAATTCATCCGGGCCGGGTACCTCCCTGGTTCCCTCAAACTCGGTTTCCAGCCGTGATATGTCAGGAATTTCTGCATCAGGGGTGAAGATAAGATGGGTAAAGGATTCATTCTCTACCTCATCTGGCGAGAGATAGAGGTTTGCAGACATGATTGGTTCTTCTCCAAACACCCAGTTGGCAGTGATATTCTCTGCACGTTTTGGATCCTCTTGTATCCTTTCCATCCCTGCGATGGTCAGGGCAGAGATCATGGCAGCGATATCAGGATACTGTGCGATAAACTCGTTTCGCATAACAAGAACGCAACATGCCGTATTATTCCATTTTCCCGGGGGTGGCAGATCAGATTCTGTCGCGATCTTCTTTCCGATTTTACCGAGAACTGTCTCCGAGACAATGGGTTCCCATATGATAAAACCATCTATCTGTCCGGTATCAAGCAGTTGGGGCATAATGCCGCCGGTTCCATACACCAGTAATACGACCGGTCCTTTATCAGGATTCTGGAGGTCTTCGAAATAGACGATAGCTCCATACGAGAAGAGAATGAAAAGAGCGATAGCGCCACAGATGCACGCATAGAGGAGAAGTCCGCTTCTCATGAGGAGAGATTGTCCCAGGATACAGAAATACCTGATGGATACCGATTCACGTACGGAATAGCACCCTGATTCTTCTATCGCCGGAATGTATCGGGTTTTTACACCCTTAAGAACAGATCCAAAAACCGGATCGGTAAAAAGGAAAGCTCCCGGGAAAAACCCGGGAGAGGGTATCATACCCCGGGTGTTGTCTCAGTTACTCGGTCGTCTCTGCAACGATGACCGTTGCGGCAACGATCTCTTCGCTATCGGTCTCTGCCTCATCACTCACGATTGCTACGATGAATTCATCAGTAAACGCTTCAAGTGCCGTTTCATATGCAATAAATTCATCCGGATTTACCGTGCCCTCTGCCTCGTAGGTGGCAAAGAGTGTCTCTGCAGCAGCCTGTAAGTTCTCTTTAATGGTAACGAATTCATCAAAGGATGCGTCAGGATACACTTCCTTTGCCTGTTCAACCACGATATCAAAGGTATTAAACAGAGCAATTGCATCATCTTTCTCGGCAACATCGCCAAGAACCGGGTATGCATAGGTCTCCTCGCTCGCTTCCAGTAATAGTGACATGAGCCATAACCGGTAGGAATCAAGGGTTATCGGTTCAGTTCTTGATGCTGACTGGATATCCCATAAAAACCCGATATCTGATGTTGTATTATCAACCTGCTCCTCAAAGGCAATGACATCCTCGAGAACTGCAGTCTTGTTTGCTTCGTCGTACGATGCAAACATCGTCTCTGCGGCGGCCTTCATCCCGGCTGTTCCTTCAATCACCGTATCAAATAAGACCCGGGCTTCTGCAGCCTCCGGCCGTGTCAGGTCTGCTTTCTCTTCAAAAGCAGCAACTAAAGCAGGGACGGAATCAATCTCATCAAAGAATACCTGTTTCTCGTCTGTGTTCCCGGTGAGGAGATAATCAAACGCCTCTTCGGTAGCCAGTAAGATCGCATGTTCAAGTGCAGATAATGAAGCCTCTCCTTCATCGGAGAGCAGAACAACGGCTATTACCTCATCGTTCCCGGTTGCTTCTTCAGTCACACCGGCATCCTCTTCGACAACGATTACCGCAGCCTCTTCATCGGCAGTCACGGCTGCCGTAAAGAGGGTCATACATACCAGTAGTACAAAAAATAATTTCAGTCTCATCTTTGAAACCCTACACAAGTGCTCCGTGATACCCGATAAATATTGTGTCATCAGGATATTTTTCTAAAAAAGAGACAGAATTTTTTTATTGGCAAATCAGGATAACTGACCGCTTCCCTGACTGCGTAGATACCAGGGCAATGATTTGCGGGAAATTATAACCAATCAGGAAAGGGATACGACGATTTAAAAAATGAAATGCCCGGGTTTTTCCATTTCAGGGGGTACATGATTCTGTACTGGCAAACTCTGAACCGACGCTCATTGTATTCTTAAGTGACACGAACCGGATCTGTAATCAGGTCACTAGTGGTTATCTCTTCCAACACGGTCTTTAGGGCTTTTAACTCTTCCTGAAAAACATAACTGTCTGCTTCGTACGATGCAGAGATAGCGTTTGCAGCAATCAGAAGGTTTCTCTTGCCTGCGGTAAGATCCTCAAACGAAGCATCGGGATACTGTTTCTCTGCTTCTTGTAACTGGCTGTCAAACGCGGTAAATAATGCAAGAGCTTCTTTTTTCTCTCTGATATTACCGGTGACCAGGTACGCATAGGTCTTTTTTGCAGCATCCAGTAGTATTCCGATGAGCCACTGGTTGTACTCATCAGGACTTCCCTGCTCTAACCCCGGAATTTTCGCATCATTACATAATGCATCGAATATATCAGATACAACATCTCCCTGCTTTCTGAAATCTGCTATCTCTTCAGGAACACTTGTACCTGCTTCATATGAGGCAAACATCGTACCTGCGGATTTTTCCATGACATCAACCGCAGCAATCAGTTCATGATAGTGATCCTCTCCTCGTACTGCCCCATCGGCAGAGAGATCAGATTCCTTAAAAAAATCGGCAGTATAATTTGTTACTAAATCCATCTCATCGATGAATTGTTGTTTATCAGTACCGTTGCCGGTATAGAGGTACAGGAATGCTTCTCCGGTTGCCGTCATAAGAGCGTTCCTTGCTGCAAGAAGGGATTGCACCGCTTTTTGAGAGTATACAGGAATGGGGACTGCCGTTTTCTCTTCCGTGCTATTTATTACCCCATCCGGTATATCCCCGGCGAGGATTAATGTCGAGTCAGTATTAAGGCCGATTTTCGTATCGGCGGTAGTATCAGAGATGATAACTGCCGCTTTTTCAGCACTCACGGTAGCCATGGGAAAGAAGACGATACAGGTAAGTAGTACGAGAAAAATGGGTATTCTCATCATCATTCTTTTACCTATGCCGCATGATACCAGAAAAAGATATTCTGTCGGGATGAGGTACGGAAAGTACCGTACCGGATCAGTCTGAACCCCGTTCTTTCTTTTCCTCAGCTATCATGAGCTGTGGAAATATTGACAAAAGTAGTACCCGGTTCTGCAGGTACTGTTACGGGAAGGCGATCCATCTTCCCTGACTGAGGTGATTCTCCCTGATAGTAATGCGGTGTGAATTCAAAATATTTTTATTTCCATCCTGTACACCTCCCTGTGAAGAGTGATGAGAATAAAAGTGTGCATTGCAATGGGTAGCCTGTTTCTTCTGGCAGGCATTTTTGTCTGTACTGCAGATTCTCCCACGGTTCCTGACATAATAGGGAACTGGGTCGGGACATCAGTTGGACATGACCGTGTTCACGGTTACCTTGAATACCCGGGTTACGATCTTCTCATGTCAATTACAAAACAGCAGGGCAGGGTTTTTAATGGAACACTCACCGTGCGAAACAGGGTGACCGGTACGACAGATGAACCGGAAGGATTTTCAGGTGTGTTTGGTCCTGATCGAAAGACCCTGTTTTTATCTGAGTATAATAGCGGGTTTGATATCGGGCAGCTTATCGATGAGAACACGCTCGAGATCATCTACCTTGAGGGTGGTGATAATGCGATGGCCTTTATTGATACCTTCACGAGGGAAGTATCCTGATTCCCTGAATTATTTTTTGGCATATGATATGAGTCATGGAAAGGATGCGTATGCCAATATTTTAGTGAACGGGCAGGTTTTGCGAAAACGATACCCGGGTCGAGAACCTCTCTCCTGATTGGTATCCCATGGTTGCAACAGACAGGGATACATCATCGGAAAGGCATGATTTTTTATCCCTTCATTGTCTGCCGGCTAATTAGGTATTATTTTTCAGGAGCTGATCCAAAAGGTTGTACGGAAAAGAAAAAGTCTATTTGTCGTCTTTTGGTAACCGGGAAAAACCGGATTGAATATCGGTTCCCTATTTAATTGAGAAAACCGGCGCGATTATGGTTCCATCTTCTTTTTTTAAAAGGGAAATGCTTAATTTCTTGAACCTCTGATACCCATAGTATCGTACAGGAAGACTGATGTCGATGACACAACCAAGATCGAGATATATTACAATCCTTCTGGGAATCCTGATTGGTCTCACTATTGTTGCACTTGTGCTCTTCTATGGGGGAGGAGAGGGAAGAGAACCGGTGTATATCGGTTTTTCAGGACAATTAACCGGATATCAGGCAGAACTCGGGGTCCAGGAGCGAAATGGTGCATGGTTAGCAGTCGAAGACATCAACGCTGCAGGAGGAATCAATGGCCGTCCTCTCGTCCTCCTTGTCCGTGACGATCTCGGGACTCCGGAAGGAGCACGCAATGCCGATGCTGAACTGATTGCAGAAGGAGTAGTGGCCATTATCGGACATCCGACGAGCAGCCAGACACTCGAGGGATTACCGGTGACAGAACCTGCCGGCATTCTTATGATAAGTCCGACAACCTCAACCCAGGACTTAAGTGGCATGGATGATCTCTTCTTCCGGCTCGTTCCGGTATCTTCAGAACGGGCATCTGCGTTTGCCCGGCACATTCAGAAGCGTCAGAACCTGACCCAGCTTGCAGTCATCACCGACATCGATAATGCAGCGTATACTGTTCTTTATGGGGAGGCATTAAACGAAACATTCAGTACTCTGGGCGGCACGATAACCTCCGCTATTGAGTTCTCTTCGAAAACAAAGCCTGATTTCGCACCGCAGGTATCTGAACTCAAAAAATCCGGCGCCCAGGGTCTCTTTATTATCGCCAATGATTATGATACCGCACTTATCGCCCAGCGGGTCCGGCTTTGTGGATGGGATGTACCGATGTATGCGTCCGGATGGGCCCAGACTGAAACCCTGCTTGCAAGCGGCGGAAGTGCTGTTGAAGGAATGGAGATTGAACAGGCACTCTTCATGGAGAGTACGGCACCGGCATTTCTTGATTTTAAAGAGAGATACGAAGACCGGTTTGGTCGACCTCCTTCCTTTGGTGCAGTCCTGAGTTACGAATCGGTGGGTGTTCTTGCACAGGCACTGCGTTCTACCGGCAAAACGACCGAACATGTAAAAGAGGCACTCCTTGCGGTTACAGACTTCCCCGGTCTCACCGATACCTTCTCATTTACCCGGTTTGGGGATGTCATCCGTCCATACTACATCAGTACGATAAGGAACGGAACATATGCAGACTTCGAGGCAATCCTGCCGGAACAGTAGGAAAGAGATGCAGGACAATACCTCTTCCAATACTCTTAATGCGGTAATTCTTCGCATTATTCGTTTCCGTCTTTTTATTCCTCTTCTTCTGATATCCCTCATTGCCCTTGGTGCGGCAGGGTACTGGGAGATCCAGATGCTCGAGGCTTCTCAGTTGCAGGTAGCAAAGGCCCAGTCACGCATCGTGGATCAGTATCTTGAACATGCGGGACGGATGCTTGACAATCTTGGAAGAGTTGCAGAGTCATCTTCAAAAGAAGAACTTGCCTTGGTTATGGAGAGCACACGGGCTGCGTACCGGTATTACGATACGTTTTATTACCTTGATCCCTCCTCGCGGATTGTGATGATTACGCCTCCTGATCCCCGTTACACCGGTCTTGATATGTCACACATGCCGTATTTCCGGATAGAGAAGGGGGCCGAACCGGTTATGATATCACGCCCGTTTATCTCCCTGCGAACCGGAGATCCGACAGTCTACCTGATACGTCATCTGGGGGATGGCGGGGCGGTTGTGGGAGAACTGAGCTTGACTTCTCTCGAGAACGAGATTACCCGTCTTGCAGAAACGCCGGAAAACGGAGTTTTGTATATTCTTGACCAATCAGGGATGCTCCTTGCCCATCCCTCGCCGGATCTTGTCAGAGAGCAGACTTTCTTTCCGGACCCCGGGTTTTTGAGACAGCAGGATGGGAGCGGGAGCACTCTTGTATACAAAGATTCAGATACAACGGTTCTTGGGAGTTTTGCTGCCGTAACAAAGGCTGACTGGCTTGTGGTGAACCAGATCCCACTCGTAACGGTCATTGCCCCGTATCTCCTCGGACTCTTTCTGTTATTTGTCACATTCTGTATCATCTGGCTTGTACTGGTAAGGGATATTCAGGGGCAGCTGGAAAGTCGTCTTAGCAGGCCTCTTGTACTGCTCAGCAGGGGTACCGGTGCATTGTCAGACGGAGATTTTTCCCATGCCCGTGATCTTGCAGAAATTCCTGATACGTTTGCCGAGCTTGACCGGCTTGCCGGTGATTTTGTGCAGATGAGCCTGGCCCTGCAGGCACGACAGGAAGCGTTGGAGAAGAGCGAAGGAAGGTACCGTTCCCTGTATGATGAAAATCCTACCCTGTATTTTACGCTGGATAAAGAGGGAAGAATTCTTTCTGTCAACCGGTACGGAGCAGAATACCTCGGATATACGGTCAATGAACTGGTTGGAGAATCGGTAACGAATGTGTTGTATCCTGATGACAAGCCGCTCGCACATACTCATCTCGAGTCCTGTCTTGCCCGGCCTGAAGAGATTTTTCAGTGGGAACTGCGGAAGGTCAGGCGGGATGGAAGGATGCTGTGGGTAAAAGAGACCGCTCATGTTATTTCAGGAGAAGATAACAATCCGATACTACTTATCGTGTGTGAAGATATCACGAAACGAAAGCAGGCAGAAGATGAGGTTACCAGAACCAGCGAGGAACTCCAGGCCGCGTATGAGGAGATGACTGCGAATGCACAGGAACTGAAACAGAATTATGACGAACTCCATAAAAGTCAGGATGCGTTACGACAGGCACGGAAAAAACTGACCCTTCTCAATCATATTGCATTTACTGATATCAGGTCGGCAATCTTCACATTAGCCGGCTATATTCAGCTCGAAGAGTCGTACATCTCTGATGAGAAGCAGAGGCAGTATCATAATGAACTGGGTGCGATAGCCGGGAAGATAGAGGAGACATTGAATTTTGCCAAAACATACCAGGATCTGGGCATCAGACCTGCCTGCTGGCAGAATGTTGAACCGGTATTCCTGTTTGGAATCTCCCATATCAATGTATTAGACTTAAAACGCCATATCAACGTGAAGGGCCTGGAGATATATGCTGATCCGATGCTTGAACAGGTTTTTTTCAATCTTGCAAAGAATGTACTGGAGCATAGTAAAGGAGCAACAGAGATAACGATTCGTTACGAGAACCGGGACGATTCTATAATTATTTTCTTTGAAGATAATGGAGAAGGAATACCCGAAGATGAGAAAGAGACCCTTTTTGAGCGGGAATACGGGGAGCGAAAAGGTGTCGGTCTTTTCCTTATCCGTGAGATCCTTGAAATCACAAATATCACCTTAAAAGAGACGGGAAAACCCGGGGTAGGAGCCCGGTTCGAGATCCTGGTACCGGAAGGGGGATGGCGTTTTACACAGAACACATTGGGTGAGGAGTAATGAGGAACGGTCTGTTGTGTAGGATGAAACGTGCATGATGCAGGATCACTCACAGAACAGGAACAAACATCCGAGAATTTTGTAATTTGGTTTTAAAAACTCCCATGAAGGGACCAGTATTGTCAGAATTCCATTATAATCAGGCTCTCCTAAAAAACCTGCAGCAGCAAACGCTAACATTAAAAAACCACAGGCAAGAGATGATCCCTTCCCTATCCCGATCACGTAATGTCCTGATAGAGAACGGTACCTGGCGATATCGGATGACCGTACCAGGACCTGGACACGATTTTTCTCATCACAAAAATGTTGTGTTATCCTTTGATTGCACTGAAGAGATTTTTTCGGGGGTGTTTAAGGATTCTGGACATGGATGTACTGGAGCATGACGTTACGGGGATGTTCACATTTTTCACATATGCAATCATTAACCCGATATTTCTCAACTATTCCTTTCATACAGGTTGTAGTTGTAAACGCCCACTGCTTTTTGATCAGGATATGGGAAGAAATGTCTGTTCAATTTTTAATCACCCTATTTCATGACAGAAGTCGCTCCACTCTATTACATGCAGGGGTTAGAAGGTGCAATATGGGTTAGTAACTCTAATTACCCGGGGACTGAAGGAAAAAATAGGTATAAAACAGAGAGATAAAGGATATTCAGAAAAATTATGCAATAATGAAAGATAGGAACGTTTCTTTCTCTTCTCATACAAGCAAAGATGGACCCGGAAATCCTGAAAACAACGTATTAGATCTCTCTTTTCCGGTCAGCGTATCTCTATCTGGGATTATGAGAGCATATCCTGTTAAATTTTTCATTGGATATGCTCTTAAGCCCCCCCAGGGAGAGGATAATTGTATATTTCTATAGTGTGTATAAATGATTAGAATCAACAGGTATACGTTCATCGATGCCCCGAAAAAATCGGTCTGATCTAGGGAACTCTTTTTCATACCGGATATTGTCAGCGATATTTTTTGGAATCATCATACTGATAAGTCTGTTCTCTGCCATCTCGTATATCGATGACAGTTCCTATCTTAAAGAAACATTTCAGGAAGAGATGAAAGAGACAGAACAGAACCTGGTTCATTCTGCCAACCTGATTAACCAGGGTCTCATCTTGTATGATACGTCTTTTGATCGGGAATTGATGACCCATTTTGAGACCTTTCTTGATGCGTATGCCCGGTCAGGGGGGGATCCCTCCCTTCTCAATCTGTCTCTTATAAAGAGCCAGATTGAGAAGGGAGCATCAGGTGATATCGATCTCTACATCATCAATGAGACCGGGATCATTGAGTACACCACCTACGAACCCGATTATCACCTTGATTTTTCTGTCTGGCCTGAGGTATACCAGGAGATAACCCAGATACGCCTGAACAATGCCTACTCTTCAGACCGGGTTGTCAAGGGATTCACTGATACTGCTCTTCGTAAATATGCATACTTCCCGACACCCGATCACCGCTACCTTTTTGAGATAGGACTTTCATCGACCGACTTTGATACCACCCGGGACCGGAAGTTCTCCTATCTTGCAATAGCACAGGAGATCCCCGAATTACGAAAGATAGTTGAGTCAATAAAGTTTTTTGATGAAACCGTTACATTTAGCGACGATCCAAAAACCGGGTTCATTGGACATGAGTATTACCCTGACTATAATCTGACCCCGGAAAAAATAGCCCTGATTGCGGAAGTTTTCAAGACAAAGGAAGATCGGGAGGAACAGGATCGTGTCAATCATACCATCGCTAAATATCTCTACATCGATCTGAATGATGATAAAACCGTCTCATCATCGAAACTCAGTCTTGTTGCAGAGATTGATTACACGACTGCAGCCCTTGATGAGACGATCTTCTCTAAATTGATACTTTCGCTTGCATTCATCTGTTTTTCGGTAATCATTGCCCTGATTATCGCATACAGTGTCTACCGGTTCATATCAAAACCCGTTGACGAGATAATTGAGGACATCGAGATAATAGCAGACGGTGACTACGATCATCCTATACGACCAACCCAGGGGATCGATCTACAACGTCTGGGAACGAGTATCATGATTATGGTTGACCGTCTCAAGGAAAATATCAACCATATCAGGGAGCAGTCAGACCAGATTGAACAACAGTCAGAAGAATTACGGCAGGAACTGGTTCAGCGCAACGAGATTGAGAAAGCACTTCTTCTGGCAAATAAAAAATTAAACCTGCTGTCAGGGATTACCCGGCACGATATCAGAAACCAGATGAATGCACTGATGCTGTTTCACGAGACTCTTCGAAAGAAACTGTCCCATGATCCCGGCGGTGATGAATTAATCGACACGCTCAACCAGATATCAGAAACGATCCTGAATCAGATTGAGTTCACAAAAGACTACCAGGAACTTGGTTTAGGCGAGGCGGCCTGGCATCATATCGATGAAATACTGGAGAATATCATTGCAGATAACCGGTTTTTTGGGATAGATGTCGCGTATCATACCGAAGATCTCGAGATCTTTGCAGATAAGATGGTAGAGAAGGTATTCTACAACCTTCTTGAGAACGCCATCAGGCATGGGGGGAGTATCACCACTATTACCATCTCGTATCAGATCCGTGACACCTTCTGTGTAATTGTGGTAGAAGATGATGGAAAGGGTGTACCTCTCCCGATAAAAGAGAAGATCTTTACCCAGGGATTTGGATCAAATACCGGATTTGGTCTCTTCCTCTCAAGGGAAGTGCTTGCGATTACCGGAATTATGATAAATGAGACCGGACAAGAGAACGAGGGGGCCCGGTTTGAGATTCTCGTTCCACAGGGAAAATGGCGGTTTCGAAATGAAGAGTTCTCCTCTTTTGCAGAACATCCCGGGAGTGAAGAGAAATTCGTTCACCAGGTATGATAGGAAAAAAGAGCGTGTAGTATGGCAATCGGTGCATCTGAACACCCTCCTCGTTTTGGATGATTAATCATGCTCTTCTTATCCACACAGGAAAAGACTGCATGGGCAGATCATGCCCGGACGATCCAGTCTCTTGCTCACTCCCCTGACCTCTATATCAATACGGTGCGGCCGAATCTGTACTCTGCATTCTGTTATTTTATCGGGACCCTGCTTGCAGCAGAGAACCATCCTGATCGGGGTAAGGAATGGCTGAAAGCCGGTGCAATCACCGAGGAGGAGGGATTGTTCTCCTCTTTTTTTCTCCTTGGATTCCTGGAACGACATGGGGGAATGCTGAAAAAACCGGCAGTTGCCTTTGAAGATCCTCGTCCTTTCATCCATTTTACCCATATCCCTGCGATGGTAGAGGCACGAAGACGGATGATATCGTTCTTTGCCGGGTCACTCCCAAAATTTTGGACTCCTGTCAGGTTCATGGATATCGGATGCGGAGATGGTTCGTTAACGGTCAGATTCTTACAACAGCTGATTGATAGCGGGAAAGTTCCCGGATTTTCTGAGATCCTGCTTATCGATCCCTCGACAGCAATGATCGAGCTGGCAAAGGATTCAGTCTCGGCCGCATTTCCGGATGTATTGATCAAAACAGAGAATGCACGAATAGAGGACTGTTCTGCACGAATCAATAACCGGTACGATATTGCACTCAGTTCCCTTGCCTATCACCACATGCCGGTTGAGGAGAAATATATCCACATTAGGAGAATAAAACCCTGGATCGATCACTTCCTTCTCTTTGAACTGGATGCCGATCATGATACTCCTGAGATGTACTCCCCTGAACTTGCGTTCTCGGTCTATCAGTCGTATGGGCGGATCATTGATCTTGTTTTTGCATATGATGCCCCGGTCAGTGTCGTGACCGACTGTGTTGATCTGTTCTGGATAACCGAGATCATCTCTATCCTTACCGAGCCCCGGGGGATACGGACTGATTATCACATGCTCCGCAACCAGTGGAATGAGTTGTTTAAAAGAACGTTATGTCCGGAATTTTCCCTCCGTTCTGACTCAACCTGCTATGGCGACGAGTACGTTACCCTCTTCGCCCTTCATTATGGCAGGGAAGAGGTGAGTGATGAGTTTGTATCCAATTCACAACACTGCGTATCATTTTCTGTTCCCAACGATTAGATCTGTACTGGTACCTGAAAAGGAGATGAGAGGTTTTTTCCTGTGCAGACGGGTTTTTAGGTGTGGTACCACACCCGTGAAGTTACGTGATATACCATGAAGATTGGATACCCCTGTATAAACCGATCGCTCTCCTGCAGAAGCAGCAGGACCTTTCGTCTCTCGTCTTATAGCAAAGACCGTCTGTTTGAGACCGTAAAAGGAAACATTGCCTGCCTGTCTGAGATCGTATCCTTTAATCAGAAACAGGGGATATTTTTCTTCCGCATCACTTCAGATCTCGTTCCCTTTGCGTCCCACCCAATCTGCACCGCAGACTGGCAGGACATGTTTGCCTCCTCATTTGCCACCCTCGGGAGAGGTATCCGGGAGATCGGGATGCGGATCTCGATGCATCCTGACCAGTTTATCCTGCTCAATGCCCCGAATCCGGATATCGTTTTGCGCAGTAAGAAAGAGCTCGCATACCATGCCGAAATCCTTGACCTGCTTGGCCTGGACCGGACCGCAAAGATCCAGCTTCATGTCGGTGGTGTGTATAAAGACAAGAGTGCAAGCATTGACCGGTTCATTGATCAGTACGCCACCCTTGATGAGCCAATCGTACGCCGCCTTGTTATCGAGAATGATGACTCCCGGTTCACGGCAAAAGACTGCCTGCAGATCCATGAGAAGACCAAAATCCCGATACTCTTTGACAATCTGCATCACCGGGTTCACTCCGGTGGAGAGGAATTAAAGGAGATATTTCCTCTGGTGGCCGCAACATGGGAACCGCATGACGGGATTCCGATGACTGATTACAGCACCCAGGAACCGGGGGGTCGGCCTGGGAAACACGCAGAAACGATTGATATCCCTGATTTTGTTACGTTTACGAAAGATATCCTCCCCCATGATATCGATATCATGCTTGAGATAAAAGACAAGGAGAAGAGTGCAATAGCAGCTCTGGCTGCTGTACAGGATGACGCCCGCCTCAAAAAAATCAGATATTAAATGATACATGCGGTATCAGGTATCTGTTCCGTCCGGTGTAATGGAATCAGAGCCAGGAAAATATGATTAATAACCGGAAGAACCGATCGGCTGAGTTCCTGATGACGCCCGGTGCAACCGGCTGGAACCGTTTTCTGCCTGATATCCTCGATTCATTCCGTGATAAAACGATTCAATCGCGTCCCCGTACCCGGATCGGTGTTGATGCCTGTATCGTTCCCTCCCCTGACAAAGGGGATCTTATCGTTGCGGTTCCTGTCCTGATAACGCGGGATATCTTCGAAGAGATAGGTCTTGACAGGAGTTCTTCTCCCGGGGCTGTCCATGCGATAATTGAAGAGATAAAAAGCAGGGCAACAGACAGTCCAGGGCTTTTTCTGCTTCATGGTGGCAGGGATGCTGATACTTTTCGGTATGCATCCCACTGCGAACCATGCACAATTGCTCACTCCCCCCGACGGATTGCCACCCATCTCTGGCGGCCTGATGAACGAAACCGGGCGGTGCCCGGGGGAATACAACTCCTCCTTCGTGGTTCTCTCCCGTACATGCCGCCGGATCCCGTATCTGTACAAACGATGCAGGATCACCTTCAGAGTTACGCAGAAAGGTCAGAGATATTATCTTTGGAATGAGACCCGGGGTTTTGGAGACTGCATGGAGGAGGGTTTGGGATCAGCAGGATCAAGATGAGCCGGTTATCTGATAAAAACCGTGTCTGTTTTATCGGGGATACAACCCGACCGGCACGGACCATGACACGGGAGCGGTGCTGGTACCGGGTCACAGGTCCAAAGAAAGGAGTACACATTCCCTTTATCTGCCCTGCCGAACTGGATCCAATCGAGGTTACCCTTGCAGGTTCCCATGAGACGATCACCGGTCTGGAGATAAAAAGAAGGGAGGTCTTTGCGATAACCGGTTCCAATGCCCAGGGAAAGACATCACTGGTTGAGGCCATCCTCTCAGGGGAGGATGACCATGCGGTCGGGGACGGACGGGAGGTTCTCGTGACCGCTCCGGGTATTGCACAGGCAGATGCAACAATCTGTGACTTACGAGCGGCAGATGTCAGCCGCTTTTTTACCTGCCTCCCGTCAGGGGTAGGGGGTTGGGTCTCTGCTGCTACGGGACGGGGCAGCGGTTCGCTCTCCATGGCATCCCGGATTGAAGAAGCGATCCGGAAAAAAAAGATCGCTTATCGTAATCGACGAAGACTTTGCAGCGATGAACCTGCTCATCCCCTGTTATTCTGGTGCAGATGGTCCGGGAGCAGTAACTCCGCTGTCAGCGGTTATAGAAAAGAACCGGGAATGGCTGGGAGATACCAGTATCGTTGCTGCCGGCTCTGCCATGGAGATGCTGATTGCCGGGGCTGATCGCATCATGGTCATGAAAAACCATTGTGCACAAGCCATATCACGAGAATCATACCGGCAAGGACTGTCTGCCTTTTATCAGGCGATGTATGACGAACTCAATGCAGGAGTGAAGGGGGGAGCCTGAAAAGAAACGGGAGAAGAGAGAGGATTCAGAAAGAAATCCACCGGTGTCAGGTGGTACCGAAAAATCCCGTATCGTGTGAGAGAAAAAAGAATGGATTACTGGATGAACACACCGTACAGGCCGCCGGCGATCCACCAGTCTTCATCGACCGGTTTTAAATACATGAGCTTTGGTATCTCTTTTGGGTCACTGGTTCTCGTATCAGGGAACATTCCATGAACAAATCCTCCTCCTGATGCAATGAGATCGAGGGCCTGCTCGGTCGTCTTAGTATGGTAGGAGTCAGAGAAATCAAGGATACTCTTCCCGATACTGTCTGTCAGGTAGGGATCTGCAAGGAGGGTTGCATTTCTGTCCCCTGCAAAGAGCCAGACGTTCTCTGTCGTAAAGATCCCGTCCGGATCGCTGATAACCGAAAGGGTCTCTTCCTTGCCGTGCTCTTTTGCGTAACTAACAGCATTATCAACAAGAGAGACGAGTTCCTGCACGGTCCCTTCCCGGATCACGAGACCTGCGAGGTCTCCGGTTTTATACGGTACATACTCCGGATGAATCGTCCCTGCCCCAATTAACCAGTCCTCATCCATGGGTATGGTATAATCAATTTTTGGGATGTACAGGCTTTTATTATCAATAAAGATCCGGTATACGCTATGGGAAAACCCGGCTCCCCGAACCGCGGTCCTGACAACCGTATCGACCGTCTGAACATTATCGATATCGCGGTACCATCTCATGCAGAGTCCCTGGATCCAGGGCTGGTAGGGATGGGCAAGATTGGTTGTGTTGGTATCATATGCAACAATATACATGCCATCCTGTATGAAAGGACTGTTTGGATCAGAAAAAGCTGCTATTGCAGCATCCTTTCCCTGCTCCCGGGCAAAAGCGGCGGCTGACTCAACAAATGCCTGCAGTTGGGAAGCGTCAGGATTTGTTCCTCTTATCTCTGCAACAGGTGCAGGGAGGGTTCGTGGACTGTAAATCCCTGCCCCAATCAGCCAGGTCTCATCGACAGGGGTGATATAGGAATTTTTCTGAAGGATGGTCATATCCATGCCCGGGTCAGGATAGTAATAGGTAACAATCCCTCCGCCATTCTCTGCAACATCGACAAATTCTGCAATCATCTGGTTTCCATAGACATCGGTATCAGACATCCGGTTCTTTCCGATGAGTTGGGGCTCGTACGGAAGGGCGAGGGTTGTTCCTCGGAAGTCGTAGGCAAAGATGTAGATATCGTTTTGTGTGAATTTCCCGTCTACATCGTTAAATTCCCGTAACGCTTCTTCTTTTCCGACAGATCGGGCGTAATCGGCAGCTTCGTTCACGTAGGTGACAAGTTCCGGCAGTTTCATAGAGCTCGAGACATTAGCGTTCTGCAGAGCGGGAATAACTGCACTATTCGTGGTATCAGATGATACAACTCCTCCGATAGAAATCAGGAGAAGTACCAGGAGACATAACAGGCACGTTCTCATATGAGTAGTATTTTAACTCAAAAGAAATAAGGAATGCGATTGGACCCCGGCAGGAGATTTCCGGCACCGATATGGGAAACCATACCGGCAGGATAAAAGAATTGTATCAGGAAATCCTGTCTAAAACCTGGCAACGACAAGCGTGATATCGTCAAACTGCGGTTCATCACCACAAAATTTTGTGACTGTATCGACGATATCACTGACGATATCTCTCGTTGTAAGACTGCTATCGCTTCTGATTAGCGGGATAAGTCGTTCCTCACCGAACTGGTTTTTGTCTGTATCAATCGCCTCGGTGATGCCATCGGTGTAACAGACAAGAATATCACCAGGGTTTAAGGAGATGGTCTCACTGGTATAGGAGGTATCAGCAATGACTCCTGCTGCCATCCCTGTTCCATGGAGGGAATCTATGCGTGTATTCTCATGGAGAAGAACGGGAGGATTATGCCCTGCATTGCAGTAGGTCAGTGTCATGGCAGAGAGATCAACGATCCCGTAAAAGATCGTCACAAACATCTCGTTCTCGGTGTTCTCAACGATAAGGTTATTCACCTGGAAGATGAGTGCCGCAGGATCAGGATACCAGGCTGCATTGTCCCTGATAAGGGTCCGGGATGAGGCCATGAATAACGCAGCGGGTACCCCCTTTCCTGATACATCAGCAATAACCATGCCGTACCGGTTATTATCAAGACTGATGAGATCATAAAAGTCACCGCCGACCTCGCGTGCCGGTACGGTATGCATCATGATCTCAAGACCTGCGATATCAGGGCACTCTGCCGGGAGAAATGTTCTCTGTATCTTTGCAGCGATTGCAAGTTCTGCCTCTTTTCGTTCAAGTTCAGTGCTGTAGTGCCGGATCTTTCTGACCATCGTGTTGATGCCTGTCTCTAGTCTCGCAAACTCGGCAATACGTGCCCCGGTGATCGCATGATCAAGATCCCCGTCAGCGATGGTTGTTATATCAGATATGACCCGGTTAAAGGATGTGGTGATTCGCCGGGATACGAGAAATGTCAGGATCGCACCGATGAGAACGGCTACCAAAAGAATCTGGAGGCATATTATAACGATCTCGTTGAGCATTGCAGTGAGTATGTTTGTACTCACGACATGCTCCATGACAAGGCTGTTATCAAAGACTTCCCCTTCCCGCATGATCGGTACGTACACAAACCTGCTGCAGTCACCATCCTCCTCCTCAACACGGATCTCTTTTTGAGTTGCAAAGGTACGATCGACATACTCTCTTCTCTCAGAGATCGGGAGTCCCGTTTTCAGGGAGCCGGTCTGTGCGATGGGACCCGGTTTATAGCGATGGTACAGACGGATTGCAAGGATATCCGGATCAAGTCTCCCGAATTCATCAAGAACCTGCTGGTATGAGAGTGTTGTGCTTCGGTCCTTGAAATAATCAGAGATGATACCTACCGCAAAGAGATAGTTTTTATCAGGTGAAGGGAGGTACCCGTACTTGGATAATTTTCCTGAAAAATCAGTATCAGAAGTTCCGTTCAGCGATACCGTAACCCTATCCGGGACATAGCGGTCTCCGGCACGTATCTCCTCCATCCCCTGGTAAATTTCCGGCCATTTCCGGAAATCAATCCCGATATCCTCGGGAACCGTCGAGTAAACGATAATCCCTTCTGGATTCAGGACCTTTAACACGATAGTCCCGTTAATTCCCTGGTCATTGTCTGCGAGAATCTCGAAAAGTAAAGTATTGGTGATGGTTTTGTTATTCTCAAGATATCTCATCTTTGTGGCAAGAAGAATCTCTTCCATTGCCGGATCCAGCCGGTCATCAATGAGATCCAGACTCCTGCTCACGAGTATTACTGCTTTCTCTGCATTCTCTGCTGAATAATTGGTAAACGTGGTATACAGGCGGATGGCAGCCTCCTCTCCTACAAGGTAGGTAAGAGAGAGTGACGTCAGCGATACAATGATGATAATCGCAATGATTACTATCATCAGGTATCTGCGAAGAGAGAAGAGTCGTTTTTCCGGATTATTGCGGTTCATGGGATAGACAGGTCGAGTATGAGATACAAAACGTTATAAATATTAGTCAGGATGACATAACCCCTAACAGGATATCTCACCTATACCTGCTACCCGGTACAGGAAAAAGGTAGTCTTTGGTGTGATACCGTGAAAAACCGGATCCCCTCGTGAGGTGATCGGCCCGGGAGTCCTGATATAAACCATAAAAATGCAATACAGTCAATGTAAAACGACAGTTAATTGCAGGAAAAAAACAGGATAAGGAACATTAACAGGATGATTGTCTCTTCACTTGTACATAACCGGTATATCCCTCTCATCGCACTTCTTCTCTCGACTATTATCTGCATCGCTGTCAGTCACATCATTCTTCATCATGGATATACCATCATCTTCCAGAACTTGTTCTACATACCGATAATCCTTGCCTGTATCTTTTATATCTGGCGTGGATTTCTCTTCTCAGTTCTCCTTGCCGTTTTCTATTTTCTATTAATCACAACTCACGTCCCGGACCCGGTAATCTTTCTTGAGGCCTTCACCCGGGTTATCTTCTTTATCGGGATCGCCGGGGTAGTGAGTATCCTTGCCGGGATAAGCCGGCGATCAGAGGATACCATTCATGAACTGGCAGGATTCCAGGAGAGTATCATAAATAATGCACGGGTCTGGTTAACCGTTCTGGACCAGAAAGGGACGATCCTTCTCTGGAACAGGGCTGCAGAGGAGATAAGCGGGTATGACTCTTCTGAGGTATGTGCCGATAACGGGATCTGGAAACGCCTCTACCCGAAGAGAGAGTACCGGAGAGCAATTACAGCAACCATACAGGGGATCCTTGATACAAAGGAGTATTTTCAGCATTTTGAGACTACCGTTCTAACAAAGAATGGCGATGAACGGATAATATCCTGGAACACGAATCGTATCCCCCATAAAAAAGATACAACCCCTGCCTTTGTTGCAATCGGGGTAGATATTACTGATAAAAAGAGGGCTGAAGCCTCACTTTGTGAAGCAAACAAAAATTTGGAGGATCTGATCTCCATCGCGAACGTCCCGATTATTGTCTGGGATCCGGATCTCAGGATCACCCGGTTAAACCATTCCTGTGAACTCCTTATCGGGAGGAGTGCAGATGAGGTGCTGGGGAAGTCGTTAGAGTTACTCTTCCCCCCGGATCAGGCAGACTGCTCCCTGCATATGCTCAGAAAAACATTGGAAGGGGTCAGGTGGGAGACGGTTGCTATCGATATCAGGCATAAGAACGGTACAATCAGGAATGTTCTCTGGAACTCAGCCACGCTGTATACAAAAAACGGAACCGATTATCCTGTTGCAACGATCGCTCAGGGACGTGATATTACTGATATCAGGAGAGTTGAGCAGGAACGTGAGGTTGCTGTTATGCAGATCCAGAAGAATCTTGCCCAGCTTGCCATCTTAAATGATGGAATACGAAACCCGTTAACGGTTATTGTCTCCTACACCGAGTTTTTTGGTGACAAATCCCTTCTTGAGGTAATTCAGTCGCAGACAAAGAAGATAAATGAGATGGTTACCCAGCTGGATCAAAGGTGGATTGAGTCAGAGTCGGTCTTACAGGTTCTCAGAAAGCATTACCATATATACACCGATGTCCTGCAGGAGCAGGATGAAGGGGTACCCCTGTCAGGGTTTGAACCATAACCTACAGAAAAGAGCGATGATTTCACCTGATTTTTCCCGTCTATATGACCAGAAACCCTGCTGTTGTAAGTATCCGGATCATCTGATGCTCCCAGATGGTATCATCCGGTTCTTTTAGGGACGAGACATGCTTTTCCCATAGAGAAACAAGGAAGGGATCTTCTGAGAGAAGGGTCCGCGAGTAAATGATCCTTCCAACCCTCTCACCCCGCCGGTTCTCTATTCGCAGGCGGTAACAGGAGTATTCCCGGCAGATATCAGGCCGCGTCGCATGGATGGTACAATACGCAAGACCAGTATCTTTCTTTATCCGGAAAAAAGGGCACGCCTGTGGTCTCGTGGAAAAGATTGACTGATCAACAAAGAGTTCTTTCTTGTCTCTATCGAGTTGTACTTCGTAGACAACATTGGTGTAATTGTTAATCAGTCTGAAGGTATCTGATGGACCGGAACCTATGATAGCATAGACAAGACCAAGATGACTGCAGCATTCCCCGCACTGCTGACACGAAAATACCATTTTTTTATTTAGATAGTATCAAGGTATTATTTGCCCCCTGCATCGGGAAAAAGGCAGGAGTTGTATGATACGAACAGCAGATTACTTGTTGATATTTACCACTTTTGCCGGTGGAAACCCGTTAAAGTAGGTGGAAGAGGCGACGGAGTACGCACCGATATTGGTGGAATATACCAGATCGTTGATCTGCAGGTCAGGCAGTTCTGCACTCAGCGTGATGGTATCAAATGCATCGCAGGTCGGTCCAAAGACAGCCGAGATAGATGTTTCTCCTTCCTCAAAGGAACGTACCGGATAGGTATTATGATCAAAGACCTGACCTGAGTAGGTATGGTATACCCCGTCATTGATGTAGTAGCAGGGTTTTCCGTCACGATAGGCTTTTCCAATAACCTTGGCAACAAGAACACAGGCGTTAGCCACGAGAAACCGTCCCGGTTCTGCAAGTATCTCCATATCAGGAGGAAACAACCGCTTTATCTCGGCATTTAATTTCCGTGCGAGCGTTCGCAGGGATTTCACCTCAGGGTGGTACTTCACCGGGAAACCACCGCCAATATCCAGAACCTTTATCTGTCTTCCTGTCCGTGTCTCTGCCTCATCAATGATATTTGCCGAGAGGTGCAGTGCCTGGATATAATTATCAAAATTCGTACACTGGCTGCCGACGTGAAAACTCAGTCCCTCTACATTCAGCCCCATGGAGAATGCCTCTGCAATCAGATCAACCGCTTCTCCTGGATCGGCACCAAACTTGGAGGATAGTTCAACCATGGAACCGGTGTTTGGTACTCGTATTCGTAAGACAAGACCGGCATGAGGAGCATATTGTTGTATCTTTCGTAACTCCTCGATGTTGTCATACGTTACGAGAGGGTTATATCGGTCAAGTGCCTGGATCGTCTCGATCGGTTTTATGGTGTTTGCATAGATTATCTTGTCCCATATCCATTCCTGCCGTTTTTTCTCATCCATATCTCTGAGATTTTCATACACGATCATGAACTCAGGCATGGATGCGACATCAAAACTGCACCCCTCCATAAAGAGTGTATGAACGATATCAGGAGTGGAATTTGCTTTCACGGCATAATAAACCTGGGCACGAGGCATGTACTTTTTAAATTCACGATAATTTTGCCTGATCTTTTCATGATCAATCACAAAGATGGGTGTACCATGCTCACGTGCCAGTTCGATAAGGTGATCCTTCTGTTCCCTGCTCAAACAGGAGACGGTCTCGTCGTGTGCGTCTCCCCGTGCTCTCTTTGTATCCTTCACTGCTACGGTTGCCACTACTGAGTAATTCATCTGATAAATATGAAAGTATGCCAAAACAACAGAGGGCTTCCCATTGGTCTCATGATGATCCCATTTCGAATCAGGCAGGGATTAAAACGCCGAATATGCGGGTTTTACTCTTTTATCCATCCAGGAGAGGTAAAATCTGAAAGATTTTATCTCATATTCCAGTCCTGTTATCGGTAATCCATGCTTCTTTGTTTGTCATGAACACCTGCTATCTCACTGTCTCATAAACCTGATACGGTATACCGGTGAGGAAAAATGGCTTTGATATCAGGGGTAATATGAATTTTTTAAGAAGAACCGGGATAATTATTCTGTGTAGAGAGAGGTGCGCTTTGATATCGTAAACCGAAGGGGAGGGATCACCCTTTTTTCTCTATTACATGCGAGGGTTTTTCTAAAATCCCGGGATAAGGTGAATATCCGGCCTGGGTGAGACGCAATGATGTGATAGGGAAAAAAACAGAGACGCAACGATAAAAAGATATTTAAGAGTTAAAAGGTAAAGCAGTCATATTCATGCTGCACGATGATGAGGATCTCTCAGATTATGAGAATATCATCTCTTCTCATCTGGGAACCGTCCAGTTTATCGGTGAGCTTCCATTCAGTGATACTGACAGGGATCTCCTCTGTCGGTCAGTTTGCGGAACCATAACGAGACATCGGGATCTTGCCTCTGTCTGCGAGACGTATCCTGTATCGATTGCATGTTTCCTCATTGCACAAGCGATAGAGTCTCCTGATATCGAAACGTTCTGGGAACTGGTCTTTTCCGGGCTCGGGATTGCAAAAACCCCCGAAAACCAGGAATTGTGCATGCACACCTTTCTCTGTGTGCTCTCCCGTTCTGATACGCTCTTCTCTTCAGAGGATTCGTCTGGTGAGGACTTCTTCTACCTCCTTGGTCTGCACTGCCTGATAGAAAAGGATGCATGCCATGATCTCGAGAACCTGGTATCTGAACTCTCACGGGGGATACAATCTAAAGAAACGAATGCAATCCAGGAGTTACTGGAACCGGAAGAGACTCACAAGAGAAAGGAAGAGGCAACCCGACTTGATGAGATGCTGCATCATTCCAGCAGTACGCAGGATTTTGAGTTATTCCTGAAAAAACTAGCGGTTATTGCTCTTTTTCATAAAGAGAAGGATATCTCCCAGACCGCATACACCCTGTTGCACAAGATATACAGTTCGATATCTGATGATGAGATAACGGTCTCACCTGAGATAGAACAGGGTTTATCAGTAATTTTTGAGCGGGGATCCCCCGAAAATGCACTGACCAGGATTGCACAAGCAGAGTCCCCTGGTATCGAGCGGATTTTACAGGAACAGAATAAAATCCCGATCCTTCTGACCGATATCCTCCGGGACCAGAAAGAATCCCTGTTGGATCAGTATAAAGAGGTGATCTATGCGATAAAATCCGAACTGATATCTGAGATCCAAAATCACCTCAAAGAAACCCTCTTCTCAATCAATGAGGCACGGATAAAGACCCAGTACCAGATCGAGAAGAACAAAACGAAGTTTGTCGATGATATCTCGCAGTGCATCAATTCCGCACGAACTCTTGAAGATACCGTTACTGCCATTCAGTCGGCTATTGAGCAGAATACAGAGGAGATCAGGTCATACGTCTCTTCCATGCGTTCTGAGATCCATTCTGATCTCATTGCACAGCAGGGGGAGTCAGATAGTATCAGGGACTCTCTCGACCGGTTCGTCTCATCCATCAACCCGTCAATAACTGAGATCCTCACCGAGATTCGGAGAAACAATGCAGATACCCTTGATCTGCTTCAGATCGTTGAAGATAAAACAAAGAGCACGATAGAAGAGAGTGAACAGACCATCATTGCAGATCTGGGAGATCAGTTGCAGGCATTAGATGCCCTTGTGCAGTCCTCGAGAACTGATATCGTTACCGAGATGAGACAGGAAAATACCGCAGCCTCAGATCTCCTGCAGAATATCCAGGCCAGGAACGAGAGGAACATGGATGTGATGAACGAGATTTCACAGGCAATGATTACCGGGATTGCAGACCAGAAGGATGCGGCAGAGTCTTTGCATTCCGTTCTTCTTGAGGTGGGGAATGATGTATTGCGAACCAAAGAGGACATGCTTCTTGTGCTACAGGATCTCGGAGAGATCACCAAAGCACGGATCGATGAGAGTGAGTTTCTTATCTCCTCTGAGATCCAGGAGCACATCGATACGTTACGTTCCTCGTTCTCTTCATCTCATTCCCAGTTGCTTTCTGAATTTCAGCAGAGCAAGGGAGATACCCGGGATCTGTTGCACAAGATCGAGAGCAGAACCTTAAGCAGGATAACAGAGAGCGAGATTGCCACAACGAATCGGATTGAATCACGGGTCTCTGCACTCGCTGATTCGCTCGAGACCGCCAAGTTTTACCTGGGATCAAAGGTACTTGAGAACAAGGAGGATATGCTTTCTGTTTTACGGGAGATTGAAGAGGTACAGAAAAATCATCGGGAAAAGGATCGGGACCGTGTCATCGATGAGGTAAAAACCCAGGTCTCTTCATTAAACGACTCAATATTGGCAGCAGAATCAGATCTCAGAACCGGTATCGCAGCAGAAAAAGAGGTTTTAAAATCAGGTATCGGGGAGATACAGGCAGGTACACAGTCACTGATGGCAGATGTGGAAGCACGAATTGTTGAAGAGATCCGCCTGCAGAACTCCCTCCTGCATGAGTTTAAGGACTCATCTCTTAACACCATCGGGGACGTTCAGGAGAAGGTCATTGACTCTGCACTCGTTATCGAGGAGATGAAGGATATCCAGAGACGATTCACCTCTGATGTATCATACAAGATTGACGGGCTCGTCTCCCAGTTGCAGGATATCGCACAGAAAAGGGAGGGCGGAGAGAATATCGAGGTAAGTCGTCTCAGACAAAAAGCCCGTATCCTTCTTTCTGAAGGATCACCTGATGATCTATTCCCGGTGTACCACGAGATAATTGCGCAAAATCCCGGTGATACCGATGCATGGACCTCTCTTGCCTATCTCTCCATCAAGAACGGGGCATATGATGAAGGGATACGGATCATCCGGACGGAACTTGCCGATGGATATTCAAGCGATCTTCTCGACTTCTGGTATGCATATGCCCGGTATAAATCAGGCATCACCGATACGATGCCGTACGAGACTGAATCACGGTTCACCGAAGCGCGACGGATGTACCAGGCTGCCAGGTACGACGAAGCCAGGATACTGCTTGAATCAATCGAAGCCAGTCATCGCAATGACCCGAGGTATGCAATATACCGTGCATTCTGTCTTTTAAAGACCGGAGATCTTGTTGCTGCCCGGTACTGGGTCTCCCGGTGTCATGAACTCGATCCCGCAGACCGGAAGGTCTCTGAACTGCTCGTAACGCTGGGGGCAAAGATAAACCAGCCCGATCCAGAGTGACCGGTCATGCTTTTTTTCTGATGGTCTCCATGAACCGGGATGCTATCTTTTGGGCAGGAAGCGGGATATCAGGGGTCCGGGTATTGCCGGGTTTGAGAAGTACATGGATAAAGGATGGCCCTTCTCCCTTCTCATGAAGTGCCACTTTCAGTTCAGTTTCATTCTGGACTTTTTTGGTTCTCGTAAGGCCAGCACCGATTGCAAGCAGTTCCAGATCACTTCTGTTCCAGGCAGCAGTCATCTGCCCGCCGGTGCTGCCAAATGCTCCGTTGTCAAGTGCAACGATCGTGAGGTTTGCCGGGAATTCTGATGCAACCGTCGGGAGGATAGCGGTTCCAAGCAGGCTGCCGTCACCGTCAAGAACGATAACATCCCGTTTTTGTCCGAGAGCAAGTCCAAGCCCGATGGGTGTTGCCTGTGTGTAACTGCCAAGCATGTAAAAGTTCTCCGGCCGGTCTCCTGTGGCATACAACTCCTTTGAGGGGATGCCGATATTTGCTACCACCAGTTCATCGGTCAGTTCCTGTGCAATGACCCTGATGGCATCTCCCCGTATCATCTTTGGCTCGGCTATCTCTCGCTGATAGGAAAGACTGACCTGGCGTGCCCGTGAAGGAAATGCGATATCGCTCCCGCATTCTTCACTCTGCTCCCAGAATTGCGGTGATATCAGGATGACATGGATCTCGGATCTCTCAAATGACTGAACAACTGCGTGTCGTATCTGTTCCGGGGAGCCATCGGCAACAATGGTGCAGGATATGCCGGTTGCCTGTAAAATGTCAGGTATTTTCTGGTTAAAGGGGATCTGTGCCGGTATCTTCTCCCGGTAGACTCCTCTCCAGCTTGCAAGAATAGGAAGGGGCAGGCGGTATAACGCGGTTAAGGTAAGCAGGGCGTTTAAGGAGTTACCAAGGCCAGAGCTCTGCATCTGCAATACCGCCCTCTGGCCTGAGAGGGCAAGCCCTGCACAGAGACCAACTCCGTCCTCCTCCCGGTTGACGGTAATATAGGAAAAATCCTCTTCTAAGACAGAGCAGAGGTTCTTTGTCCTGTCACAGGGAAGGGAGACAACGTAATTGACCGACTCTTCTGCAAGGATTCGCGATACTTCTCTCTCAATCATCTGGCATCCATCCATTGCCGTATCTGTGTACATACTAGGTATGCCGATTCTTCTCTTCCGAGATGGGCTCCCGGCTCTACCGGCAGGAGATGGTAGTCTTCTCTGACCCTCTGGTACCCGCCACCAGTGATGTGCAGAAGGATGGTATCGTCACGATCGACCTCTCCTGCACGAACTGCCTGCATGAGGGAGGCGACACAGACTGCAGCGGCAGGATCCAGGTCAATCCCCTCGTGTCTGGTAAAATACGCACCTGCTCTCTCTGCCTCGTCATTGGTGACTGCATTCATCTTACCCCGGGTGGCAGTAAGAGCATCAAAGACTCCTCCGGTAATACTGTACGGCGGGTTCCGGTTTGTAAGCACCGGTGCAGATACCTTTCCCGTGGCATTCTCTGCATCAGGCATGTCGGTATCAGGGATGATTTCCCGTCTCCCTGCATGGAATGCCGAGACCATCGGGATAAAGGGGATATTCTGCGAGAGATACAGCCGGGGAAGCACGGTACCGAAATTCCCGTCCCGGATCAGGCGTTGTGCCATCTCCCAGGCAGCAATGCCTCCTGTTCCGCTTCCCACGGCCTGGAAGTACCAGTCAGGCAGCGACCCGATAACCGATACCGCATCAAGCATCGCTGTCCCCATCCCGTCACGGCGTGCCGGGTTTTTCGCTCCTCCTTCCGGGATAACACCTTCCATCTCACAGATCCGGTTACCGGCGGCAATGGCATCTGAATAATCCCCGTCAACAGTGACAAGAAAGACAGAATCGGTCTCTTTTGTTGTCCAGATACTCGCTGCTGCAGATGACGGGACCGTGATAATAACCGGTATCCCTGAGTATGCCGAGACCTGGGCAAATGCACGCCCGGTATTGCCTGCAGATGCGACAAGGAGAATTGAGTCTGTACACTCGAGACGTCTCTGCATGGTCGGAAGTGCTTCGAGTTCCTTAAACGAGCAGGTTACCAGGTTTCCCCTCTTTTCAGGCCAGTACCCGGAGAAACAGATATACAGATTCGACAGTCCGAGTTCCGGGCCCAGATGTTCGCTATGATAGGTCACCGGTCCGGCATCGGTTGGTACGGTCCCATGACAGCAGAGCCAGTCAATGAACCGGAACATCCCTGCATGGTTTTTCTGAATAACAAACTTCTTCTCCTGATACTGTGGCTGCAGGAGCCCGAAGCATCCCTTCGGACACTCATTGGTATACTGATCCGGTACGGTGGCTTTGCAGACCGGACATTGCAGGATATACTCTCCCATTCTTTTCACCTATATCTGGATCTGAAATGTTCCGCAAAGAATACGGGTCTTCAGGTCAGCACTTATTCTTTCTCCTCTCCTCCGGTCTGACTGCCGGAGTATGACAGGGGTATCTCTCCCGAGAACCGGTATCGATCCCATATTCATCGTGTATACTCCTCCCAGACAAACATGGGTGCAGGTCCCGCAGGATATACAGTGCGTCGCATCGATAGGATGACCCGAGACGATGGCACCGGTCGGGCAGGATTGTTCTGCCAGGCACGGGGTACACGAGATGCAGTCTTCATGATCCTCGAGAACCGTTAGAGAGGTTTCCTGCCAAACCCTGCTATATCGGGTCAGATCAACCTGGCTGCGATCGATGAGATCCACCACCGGCAGGGGAATATCTTCGTCAAGGACGAGAAGGTTTGCGAGGGCATCCTCGTCAGTGACAGGGATTGCAGCCCCGACTGATACGAGGCACTCAGGACCCGCAGAGGTGATAAAACCACCCATGTACTCAGGCTCCATCTCAAAAAACCCTGCAGACAATGCAAGGTTTGGTCGTACCTGGCTGGACCGGGTTCCGCACCCGAGAACCAGTCCCGATGCACCATTAAGAAGAACCGGTGTACCGGTATGGATAAACCGCATATCCGGATCATTTGCAAGGGGATTTATCTCTCCACATCCGCTCACGGTAGTCCCGTCTGCGTTACCTGGAAAAGGGAGGACAGAGAAGATCGTCTGCTGTTCTCTGTCTTTTTGATTGACAAAGGCAGAGTAGTTACAAAAGGCACTTCGTGTAGTACAGAGCCGGGCAAAGGGTATCTCGTGCCCGGAAATAGTTCTCTCGTACCGTTTTCCGTTCGATTCGGCCTCTACCTGTAACTCACATCCTTCGGCGATATCCCGAAACAGGTGACCGCCACCGTACCGGGGGGATGCACGGGCGGTACCATACACGATACAGTCAACGATCCCCAACCCTTCGTTCGGGCAGGGACCGGGGAATGCCGGGACACCGTTTATGGTGATTGCATCAGCCCTCCCAAAAACACCGGGATCTGCAACCGGAATCGTCAGGACTGCATACGTCCCGGACATCACTCCGCAGGTACCGCAGGTGACGACATCGATCTCTTCCACGGTAGGAATATCGTCTCTCCTGATCCTGTCTTTTAATTCACCTGCAGTGCAGACCGTGGCGGTGCCGTCATCTATCGATCGGGCAATCTCCTGGATCGTCTTTTTCATATCCGAATATCCTCTACCCTGACGACCATCCCGGCTTTTGTCTGAATTACCATGTTCACAACGCCGGTATGGGAGAGATCCATCATGCAATATCCCGGTAAAAACCGCTGTCTTCTCCCGAATTCAGGGGGATTTTTGATCGTCTGTGCTATCCCCTCAAACCCGATGACATGGTATGCCCTGATATCCTTGACAGCAGCGTGATTATCCCGTGCTATCATCGGGGAAACCACGTGGCAGGTTAAAAGACCGGTTATCTGGTCTGATGACAAAACCGAGAGGACATGCTGGACCGGGCACCCGGCACCCATGGGTCTGCCAAGGAGCGTGTCCCCCGCACCAATATCCATCCGTTCCACCATGTCAGGCCGAAACGGCAGGATAATCTTTCGTGCTGACGGCTCTCCGGTAAAGGGATCCATGATAAAATCATAGTGATTGCCAACAATGTCGATGCCGGAATAGCGGACCGTATCTCGTGGATCACTCTTCTCTTCGGGTTTTTCTGCCTGCCCGTGATAATAAGGACAGTCTTTCTTTTCTTTTATCCCTTCCCGTACCCGTCTGATAAAGGTCTCACAATCCGGTGCCCCGCAGAGCCCGCAGTCATGCCCCGGGGGTGTCCACTCCTCTTTCGTATCAGTCACCCCTGAATGAAAATTCAGGATTGTCAAGGGAACGGATCATGCCAAAGTGATTCTGCCATCCGATCTCCCGCTTCCCGACACAGATGGTGCAGACTCCCAGGGGCGGAGCGCCCAGAAGGGTGATGGAACCGGGATCCTGTATTGGTTCCTGGTTTTCTATTGCCCGGAAGAGATACCGAAGTCCTGTTCCCTGGATGGCATTGGTCTCGATGATATCAAGGCTGTTGTTGACTTCACAGATCCTCTCCCGAAACACCTCTTTCTCAGCCTGTGAGATGAGATCGGTATGGGTCACAACGGCAATATCAGAAAGACCGAGCATGGCACTCATCTTAAAGGGAGTATGGATCCCGGCGATGGCACTGACAACAACGATCCCGAGAGACTGGGTGAGGAACGGTGAGCAACGCAGGCACAGCCCTGCACTCTCAACAATGAGGATATCTGCTTTTTCCTGTTCTGCCCAGGATATCGCATCGGAAACAACAAGAATGCCGACGTGATCGGGACAGACATCTCCTGAATACACCTTTTTTGTCGGGATATGAAACTCTTCTGCCAGTTCAATGTCCTCAAATGCCCGAACGACATCAATTTTCAGGTAAAATATCCGGGTCTCCGGGAGATACTGCTTTATAATCTGACGTGCAACCGTGGTCTTTCCTGCCGAAGGCGGTCCGGCAATGATAAGAAGTTTCATCCGCAGCTGACACTCCGGATGAGTTCACCAGCCCGGATCATCTCACGCATATGGCACAGGGTCTCATCTGTCCTGGTTACCCAGGCAATGGCCTCTCTCTCTTCATCTCCCGGTTCAAGGATCCGGTCCACTCCTCCGTTCTTCATAACGATCCTCCTGCCTGAAAGGAGTGAGATTAAGGGGTCGTGGGTGACAAAGATCAGGGATTTTCTGTGGTTCTTTAAACACGAGATCACCCGCTCTTTGAAAATTCCTGCATTCTCAACTTCATCAAGGAGGACGATGGGTGCATCTGATATAAGAATCGCATCAGCGATCATCAGAGACCGGGTCTGACCCCCGGAAAGTGAGGTCATCCGGGCTGCAGCGGTTATTTTTTCACCGGTAAACTCGTTTGCAAGGATAATGGTCCGGTTGATAACACCGGCCCCATCCATCTTTCGTGATCTGACATGCATTGCTAAAAATTCCTGCACCGTGAGATCTGAGAGGCATTTGGTATTCTGGGTGATTAACGCAACCGGCTTTTGTGCTGGGTTCCTGATAAAATGCTCAGGCGGATATGTTCCGTTTACAAGAATCGTTCTTTTCGTGATGGTATCATGGTGTGCAAACATCTCGATATCAGAGATAAAAGCACTTTTTCCCGAACCCGTGGGTCCGACAATTGAGAGGGTATCGCCAGGAGAGATAACAATCCTGTCAAATCCTTCCGGTTTCCCGTCCCGGGTAATTCCGGGAAGGATGGTTATCTCTACGATCTCCTGGAGTTGCATAGGAAGTATTGGGTGCACCAATCTTTAATAATTTGCTAATGAAACTTACTATTTGCCCAATAAGGTAAATAATCAATAAAATACTATTGTATAAGGTTAATTTTATTCATGGTTATGTATTCGAGGCAGGATCTCAGGGATATTATACTCATCATTATTCTCACTCTCTCTATCAATCTTCTCAATCTTCTTTTTATTCCCCCCTCCATCGCCCTATCCGCAATATTAAATAGTCTTTCATCCCTCTACCACATATGACAGATCGATCCCTGTACTGTACTATCGCAATTATCTGCAGTTTCCTTGTTTTTTGTATCATCCCAGCCATGGCGGTAGATACATTCAGAAATATCCCGCCGTCAGAGATAGCAATGACAGAATTCTACTACCCTGACAATGTCGTGAGCCATATCTATCACGGTGATATTACCCCGCAATGGATACGGGATGACCTTTTCTGGTATACTGACCGGGGGAGGAGAACAACCGATTACATCCTTTGTAACACAACGACCCAAAAAAAAACTCTTCTCTGTGATACCGTCCGGTTTGCCTCATCTCTCTCTTCTGCAAGCGGCAAACCCGTTGATCCGGCCCATATGCCGGTAACGATAACCGCGATTGCGCCGGACTTAGATTCCTTTACCTGTACTGCATTCGGAAGTATATGGACCTGTAATCTTTCGGATTACCGGATAACCGAAGATATGCTGCCCGGACCGGTGAATGCCGGGATACGTTCCCCTGATATGCACTATATTGCCTACGTAGAAAAGAATGATCTCTCCCTGTATGATACAAAAAATGGAATGAGTTCCCGGCTTACCACTGACGGGACCGATGATTATTTTTACGCGATGCGATCTGAAACGGTCAGTTACCCGGTGACAGAAGAACGACTCGGCGAGTATCCTGTTCCCTATCTTGTCTGGTCTCCTGACTCAACAAAGGTAAGGACCTTCCACGTAGACCAGCGGAAGGTGAATGAGACCTGGCTTGTGCAGGATGTTCCGGAAAACAACACGATAAAGCCAGTTCTGTACTCCTACCGGTTTGCCTGTCCGGGTGATGCTGCTATTCCCCAGTATGAGCCGGTGGTCATCAATATCCTGACCGGTACAGTTACCCGGGTAGCAGGAGATCCCCAGCCCGAGGTGTCCATGATGGATACCGAGGAGTACCTCCTGCAATGGTGGGATGAGACCTCTGATACCATCTGGTCGCTCGGGATAGAACGGGGCGAGAAGACCATCTCATTGAACAGGGAAGATCCCCATACCGGTAGCGTTACGAGGTTAATTACCGAGACCGGAGCAACCTATCGCGAGACGAATCTTGCGTATGCGAGCAGGCCGAATATTGCCGTTACCGTATCGGGCGATATCATCTGGTTCTCAGAACGGGACGGATGGGGTCATTTGTACCGGTATGACGCTTCTGGAACCTTAAAAAACCAGATAACGAAAGGCGAATGGGTTGTCAGGGAACTCCTTGGGATCGATGAGAACCGGCAGCTGATCTACTTTACTGCAAGCGGACGCGAAGAAGGAAACCCGTACTACCATTACCTGTACCGGATTCGGACAGACGGGACCGGCCTGCAGGTGCTCACCCCCGAGAACGGCGATCACGAGATATCTCTCTCGCCTGATACCAAAACGTTTGTTGATTCCGTATCCCGGGTTGATCTCCCGACCATCACCCGTCTCTGTTCTGCTGACGGGAACCGCCTGATGCACCTTGCAACTGCCGACATATCAGATCTGACAGCCCTTTTGTGGGAACCACCGGAACAGGTATCGTACAAGGCCCGTGACAAATCAACGGATCTCTATGGTCTTTTGTTTACACCGCCTAATTTTGATCCAAAAGGCCTGTACCCGATCATCGATATCGTCTATCCCGGTCCGTACACAACCATCACCTGCTCTTCGTTTCCTGATGACCTAAGCTGGAACGCAAAGATATTCTGGACCGGCCAGATGCTTGCAGAGCTGGGATATGTTGTTCTAACGACCGACGGGCTTGGTACCGCATACCGTTCCAAACCATTTCATGACGTAAGTTACGGACACCTGAGTGATTGCGGACTGCCGGATCATATCACGGGACTTGAGCAGCTCAAAAAAACCCATCCCTACCTTGATCTCTCACGGGTTGGCATTTATGGCAAGTCTGCCGGCGGATTCATGGCAGCACAGGCAATGCTTACGTATCCCCGGTTCTTTTCGGTTGGTGTAGCTGCATGTGGCAACTATGACAGCAGATTGTATGCATCCTTCTGGGGTGAGAAGTACGAAGGAATGCCTGACGGGTATAACTACGAGGAGCAGGTCACCAAAGAAAAGGCAGCAAATCTCTCTGGAGATCTGCTTCTTATGACCGGTGATCTCGATGATAATGTTCACCCGGCGATGACCTTACAACTGGCAGATGCCCTGATACAGGAAGGCAAAATCTTTGATCTCGTGATCCTCACGAATGAGAACCATAATGTGAACTACGAGCCGTATTATCTCAGACGAATGATACAGTTTTTCGTTAATAATCTCTGAAATCCTTTTTTGGAAGCTGATGAAATCCCTTTAATTCGGGAATGGCAGGGCAAAACGGGTATAGCTTAAATTCTTCGGTAAAGAAGTCAGTCTGTATATCTGGTCTTTCCGTCTAATGGTGCGGTATGAGATAGTGTCAGAGTGATACAGAGATATCCGGCTAATTGATTATTTATTGATAAATGGTCCCTGATTCTCATTTGATTCCGGTGTAACCGTTTTACCCTGGTAATCCTTTTTGGTATACGAATATCTGTCTGAAATTCCCCCTTTCAGTACGATATAATACCATTCATAGATGGTCTTCCAGAATCCAAATTGATCGTAGCGGCGAAAATCAAATCCGACCTTCATATCCGGAACAAACCTGACTTTCCCTTCCTTTCTCATCCGCACTGCGATCTCAAGATCATCCCCGGCATCAAATATCCGGTACATGCCTGCCCGCAGTAAGGCATCCTTGCGAAAGGCAGTGTTACATCCAAGGGTATAGTAATACAGATGAGTCAGTGCGCCAAATCGCATCAGGCCGTTAAAGAGAAGGGCATATCGTTTGTTCTTCTGCGTATCCTCGATGGGTGTGACCGGGCCGAATGCAAGGACAACGCCGGGATCCTGAAAGCTTGTAATGGTATTCTCAATCCAGTCGGGGGAGACAATACTGTCTGCATCCGTGGTGACGACCAGATCAAACCGTGACCGTAAAAACCCGTCGTTGCGTGCTCCTGCCACCCGTTCAGACTGCTGGATAAAGACTACATCTGCATAACGAGCAGCGATATCACGTGTTTTATCAGAGGAATTGCCGTCAACAACGATTATCTCGTATACCTCTCTTGGGATCGTCTGGTTTTTCAGAGCAAGAAGACATCGTTCTATGCGGTCTTCTTCGTTATAGGATGGGATTATCACTGAGATCATGGTATCAGGTCAGGGAAACGTCCTGGTTTTATTGTGGTTTACTTATGAGCTCTCATGTCAGAAGAAATATCTCAAAGGACAGGGACGAATAAAAGTGGAGATGATGCACGGGCCATGGAGATAAAGCTCCCTGACCTGTTCTTTTTGACTGTCGGCTCTCTTCTTCGTTCTCATCCCCCGGGTTTTTCATGGAATAATCATATCATTCATTCAATAGCCTGATATACTCATTCACCCTTATTTACAAGCACGAAGGTACACCCGTCCGTCAGCCTGCATACAAGGAACATTGTGCCGGAGATATGAATCATGAGATTCTCTTCACGTAGCCTGTTTGTAATCTCGTTGCTCTTTAGTTTTTCAGTTATTGCGATAATCTTTGCAACAACGTTTACTCCGGAGACGATTGAGTACATCGTTACGTTCAATGTTTTTTTCCTGCTTCTGGCCATCGGGTTTCGCCTCCTCGCACTCATCCTCTGGGGGGTCAGAATACAGCTTCTCTCTTCCTCCCTTGGATACCGGATAGGTCTTGTATATGCAGTAAATATGGTTCTTGCCGGTCTCCTTGCCGGAACGATAACGCCAGGTCAGGCAGGAGGAGAACCGGTCCGAGTACATGAACTGTACCGTGCTGGGGTAAAAGTTGGTGACGCATCTGCGGTTGTGATCATGGAGCGGGTCCTTGACGGGGTGGTATTGACTCTCATGGGAGTTGTTATCATGATGATGGCAGGATCGGTCTGGAATACCTTTAGTCTCTCATTACAGATTCTCATCATCGTTGCCTGGATCTTCCTTGTCAGTGTTCTTCTCGTGCCTTTCCTTGCTATCAAATACCCTGTCCGGATGAAATCGTTCTTGATCCGACTGGTCTCCTGGACTGTCTGCAGGTTATCACGGACACGGTTCGCTTCTCCTTCTTTGTGTGAGCGGGCAGATACCGAAATTGACAATTTTTTCTCGAGTATTACCCGGTTTACCGGATCTGCAGGGTGGGGACTTGTTGCAGGAGGAGTAACAACCGCTCTCTTCTGGGTAACCGAATTTCTGGTTGCATCAGTCATTCTCATGGGACTTGGACTGGATCCTTATATTCTGCTCTCCTTCTTCTTCCAGATTATTATTGCCATTGTTATGATGATCCCCCTCACCCCCGGTTCATCAGGTATCACTGAGTTATCAACCTCTTCCCTGTATTCCTTGCTGGTTCCGTCCGCAATGCTTGGAATTTTTGTGCTGCTCTGGAGGTTTGTGACCTTCTATATGAATATTATTCTTGGATCAATCTCAGGATCGCTCATTGTCCACCGGGAACTGAAGAGAAGGGGATCGATAGAATCAGAAAACGGGATAGAAAAGGAGTAAGTAAGAAAAGTAACTTCGCTTTGCCATAGATGCAAAGCAGGTCTCTTTTTTAGAAGCACGGATAGATTAAACTCAGAAAAGACCAACCCGTTTTTTAAAGAGCATCACTGCAGCGATAACAGGTTCCGGGTAAAAAGGGAAGTATCAATGCAGTGTCCGCACTGCATAATCCATTGCTCCTTTTGCAAATGAAGAGACAGGAGGCTTATCTTCCGGGTTGATGATGCAGTCAATCACGGTGGGTTTTCCGCTGGCAATCGCTTCCGGTAAAACCCGTGCCAGTTCTCCCGGTCTCGTGATGGTAATACCCTCTGCTCCGAGAGATTGGGCAAGAAGTGCAAAATCTATTTGTTTAAACCGGGTGAGAATTGTCTCATCGCCAAGAGTATATGACTGCATGGTATGGATGAGCCCTAAGAGTCCGTTGTTCATAATGACCCAGACCACGGGAATATCATAATTCACCGCTGTAGCTATCTCCATTCCGTTCATGCAGAAACACCCGTCACCGACTAGAGCCACTACCGGGCGTTTCGGTGCTGCCAGTTTCCCCCCAATAGAGCCGGCCGTTCCGTATCCCATGGTCAGGAGGCCGAATGGTACAATGAACTGACCAGGTTTTTGTATCTTTAAGTAATGCAATGCCCAGACAAGATGGCTGCCAACATCACAGAAGAGGATTGCATCAGGAGGAAGTCCTTCTTGCAGGTCGCGAATCAGGCGGGGGGGTCTTATCGGAACCTCCTCACTGTTCATGAGGTCAGGGTCTTCAACCATGGGGTGCCGGCTCTTGTACTCCTGAAACTGATCTGCTCTCTTCTGTATACTCTCTTCTTTCTCATCAAGGTACCGCAGGGCCCGGAACGATATCTCTGAGATAACGGTCTGTGCATTTCCGATGAGTGCAATATCAGGACGATAATTGATCCCGATTATGGTTGGATCGATATTGATGTTGATAAAGCACCGGGATGGAAGGAGAGCCGGATCCCATGAGAATGTAGTTGTCTGGTTAAGGCTCGATCCGATGACAAGGAGAAGATCCCTCTCCTCTGACCTGATATACTCAAACGCCAGCGGTGATCCGCCAAACCCGAGGACACCAAGGGCAAGGGGATGGTCTTCCGGGAACGCTCCTTTTGCTTTCGGGGTTGTCGCAACCGGGATCTGGAACATCTCAGCAAGCTCACGGATCTCATCGCAGGCTCCTGAACTGACTGCTCCCGTCCCGATGAGAATGACCGGTGATTCTGCTTTACAGATCTCCAGAGTAGCATCAATCACCCGTTTGCGATCAAAATATTCTGCTGGTGGAGGGATGAACGGAAAAACAGGAAGGGTGACATCAACCGTCTCATTGAGGATGTCTTTTGGAAGGCTCAGATGGACCGGCCCTTTCCTGCCACTCATGGCATAAATAAATGCCTGCTCGATATCATACTGTGCAGCAAACCGGGATGAGAGCATGGTACTGCTTTTTGTGACCGTCTCAAACATCCTGACAGAATCAAGACCGATTCCTGTGGAATCCTGTAAGGTTCCCTTTTTATTGGTGTAGGTCGGTATCTGGCCGGTAAAAACTGCTATGGGAATCCCGTCAACATACGCACCTGCAACCCCTGAGATGAGATTTGTTACTCCCGGGCCTGATGTTGAGAAACACGCTCCCGGAGTCCCTTTTACCCGTGCATACCCGTCAGCCATAAAGGCTGCTCCCTCCTCATGCTTGGTGAGAATCTGGGTGATTGAACTCTTTTTTCTCCCGGCAATCAGGAACGGTTCAAGGGTGAGACCGGGAATCCCAAAAATATGGGTCACTCCCTGCATCTCCAGGTATTCATAGATAAGTTCAGCTACGGTGCATTTCATCGTTCTCTCTCCTTTGTTGGAATGGTTCTATCAATCCCTTCTTTTTCTGTCATAGCGGTTATTGCTGCGGATTCAGTTGGATATATCAGAAAGACCCTGGAAAATCCTGATATATCACATATTTCACGCACGTATTTTGACATGCAGCACAATATGATAGTTCCTCCGGTCTTTTTTCCCGTTTTCTGGGCAGACAATAGTGCCCGTAGGCCAATACTTGAGATATAACTGGTCTCTTTGAAATTACAGAGTATCATGGAATGGAGGGGAATTAACTCTGTAAGAGTTCTTTCAAAGTCGGGAGAAGATTTTGAATCTATCCGGGAAGGGGTGTAAAACACCGGGATAGATCCCATACAGCAGGTAGTATCTGATCTCATGATGCATCTCTAAAAGACAGGATAATGGATAGTTCGCAGGTATGATGCATAAGGATATCGTATTTTTTGTATGTTCGTTGTGATCGGGATCTTGAACGACTACGAGTAATTACCTGCAAAAAGCGCTTTGAATAATCATATCATTGATATACGGTAATTATCTCAATGGGAAAGAAAAAAGGATGAGATAGAAGGATCATTGTGTTCTTGGAAAAAGGTAAGCGAGCCTAATTATGACACAACAGGTTCTTTTATCTCTTCTTCTTCGACTATTGCCTCCGTTTCTTCAGTCTCTGCCTCTGCGCCTTCACGTAAGGGGTTGGTGTCAATCGGGTTTGGAGCATCGATTACCTTCTCCATCTCCTCTTCTGAGATCTCTGCATTGTACTCTGGCATGTTAAAGAGTGCTTCATCCATCTCTTCAGAGAGTTCTGAAGAGATCTTCTCTCCGGTAAACGGAGCCCAGGTTCCGTCAGCATACGCAAAGATGCCCTCCATCGTGGACTCGTTGAAATCAAAGGTCATTGAGAAGGCTCCGGCGTTGTTAAATGGCTGGAATGTCGGCTCCTGCCACCAGAGTCCCAGCACGTTTGGTGTCGAGTTCCCGGTAAAGTTGCCCTGCAGGTACCCCTTGTACCCGTCGACCTCGTACATGCCTCTGAGGATGTCGTCACCGGTCAGTTTCAGGTACAGCGGTCCGAAGAGATCGGTCTCCCATTCCCCGGTTACATCCTCAATCTCGGTCTCGTTTGCAAACAATCGTATCCTGTTCCATGAACTCATGGAGAAAAATCGGTTGTACATGCCTCCCCAACCTGGGAATCCTCCTGCAAGTCCCATAGCCCCTGACATGATCTGAGTTGCTGACTGAAATCCGCTTCCAAAGGGTCCAGACCACATGCTCTGCTGGTGTGAGAACGAAGAATAGCCCCCGGGAAAGAACCAGGCCGATGCAGTTCCTGTCAGTGTGCATAGAACGAGAAGTCCGATGAACACTTTAATCATTGTTCTGTTCATACGATAGTATTTCCTGGTATCGGTATTAAATATACCTTTCCTCTTTTTCAATCCATTGTTCTCTCTTTGATTTGTTGGTAAAACTAAATTTCAAGTGAGAAACCAGACGAGATCGAATTTCAGGTCATGAATCACATTATTCCTCCCATGGTAAAAAAAGAGTATCATCAGGAGGATAAACAGGAAAAGTTTCATTAAAAAAAGTGAATGGATGAGAGTTCGTCTGAGAAAAAAAATTTCTTATTCTACGTCTCTTCTGCATTAATCGGGTTCGTGTTTATCGGGTTGGGTGCATCGATTACCTTTGGCATAATCTCTTCTGAGATCTCTCCGTTGTATTCCGGCATGTTGTAGAGTGCGTCATCCTGCTCTTCGCTCAGTTCCATGGCGACCTTCTCACCCGTAAACGGTGTCCAGGTTCCATCACCGTATGCATAGACTCCTTCCATCGTCCCTTCTTCAAAGTCAAAGGTCATCGAGAACCCTCCTGCATTATTGAAGAGCTGGAATGTCGGTTCCTGCCACCATACTCCGATAACATTGGGTGTTGAGTTTCCGGTAAAGTCTCCCTGCATGTATCCCTTGTTTCCATTAACCTCATACATTGCCCGCAGGATATCATCCCCGGTTAATTTCATATACAGCGCTCCGAAGATATCAGTCTCCCATTCTCCTGATACATCCTCGATCTCAGTCTCGTTTGCAAATAACCGCACCCGGTTATAAGACTGGTAGCGACCACAGTAATCACAGCAGGTGGGACAATACCCTCCCCCATATCCATAGCCAGTGCATCCCCCATACATACAGGATCCATATCCGCTTGTCTGGGTTACCGGAGTGCAGACCTGGTTACAGACCGGTGTGCACACCGGAGGTTGTTGAACGCACTGTTCAGTGCAGACCGGGCTGCAGCATGGAGGCTGTTCTACACATTGTTGCGTGCAGACCTGCTGGCAGGAGGTTTGAGTCTGTCCGCACTGACCACCGTAGTAACATTCGTGTCCTCCCGGGTAAAATGTCGGGGCTTCTGGAATGGTACCAAAACCTAAATATGGGGTACCTCTCAACGAACTCTGTTCATACGCATAATTTGCTCCCCCAACAGAACTTATGATGCCAGTCAGTGCACAAAGGATGACAAGTCCTATGATCACTTTTAAAGTAAAATCTTTCATTTTTATCCCTCCACCGTTTCGGTATTTAGCGGGTTTGTATCTATCGGATTTGGTGCGGCAATGACCTTGGGCATCAGTTCTTCTGATAGTTCTCCGGTATACTCCGGCATATTAAAGAGTGCATCGTCCTGCTCTTCGGTAAGTTCCATGGTTATCTTCTCACCGGTAAATGAAGTCCAGGTTCCGTCTGAGTAGGCATAGACTCCTTCCATCGTACCCTCTTCAAAGTCAAAGGTCATCGAGAATGCTCCTGCGTTGTTGAAGGGTTTAAAGGTCGGCTCCTGCCACCAGATTCCCACGACATTCGGTGTCGAGTTACCGGTAAAGTCCCCCTGCATATACCCGGTGTTTCCTTCGACCTCATACATAGCACGGAGGATATCGTCCCCGGTTAATTTCATATACAGCGGCCCAAAGATATCAGTCTCCCATTCTCCTGATACATCCTCGATCTCGGTCTCGTTTGCAAATAACCGCACCCGGTTATAAGACTGGTAGCGACCACAGTAATCACAGCAGGTTGCACAGTATCCGCCACCATAGCCATAGTCAGTACATCCTCCCCACATACAGCCTCCTGATGATCCGGTCTGGATGACCGGTGTGCACTGCTCTCTGCAGACCGGTGTGCAGACCGGGGGTTGCTGGGTACATTGTTCGGTGCAGACCGGTGTGCAGACCGGAGGCTGCTGTGTGCATTGCGGTGTACAGACCTGTTGGCAACTGGTCTGAGGCTGTGCACAGGATGTACAGATCTGAGGTTGAATGTATCCACATTGCGGATTGTTATAACAATCATATCCTCCCCGCTGGAATGGGATTCCTGTTGTACCACCCATGCTGATGGATGTCGATGATGATATCGAAGTAAAACTCCCTGAGGGGTATCCGGTTGGCCCGTAACTATAAGCCGCTACGGCTGTTATACTGATGCATAAAGCAAGAAGCCCTATGAACACTGTGTTCATCTTGTGGTTCATATGCAACTATAAACGATTCTCTCTAATAAAATTAGTGCAGGTCTATCTTGGATTTTATGGCTCTGAAATTAGAGCAATTACGTATTAAAGGGGTAAATTATTCTTTTTTTTGTTTCCTATTCGATGATACGAATCTCATTACAAGGATTGTCATTCTCAATTCTCACACTACTATCGTAAAAAAATATGCGTGTTTTGAAAAAAACATAATTGTCTCATCTCTCTTTTGAACCAGGGATAACTGACTATGGTAGGTTTCCCAACATAAAATAGTGTAATTATCTGGAGGGAAGACAAAGGCCAAATTACTGTTTTGAGGTAATCGGTACTGCCTGATTTAATCAGAAAGAGTTAAAAAAAGAAGAGTTTAGAGGTAGGAATGATGCACCCTTTAGGTCTCTTCTACATTAATCGGGTTCGTGTCTATCGGGTTTGGTGCATCGATTACCTTTGGCATAATCTCTTCTGAGATCTCTCCGTTGTATTCCGGCATGTTGTAGAGTGCGTCATCCTGCTCTTCGCTCAGTTCCATGGCGACCTTCTCACCCGTAAACGGTGTCCAGGTTCCATCACCGTATGCATAGACTCCTTCCATCGTCCCTTCTTCAAAGTCAAAGGTCATCGAGAACCCTCCTGCATTATTGAATAGCTGGAATGTCGGCTCCTGCCACCATACTCCTATAACATTGGGTGTAGAGTTCCCGGTAAAGTCTCCCTGCATGTATCCTTTGTTTCCATCAACCTCATACATTGCCCGTAGGATATCGTCTCCGGTTAATTTCATATACAGCGGTCCGAAGATATCAGTCTCCCATTCTCCTGATACATCTTCGATCTCAGTCTCGTTTGCAAATAACCGCACCCTGTTATAAGACTGGTAGCGACCACAGTAATCACAGCAGGTGCTACAGTACCCTCCTCCATATCCATAGCCAGTACATCCTCCATAAATGCATCCTCCATATCCTCCTGTCTGGGTTACCGGAGTGCATACCTGGCTACAGACCGGTGTGCAGACTGGAGCCTGCTGGGTACACTGTTCGGTGCAGACCGGTGTGCAGCATGGTGGCTGTTCTACACATTGTTGTGTGCAGACCTGCTGGCAGGAGGTTTGAGTCTGTCCGCATTGCCCACCGTAATAACATTCGTGTCCACCAGGATAGAATGCGGGTTGTCTTGAGATAGTGCCCATACTCGAGGAGCCGGTGATAATCGTGCCCATGCTGCCGGAGCTACCGGACTCTGGGATGATGGTCCCTATTCCCGGACTGCCAGAATATGGAATACCAGACCCCGATGATCCTGTCGGAGAACTAAAGGGATCCATTATCGTTGCGGAACCGATAGTTACAATACATGTGCAAAGGATGACAAGTCCTATGATCACTTTTAAAGTAAAATTTTTCATCTTCATCCCTCCACCGTTTCGGTATTAAGCGGGTTTGTATCTATCGGATTTGGTGCATCAATTACCTTCGGCATCAGTTCTTCAGAGAGTTCTCCCGTATATTCAGGCATGTTATACAGTGCATCGTCTGTTTCTTCAGAGAGTTCCATGGTGACCTTCGTACCGGTAAAGGGAGTCCACATCCCGTCTGAGTATGCATAGACCCCTTCCATTGTACCCTCTTCAAAATCAAAAGTCATCGAGAATGCTCCTGCGTTGTTGAAGGGTTTAAAGGTCGGCTCCTGCCACCAGATTCCCACGACATTCGGTGTCGAGTTACCGGTAAAGTCCCCCTGCATATACCCGGTGTTTCCTTCGACCTCATACATAGCACGGAGGATATCGTCCCCGGTTAATTTCATATACAGCGGCCCAAAGATATCAGTCTCCCATTCTCCTGATACATCCTCGATCTCGGTCTCGTTTGCAAATAACCGCACCCGGTTATAAGACTGGTAGCGACCACAGTAAT
>CAZSDZ010000006.1:59396-67430 GCA_964605795.1 uncultured Methanoregulaceae archaeon
GCTCTCTGCAGACCGGTGTGCAGACCGGGGGTTGCTGGGTACATTGTTCGGTGCAAACGGGTGTGCAGACCGGAGGTTGCTGGGTGCATTGCTGTGAACATACCTGTTGACAACTGGTCTGAGTCTGTGCACAGGATGTGCAGATCTGAGGTTGAATATATCCACATTGCGGATTGTTATAACAATCATATCCTCCCCGTTGGAATGGGATTCCTGTTGTACCTCCCATGCTGATGGATGTCGATGATGATATCGAAGTGGAACTCCCTGAGGGGTATCCGGTTGGCCCGTAACTAGAAGCCGCTACGGCTGTTATACAGATGCACAGAGCAAGAAGCCCTATGAGCACTGTGTTCATCTTGCGGTTCATATGCTACTATACACAATTATCTCTAATAAAGGTATCCCATTGTTTGTTTACGCAACGGTTCCTTCTACATGGCATTCTTAAATAAAGGCCAGATTGGTATTTTTTTTTAAAAAAAATGCTCATTGTTATTTTAAAAATATCTAAACGTTATCAGAGTACGAATATCATATAAAAGAAAAGCAGGAAAAAAAGAATAAACGTTCATTCTGAAAATTCCTATCGATCACCATCTTTTTAGGCGATGTGTAGATGAATGAGTATCAGAAATCAGTTTCATTATCGGGTGATACTCAATAGATCCTCGATTCTGTGGTAATAACTGAGATTATAAAAGGAATGATGATGGATGATTAAAAGAAGAACATATAAACTAAGAGAAGATTCAGGCCCCCATCTGTTGAGCCTGGAGAAGTCCTTTCATGGCTGACTCATACTCAGGATCGATCATGAGGGCATTCTGAAACATGCTCGCAGCTTTGGCATAATCTCCGGTCTTTAACAGGCTAAGTCCGGTATTATACCAGAAGAGTGCCGAGTTCGGGTTCAACTCGGTTGATTTCTGGTGGTATTGTAGTGCTTGTGCATAATCACCCTTATTATACAGGATGTTTCCAGCCTTGCTCCATGCATCAGCAAGATCCGGCTGGATTTCAAGCACCTGGGAGTAGAGATCAAAGGCTCGGTCAGAGTCTCCAAGTCGGGTGACGGCAAAGGCCATATTGATGAGGGTATGGACATCTTTGGGATCAAGGGCCAGTGCCTGCTCATAAGCACTCGCTGCATTCCCGTAATCCTTCAGATCCACCAGGTAAAAATCTCCCTTCGTCTGGATCATCTTGACAGAGTTTGGATATGCACTGATTGCCACATCAATTGCAGCGATCGCCTCAGGCATCATTCCCAGTTTTGTGTAGGCCAGGGCTTTATTCCTGAGTGCCTCTTCGTGTGAGGGATTGAGGGCAAGCGCGGCGTCAAAGGCAGAGATAGCCCCGAGGTAGTCTCCCTTGTCACGCAACAGCACCCCTTCATCTGCCCAGTCATCGGCAGTTTCAGGGGTTCTCGGGACAATTCCTGAAGATACAGCCTCTGATCCGGTAATCTGTCCGGTGTCTTTGAGTGGCAGATTGTCTAACACCTGGTCTGCAGTATAGGGGGTATCACAGAACCCGTCCCCATCACCATCAGGGCAGGTCTGGGAGAATCCCTGACCTGATGGTATCGACCAGACATTGCCACCCAGTTCATCGCCCCCGAGGATATTCTCTCCCGCTTCCCGGTCAATATTGTATACGTAATTACTCTGTGCCCCTTCTTCTATCCCGATATTCTCCTCATTGGAGAAGTAGTTGTTAAAGATGAGGTTCTTGCTGTCCCGGTCAACCCGGTACATAATAAAGATCCCCTGTCCCCGATTCTGGGTAATGAGATTCCCAGCGACGATATTGCCGGCAGAGGGCTGGAACATGATGGCAGAACCACGGTTTGCGGTAAACTCATTATTCTGGATCCTGTTGTTATCTGACTGGTACACGTTTACCCCCCGCATATTACCGGTGAAAAGGTTTTGCGTTATCTCGTTACCAGTACTGCCATGAAGCATGATCCCGTTTAATTTATTGTCCAGGAACTGATTCTCTGTGATAATCAGATCTTTTGCACTGATACAGTCAATCCCCTGTTCTCCATTTTGAGAAAAGGTATTCTTTTTGATAGTGATAGCTGAGGTGTCATGTTCGAGCAGTATCCCGGAATCTATCGCTCCTTCGATGGTATTTGATGAGATCTCATCATCAGAACTGCCTTCAATTACAATCCCGTTCACCCCGCCCTGTATCGTACATGAAGTTATCTTTGATTCAGAAGTTCCGCTCTCAAGAATGACACCACTAAAACCGTTATCACGCATGGAACAGGAGTCAATCTGTACCGAATCAGATGCCGTAACAAAGATCCCGTTGGTATTATTATCAAGGGTTGATCCGGTAATTGTCACCGATTTTGCAGAATCGATAGCAATCGCGTTGAAGGTATCTAAAATTTTGAGGTTTTTTAAAGAAACATCAGATACTCCCGGATGAACCACAACACCGGTCTGGAATACCGGCTCTTTCCCGGTTGATACTGATCTTCCCTTGATAACATAACCTCCTCCATCAAGGGTTACCCCGGAACTCGTAATCTCGATGATAAGTTCTGTTGTATCGGTAATGTCATTGGCAAGGGTATAGGTACCTGGTGTAGAGAGCACTGTCGGTCTGGTTATCGCTGAGGATGGACCCGTCTCTGCGGGAGTTGGTGGTTTTGTGATAACCGGCTCTTTTACATCGGTTGGTTCTTTCGGTTCACCCTGGGTACTCTGAAGATGAGTATACATGGCATCTGCATCGGCAAGACCATATCCATATATCTGGTCCCATCCGGGATCTCCCAGATCTGTTGCTGTCGAGAAGAGAGCATCCTTGATCTCTGCAGCTGACATATCTGGGAAATTGCTCCAGAGTAGTGCTATTAACCCTGCTATGTGCGGAGCAGATGCACTGGTTCCTTCAAAGATCCCCTGTACCGGTGCGCCGAATCCCCCTGCACCGGATACTGATACCGTATCAGGGGCAGTGATATCAGGTTTATCCCGGGAAGCTGGTGAAGGATGGGAGATAGTTATCGTTCCCCGTGATGAGATCTTCTGGATCTCTGGTTCTGTTGGTTTGCACGCAGCAACGGTGACAACTCCCGGGGTCGCACTGATACCATAGATTGAATCATCGAATATCAGATGTGAACTATCAATAGATGCAAGATTATCGGTTTCAATGAATAACTCTATGTTCCGCGTGGCAACGCCGTCTTCAGCCCATACCTGGATCTCGTACTGGTTGGTCTCTTTTTCTTTTCCCAGATTTTGGTAGCGGAGTGCCTGAAGCGGGAACCCCCTCTGGGTGATATCCCGTTTTCCAACCTGCACTATCTTTCCGCTGGTCCTATCGACCAATCTCAGTTCGTATTTATTTACCGGTGAACTGTACAGGTCATCCCACTCTAAAATTACTTTGAGTGCTCCTTTTGGCTGAATATCTACAGGAATGCCTGTTTTTCCGGAAAAATTATGGGTTCCGTCACTCTGCCGGGAAAATTCAGCCTGGTAGTGTTTATCTGCCAGGTTGCCGGCGGCGGCAACAAGGATCAGATTCGGATTCTTCTGCATCAATTCTGAGAGGTGTAATGCAACTGCATTATCCTCAAAGAACGGCCAGTCAGAGAATTCTAGATCTGATACAATGATATTCGCTCCGGCATCTACAAGGGCATCGTATGCACTCTTGAGTGCATCATCCCCTCCACACCCGTAATCATGAAAGAGAAGGGTGGCTCCCGGAGCGATATCATGAACGATCTCCATCATAGCCGTTCCTTCATCTTTTGTGCTTTTGCACGAGCTTGAGAGGATCACAACATTGTCAGGAAGATCTCCTGACTGGACAGCCTGGGAATAATTATCTGCACCGTCAGATATCACCCCGACGATGATCCCCTTGCCATCATTGGGGCTGATAGATCTGACATCTTTGGTTTTTAAGAGGGTGTCTCCCTCAGTAACTACCTTTCCAGCTGCCAACACTCCTGGTATGAGACAGGATCCGATTAGGATCATGCATACAAACAAGGAAATCCATGATAATTGGTTAGATCTCATCTTCATCACCGAAAATAAACTAAGAATTTTTTATGGTATCTGCTGCTTTGATATCTTATGCTCATCTCAATCACCGCAGCATCACTCCTGATATACAGGAGTCATTCGGGGTAGGGGTACCTTCTGCATCCTTCAGGAGGCACTGGGCATCAGGATTTCCTTCGTACCCAGGAATGATATACGTAAAGGCAATACAGGATTCATCTTCCTGGCATATCCTTGCACACTCGCATGGGTCTGGTGATACCAGTGTCATGGCATTGTAATCATTTCCTGGTCGATCCGTGTTGTATTCAAGTTCACCACAGGCAGAACTATCTCCCGCCGTCAGCTGGTAATACGCTGCATCCCATGGTTTCTCATCCGGTGCAAGACCAGATTCATCTGCTGCAGGTGTTGGGTATGGTGCTCCCCATGGTTTCTCCTCCGGCGTAAGACCCTGGGGACTACTGGCAGCAGTAGCGGTTGTTCCGGTCGTTACCGGTTTTGTCGTGGTTGTGGTGGCTGGATTTTTCGGTCCCTGTTGTGTTCCCGTTGTGGTCTGGGCTTGTGGAGTGGTTGTTGCAGGTGATCCGGGATTCTGTTTGGTTATGGTCCAGCCTCCCGAACTCTGTGCAGGTTGTTGTACCTGCTGCGTTCCGGGAGTTCCTGCTACTATCTGCGGATTCATGAGTGTACCGGTCGTGATGTCGTACACATCTCCTTTCTTAATGTCATAGTAAAACTGGGAAACCGGAACAGCCCTGCCGGAACCGGTGTCGTACTGGGTGATCAGGAACCATCCGTGGGTAGGGCTGTAAAATTTATTGAGATACTGGTCAAACACCCAGGTCGCCTTTGATATCTGATCATAAAAAAGACCGGTTTTCTGATCCAGAACCCATTGTTGTGGAATCGGATCATCTGGCATTCCTGTTTGCGGGACGGCTGCCGCCTGTTGTGGTTGAGGTGGCGGAGCACTCACTGATGTTACTGAGCTCTGTGATATTCCCATTGCTGTGGTCCTTCCGACCGATGTTGATGAGTAGGAGCCACCGGAACTGACAATCGACATGCTGTTCATCGAGAATGCCACAACTGGTACAAAGAGCAGAATAATGACAATAAGAACGATACATATCCGGGAAATGATCGTTGTATTTCTTTTTGATGATCCTGACATATTCTATATCACCTGTGTTGCATGATATCAAGGAATATGTTACATACGGTTCATGTGGTAATCAAGATATCGGATACCCGCTTTTAACCATAATGGTGGCAATATAGTTCCAGATTCGCTACAGGATTCATCCTTCTTTCTGGAAAGAATTGATATTTATTTCTATTGATGGATCTTCTCGATATCTTGGTTTATTCCTGGATTCAGAGGGTGTCCATAAATCAGGTGATGAGGGACTTCATTGTATTTTTACGATTCATAAAATATTGGAGGAATTGACTGAAAAACTCTAATACTGCGTAACAAAAACGATTGATTCATGTTTACTTACAAAACCACCCGATTTTTGGACAGTGTCTTTCATGGTGGTAATAAGAGTAAAAAAAAGGATTTATCCCGGTTATTCTTGTAATGCAATATTGGAATTAGTTCCTTCTTCAAGAACCGGTTCATAGATCGTATCAGTTATCTCATTTGATACAAGAGAGATATCTTCTGAATCACTGATGACGATTCCATTCACACCCCCTTCGATAACATTGCCGGTAACTGCCGTGTTCTTCATCTCAGAGATGACGATCCCGCTCGATTCGGAAGCGGTAATCTGACATGAATCAATCGTTACGTCCTCGGAATTATCCAGAACAATTCCCTCTGTTGTTGCATCAATAAAACAGCCTGCTATCCTGATATCAGTTGCAGAATGTACCCTTATGCCTTGATATGTCCCTAAAATACCGATATTTTCGATGACAATCCCTGATAACCTCTGGCCGGTATCAACAGAGACACCGGTCTGGAATATCGGTCCATCAACTCCCCCCAAAAACGATCTCCCTTCTATGATGTGTCCGTTTCCGTTTATGGTTACCCCTGATGACCTGATCTCGATAATCGTCTCATCGGTTGAGATAATATCAGAGTTTATCTGGTATTTTCCTGGTTTTGAAAGTACCACGGGACCTGATATCATGGTGTAATCAGGTTGAACTGAGGTAAGTTCAATAGTCCTTTCCACGATCTGATCTTTAATGGAGAACAAAAGATCAAAGACCCATTGCATACTCTCCCCATAAAAGCTGCCGCTCTTGTCTGCCCCGGGATTAAAACCCGGGGTTTCTTGAGGACTTTCTGCGGAAACCGAATGAATAGGGGCTAGGGCACTGATAAGAAGAACAGGTCCGGATGATACTAAAGGATCTGTTCCCGCATCAGTTTTTTGGGATACTTTCTGTTCTAATCCTAATACATCCTCGGAAGAGAAAGTATCCCGGAAATCAGGCGATATTCCTCTCTCTGATAGTCCTGATATGAAAATGAATTCAGGTTGTGTCATATCAGTGACTGCTCTTTTCTCTGGAAAAAAGACTGCTTCATCAATAAAAACATTTTCAGGAGTTATTTGTGCAAAAAGCCTCGTATTTTCTGATGTAGTCCCTATTCCTGTCTCTACCTGTATCTCTGACCTGACGGTATCTGTTCCCTGATTCCAGTACGAGATGTCAGATGAGAACGTACCATCATCCCGGTATGATTGAGAACCTAGTCCCAAATTTTTCCCGGTCTTTTTATCAATAAGATTCTGATAGAATACCGCGTTTTTTCCTTCTGATGATCTTCCATTCCACTGCAGGTTAAAGGTAACTATCCCTTGTGGGAGAATATCAACATTGAAATCCTTTTCATGGATCAACCCTCCAATTATGACTTCCGGATGAGAAGATAATACTTGAGATACCTGGTTGGACAATGCCCCTCCTTTCATAAATGGTGAATAAGCAGAACCGATATCCTCTATGATTATGTCTGCACCGGATGAGAGGAGTGCCTGTATCCCGGTTATGCGTGTCGTGACGTCTGAATTTTTAACCGGATAAAACGCAACGAGGCTGTCCGGTGCATAACCGGATATGATATGGAGATATGCACGCTGTCGTGCCCCCAGTTCATCCTGGTATTGTTGATAGTCTGACAACAGGCAGGGGTTATCAGGACTGCAGAGAGTGGATGTTTCACTGAGTGGAGCGATGACTCCAATGAATATCGTTTTGTCCTCCTCCGGGATGGACGATATAATACTCGTGATACTATCTCCAGTCTCTAAAAATTCTTCTGAACTACTCTCCCCTGCAGTATGCATGATGATCATACCAAAGATTACTATGATTAATCCCAGGTGAGAGAAGAGATTATTATTTCTTACACACATCACAATCACCTACCAGTACCACTGGTTTTTTCCTTCATCTCCTTTATTCCTTTCTTTCTCGATAGGAAAATAACGAGGAGACATTTGTATCACTTCCGAATCAAAGTTCGGTTTTTTAATGCCATATACATCGGGAATATGTTCTGTAATATTGGTGATATTGGTGATATTATATTGTGGAACAGAGGACTCTTCGTCAGGAGGAGAAGATCCATCTCTATTGATTGGTAAAGTGTAAATATAGTGTGGACCCCATGCTTCTTCTTCTGGCTTTAGTTCATCTGAACCATTGTCTGATTCTGTTGGTCCGGGTGTATATTGCGGGCTCCACGGCTGTTCTCCTGGTTGCAACTCGCTCTCGTTTCCGATTGCGATTGAGATTGGATATTGTGCACCCCAAGGCTGTTCTCCCGGGCTGAGTTCATCTTCACCATCAGGTTGCAGAATCAGAGGGTACTGCGGAGTCCATGGATGTTCTTCCGGGTTGAGTTCATCTCCTGACTGGGTCCCTGATGTCGAACCTGCTGCTGTTGTCGGATTGGATGGTTCTTGTCCTCCAGTTCCTGTTTGTGTTCCATATCCTGGCTGATATCCTGGTTGAG
>CAZSDZ010000006.1:67530-85233 GCA_964605795.1 uncultured Methanoregulaceae archaeon
AAGGTTGATCTCCCTGTGAAGCGGGATTTATCCCTTGATCATACTGATTCTGGTTACCGATTCCTGTTTGTGTTCCATATCCTGGCTGATATCCTGATTGAGAAGGTTGATCTCCCTGTGAAGCGGGATTTATCCCTTGATCATACTGATTCTGGTTGGCGGTTCCCTGTTGTGCAAGGGTATTGGTATCCATATCTGTTGTATCTCCTGAGAACTCATTCCCAATTCCTCCAAAGAGACACATATCAATGTACGAGTTTGTTGTTAGGTAGTAATAGCCACATCCCCGTTTACAGTATACCACAACGCAGTAGGAACATCCATTACAGGGGTCAATCCATCCGACATATGCATTGGAACTGGACATGGTATCACTGATATCTGCAGTGGTATATGGATCGGGTTCCCGGTTCTGGTACACATAGAGATCAAAATCAGCATTACAGCGATCTTCTCTCCATTGTGTGATATACTGAGGATAGAGTCCCATGATCGTGGCCATACCCGGAGTACAACTCCCGTCAAGTATCCATTCCATGTAGGAACGTTTTCCGGTTGTTCCAAAACAGTAGATATGGTACTGCCCGGCACAAAGATAATCAGCAACGATTCCTTGACGATATGGAATACAGAGATAAGGTGCCTGCTTAATAGGTTCTGCATGAGAATTCCATGGAAATATTCCCTGACTCATGGCCTGATCCGGGACATAGGGTTCTTCGCTATACTCTTTTGATTCTGTACAGCATCCATTGATACAACTCTTCGATTCTCTATAATATTCAGCATAAACGGTTCCCGAGTACAGGAAGAGAATGCTGATCAGAAGAATTACATAGATAGTTCTTTTTTTTCTATCAATTATCATAAAATTCCTCTCTCATGTTCTTCCTCAAGAAAAAAATTGAATACTGTAATGTTATACTTAACGCTGATGATAATAAAGCTAGGTATCTTCTGATGGTCAGCAGAAGATTGGTTTTTGGTATTGATGATGTATCATGAATTATTATGATTCATCGCCATTATCATCAATATCTTCCCTTCTTTGGTGTTCTGTCTTTTGCATGAGTACTCATACCTTGTTGTATGGCTCCAATGAATGAAAATCCTGCCAGGGTGACAGGAAGACGGTATTGAAAAACCGATCTCTGGTCTCCAGGAGTTGTAATAATTGTGAACGAAAATTTCCAAAAGTGTAATATGGTATTGTAAAAGAAAACTGACAAAAAAGACGATGAATCTTATCCAGGAAAAAGGAGTTAGATTCGGGACCCGGTGTTATTTCCCCTCCGCAACTGGTAATATGATCCCCATGCGTCTTCGTCAGGAGTCAGTTCTTCTCCTGGGATAACTGGTTGCTGGATTGTAGTATCAGGCTGGGTTGCCGGAACTGTCGCATCGGAAGGCCATGAGCTGCCGATTACCTCGGTGTATGCCTTGATAATGACATTTGCATTCTGATAGTTCGGATTGGCAGTAAGATCCTGCCAGATAACCCCATCAGGGCTGACAAAGCTCTGTCCGGGTGCTGACGAGGCTCCCGAGGTCATCCCGGCAATCCTGTTCTCAATTGGGATGGGATAGTCATTGAATGGTTCTATCACTTTCACAACCACAGAGAATGGCTCTCCAGCAGAGACCGGTACCGGATCTATCGGGATCGTATAGTAGCCGGGAACACTGATGGTTCCAGAAGCCTGGGAGACGAGTGTTCCACTCATCGGTCCTGCTGCTGCTCCCCGGAATACAGATATTTCATATTCTGAAGGAGTTACTTTAACAACCTGTAACTGTCCTCCAATCTCTACTACTTTATAACTTCCTGCCTCGCTAACAACAAAACCGACTCCTTTTATCAGTTCATCTGCCTGAGCAGTATAAACGTTGGCAAACCAGCCGACAGGTGATCCGAATCCCATGTTTCCGGTCCATCCATAGGGATCGTACGCGTATATATTGTCATAATTCCCGATTGAATCCGCGTTGTTAAAGAGGAAATTCTCTGTTCCGATGTACTTGTCATAGTAACTGGCCCAGAAGTACCCGTCATTCCCCCAATCCGGACCCCAGCTGTTCCTGACAAGGAACGCTCCCGGCGGATACCCGGGAACCTCGTAATTGTCATCCCATCCTTCAATAACGACCTGGTGATTTGGTTTTTCATCTCCTTCATAGATATACCAGGTTCCATCCCCGGCTTCCATCCACTCCCGGGTTCCGTACATTCGTGTCATGACGCCGCCGTACAGCATTACTGCCAGTTTCAGATTCATCAAACCTTCCGGCCCTTGTTTATCAGGGATGATCATGACCTCCTGAACATGGACCTCTGGAGCAAAAGATTGCGGAGTTGATTGTCCGGGATCATAGGGATCATCTGCTTCATTAACCGCACCCTGCCACCTGGTCAGGTAGCCAAGAGAGATTAATCCGTTACCTCCATCACATTGCCCTCCATCCCAGAGACGGTGAGCTTTTAGATTATTCTCAGAGAGGTCGAATTCCCTGTCCGGCAACTGGTTAGACTCAAGGGATCCCATGGTGGCAAAGATCCAGCAGGATCCGCAGTCCCCCTGGTCTTTTACCGGGGATGATCTCCCTTCTTCAGGAAGACTGAATCGTGATGGCAGTGAGAAGGGGAAGAGTTCTCCAAGATATGCATCTCCTCCGGTGGTTATTGTCCCGGGTGGGGGTCCAGTCATTCCAGTCGTTCCCGATGTCCCTGAAGCAAAAGACGAGCTGATTATCTGCTGTATTGCCGCGCTATTGTAACCTGAAGGGATCGAACCAGGCACTCCTGTTGCAATAAGGCTTCCCAGATTCCCAAAGATAGTGATACCATCAAGATAAGAGAGATCAACTGAAACCGGCACGTAACCGAAGTTATTGATCATATTGACTCCGAATCCGGGAAAATCGGCTAGTTCAGGGTTTAATGGAGCCTGTATCATATCAGGAACCGGTCCGGAGGCAGGAACTGGCGCCGTTTCACAACATTGAACAATCACCTGAGCCGGAGGAGATGCTTCAACATGGCCATCTGAGAAGATTACTGTCTCTGTCAGCAGATAGGTTCCCGGGGTGTTGAAGGTATAGGGAACCTCAGCACCGAGGAGTATCTCTCCGGTCCCAATATCCCATTTCCAGTCGATCGGAACAACCCCATTTGTTGCGTAGGATTGATCTGCCAGGTATACCGTTACAGGGGCACAATCCCCCGCCTGGGACATCGTTGGATTTACCGTATATGATGTAGTCATGACTGGGACCGCAGCTACCGGTTGACCACAGTTGACCGGCGGGGCAAGATGACAGTTTCTAAAACACGTGCATCCATGGCTGCACCGGCAGTCAGTCTTGGTAAGTTTTTTGGTGTCCGGGTACTGGTAGACTGGAACCAGTCCATCACCTCCTCCAATGATCGTCGTTGTCGATATCGAGGTGATATGTGAGGGGGCATAGGTAACGGTAGGATGTGGATAATAGTCATCTCCATAACCATCATCATATCCAGAGCAGGTTCCACTATCACAACTGGCAAGAACCGGCACAATAATAATGCCAAATAGCAGTATTAGTGGCAGAAAAATCGTCAAATGTTTCATTTTTTCTCTCCCCTTATCATTTACTAATTATCCTGTCTAATCAACTATACCGATGATAAACATAAAAAAGTAATCTTTTGGTAATGGATAGTTTGGTTCGTGATATCAGGTATAAAGAGCATAAAGATATCGTTATGTTTACTATGAATCCCATGCAGAATCTGGCTTCATTAAAAGATAACCCGGAAAAAAGGGGTATCTTAAAAACTGATTCTGGTTACTCGTGTTTGAGAGCCATCGAGAAGGTCTCATTCTGTAATCCGTTCCCAACGGTGAGCTTGATGGGGTATGTTCCTGGTGTAGAAAATGTCCAGCAGACGTTCTGTCCGGTGGCGTCGGTAACGCCATCATTGGTAAAGTCCCATAACCAGGAGGTTGGTGGTGGGGTTCCGGTCGATCTGTCGGTAAAGTATATTTTCAGGGGAGATACTCCTGTCGTGGGCCAGTAGGTGAAGTCACTCATGAGGGAACTGATGGTGAATGCATTCTCAAGGGTACCCGATAATCCACTCGGGTTTGTTACCACAACATTCCAGTTCCCAATAGCCTTGCCGGTTAGATCAAAGCTACCGGTAATCTTTGTAGCTGATACCACCACTACCCCGGTCGCAGGAATATCACTCTCACCTGTTTTGCTCAGTTTTACCGTTGCGCCACTCACAAAATTACTACCTGCAAGGTTGGTGATACTGACAGTTCCTTCATTTAAACCCGATGCCGGAGTTATTCCGGAGACAATCGGTGCAGGTTCCTGGGGAGCACCGGTAATTATCACACCAAGAGTATACGGTCCGGATCCGGAATAGGCATGGATCATCACGTAATAATTCCCAGAGACCGGATTGGTGCGGACTATCTCTTCATCAGGGTCTGGTGAGATGGAATTCCAGTCAAAGATGGATGTTGTGGGTGCACTTCCCCGTTTTACATAGAGATCAAAGTCCGTTCCCGTTGGTCCGTCAAGAATAAACGAGACCTCAGTTGCGCCACTTGGAACCGGGTATGGTCCATAATTATGTTTCTGGCCAGTATAGAGTGTTCCCGATTCATGGTAGTCGTATGGCGACTCTCCGGTAATGGAAAATGCACCTGCCCGACTTCCGCTCTGCCCGTCAGGATTGGTAACAACGAGATCCCATGTTCCCGGTTCCTTTGATACCAGGTTGAGGGAGCATGTTATCTGGGATGATGAGACAAGAGCCACGCTTGAAGCAGTAATGTCATTATAGCCGCTTCGGGTCAGTTTTACCGTTGCACCTTCCCTGAAATTGCTCCCGGCAAGGTTGGTGATACTGACCGTCCCGGTATTTGCACCGGTTGCAGGGGTAATGGAGGTAACCGTGGGAGCTGGATAGGTGGTTCCGGTAAACTGTACATTATAACTGTAATACATCGAGACCGGCAGATAGGAGTAGCCGGGAACGGTGGCAGAGTAGTCAATATCCATCTCAATCCTGATAGTTCCAGGAAGATGGGGACTGTTGTCCCGGGTTCCCCAGCTGTTCAGTACAACCCAGTATCCTTTTCCGTCATTATTGGGATCCTCATACCCGATGATCGTCATGGCATGACCGCCGAAACTACCCGATGATCCCACTCCTGCTACCGGGTTGTATTCATACGATGCTCCCTGATCCCATGCGTAAAAGAAGTCTGCACTGTTGTCATACCAGTAGAAAGCAATCCAGACTGCTTTGTTCTGGTCAAGAACACTCTTGATGTTGTTTATTGCGGTCTGACGGGTTACTCCGGTGGTGGTTATCTGCTGGGTAGAGATCTGTGTGATGGGATAATTCGGGGTGGTGGTAATCTGGGAAGCAGGACGAGCAGTAGATCCCCCACAGGATCGTGAACCATCTGCATAGGATGCACCGGTATTAGACCAGGGAATAAACCGGTAGTTGCCTGTGTTTGTATAAAAGGTCACGACATCCTCTGCAAATCCTCCACAGCATGCAAACCCTGACCCTGTCCCACCATTGTAATTAGAATTCAGGTACTGCATAGAGAGCTGATTTTTCACTCCGTTCTGGACCGAGTGAGCTACCTCAATGACCCCGGTTCCTGCCCATGCCCAGCAGTTACCGCAGTATCCCTGGTCACGTTGTGCGATATTAGCTGAGGTATACGGGACGTGGGATGAGAGATCGACTGATGACTGGAGATTTGCTGATTGAAATTCAGTTGAAGCAGCAACATTATATGCAGTTCCTTTATCTTTCTGGTAGGCGTCTGCAAATGCGAGTGCCATATCCTCGTCTATTACCATGATCCCATGTTGATGCAGATATTGTGCAGTACTGACACAAGTCGGACAGGAATCTTCCGGCGTATCTGTGTCTGGAATTGGTACGATATTTCCTGCTATTGTGGGGATAACTCCGTCAGGTTGAACCAGAAGAGATCCCGATGGTTCACCGGGTACCGCAGTACTAAAGAGCAGGAGAAGCAGAATGATTAATAGTGGAAAAAGATATCTGATATTCATTACCCTCACCCATATGGTTCAGGATTGCTTTCATAGAAGATAAATGTTATCTCCCTTTCTGAGCATACATTCTTCTTTTTCTGTAAGGAGTTGCTTAAAATACAACGATTAATCTTAATTTTAGAAATAAAGAATAATAATGAATTACATGGGTAAATATCGGATAATTATTATCCATTTTTGAAATGAAGCCCTATATTTCTAACATAAAAAGGCAGCCTAAAAATAGAGTCTGCGCGATTAATTATACCGATTCCTCCTTCAGGGTATCGGTGATGAAAAGCAGCAACCTATAGGATACTCTAAAAATATGCAGTACAAAAATTGCGTTTAAATCCATTAAAAACCTGGTCTCTCTTTTTCCTCTGCTCTGGATCTGTTTTATGCATGAAAAGAAGAGAACCTGTTTGACGGTTGTTTTTAGATCCCTTCTTCTGGTATATTTCAGATCATAGTCTGTTCCGTTAGGATCGAAAACGATAGATATGGGAACTTATAGATGTCATTATGTAAATTTTATTTTACAAAAAGTCAAAATCATGCAGGTGACACTCATGAAAAAAATGTACATACCAATTGGGATGCTCTTTATGCTAGCATCGTTCCTATCGGCAGGATGTGTTGCTGAACAGAATCAGCAGGTACCCCCGGCAGGTGATTTCGGGAATGGTCCGCAGGATTGTACTGATTATGTGGCAGCTGCAGCAGCATTAGGGATCACGGAAGAAGAATTGCGAACCGCAATTCATCCGGGACCGGACTTTACGGCAGCCGCAGCAATGCTTGGTGTAACCGAAGAATCATTGCAGGATGCTTTGGGAAGTTTCGGGGGTTTTGGAAAACCAAGACAGCAAGGAGAACCCGGTCAGGCAGGACCGGACTTTTCAGCAGCCGCAGCAACACTTGGAGTAACCGAAGAAGCCCTTATATCAGCTCTCGGGATGGATAGGCAGGAAACGAGGATGGATTTAGCATCGATGGCAGCGGAACTCGGAGTAACCGAGGATGCATTAAAAGCAGTCATGGGTACTCCGGGAGAAGAAGGACCCGGGGACTTTGCAGCAATGGCAGCGGAACTCGGTGTATCAGAAGATGAGCTCCGATCAGTAATGGGGCCCGGAGAACGGGATGGTGCTTATCTTACCCGGGCTGCCGGGGCTCTTGGAATCACACAGGAAGAGCTACAGGCAGCACTGGATGCTGCAAAGATCTGTTGAAATTTCCATCAAAAGTGTCTATATGAACTTTTGATACTCCCTTTTTGGGTTTCTAGTATAATATCAGGTATCGTTACTCTCCTGCAAGATAATTGAGTTATCCCTAATTCTTTTATAAAGATTTATTAGTTGAGGGACTTATATTTGTTACAGGTTGATTGGAACGTATGAAAATTCGATCTGAGAAACACAAGGTAATAAACAAGTTAATCCCTTTTCTTACCCTTACCCTTATCGTTTCGATTCTTTTCTTGGTGGCACTGCCGGTATCTGCCCTGTCCGTTACCGAGGCATCCATCGATCTTGCGGACGACAACAGCGGAACCATCACTGCAACATACAAGCTCTCTGATCACGAGATTGCAATCCTGTCTTCCGAGAGTGCGGGAGTTCTGCGTATGGCTAACACCCTTCTCGGGTTAGACGAGAACGGATCAGGGACCTGGTCCTTTACCGTCAATAACATGACCCAGTATGCGGATATGGACGGGCAGCCGGTTCTTCTCCTGCACGGGTTTTACTTTGACCGGTTTGACTGGAGAACCAATAACACCCTTATTAAAGATTATCCAAGGCTTGCCCTGATCCAACCTGATTTTATGCCGGATCACGTTACCATTGTCTGGCCGGACGGCAGGGAACTTCCCCTTGAGAATATCATGTATATACCGAATATGTATATCACCGTTTAGATGCCTCTTATGTTTCTGTTTTATGGGTGAGGCGAATGTGAAGTATTCCTTATGTATCGTATCGTTTCTACCTCATATGGCAATCTGATCCCATGGAGTAAACAACATTAGGGAAATTTTCAAGAAAAGGAGACTTGGAAAGGCAGTTCTTTAACAGAAACCCGTTCTGTAATCGCTCCTGGTTAAGAATCATCACAACGGTGGTATCCTGTTCCCGGTGCAGGTTAATCTTTTGGAATAAAGAGATAATTTGGGACATATTGTAACGGTACGGTTCGTCAGTTTGTTGTGTATAAATAAATAAGGGATTCCCGAATATCTGGCCTTTTTAAGATTGCATATTCCGTCCATTGCTACGGTATGGAACCAGAGGACGGTTAATCAACCTGATGATCTTACTCAGAGAACATGAAGTTCCTGTCTCTTATCTCATGAATGAGCATCTGGTTGTGAGAATTATCAAAAAAGGCGTTCTTTATTGATACAGGTAGGTTCTTTTGGCATCAGGATAGAAGAAGAATCATTTCATGAACCAGGTGAACATCTTTCGATACCGGGATTAACGGGTATTTTGCAATCAGAATATCTTTTTCCCAGTATTCATCTCCATTTTTATCAAAGAGAACATTTATCTCATTTCTGGGAAAAATACTGGTATGCAGAGCAGAAAGACACTGCTATTAATCCTTTTGGCTATCGGAGCTATTTTTTTGTGTGGTTGTGATGCACCACCATCCGGCGCATTTACAACAGTAGGCTGCAATTATAATGCTGCAACATCTAAATGGGATTGTAATATGGTTTATAGTACATACAGGTCCGAAGACAGTGGGACTCATATATCTGATAAATATTCCAGTTATTCCACCGATTATTGTTCTCCCCTGGACGGACCCTTTATTGTAAGAACATGCGAGGGAGACGAATATGCCCCCCCATCCCCGTCTCCCTCCCCATCACCTTCCCCTACATTCAATGGACCTACGTATAAAATCACTGAATTATATTGCGATAATGGTGGTGGTGGCGGCGGTGGAATTACGCCGACATTTCCATGAGGAGGTCTGACTCTCGTTAGGGAAATGAATACCCTGAATCATAGCCCGTAATGGGCAATAAAAATAAAAGATGTGAGATGGTGACAAATACTTCTAATCCTGATATCCATTATTTTTATTTTAATTGCTATTCCGGGCACTGCTATGACAATCTGGTAAAGAGCATTCTGAATGTGGATGCGACCGGACCTGAAACGTTTTCTTTTACCCGGGATTATATGACCTGGTGGGCAGATACGAACGGGCAGAAGTCCTTCTTCTGTTCGGGATTATTTTGACGTGTTTGACTGGAATTCTAACAAAATTCTTGTTTCACAATATCTAGAGTTAAAACTAATTGACCAGGATTTTCAACCCGCTCTTGTGATCATCATCTGGCCGGACGGCAGGGAGATCCAGTTAGAAGAAATAACTCCATTCCCAATATGAATGTCCTTGTCCAGCTATCCCTGAATTCTGATTTTTCATCAAGGGATCATAATCGATGAAGAAAAGAAAATCAGGGATTAAGTTGTTCATCGAGCCAGTCAAATTTTTCCTGGAACGAGAGAGCCGTTGCCCCGAGCTGGCAGTGTTCACCGGCACAGTACTCGTTGGAAAAGAGCAGGTATGTCTTTTCTCCCGGCAGGTTATCATAGAATACCTTTGCCTGTTCCCCCATCTTTGAGTCACTGACCCCGTTGCAGACGAGTGTCGGGCATTGTATCTTCTCAATAATTCCCTCCATCGTGTAATCCCGGTATGCCAGCATGACATCTGCCGGAGTATCAACCCCGAATACGAACATCCCCTGTGTAATAGCCCAGTCCATGCTGGTGGAATGGTTCATCATGGCATACATCTCTTCATTTACTTCATCCTTATTCTCTTCGATGTATAAAAAGACGTCATCCCGGGTGGTATTATCCGGGTCAGGGAAGCCCTGGCGGAACTGGTCGACCTCATCAGCTGCCATATCATAGATACCTCCGTCGGCAATAAGAGCCGATATCCGGTCATCAAAGGCAGCAGCCCGGGGAGCAAGGTACCCGCCAAAACTGATGCCCCAGAGGGCGATGCGGTTTGTATCCACTTCCGGACGGGTCTCTGCCCAGTCAAGGACCGGGCTTACGACCGCTTCCCAGTCATACCGGAACGGCAGGTGTTGCACCCTGATAACTTCTCCCTGGCCAGGTCCTTCAAAGGTGAGCACATTATACCCTCGTCGCACCCCTTCAAGGGCATTTGAGTAGAGTTCTTCCTGGGTCCCGTCATACCCGGTCTGGATGATAAGAAGGGGGCGTTTCTTACTACTTTCATCAACAGTATAGAAATATCCCGGGATCGTGGTATCTTCATACGGGATTCTGACAAACTCCATGCTGACCGGGTCAAGTTCCATGGCTTTTTGAAATGTATCTCTGCTCTTCTGCCATGATTGAAGAATCCTCGGGTCATCTGGATCGCTGTGCAGGAAAAATTCTGCCGTCCGGTAGTACGTCTGTGCACGGAGCCATGCATCGTGGGCAGATACCAGGTGCCCTGCTGCGAAACACTGATCCCCGATCTCTTTAAAGTGGTCAGCGGTCTTTGTCCACTCCGTATACCAGTTCTCATAGGTCAGGGAATCGATCCGTGATGCAGTAGCGAGCACTTCTCCAAGATCCGATCCTTTCGTATACATCGTACTGAGCGTACGCTTGAGTTCAAAATCAAACTCCGGATCATCGACCATAAAAGGAGAACATGATGTATTTATGGTGATGGCCGGTGTACCTGGTTCTCCTGCCAGGACACCACCTGGTGCCAGAATTATTCCCGTAACCAGGACGGCTAGTAAGAATAGTTTCCCAGTGATCTGTTCCATATTCATACCTTTCTCTGTCAGAGGATATAAGTTCTGATTAATTGACTCGCCAATGGATGCCAGGATCACTGGTACCAATCGAATGAAAAACCTCTGATATCCAGATAATTCAGATGAAACCCTGTCATAATCGTTCTCAGATCATGGACTCGATAATTGGCTCATGGAGGAACAAATATATTAAAAACTCGATGCACATACCTTTTTGTATTTGCTGTATTGTGGAGCAAGGTTTAAATGAAAGATGTACAGAGAGCGTTTGACGAATTTGCAGATGAATACGATGCAAGACGTGAATTTATCATCCCTGAACTGCGGCAGTTTTATGGAGTCGCGGTATGGGCTGCCGAACCGGTAAAAAGCCCTCCCGTTATCCTTGATCTCGGAGCAGGTACCGGGCTTATGAGTGGATTTCTTCTGCAGAAGTTTCCTGATGCACAGATAACGCTCATGGATTTTTCAGAACCGATGCTGGAGGTAGCAAGAAAGCGCTTTTTGGGAATGGACAATATCAGAATTATCGTGGGTGATTATCGCAGTGTTTCTCTTGGAGGACCGTATGATATCGTCTGTTCTGCTCTTTCTATCCATCACCTTGAAACATTAGAGAAGAAACGGCTATTTCGGACCATATATGATTCCCTTGTTCATGAAGGGATCTTTGTGAATGCTGACCAGGCCGAAGGTGAGACTCCGTATTTTAGTGCAAAAAACAAGGAATACTGGCTGGATTTCATTAAGTCCGGTCCGTTATACCGATCTGAACATGATCCGATCCTGATTCAGCGTTCTCAACTTGATAAGAATGAGAAACTCTCATCCCAACTTCAGTGGTTACGCGATGCAGGGTTTTGTGATGTTGATGTAGTCTACAAGAACCGGACCTACATCGTGACGGTGGCACGGAGGTAAAGCAGGTCTAAGTATCCCTTGCGTACCGTTATACCTCCTCATACACGATAAAAATACAGGAGAATTTATGGAGATAACCCCTAAAATCCACGCCCTTCGGCATCCCTTTACCATCCCGGTGGCACCAGGGTATCTACTTCACCGGTTTGTTTATTCCTATATCATCTATGGAGAGACGATAACCCTCATTGATACCGGGGTTTTGGGATCTGATACCCGGATCTATGAAGACATCCTCACTGCCTGACGTGATCCCTCTGAGATCGCATTCATCATCCTGACCCATTCGCATGCCGATCATATCGGTTCTGCACGGGCGATACAGGAGGCAACACACTGCAGTATTGCAGCACATCCTGCCGAGAAAGCATGGATAGAGGATATATCACTACAGAACCGGGAGCGTCCGGTGCCTGGTTTTTTTACACTGGCACGTGGCTCGGTGCAGGTTGATCATGAACTCGTGGACGGGATGGGTATTGAGATCGGAAAACGAATTGGCCGGGAGTTAGTAGTACTTCATACTCCTGGTCATTCACAGGGCTCAGTCTCGCTCTTTTCTCCCGATGAAGGGGTGCTCTTTTCTGGTGATGCGGTACCGGTAGAAGGGGGCATTCCTATCTATGACGATGCCCTTCTGTCTATGCAATCAGTGCAACGCTTACAGGGGCTGTTTGGGATCCATCATCTTCTTTCGGCCTGGGACGAACCGCGAGATGGCGAGGACGCATACCTGCAGATGAACCGGGCAGTTCTCTGGCTAAAGAGAGTTCACGAAGCGGTGCTTATCAGTGCCAGTACTGGCTCGCCTGATCTGATGGAAATTGCAGGAAAAACTGCCAGAATCATCGGAATGCCTCCCGAAGCGGTTAATCCTCTCTTTGCCCGGTCAGTTGCCGCTCATCTCCGTATCAAAAAGAGTGATATCTCGGTGTTCGTGTCGCCCTGATCCGGAATAATATCAAGAAAAATCTGGGTTTTATCTTTTAAAAGATTGATTCTTCTGAAAAAGACCTGGGTTTTACAATTATCTCATCGTTCTGGTTATTTTTCAGGCTGTGTGAGAGATGATAATACATCATACATCACTGGGAGTAGAGATGCGCTCGAAAGACATGAGAACCGGATATTGTTTAATCCCGCAAAAATACGTGATTTTAGAGGAATGGATTTAAATCTTTTTATTGATGGCAACCAGTTGCTTATCTGAACCGGTTCTTTACCCGATTACCAACGGGAAGTGTCATCAGATCTCATGATAATGACCTTGTTATGGGAATATAAAGACAGAGAAATGAATAAGCCTTCCCACAATGTCTATGTGAAAGGTGAATGGGAAAAACCGGAAACATTGAGGTTGTCAGAGGAATACCAGGTTGAACAGTTGCCCCTCTATGATACTAAAGTAACAGAAATGACCAAGTATTTTAGAGAGAATAGAATTTGTATATTGGTATGATGGGTCATCAGAAAAAAATTTCAAGTAAAAGTGGTCTTCCTCCAGGAATTCCTGTATATATCGGTGATAAAAATCCAATTACTACTGATATTACTATAATTCAGTATGATGAGAATGGATATCTTGAAGGGATACCATTTGATCCGGAAACGATAAACCAGGCACAAGATAAGGACGAAGTAACCTGGATACATGTATCAGGACTAGAGGGTGTTGAACAGATTGAGAAGCTATGTCACATGTTTGATATTCATCCACTCGTAATTGAAGACATTCTCAATACAAAGAGCAGGGCAAAGGTAGAGGATTTTGGAACCTATCTCTTTACGATTCTCTCAAAACTATCATCTGCTCACAAGACCTTAATTGAAGAACAAATCTCCCTAATCCTCCTTAACCAGACACTGATCTCTTTTTCTGAATCAGAAAATCCCTTTTCTCCTATCATTGATCATATTCACTATCAGAATGGAAAGATACGACAAAGTGGATCTGATTATCTCCTCTATACGCTTATTGACACGATTGTAGACAATTATTTCACTGTTCTTGAGCATCTGGAAGATACTGCTGATAAACTCGATATCGATGTTGTTACCATCACCACTTCGGAGACTATCGGGCACATCCAGTCCTTTAAGAGGGATCTGGCCTGGTTTCGCCGACGTATCTGGTCATTACGGAATATTGTAAACCATCTTGAACGAACAGATTCTCATCTTGTGAATCAGGCAACCCATCTGTATTTACGAGACGTGTATGATCACACTCTCAATCTTACTGAAGAAGCGGACGCTCTTCGGGATACTGCTGAAGGACTCATGGAGATCTACCTCTCCAACCTGTCAAATAATACGAATGAAATAATGAAAGTCCTCACCCAGATCGCAGTTATTTTCATACCCCTTTCTTTTGTAACCAGCTTTTATGGCATGAATTTTGAATTTATGCCTGAATTGCATCATTCTCATGGATACCCCATCGTTATTGGTATCATGGTTGCAATCGTAGTAATCATGATAGTTTTCTTTAAAAAGAAAAAATGGCTGTAGTGATTCAAACGGTTTAGGATCTATTCCCGTTTATCCTGCGATAATACTCATACTCTTCTAAATCGAATTAACCTGATCCCGAAATTACCCGCAATCAACGGTTTTTCTTCGTGAAAAACAGGAGTATTCCAAAACGTTCACGGAAGAAATCCTAAACATCTCTCTTTACAAATGGTTATAGCGAGATCCATATGGATAAGATTACAATCGGCCCGATGCCGTATATGAGTGTGATGCCCACGTTGCTTGTGGGTGCAAACGTCAGGGGAAAGCCGAACTACATGACCGCAGCCTGGGCAACGGTTGCCTGTCTGGCACCACCGATGGTCTGCGTTGCGGTCAACAAGGTACGGTATACCACAAAGGGGATACTTGAGAACAAAACCTTCAGCCTGAACGTCTCATCTACAGACCAGGTGATAGAGACCGATCACTGTGGCATTGTTTCAGGCTCACACGAGGATAAGTCCGGTGTTTTTCACTCGTTTTACGGGAAACTGCAGACAGCACCGCTTGCGGAAGAGTGCCCGGTAAACATCGAGTGTCAGTTCTTTGAATCGGTTGATTGTGGAAGTCACCTGCTTATTATCGGTGAGGTCGCCGAGATCCATGCAGACCGGGACTGCCTGACAGATGGAAAACCGGATATTACAAAGATACATCCCATTATCTATGCCCAGGCTGCGTATTATGGCGTAGGAAAAGAGATTGCAGCGGCATTTTCAGTCGGAAAGCAGTATACAAAGAAGTGATTCCTGGGATATCCATAATTGGGATAAACCGGAATATAAATCCAGAAACTACTGAATACTGGTAGTTTATTACCCGTTTCTGGGTTTACCTGGATGGGAATTCCCACTTCGCTGTCCCCTTTGGATTTATCTTCATTTGGATTAAGGTTTGGATCCGTGCTTTCTGAGATACGATAAACCTGGCTTTCATTATACCAAAAGACTATGATTAAAGAAGATCGGTTTATCGGTTTTCTGAAGGGGAGAATCACAATTCAAAAAGGGATCGATACATTGATCCTGGTATCCTCGCAATCGTGTTACGAGCAGGGACCGGTATATATCTTATGGCACCAGTGTGCTTCAGTCGTATCACAACAATAGTTACCAGTGCCTAGATTGTCCTGGTAAAAAACATACCCTTCTTCACAGCAGTCTTCAGACGTATTTTCTGGTTTTCGTTCCTGCATCTCGAGATACAATCGGATCCGGTCAAAGTGGTTCTTTTGCATGCTGTCCAGTACAACACTCTCTTCTGAAAAAGAACTCAACAGTCCTTGATCATAAAAAGCAAGCGGTGTTATCTGGAGCTTTAGAACGTTCTCTTTTTCTGAATACGAGAAATTTGAAATCGTCACAAGAGAGACAGATTCATTATTCCCGTCCGAAAAAAGTATCGCAGCAGGTAAAGGCCGAGTTATATTTGTCAATGAAACAACCGGCATTGAATAATTGATCTCTTCAAGAGTGATGTTATATAAAGTGGTGATATTCTGAATTGTAAGGGAAAACATTCCGTCTGATTCGTTTGATAGGTTACTCTCCTCACCATGTAAATAGACAAGGAAACCCGGGGTCTCCTCAGCCATACATATCCCTGCCAGGGAAACGAGGAAGAGTGAACAGAAAAAACCACATGCCTGATAATGATTCATAAATAGTATTATCAGGATGTATATATCCCAGTTTTCATTTCAAACCGGAAGAAGTGAATAGTAATAACAATTTTTGGTGATACCTGACAATGAGCTACGATTCTGGTAGTTTTTTATGAGAATTGGCTGGTTTGAACCAGCGTCTTATCCAGGTTCCCGGCAAAAAATAAGTCAGGGATAATCGAGGATCTCTCTCAATCTTACAATGGTTTTACGAACACGAAACAAACCGGTCCCAGTAACACAGAATATTTCCCTGTCCTTCATGCCTGCAGCACCGGTCGGTCTCTAACCAGTACCCTCCCGGACAACATAATGGTTCATTCTCTGCTTTAGGTTTTTGCATCTCGAGGTATACCCCGGTGTTCATGAACGTTTCGCCCTGCATGGTATCCAGTTCTACAAACTCTTCTGCAAGAGTGGTAAGCAGTTCCCCTTCATAGAATGGCAGCGGTGCAACCTGAAGCGTCAGTATGTTCTCTTCCTCTGAAACCGAGAGGTTTGCTATTGTTATTAAGGAGACGGTATCTTTCTCGTCATTGGTAAAGAGAATTGCGGCATGTAATGGCCATGATATCGTGGTAAGGTGTTCTAACGGAACCGAGTAGGTGGTATTTCCCTCGGTAATGTTGTAATACGGTGCATAGTTCTCTATGCTTATTACCATCATCTCATCCGTTCCACCTGCAACGGTACTCTCCCCACCCTGTATCTGTGCCAGGAACAACGGCGTTTCGTCAGCTATGCAGAATCCTGTCAGCGAAAAAAGGAGGATTACAGTGAGTAATCCACATGTACAAAAGCGATTCATTATAAGAGGTCTCTATCATGGTATTTATGTATGTTGTTATTCCCGGCCGGGCAGGGATGAAGTGATAAAAGAATTTTTTAAGAGTCAGTTTTTTTTATACCGGTGATTCAGAGGTATTATTCAACGGAATGTAAAAATCCCTGATGAGATGAAAAACGATTCATAATCAGTCGATATTATCAGGGCTACCCGGGATGATTCTTTCCGGGCATGTAAGATAGGATGAATCAGAAATGAATATCCCGCAGTATCGCTGTCTTTTGTGTATGAAAAGAGAAAAAAAATTGAGAGGATCTCTCTTACTCTTTTAGAAGCCTTAATTACAATAATAACTGCCCATCAAGCACTCGACCAATCCCCCTCCTAAATCTCTACAACAATACTGGTTCTCTGACAATTCCCACCCTTCCTTACAACAAAACTGTCCACTCTCTGCTTTGGGTCTTTGCATCTCGAGGTATACCCCTGTGTTGCTGAACGTTTCGCCCTGCATGGAATCCAGTTCTACAAACTCTTCTGCAAGGGTTGTAAGCAGTTCCCCATCATAGAAAGGCAGCGGTGCAACCTGAAGCGTCAGTATGTTCTCTTCCTCTGATACCGAGAGGTTTGCTACTGTTACCAGGGAGACGGTTTTATTCTCGTCATTGGTAAAGAGAATTGCGGCATGTAATGGCCATGATATCGTGGTAAGGTGTTCTAACGGAACCGAGTAGGTGGTATTTCCCTCGGTAATGTTGTAATACGGTGCATAGTTCTCTATGCTTATTACCATCATCTCATCCGTTCCACCTGCAACGGTACTCTCCCCGCCCTGTATCTGTGCCAGAAATATCGGCGTTTCGTATCCTATCTATAATTAAAGAAAAGGGTACTTCCTCTCCAAAGACTTACCAA
>CAZSDZ010000007.1:0-78489 GCA_964605795.1 uncultured Methanoregulaceae archaeon
AACATCACAGTTTTGTGTAATGTTTTTGCCCTCTTTGCATAGTGGTCAGGGGGTATTAGTATCTGACTCGAAAAAATCTAAAAAACACATCCACAATAGTAGTCCCATGCGGAGTCCCGAATGAATGGTATTTCCCTCAACTTATGCTCGAATCAACATATTTTGACCTATTTTTTATGTGTGTAATTTTCTATTTTTTTTGTGTACCACGGTAATTGTCTTTTATTACCTATTAGGTTTTTTCACTATTTTTCCGTTGTTGCCAGAGTTTTTCTTGAATATTTTTTTAGGATCCGATGGCTAAAAGAACATAACTTTTGTGCTTTCTCAATAGAATTTGTATCCTTCAAACGATTCAATATGATAATGACAATATTAATGTTGCATATACGTGAATCAAAGAAAGATGATCTGCAACCGGATTACTATCATACCAATTATTCAATAAATCCTATCCAACCACCAATATCATCTCTCCACCTTTCCCGGAATCACATCATAGATAAGCCAGACGTAATCGCTATCAATCCGTTCCATGTGAGTCAGTTTCAGATTGATTACACCATCGAATGATGACAGGTCAGGTGCAGAATAGATCGTTCTCGGGCTTGTTCCCCCGATGAGCATCGGACCAACAAGAACACTGACCTCGTGAACCAGTCCCTCCCGTAAAAGCACACCGTTGAGTGTCCCGCCGGTATCTGCCCTGATGGTCTTTACTTTATATTCCCGGTTTAATTTCATCAGGGCACCCCGAATATCAACCTGGGTCTCCCCGGCAATGATGTACCTCACCTGCCGGTTCTTTAGGTAGTCGAGGTAGGATTGGGGTGTCTTATTCGAGCATATGGTGATAATATCACGCCACCATGGCTCTTTCTGAAGCATCCGATAATTATGGACCCTCCCGCCGCTGTCAACGACAACGAGGAGCGGTCTGGGTTCATAAATGAGATCCTCTGTCCCCGGAGGTGGCGGATTCTGCGCGGGTTTTTTCTGGGATTCAATCAAATCGTCCGGATCATCCTCACCGAGGGCGGTAAGGGTGTTACTCCCGATAAGGATAGCATCCACTTTCCAGTGAAATGCACGTTTATAGTACCGGAACAGCATCTCCGGGGTTTCAATTATCCAGTCGATACGGCCATCAAGGCTTGCAAGATTGTAGAGGGTAATCTTTGGAAGCATTTCGTCTCCTATGTGGAAATTTCTATCTGAATTTCTTGTTCGTCATTGTTTTTAGGGAATGAATGTATTTTGTGATCTGGTCTTTGGCACAATCCTTTTGGTAGGGAATTGAAGTGATGATAATGAACTGATTGATAATTATACTGTGATTAATACGTCTTGTAATGACCTCTTCGGCACATGGTGGGTATCATTTTCGTCCCGCCAGTACGTTGTATCGTTATTGTTTCCAACGGTATCAAGTACCACCTGTTCTGCCGGGTACCCGAATGCAAGTACCAGGTGGATAGTATACCTATCCGGAAGCGAGAGCACGGTTTGCAACTCTCTTTTCCTGATGGATCCGATCATGCATCCGCCAAACCCGGCCTCAGCAGCAGCAAGCATCATGGTCTGTGCAGCAATGCCGATATCATACCCGATAAACTGGTTGCAGGGTCCGTCCGTCGCAATCGTTATGTAGGCAACCGGTCTCTCTCCCTCTTTTGGTCCTCTCCAGTCTGGCAGATCAAGCGCAAAACAGAGGCATGGCCGGATTCGTGCGGTTAATTCAGGGTCTGTTGATACCAGGAATCGCAATGGCTGGCGGTTCCGGGCAGACGGGCAGAACCGTGCGATATCAACAAGGCTGATGATGGTTTCCCTGTCTATTCGCCGTCCCTCATCAAACCGCCGATAACTTCTGTTCTGTTCTACCAGTTCACGAAAATCCATACTTTATCATCATACTAAAGGCAGACAGATACAAAAGAGTTGGGAAGGTACGTTGAAATTGTTCTTTACCACTGTTCCACTGTCAGTCCCTGATACCGGTTCTCAATAGTCCGGATTGAGCCACTCTGAAATGACCATTTCTGCCCATCATGGGCAGGACAGGCAGATTTATAACCACAGGGACTGACCTACCCGGTGACGAAGATGAATATTAATCAGGGAATCACGATAGTGAGTATTCAGACCGTTCGAAAGGTTCTTGGAACCGCCCTCGTTCTTGCCCTTTTGTGCGTATCCCTGCAGGCTGCCAATGCCGGGGGCGGGGGCAGGCTCTTGGGCCTTGATGCCCTTGAGATCAAAGGAATTCTGTTTGAGTACGATTCCGGTGATATCTATCAGGGTTCGTACCAGGGACACGAGATACTCTTTAATTCAGAAACCTTTGTCATGCAGGATACAAACACCGGGGAGGAGAAAAGGGTCTCTCGGTCAGAGATCCTCTATCCTGAAGGGTCTGGTCAGCCGGGTATGGGACTTATCTGGGATCGGGCCGGATCAGAGTACTCATACGAAGCACTCGAGATAGGAAACCCATTAACCATGAAAAAACCCGGCAGGCCGGGGGAAGCGGTACAACTGTATAACAAGGGAACAGAGCTCTATAACGAGAAAGAGTATGAAGATGCCATCCTTGCATTACAGCAGGCTATTGAGATCGATCCCGCGTATGCAAAGGCATGGAACAACCTAGGTTCGGCCTTAAACGCTCTCGGCAGATATGAAGAGGCAGAAAATGCTTATAACCAGGCTATTGCAATTGACTCTTCCGATGCAAAAGCATGGAGTAACCTCTGTCGTGCTCTTAACAACCAGGGGAGATATGATGAAGCGATGGACGCCTGTAATACATCTGTCGGGATAGACCAGGGATCAGCGAAAACATGGAATAACATGGGACTGGCGCTAAACGGAGCCGGTAGGTATGATGAAGCAGTCTCTGCGTTTGACAAGTCGCTCCTTATCGATTCGCAGGATCATGTAGTATTGAAGAACCGAAATGCCGCGGTTCTTGACGCGAGTAAGGCCTCGGTACAGTCCCGAAAACCAGGTGAGGTAAACACAACCGTTGCAAGGGAACCACCAGTTTCACCCCGGACTACCCCGGTCCCAACGGTCTCCGCGACTGATAAAGGGGCGGTATGTGACTGTTCTCTTGATACCTATGACTGTTCCTCATTCAAATGCCGGGACAAGGCCCAGCAGTGCTATGATTATTGTATTGCACAGGGGAAAGGAGATGTCCACCACCTTGAAGGGTCTGACAACGACGGGAAGGTATGTGAGAGCTGGCCTCCCTGTTGATGAGATCATCCATCCTCTCTTTATTATCCTGTCTCTTGTGTGAATCCATGAGTATGATGGATATATCCCTGCACTTTCTGAACAACATTCCAATTCGTTTCTCTCCTCTAAACAAATGTTTAACCTGCAGAATATCAAGTTTACTATCAATCAGGATTTAGTACATAATCACATCCAGTCCCTCAATCTCAATTCATGGATAAGCAACAAAATGTCCTCTTTATAACGGAAAATTTTCTCTCATGAGGATTCACTTGATCGGATGTGGTTTTTGTAACCTATGAGTTCACGAGAAGTGATCCAATTGTTTTCGGCTAGTTTCCTGAGGTTACACCGCCGACTGATCCCATCGGTATGCTTTTTTTTCCTTTCGGTCTGGGTTCAGTACACCGGGAAACACAGTCACATGCCTCCATTTGAGGTCTAATCCAATCATATTGATAAAGAAGAGCGTTTTTGCACAGATGCAGGGATTCTGTATCGTTCTCTATATCGATCCTCAACCGTTTCATCCCCCCTTTTGGAACTACAAAAAGGGAAATAATGATGAAAACGGTATGGAAAAAAAGGGGGGTAGAGGGCCTGACCAAATTATCCGGGTATCTCTTTTATCCCTGGCTACACACTCGAGCCATATATGAATCTCTTCGATATTTTGGTAATTCCACCGGTTGCTGTAATCGTATCTACATAATTGGTTATTCGCGCTTCATCATCCCAGTAGTTAGTTGTCCATCCTGGATTTGCAATCAATGGTGCAAAGTATAGGTCATTATTGATACCACCAAGACCGGGATGTTGTGCTTCTCGGATTGAAGCGGTAAAGGTTGCCGAAACCTGTCCGTCAGCGTACTGACTGCCTTGGGCAGAATTCGGATCAACATTGACCCGGTAAATTAGTATTGCAGGGACTTCTGCCGTCTCGGCGGTATCATGGAGTTCGAGCGATGTCTGAACAGCCATACTGGTAACACTGGCAAATTCTGTCTCAGTGGTGATGAGATTGCAGAACGATGGCATGATCCATCCCTCGGATGCAGCAAATACACAACGGAAATCATCAGGAGCCCATTCATAATTGCCTGCGATATCAAGGGTAGCACGCTCCAATCCTGCGAGAGTACTCCCGTCGACACTTGAATAGGTCATGATCATGTCAGTGTCGAGATTTGCTGTTGCGAGGCCCTGGTTGTTTGTGTCAAGCATCAGGTTATACGTCAGGTCCAGCAGACCACCATTGGTGAGTAATTCGTTCCGGTAGGTTGTCTGGGAGACAACTTCTCCCAAATCTGCGTTAAAAACCAGAAGGTTTCCATCAACCGCATTCGGTTCTCCGAGAAGGATTCCATCGTGAAGGTACGCATTGCTGTGTTCTGAGATTAGATTGACATTTTTTATCACCGCACCAAGGGCATTTACATATTCGTTGGATAAAATAACCTGGTTTTCCGGTGTTGCATCAGGAAGATGATCTCCCATGGTAATGCCTGCGAGGAGAGACACGACAATAAGTACAATTATGATGGTTAATTTCATTCTTTACCTCTACTTCGTTACGAATATATAGAAAAAGAGATGTGCATCTTTCTATAAATACGCATCGAATTGCTATCTCATATTTATTCGGGCATACTGACTCGCGATACCTTTAACCGATTTCTCACATGACCGTAGCTGACCTGTGATGTGAAGCGGGTTGAGTGTGAGTTTAATGTTGAACGGAAAACCAGCTTTGTTCCGCGTGAGATAAGGGAAACAACATCTAAATATCAGGAGAAGAGCCTCAAGTCTGATTACACATGGCATATTCCCTATTAATGATGGGTTTTGGTGGTGCAGGTTGTTGCTTTGTCCGGAAAATCATTTTGAAAAGAAGCCTAAATGACAATTTGCAATCATATTTTGAAAAAAAGATACTCGGAGAGGTTTTTTCCCTCCGTGATTAAAAAGGCTTAAAATGAGGAGATTCGTTACGAAACCCGGTACAGGTAGTCAATTCCCGCGTAGATGGGATCACGTACCTCAAGATAGATTAACTCCAGTTTATCAGGTCCGAGGATGAACCCGGTAGAGATCCCCTCATTCTGTTCAGCAAAGTACAGCGTCTCATTGTCAGGACCAATCACTCCTGCAATGCTCTTTTTTATATCTGCACCTTTCTCGTCCGTAGTCAGTACATACCCGGCAAATACCCGGTCTTTCTGCTCGGTGATGGTAAGGAAGAAAGAACCCTCACCTTCTTCAACGAATCCGACGGTATCTTCATATCCAACATACGGTCCGGTCCAGTTTCCGACGAGATCAGGCACATCAGCAGCACATAATCCGACAATCATGGCTAATACCAGGATACTGATAATCCCGGTGAGATACTTGTTCATAGGATATCATCTCCTAATGAAGAGATAAAGATTGTGAAAGAGCTTATTTGTTCACTTCTTCGGTTATGATATGCGAAGATCTGATTGATGCATACTTATACCAGCAGTGAGGATAGAAAGAGTAATCATCTCAAATAAGCATTTCCGAGTAAAGGGCATTCTGGAATCAGAATCTCCGATGAATGGTGCCCTATTTATCCCTGGGAAAAATTGGTGATCTGGGATGAGTTCCTTACATCTTCACTTTCCTGAACATAAACGCCCCGATTCCAATCATGGCAACAGAAAAGGAGAGCAGTACCAGGAGACAGATGCCTGGATTTATCTGTGAAACACCAGTCAGGCCGAACCGGATCCCCTCAACCCCGTACGTCAGGGGATCGCAGTATGTTAGAGACCGGAACATGGGGGGAAGGCTCTCGATGGGAAACATCGCTCCGGAAAGACCGAAGATAGGGAAGATAAAGAAGCTCATGATGAGCTGAAATCCGTTCATATCCTCCATTCGTGATGCAATCGCGATACCAACAGAGGTAAACCCAATACCGATGAGAGCCATGAACCCGAATGCAATAATGAGATTTAGTATCCCGGGGAACGAAAGCCCGATAAAAAGGGATATTACAAGGATGATCGTCCCCTGGATAATTGCAGTGGTTGCGCCACCAAAGGTCTGGCCGAGCATGATCTCGGTCCTCGAGATCGGTGCGACAAGGGTCTCTTTTAAAAATCCAAACTGCTTGTCCCAGATGATCTGAATCCCGGCAAAGATCGAGGTGAAGAGCACGCTCATGGCAACGATCCCGGGAACGAGGAATTGCACATAGTTACCACTCACGCTGGTGATGGTGACAACCGAGTTTAAACCGAATCCGAGGATTATGAGGAAGAAAAGCGGCATACCGAGGCTGCCGACGATCCTGCTCTTGGATCTGAGATACCGCTTGATGTTGCGAAGCCAGATAGTATAGATAACGTCCATAATCAGTGCCTCCATGCCCGGTATGCCATCCGCATGTGGTCTTTTGATCCGGCCTCTTCATTTCTGATACTCCTGCCGGTATAATGCAAAAAGACATCTTCTAAAGTTGGCTTGTGAATGGATACTGAGGTCATCCGAATTCCAGACGAGATGAGCATCTTCATCAGCTCAGACAGGTGTTCCTCGACATCATGCAGAGCAATACAGAAAAACCCGTCATAATCCTCTACCTTTACTATCCAGGGGACGGTAAGGCCGGCAAGGGGTATCGAGGAGTCAGGTGAGGTGACGGTAACCACGTCACCCCCGATCTGTTTCTTGAGATGTTCTGGTGTATCCAGGGCAACGATCCGTCCGTTATCAATGATGCCGACACGACCGCATAACCGGTCAGCCTCATCCATGTAATGGGTCGTAATAATAACGGTGATATTCATCTCCTTACTTAATTTTTCGATATATTCCCAGAGATAGTTCCTGGTCTGGGGATCAAGACCAAGGGTCGGTTCATCCAGGAAGAGAACCTTTGGCCGGTGGAGGAGCCCTCGTGCAATCTCTAATCTCCTTCTCATTCCCCCGGAGTAGGTCTTGACAAGGTCACTTCTCCGTTCAGTAAGCCCGACAAGATCAAGGAGTTCGGTTATCCGTGCAGACCTGACTTTTTTCGGGATCCGGTACAGTCTCCCATGAAAGTCCATGTTCTCCCAGGCGGTCAGTTCTTCGTCAAGGCTCGGATCCTGGAATACGATTCCTATCGATCTTCTCACCCCATCCTCGTCCCTCGTTATATGATGCCCGAATACCTCAGCAGATCCAGATGTCGGATCAAGCATCGTTGCGAGCATCGATAGTATCGTTGTTTTCCCGGCCCCGTTCGGGCCAAGCAGACCGAATATCTCACCCTGGGCTATCTCAAACGATATTCTGTCAACGGCAACAAAATCGCCGAATTTTTTCGAAAGATCATTCACAGTTACTGCATTCATGCGAATCAATCCTCTCCAGTTCTGACAGGCATCGTGTTATCAGTGCCTGTGCCTCATTCTTCTTTTCGGGTTTTATCTTTCCTGCAATCAGGTGAATCTTCATGCTGTCTGCCATGAGCGGATCAGATCCCTCGCTAAAGATCTCAAAGAGAAGATCTGAAAAGACATACATCTTCTCTTTCTCTGCCTTTCTGTCAGTGATGATGTTTTGAAGCGTTTTCCATCCGGTATCAGTAAGTTGATACAGTGTTTTAGAGCGTTTTCCTGTTTCCGATACCGCAATCAGTCCCTCCTCTTCCATCCTCGTGAGCATAGGATACAAGGTGCCCTTGCTTGGTACCCACGAGTCATTGGTCTTTTGTGCTATCTCCTTGATGAGGTCGTATCCTGATTTTTGTTTGTTTTTCAGGGAATGGAGGATATAGAGTTGGATTAACCCCCTGCCCCGGTTACACTGGTTTTTGTCTCTTTCGCTTGAGAATCGTAATGGTCCTTTCATGATGCGAGCTCGCTTGAAGGTAATGTACGGATTAAAACAGTTTCATTATAAACCGTCCGGTATAGTACTATTGTTACTCCCAGGTATAATGTTTTTCGAATATGCTGACAAAACTAAATTTTTATTGGGTTTATAGGAGCAGATATGATGAGAGAATATGAGATGTTTTTCTCTCTCAATTGTTTCTCTTGATTTTTGTGTAGTGCTGTTGATCACCGGTTCCGAAGGTGCGAAATCCGTCTGAGATGGTTTATTCTTAAAACAGACCTTGGATGGATCCTTTTTCAGGAGCCCATCAATTATCTGGGTGAGTAGAGTGAATTTGTCACACCTGCGAATTCATTTCAGGATCAAAACCTCCGGGCTGTCTGCCACAAAAGACAGTTACAAGGAGATCCCGGGGTATTCCTGTCACAATCTCTCCGGTATCCCAAAACCGGTTGTATAATAAAAAATTTTAGATTTTTTGATGAGTCCATCAGATACCACAGATACCGGTTAATATTCCGTAATCTCCTTTTTTACTGATTACCGGCACTCTTGCCGATTTATTCGCAGAGATTGCATGATACAAAAACAAAACCTGATATCACGAGTCACTGGTATCAGACTTATGAGGAAATAGCAGGGATCAACCGTATCAATATTTGAACTCTGTTCTAGACCCGTGATGAAGGAGAGCTCCTCTCTTGTCACCGTTTTTATCGGATATGGTAACCTTTAAATCCCTCTTTTCTGCACTAATCAGTAGCGCAGTATGGAAAGATGGTATGTATAAAAAAAGGACATTATTGGCACTTCTTCTCTTTACACTCGTCTTTATGACTTTTGTCGCTACAGGAGACGCTGATCCAATCGTGATCATCGATCCGGATGCAGATTCGTATTACACAAAGCTTGTTCTTCTCGGAACAACCGGCGGCATCTCGTGGTGGCCGGAGACAGATCGTGCGAGTGCCTCATCAGCTCTTGTTGTTGGGGATACGATTTATCTCATAGATCTTGGCCAGGGTTCGGGCTCCCGTCTCTCGGAGATGTTTAATGAGGGCACGTTTGTCGACACTCCGACCGGCAGGGTGGAGGCCGATTCCTCAACGTTTCTCTCAAAGGTAAAGGCACTCTTCTTCACTCATCTTCACCAGGATCATACTTCTGATTATCCGGAACTGCTGTTAAACGGGCCGGGGGCAGGGCTTGGAATATCGATCGATCCTCTCACGAACAATAGGAAGATATCTCCGCTCACCGTTATAGGTCCCGGCAGCCGTGGAATGCTCGAGAAAGATATGACGAATTACATGGCAAAAGGTGGTACTATCATCTATACTGACAGCGCCGATCCGGAAAAAATCACCCCTACCCCGGGCTTACGGCAGATGACAAACGGAATATGGCAGTCTTATGCGCAGACGATCAATGATATGACCCTTGATGCCGGGTACCCTGATTTCACAAAATTGGTAAAGATTGTCGAGCTAGGGGGTAGTGAGCTAGGGGATATCAGGATCCCGGTGACCGTCAATGACCCGAATACTGATACCTGTCCTACTATGGAGCCTTTTTTGGTGTACAAAGATGAAAAGGTCACTGTTACTGCCATCCTTGTCGACCATCACCAGGTATACCCGTCGTTAGCCTTCCGTTTTGATACCGCCGATGGTTCGGTGGTATTCTCAGGAGATACCGGTCCTGATACCCAGGGAAACCTTCAAAAACTGGCAGAAGGGGCAGATATCCTCGTTCACGAGGTGATCGATCCAGCATGGATCGATCTCAAATTTGGTGATCCGGCTCCGGGCAGCCAGATGGATGCGTTAAAGACACACATGCTCGAGTCTCACACGTCAATCGATGCGGTTGCAGAAGTTGCGAACAGCTGCAACGTGGATATGCTCGTGTTAAACCACATCGTTCCGGGAAATACTCCCTATTCGCACTTAGAAAATGCAGGACAAAACCTCAATGCAAACCTGGTTATCGGAGAGGATCTGATGCAGATCGGTCTCCGGTAACCGAGGTCAAAAGGGATAGGAGTCGGAATGGGAATTAGGGCTGGTGTTTGATGCCGGATTCAGATGGGGGTAGTTGTTCCTGAATAGAGGGGTCGCTCGTGGCATTGCTGCCTGGTAATACTCTGGCCATTAAAGGATTTGTTTCTCTGTTCCACTTTTTTGTCTTTTTTTCATCTAAGAGTGGCTGCCCAATCCAGATGCGTGCTGTGCCGATAAGAGTAACCCGGTCTTTAATCCGGCCCCTCTTTTTCTGATCCATTCCCCGACTGATTCAGTGTCTGATAAAAACCCAAGTAAATGTTTCCGATTCAGAGGAGGGAACTGTTTCTGACAGCAATGAAAAATAATTATTTACGCCCCCTCTTCAGGTAATGATAATATATTCTGGTTTTTCCACCGTATTATCAAACCCGGGTCCGGCAACCTCCATCCTGACCGTGTAGATCCCGGGAGCGGTATACTGGTGAACCGGGTTTTGCACATCCGAGATTCCGCCGTCCCCGAAGTACCAGTTCCAGGAATCTGCCTCTATTCCCGATGAGGTCCACCCGGTAAAGGCTACCGTGAGCGGGGCCGGTCCTGATGTGACACTGGTAGAGAAGTCACTATCCATCTCATCGATCATAAACGTCCAGAGAACACCCAAATCATACACATCCGGATTCGCGACATCCCCGTCAATGGATGATGTCTCGCCGGTGATGATGTATGTTCCATCCCTTCTTGAAAAACCACTGTTCCCGGTATCATACGCTGAACCGCCAAAACAGCCGGTCCATACCAGGTTTCCCTGGGTGTCGGTCTGGATAACCCAGGCATCACCATTACCGTGATACCCGGTAACATCGTAGTCACCCGAATCGGTGAATCCAAAAAAGGTATACCTTTCCCCTGAAACAGATAGATCATACCCTTCATCATCTTTGGATCCGCCGTAACATCCCTGCCATTCGATGGTTCCATCCCGGTCAATGCCGATACCGACAAGATCATAAGATCCATGGTTGCCTATGATATCACCATCATTGGATTTTGTGAATCCGGTCAGGACATAACCGCCACTGCTTATCCGCTGGATGGCATTTCCCCCATCTGTTCCGGACCCGCCGTAGCATCTCTGCCAGATTATCTCACCTTCATTATCGGTCTCTACCACCCAGATATCTTCCTCACCGTGGTTTCCTGATACGTCGCCATCATCTGATCCGGTTACTCCGATCAGGATGTATCCTCCATCATCAGTTCCAATAATATGATTCCCTTCATCATAACCGCTCCCACCGTAACATTCCTCCCGGATGATCTCACCGTCAAGGTCAATCTCTACAACCCAGATATCGTCTTCTCCATGGTTACCGGTTACATCCCCGTCATGAGAAGAAGACATTCCGATAAGAAGGAAATTGCCGTCATCGGTCTCAAGTACATTTTTACCCACGTCACGGTAACTCCCGCCATAGCATCGCTCCCACAGCATGGTCCCTTCGGAATCAAGCATAACTGCCCAGTAGTCATAATTCCCACGGTACCCGCTCATCGCACTTTTCGTTGCCCCGAGGACCAGGAAATTACCATCAGTTGTCTCGATAACATCAATTCCTTCATCGATTTCAGATCCTCCGTACGAATTCAGCCATTCTATCGCACCGTTTCCGTTTCGTTTAACAACCAGCATATCAGGGTAGTAAGAGTTGTAAATTCGCCCGGTTTCGACAATGCCGCCGTCACTGGTCATGAAGTTCCCATACCCCGAACTCATGGTATCCTCCTGTATGAGAGGAGAGGACCATACGAGATGCGGGATGGGCAGGGCTGGTGTTTTTGTTCCAATTAGGTATCGTGTCACACAATACCCGCTCCAGTCGGTACAAACCAGGCGGTTTTGTGCATCTAATGTGATATCCAGAAAAGCCGCATCGCTGCCGGCCGGAAGGGGAGTAACAGACCCGTCCTGTTCACAACGAAACACAAATGCACCTTCACCCGGCACAACCCACTCAATTTTGGTAGCATACAGGATTCCGTCGGGATTTACTGCTACCCGGGGTATATCATTTGTCCGGGATGGGAGCTGCCAGGATTGCATAACTGTTTTATCAGGGTTAAAATGGTAAATCCTGTTACCTGCAAGTCCTACTGCGACACTATCGTCAGGAGCGATTGCTACCGAGACCGGTTGTTCGAAATCTGCAGGCATACCGGTCGTTATATTCCAGGTTCCGGCATACTGCCCGGCTCCTGAAAAAATCTCGACACGATTATTTCCCCAGTCCGCGACAAAGACATAACCGGTGCTGTTCACGGCGATACCAAAGGGTGCGTAAAATTCTCCCGGTCCTTCCCCATCACTTCCAAAAGACCTGATAAAGGTTCCGTCTCTGGAAAACTGCTGTACCTGACATTTTTCCATGTCTATTGTATAGATTGTATTGTCCGGGCTGACGGCTACTCCACAAAGCTGGAGAAACGATCCATCCTCTTCTCCGTAGTCACCCCATTTCCTGATAAATGTTCCGTTCGGATAAAAAACTTGAATATCCGATCGCATCATATCTGCAACATAGATGGTCTGATCCAAAGAGATGGCAATCGAAACCGGGTACTGAAACTGTCCGTCTCCTGTTCCGTAACTGGCAAAGGAGAGATCTTCGATAAGCGATTGTGAATCGGCAGTACAACCGTTACCAAGGATAATGAGGGCTGTAATAGAGAAAAGAATCAGAAAATAGCATTTATATGACATTATAATTGTATTGTACAGTTCAACCCCTTAAAAATTGTGTTTATCTGCAGATATCGGGAAATCATCTAATGATTTCGAATTTTTGTATCTAAAGAAATGCCTTGTTCCAGGTTTGGGAAAAGAGGCCTATCCCTGAAATTCAAAGATGGTCTTTTCCAGGTTAAAAATGGTAATCACGGATTGAATAAAGGAAAAAACCTCTACCCTAATTTACCAGAAAAAAGAGTAGATTGTCTTGCCTGACAGTCCTTGACAAAAAATACTCATATTCCTCTTTCAGGTAACGACGATGTATCCCGGTTTCTCAACGGTATTATCAAAGCCGGATCCGGCAACTTCCATCCTGACCGTGTAGGTCCCGGGAGCGGTGTACTGGTGGACCGGTCTCTCCTCATGTGAGATCCCGCCATCCCCAAAGTACCAGTTCCAGGAGTCGGTTTTTATGCCTGATGAAGTCATCCCGGTAAACGAAACCGTCAGCGGAGCAGGTCCTGATAAAACACTGGCGGAAAAGTCTGCCTCCTTCTCATCGATCATAAAAGTCCAGAGATCATAGGTAACGTCAGAATTGGAAACATCACCATCGCGGGAATAGGTACTACCGGTAACAACGTAGGTGCCGTCTCCCCTGCTGATACTGCCAACCCCGGAATCAGAGGATGACCCGCCACAGGATCGGGTCCATTTGATATTTCCCTTTGCATCCGTCTGTATCACCCAGACATCCCGGTATCCATGATATCCGGTAACATCACCATCAATTGAACCAGTATGCCCGACAAAGATGTAATTACCGTTGTAGGTCATCACATCAAGACCATAATCACTGTTCGTCCCACCATAGCACTTCTGCCAGAGGATATTTCCCTCCGAATCGATCTCAATACCAACGAGATCAGGGGCTCCATGATTTCCTGTGATATCTCCGTCATCAGAGTAGGTATGTCCGGTCAGGAGATAGCCCCCGGTATCGGTCGGTATGATAGCATAACCAACATCGTTAAATGATCCCCCGTAGCACTTCTGCCAGAGGATTTCACCCTGTGAGTTAATTTTGACAACCCAGATGTCATACTCTCCATGGTTGCCTGATACATCGCCATCATCAGATTCTGTATACCCGGTCAGGATAATGCCATCATTAAGGGTCGGTGTGATACAGTATCCCATGTCATAGTTTGTCCCGCCATAGCACTTCTGCCAGAGGATATCTCCCTCGGGATTAATCTTTACAACCCAGACATCAGATTCTCCATGGTTGCCTGATACATCTCCGTCATCAGATTCCGTGAACCCGGTGAGGATAAAATTCTCATCATCAGTCTCAAGGATTCCATACCCGTTATCCTGGGAAGTACCTCCATAACACTTCTCCCAGAGCACATATCCTTCGGAATCAATCATGACAACCCAGATATCTTCGTTTCCATGGTAATTTGTCAACTCTTCACTCCAGGTATATCCGATGATCGCATAATTACCATCCCGGGTCTCGATTACTGCACGCCCGCCATCTGAACGATCTCCCCCGTAATTATTGATCCATTCTACAATGCCGTTTGTATCCCGCTTTATAACCAGCATATCCGAATCAAGATCTACGTTTATATTGCCGGTCTCTATACTTCCCCCGTCAGCGGTCAGGAAAATATCGTTTCCATTATCCTCGGTACCAAATTGTGTGAGTGGATACGACCATCCCAGCTCCGGGATAGGCAGACCCGGAGTTTTCGTCCCCTTTACAAACCGGGTTACATATTTTTGGTCTGAATTCCGGCTATGAGTACAGAATATTCCGCCCTCTTCATCCACCCCGATTCCGTATATGACACTATTTTCTCCTATCTGCATGGTTTGAAGCGAACCATCAGGCATGCAGATATAAACCATGGCAGAATCACCATAAGGACTCCCACCCCTCCGGACGGCATAGAGGTATCCATCCGGACCTAGAGAAATACCACTAATCGTTCGATACTGGTATGGCAGTTGCCATGACTGGATGAGTGCTTTTTCCGGTGAAAAACAATAGATCTTGTTTGTTTCATACAATCCGACATAGACGGTATCATCTTTTCCGATTACTACCTGGCTTGGTAAAAGAAAATCAGCAGGCATCCCGGTCGGACTACTCCATGATTCATGGTACTCCCCTTCCGGGGAGAATACCTCAACCCGGTTGTTATTTTGGTCAGCAACAAAGACAAATCCTGTACTGTTTACCGCAATGCCCTGAGGATAGTTCAATTCTCCCTTACCTGAACCTGATGTTCCAAAAGAACGGATATAGGTTCCTGAATTTGTAAACTGCTGTACCTGGTTTTTCCCGTAATCAGTGGTGTAGATACTTCCATCAGGACTGACGGTAATGCCATAGACCTTGTCAAACGTGCCATCAGGTGAATCCTCGTCATTCCACTTTGTAAGAAACGTCCCATCCGGGGCAAAGGCCTGGACCCGGCAATTGGTTGTATCGGTTATATATACCGTTTCATCCTGACTGATAACAACACAACGGGGAGAGAGAAACTGGCCGTCACCTTCTCCCTCGGTTCCAAAAGAGAAATCGCTTACCAGGGTGGTTGTATCGGCGATGACCGGTGAAATGAAGAAAAGGATAACAGAGAAAAAAATAATCAGGTATTTCAAAAATTGTGTCATTATAATGCTATTATCGTTTGATACATTAAATATTGCGTTTTTCACTGAATTTTATCTATCTGAATGAGTATCTCTTTCTGATTGCTTTTGGTGCTGAAAACCTCTTCTTCATGAATTGTATTGAAGGTTTTCTCACTCATTCCCCGGATAGACGATAAAGAGACGCAACCCGTGTCGGGGCTTTTTAAAAAAGCCCGGATACATCCATATTCAGATCCCTGATAAATACAGAACCTGGTAAATACTTATGATAATCTTCAAGATTGAATAGGAAAACCTGGGATATCTCATGGATTGTCCTTCATGTCAATATCCTTGATTAACCGGATCGTCTCATCAAATATCTCCTGGATGCACTCTGAATCAAAGTCATTTGTCAAAATGACAAGGCTGATCCGGTTGTCAGGCTGATAATACATATGTGACTGAAACCCACTTGATGCTCCATCATGACCGATCATGTTCCCAACCCGGGTTTTAATCTCAGATATCCCGAGACCATACTGCTCTCCCTCGTCATCAGGATTAAAGGAGAGCATCTGAGATAGCATTTCAGGGGAAAAATAGGCATTATTCATTAATGCCGGCAGAAATTTTGCAATGTCCTCTGCTGATCCGACAATGCCGCCATCTCCGAGTCCAACTCCGTCATTTTCCCCAGTGATGTCCCGATACCCGTCCCCTTCCCGGCTGTATCCTCTTACGATTCCCTTGCCAATGGCAGCGGGATCCTCAAGATAGCATGTTTCCATGCCGGTTGGATCAAATATCCTGTCCTGTAATTCTTTGGCAAGGTTATTGCCTGTTACCTGCTCAACCAGGATCCCAAGCAGCACATAGTTCGTATTTGAGTACACAAAGTCAGTATCGGGAGCACAGTCAGGTGGTTCATCATACGCAAAGGTAACAACTTCTGCAGCAGTCCAGGGATGATCAGGATTAGTGCTAACCCGATCATAGAACTCATCGGTCATGTAATCAGGAATGCCGCTTCTCATTTGCATTGCCTGCCTGACCGTTGCAGATGCGGCATTGGGGATACGTGATCCCAAATCGGGAGGAAGATATGTTGCCAGTGGGACATCGATATCCACGAGACCCTGCTCAGCCAGTTGGAGAACAAGCGTTGCAACAAACGGTTTGGTTGCACTTGCGATACGGAACCGGTCCCGGATAGTGATCGGTATCTGCCCGGACATATTTGCATGACCTGAAACAGCACATACGGTATCTTGGTCTGTAGTGACACAGACTACCATGCCAGGTTCGTCACCAGAGATACAGGTCTCGATACTATCCGTAAGAACTGCATCATTGATATCATCGTCAGAGCCAAAAACCGGTATACCGGCTATGGTAATCAGAATGCCGATTAGTATAATCCTAATCCATAGAGAATGGTTCATACCATGAATTGGTATGATGATTGTTTAATCCTATATATTGAACCGGTTCTGAATGCTATACTAATCATACATGCGGATGAGAACCAGTAAAGGGAATCCGGCGCCATCTTCCCATGACAGGACAGGAAAAACAGATCAGGTGTTGCATGTGAAACCTGATCCCGTTACCAGGCGGATCATTCTCCTCCTGGCCGTTTTAGCCGGATTCATCACTCCTTTTGATGGTTCTGCGGTAAACCTCGCTCTTCCGGTCATTGCCTCGGAATTTCACATGGATATCATCACTCTTTCCTGGGTGACGACCGCGTATCTCCTCTCATGTGCCTTATTCCTGGTTCCTTTTGGGAAACTGGCAGACATGTACGGCCGGAAAAAATTTTACCTCATTGGTATTGCAATATTTATTACAGCGTCACTATGCATGACCCTGATCGGAACGAAACAGGAATTTATCGTTTTAAGGGTGATACAGGGAGTGGGAAGTGCCATGATATTTGGTACAGCTGTTGCACTCCTTACCTCGGTATATCCACCAGGAGAGAGGGGTTTTGCGATTGGTCTGTATACTACAGCAGTCTACCTGGGCCTTTCGGCAGGCCCGTTTCTTGGAGGGCTGCTTACAACCTACCTGGGCTGGCGGAGTATATTCCTTGTTAATGTCCCCCTTGGTATCATAGCGATTGCCCTTGTTTTTGGGAGGATCCATGGAGAATGGACCGAATGCAAGGGAGAACGATTTGATCTTGCCGGTTCTTTTATCTATGGCATAACCATCGTTATGGTCATGTATGGTCTCTCCCTCGTTCCTGACACGACGGGACTAGCACTCATCCTCTTAGGCCTGATCTGTACCTTCATCTTTATCTGGTTTGAACGCCGGGCGCTGTATCCTGTACTGAACATGCGAATCTTTACCGAAAACCGTGTCTTTGCCTTCTCAAACCTGGCGGCTTTGATTAATTATAGTGCAACGTTCTCGGTCTCTTTTATCTTAAGTCTGTACTTGCAGTATACTCAGGATATTTCGTCTGCATCGGCAGGATGTATCCTCGTTACTGCTCCTTTCATGCAGATGCTGATAGCATCGTTCTCAGGGAAGCTCTCGGATCGCATGGACCCGGGAACTATCGCCTCGGTTGGGATGGCTTTATCAGCGCTTGCTATTTTTTTGCTGATCTTTATCGGGAAAAACACTCCGTTCTGGTACATTATCATGGCCCTGGTAATCCTTGGTATTGGATTTGGCATATTCTCGTCGCCGAATACCAATGCAATCATGAGTGCGGTCGAGAAAAGATATTACGGGGTGGCATCAGGAATACTTGCAACCATGCGGTTGCTAGGCCAGATGTTCTCAATGGGTATCGTCATGATGGTGTTTGCAGTAATAATCGGTCCAATAGAACTTGCGCCCGAATCACAGGATGCATTCTTAAAAAGCCTCCACTACATCTTCTCCCTCTTTACAATCCTCTGTATCATTGGTATTTATGCGTCGTTCCAACGGATACAAAAGGGAAAACCAGATCCCGGATCCTCTGGTAAATCTGATTACCTGGTTGGTGAGTACAAATAATAAAGGATAGATCAGATTCGTTATCAATCTGCCAGCCCTCCTTATCCTTTGATTCCCATCCTTTAGCTAGATAGTTGGTATTTCTGTTCAGAACCGATTCTTCAAGTACTAATACACAAATACTTTGTAATAACCATGAGTCACAGAGATAAGGAACCCAGTTTTGGTCTTTTAATCTTCTCGATTTCTCTTGCCATCTTCATGTCAGCACTGGATGGAACAATTGTAAATATCGCTCTTCCAACCATATCTGAATCGTTTCATCTCTCATCCAGCACGGTTAGCTGGGTTGCAACCATGTACCTTCTTGTTCTCGCAGGATGTGTTCTCATATTCGGAAAGATTGCAGATGTTATCGGGTTTAAGCGGGTCTTTATCAGTGGATTTATTCTCTTTACTCTGGGATCCCTTGCCTGTGGTATCCTCCCCGGACTTCTCGATTCGTTTTATCTCCTCGTCGGATTTCGGGCGTTTCAGGCGGTTGGGGGTGCGATGATCACCTCGATTGCCCCGGCAATGGTGACTGCCTTTATCCCGATGGAAAGAAAAGGAAAAGCCATGGGTATCATTATGACCTTTGCCGCCCTTGGAACTGCCATAGGACCGAGTGTGGGTGGAATTCTCACGCAGTATCTCTCCTGGGAATGGATATTTTTCATCAACATCCCGATCGGGATCCTTGCAGTCATCCTCGGCAGCATGGTGATCCCTGCATCAGTTCATACCTCACTTGGGACTGGGTTTGACAGAAAAGGAGCGTTTCTTATATTTTTCGGGATGGCTCTGTTACTGTTCGGGTTCTCGGAAGGCACGGATCTCGGGTGGAGTAGCCCGGTCATTATCGGTTCTCTGGTGATTGCACTGGTATCACTGGGACTGTTTATCTGGCATGAATTGGGATATGCAGATCCCTTGCTTGATATCCGCCTCTTCAAAGACCGTAATTTTTTGTTTCTCAACCTGATCTTTGCACTTGTCTTCTTCAGCTTCTCAGGGATTAACTATCTTTTGCCATTTTATCTTGAGTATGTGAGTGGATACATCCCGGCAGATGCCGGGATAATCCTGACATCGCTCTCGGCTGCAATGATGATATCCGGGTTAGTTGCCGGGATGCTGTTTAACAGGATTGGAGGAAAAAAGCTTGCAATCATTGCTGCGGTTATCATCACGACAGGATATTTCCTGATAACCCATCTGAGAGCCGATACCCCGACCGCATTTGTCGTCCTCTGCCTGGTTTTTATCGGCCTTGGTCTAGGGATGATGGTCTCACCGGTAACGAACATGATAATGATGTCTACTCCGCGAAAAAAATCAGGAATGGTCTCTTCCGTCACCAGTCTTGCCCGGTTTGCACCAATGACAATAGGAATTGCCTTTTATAATGTCATCTTTATCGAGGGGATGATCGCAATTGCAACCCATTATAATGTTACAAAAAGTGCACCGGTCGATATCCAGCATGAGGTACTGGCTGCCGGATTCGATCTAAGTTTTCTGGCCTCATTTATAATCGGGATACTCATTTTTATCCTGACCCTGGTTGTGAGGTACGAGGTTCATCCTGATTACCTGGATGGAGATATGAATAAAGAACAACCGATAGTAGTCTGATTCTTTATTTTTTCTTTGATACGCTTCCTTTTTAGAACTTTTCTCACTTCCTTATGAGAGATAACAGAAAATTCGTCAGACGGTTTTTTCTGGTATCTCTGATTACTGCATCACGACTTTATGCATAAGGGCCATCACTCCTGGTTTTTGTGGTTGTGATGGCATCCCAAAGCCCGGCATTCCCATGGGCGGAGATTCAAACATCTCGGTATTGAGACGATCAGTAATCTCGTCGAATATTTTCTTGTATGCAATGCAATGGGGGTCTACTCCTTTTATCTCTCCGTCTGTTGGTGCGATGGCATTATACGGGCATCCCCCACGGCAATATCTGATATGAGCACAGTCTCTGCAGGCGATATCGACAAAGTCCCGGTATGCGGTCATCAACGTCCCGGCTGGTGACTGCATGAGCATCTCTCTCGTCGGCCTGTCATATACCGTGCCCATGATGTATTGATCCATTCCGACAAACCGGTAACAGGGATAAATACTGCCGTCTGGCCCGATAGCAAAGGTACTGCCCATGCAGTCGGCAAAGGTACATACATTTCCCCTTCTCGTAAAGACACCCCTGACCAGATCATTGATGTTCATGATCTCAATCTCATGGTAATGCAGAAGTGACTGGTCAAGGAGGTATATCAGCAGGTCTCCGAATTCTTCGGGATCCAGTGCCCATTCTTTAGGATTTTTACCCCGAAGCGATGGGAGTGCCGGGTGAAGTTTGAGAACAAAGCCATTTTTTAAGAAGAACTGAACAATCTCATCCCGTTTTTGATACGAGTGATTGGTAAATGTACAGATATACCGTACCACAAGACCGTGACTTCTGGCAATTTCGTAACCTCGCATGTTTTTCTGGAAGTAACCGTCTCCCCGCTGCAGGTCATTGAGTTCCTCTGGTCCGTCGATGGATGAGCCGATTGGAACATGATATTCTGCAAATATTTCTGCCAGCTCCGGTGTCATCAGCCAGAGGTTTGTCTGGATGGCAAATTCAGTTCTTGTCTGTGGCAGACCGGCAGAAAGGATGGCCAGTGCTTCCCGGTAAAACGTTGGACCGGCAAGGAGCGGTTCACCTCCATGAAAGGTAAATGTTATCCGTTCTTCAGAAAAGGTGTTCAACCACGAGACGATCTCTGTTATCGTCTCAATTGTCATAATGGGGGATGTTTCTTCTGAACTCCAGCAGTACTTACAGTGTGACGGACAACCAAGGGTCGGGATTATCATGACATGGAATGGATTTTTCACTCATCATTTTCTGTCAGGAAAAGGTTAATACCTGCTGGTTCCTGTAACAACCTGAATTATCACGGTCTTTTATGTAACGATTACCATACAAGGGGATAACTGGCTTATCCCGTACCTCTCATAGGGAATTATTTCCTCCTATCGTAATCGGGAGGTATGCCCAATCGTACCTGTTTTCATCGCGTTAGCATTTTTCTTCTGGTTAAGGATCTTCATGGGGTGATAAAAGGGAAGAATAGGAAAACATTTCATAATGATCTCTTGAAAAATCCGAACAAATCAGTGGAATCTGGTTTAAATGACCGGTAAAAGGATGGAAAGTATTGTTATCGCAAGAGCGGTGATGAGCGGGATTGTCATGTTATCATCAACAGGAGAGTAGAGTTCGGTTATTCCTGCAATAACGGACGTAAACAGTGCGATCCACGGATGAATGAAGAACTGGAGAACAACAAAAGCGGCAATGATACCGGCAGCAGTCCCTTCTGCTGATTTATTTTTGTAAATAATATGGCGGCCACAGGCTACCCCGGCAATCGTCGATACACTGTCAAGAACAGCAAGGACAAGTATCGATACTGCTGCAACCGGGTACGGAAATACTGCCGTGACAAAGAGGGCAGTCAGCAGAAAAACAAGGGTCCCTTTCCCGGGGTACTCAACATCCCGTTCAAGGTGTCCGACGATAACCGAGATAAGGGGGATAGAATATCCTCTGATAATTGCATCAGAGAAGAGAAATCCCAGGAACACAGAGGTGGACAGGATTGCGACAACGATATACTGTGGTGCAAGATAGATAAGAGCAGCGATAAGGATACCAAATCCTAAATGACTGAGTTGTCTGATAAGTTCGTTCATGATTAATTCTCGTCTCAATTTTTCGTGGGAACAAGGAGTTATCCTGTTTGTCAGGTACAATCTCACAGGTGAATGTATCAGCGTTTCTATGAGGTGTGACGAAAATATCCTGACTATCTTCTCAACATCTGGGAATCTCCTGATAGAACCGCATGACATAATGATAAGGAAGAATACATAATTCCATGAGAAGATTCTACCCTTAAACGTAATCAATGAAAGGGACACTGGTGCAGCGTGGCATCTTCATTTACCCCCGCGTGTAATACTATCTCACGAGTTACGTAACGAAAACCCATTCAAGTGGCTAGCTATATGGGATCTGGAGTACCAGGATGAAATCCTTAGACAAAGAAGATATTATCGCAATTTTAGTCTCTAACCGGGTTGTCGATATCGAATCACTTAAGAATCCTGCTATATCGACAGAGGATGTGATATTATATCTGGCGAAATTCAAGATACCTGTTCCTGAATCCTTTTTCCGGGAAGTAGCGCAACTCTGTGAGTTTCCTTATATCGATTATGTAGATCTCCTCTCAATGAGCCGCAAAGCTGTGGAATTATCTCCGGAATGTGGGCTTTCCTCTTCATTTGTCTGTAAATATGATTACCTGGTCTTTCCACTCGAAGAGACCGAGACGTATCTGCATATCGCAACTGCCAATCCGTTTCAATACGAGATGATACAGAATCTAGAGGAGAGAACAAAAAAAAAGGTCCGGATATCGGTCGCATCGATTCAGGCTATCCAGACATCGGTGGATATCGGGTACCAGGAAATTCACAGTTACAGCGCATTATCAGAGTTATACGAGAGGAGTCCCGATGAATCTGCTAATAAAATCCTTGTTCCCTGGCACCGGGCGGCAGTATTAGGAGCCGTTCTTCTCATAATTCTGCTTCTTATCTCCGATCCCTACTGGGGGGCTTTTCTTGTCTTCACCCTTATCAATATCACGTATTTTATCATAAACCCGGTAAAATTCTACATCTCGCTCCGGGGGATGACCGGGACCACCCGGATGCTGTATGTATCTGAAAAGGAAGCCGCTCTCATGCGTGATGAGGATCTACCGGTATATACCATTCTTGTCCCTCTCTACCGGGAACCCGATATGCTTCCGCATATCATTAAAAATATCTATTCTCTCGATTATCCAAAAGAGAAACTCGATGTCAAGATCCTGATGGAGGAACAGGATACCGTCACGTTAGAAAAGGCCAGAAAGATCGGGTTATTCGGAGTGATCGAGGAGGTCATATCGCCCTATACAACCGAGGAGTATCGTGAAGTCTTAAGCATCTTTACTCCGGTAATCATACCAGCAGCCGAGATACAGACCAAACCCCGTGCCTGTTCGTATGGTCTTTTACGAAGCAGAGGAGAATACGTGGTCATCTATGATGCAGAGGATTATCCTGACCGGAACCAGTTGCGAAAAGTTGCAGCAGCCTTTGCAAAACAGGATCCCTCCTGTGTCTGTATCCAGTGCATGCTCAACTTTTACAATCCCCGTAAAAATATCCTCACCCGATGGTTTACCATTGAATACTCGTACTGGTATGATTATTACCTCCAGGGGCTTGACAAGGTTTCTGCCCCGATTCCGCTTGGTGGAACCAGTAATCACTTCAGGACAGGTCCCTTAAAAGATATCGGAGCGTGGGATCCCTATAATGTAACCGAGGATGCTGATCTCGGGATGCGTATCGCACGGAGAGGATACACGACCGGTATCTTAAATTCCCATACCTATGAAGAGGCAGTCAGTAAACCCGGTTCCTGGATAAAGCAGCGTTCACGCTGGGTGAAGGGGTTTATTGTGACCTGGTTTGTGCATATGCGACACCCGGTCAGGGTAATCCGGGATATGGGCATAAAGAAGTTTTTCCTCTTTCAGCTCACCTTTGGCGGTAATTTCTACATGCCGCTCTGCAATCCTCTCCTGTGGCTTGTTTTTATCCTGGGATTTATAATTCCGTCATTCTTTTACTCATGGTTTGATTTCTGGCCCTTTGCTGCAATAGCGGTATTTAACCTGTTAATCGGGAACATTGTCTACCTGACACTTGCATTGACAGCCACCATGAAAGAGAAACAGTATGATCTCCTCCTCCTGTCGCTGTTCTTACCGTTATACTGGGTTCTTATCAGTATCGGAGCCTGGAAAGGACTGCTCCAGCTCTTTGTTCAGCCCTATAAATGGGAGAAGACCGATCATGGTGATACATTCCTGGATCAGGATCGGATTGAGAATGCCCGGTCACAGGATATTGCCCGTCCGGTTACCGAGATCATTGTTGAGGATCCAATCATCCGGAATGGTACTACTGCGGTTCCTCTTTATCAGGTAGGAATATCAATCCTCCTCACGGTAATACTTGTTCTGGCAGTAGCACTTCTCTTTGGCGTGATTGAATACGAACCGATAAGCAGTCATGTATCGCTTGATTCGATACCAGGACTCCCGCAGGCACTCGCTCCATTTTCAGGTGATAGTACCCAGTCATTTTTCAACAAAGGTGCCATTCCCCTTCCCGTGTCACAACGGCGGGTTTTGGTTGGGGAAGAGACGGGTTCAGATAATCCACTCCCTGTAAATCAGTATCAGTCCCTTCCCGATGGGATCGTGATAAAAAGAGAAGGGACAGCCAATGATCCTATCCTTGTCTTCTTCGGGCAACCCCTGACCGGCACGGCAACCGGGTATGAGATCTTGTTCCGGTATTCCGATGGATCGTATAAGGAATTATCGGGAATTACTCCTCCCCGGGTGATAACTGTACCGGGCGGAAGTGGTCCGGTCTCTCTTTCCATTCACAAGCAGTACCAATCTGGAGCGAAAGTACCCCTATTTATTGGAGATGTCTGAAATCCCTCCCTGATATCCTTTAGGGAGTTCCTTGAAAATCTCCAATAATGACAGTTGTTACGTTTTTTCCCTGATACAATCAATCTTTTACCTGATTGCATCCGATACAAAGGCCACAGGAATTTTCAGTAAAGGGATCGGTGAGATTATAGAGATAGATAGCCTGCTCACTCTGTCCAGTCTCGGTAAGGACTCCTGCAACTGCCCGTGTAAATTCAATATTCGCTGGTTGTAGGTTTCTGGCCCGGTTGAGAAGAACCCCGGCATCGTCATAGTTGCCGGTCTGTATGGCACTCTGTCCTGCATAATACCATCCCCATGCATTACAGGGATTTTTGTAGAGCGATAGATTGAGGTACATAAGGGCATCAGCATACCGTGTCAGGTTGTACAGGCATGTTCCTTTGGTGTAGTATGCCCAGGTATTTGAGGGATCCAGTTCATATGCCCGTGTCAGGTACGGGAGAGCATAAGTGCACTCTCCTGTCCTGGCAAGGATGTTGCCGCGGTGATAATATGCCCATCCATTACCAGGGTCGAGGAGAATTGCCCGGTCTAAGTTACATGCTGCTTCATCAAACCTCCCCAGTTCAAAGAGTGATAGTCCCCGGTAGTACCATGCCTCTGCATACAGGGGATCGATCTGAATTGCCCGCGTGAGATCATCTATTGCTTTTTCGTATTCCCGGGAGTCATAATTGAATACCCCGCGGAAATAATAATGTTTTGGGGAATCAGGATCTGCTGCTATTGCTGCGGTAATAATGGTTAGGTCCCGTGTGTCAGGTGAGATCGCTGCATAAATTTCATTTCTCTCTGCAATGTACTGTTCTTCTGTGGGAGATAATTCAAGCGCATGGGTAACATATCGTAACGCCTCCTCTTCTTCTCCTAATTCATGCAAACTGACGGCTCCTTCATACCAGGCGGGAGCAAAGCAGGGTTCCTGTGCAATGCTCATATTTAATGCTAAAATGGCCTCTCTCTCTTTCTTTGCGGCATTGAGGAGAGCACCGTACCGGTACAAAATAAAGGAATTTGATTGATCCGTTCCTAGTGCTTTTCTGTACATGGAAAGGGCATCATTTACCTCATTCTGGGCTTCATAGATGTAAGCCATTTCGGCATAGATTCCGGTATTGTTTGGATCCAGTTGCCGGGCTTTCTGTAATGCTTCAAGAGCTCCTGAAAAAAATTCCAGTTCCCGAAGGGTGCTCCCTTTAAAGAAGTATGCCCATGCGTTATTTTGGTCAATTCTGATTGCCTCTTCAAAGAAGGGAAGTGCTGCTTTGAACTCACCCCGGTCATACAATATCCTGCCGGCATTAAATTGTGACCAGGTATCTGTGGGATCAAGGAGAATGGCCTGCATTGCTGGGAAGTATGACTGGTCAAAAACAGGAGCAGTATCGTTTTTCTGGTATCTGTTATATGCCTCAGGATGATGAGGATTTAAGGTTAATGACTGATTTGCACTGTCTATCGCCTCTTGATAACTTCCAAACTGGAGATAGAGATTTGCAATGGAGTTCCAGACAAGAGGCTCTCTTGGGTTTTTGGATAAAAAGTCTTCTAACGCTTGGGTAATCATCTCAAGATCGTTGCTTTCTGTAGGAAAACCGTGATTTGAGGTGGAAACCTGTTCGAATGCACAGGCCGGTGTAATGAGAGTAATAAGGATGATTACAGCGATACGATACTGATACGGGTTCATATCATTACTCTGCAGTAAAACCTGTTAAACGTTCCTTCCCAGAGGTTCGTTTTCCTCCCATTCTGGATAAATCGGTTACGATTCATGAAATTTTCAGGCTGGTTCGTCTGAACCGGATACCACGATTTTTAAAAAAAACATCCGGGATAATAGAAGGGACGAGGACTGGTGCGAAAGAGTGCGCACCGAATAGTACTACTCCATGGATATTGCGAGAGAAATGTACCGTCAAGCGACGAATGAAACGATAAAACGTCTAAAACAAGAGATGACTGCGATAAGAAAAAAGGGAATTAAGACGACGAAGAGAGAAGATGGGTTAGTATCTTCTCCGGTTGCCGCCAAAGCCGCCACTGTTAAAATCACGGCGTGGCTGCATGGGACGTGCTTCGTCAATACGAAGGTTGCGCCCTTCAAAGACAGTCTCGTTTAATCCATCCATTGCAGACTGTGCTTCTTCGGAAGATCCCATCTCGACAAATCCGAATCCTTTCTGTTCGATGATCTTCACACTCTCTACTTCGCCATACTTTGAGAATAAATCTCCAAGCTGGGCTTCATTAACGGAATACGTCAGATTTCCGACGTATAATCTCTTTCCTTCCATAATACGTTCACTTATTTTTTAACATCGCGGGTGCCTATAACTTGAGAGATTATATGCCACCGTATTACCGAAAACAGCCTGAAAACTTTAACCTTCGTAAAGATGGAAATCGTTTAAAAAGTCTTTTTCACAATACTATCGGATGTGTATACTAAATCATTCGTTTCACTATAAATATGTTCTCTAGAATCCTGAACAACGGATTGCAGAACCGGCAACCTATAGAAACATCGATATCTATTTTGATCTCAAAAAAAAGAGGATAATGCCAGAAAAACCACTCCCGGATCTCTCTTGGTGGGAAGGCGTTTCATGGTTGGCATATCTTGTCATCATGCGGTCCAGACATAATCGTTCTCTTATAAACCCGGGTTTCCTGAAAAAAATGATGAAATGGAAATTTCAACTGGTCATTTTTTCATTATCCCTGATGTTGGCACGGTTCTTGTTACTCCCATAGATACTTCCCTCCTGCCAGCGTATAGTTTAGGATGGAGTTGATGAGATAAGTACTGTTCATACTTCCAAGGGACCGGTTCAGGATGAGCCAATCCGTGTCCGGCTACCAAGAAAGAATGCTGGTGAACAGTTTGCCTGTGCAGAATTGATGCTTGGAGCATACCATATCAGGGTAAAGTGCTCAGATGGTGTCACCCGTCTTGGAAGAATAAAAGGGAAGATAAAGAAGAGAGCATGGATTCGTGAAGGGGATATTGTCATTGTTACTCCATGGAGTTTTCAGGATGATAAATGCGATATCTCATATCGGTACACTCCACCTCAGAAGGACTGGTTACGAAGAAACCAGTACTTGAAGTAACACTTTTTTCAGAGTTGACTGACTCCAGTCAGGATATTGTATACGAACACGAAATACCCATGACCACATCCGGCCAACCCGCATCATATACCCAGGGTTTATTCTCTCACATCCTGCATTGATTGCATGGTAAAACCGTGCTTTTTATAGTGATGGTCCATAACCTCGATATCCTTACCATGATTCGTCTAAAAATGGGATGTTACCTATATCTGTTTCTCATCACCAACAATTATCCAATACGAAAGCCTGCAGGGGGTAATTTATCGAGCAATCATTTTTGCATGAAAAACTCTACCTTCACGGTATAAAAGTAGTAGAATTATCGGTTTTTCATTCGTCAGGTTTGAGGCCTTGCCTCATAAGGGGTTTTGTATGGATTATCTCCAGCACTCTTCGAGGATATAATACCGGGGGAAAAATCCCAGGTGCTCATAAAAACCGAGCACTTCTTCGTTTCCGTATGTCACCCAAATCCGCTTTTTCTCTACCCCATGGCAATTCATCCAATTGATGGCATGAATGCCCAGTTCTATTCCAATTCCTCTTTTTTGATAGGAATCGGTAATAAAAAGGGAATCCAGCTCACCTGAATTATCACCTGATATTGATGCAATGCAGTACCCGATATCAGTTCCACGGGCACTATCCCGTGCAATCTCTATTCTTATATCCCCCATTTCTGATCTGTTTCTGATCTCATCCATCCGTTCCTCAAAGGATTGTATCTGCATATGCTTAGAGAACCGGGAATTTTTCGTCTTGATATGCGTTCTCAATGCAGTCCATAAGGGTTTTATCCGTGCGCACTGGTGCTCGGGAATAGTAAGGTACTCTATCTCATTCATATCGGGATCCCTTTATTTCTCTCATTTCTTTCTCTTGTATCAATAATTGCACACAAAACACTATCTTTCCTCCCTCAAACTCACGATCATCTTCTCTGGTGCCCCTCATAATACCCTGAAATGATCTGTTAAAACCTATGTAGTAGAAACAATTGAAAAGAAGAGAATTAATCTCACTTGTGTCAGATACCTGTTTGCGGGAGTAATTTCTCAAATCAAAGAGGAGCGTTGTCTCATCCAATCTCCTTTATATTATCGGAAACAAAACCCATAGGTATCATGAATGACCTCATTACCTGTCCGAAATGTGGTAAGAAGAGCGTTACTGTGCAAAACCCGGATCAGTACGAGTACTGGCTCACCTGCTCGGAATGTGATTACTTCCAGGGTTTAAGTGTACAAGACTGGCATAAAATTCATAACAGCCCCCATCTTGTTGATAAATTACGCAAACTCTATGAGAAGGAACATAAAAAGGGTGAGACATCGGATCATGGTCTCCCATCCTGTATCATCTGTAAAAAAGCTCATAAAGGAAAAACCGGACCTCTGGGAAAGGTCTGTACAACCTGCTGGTATAAGGTCGGAATACTCATCTTTGTTCTGATGGTTATTATCTCGTACTCTATCTGGATCTTTGTATTGTAGGATATCTTCATTTTTTCGTCTTTTTACATACCTCAAGGTGTTCTCATTATAATTCGGAGGATATGATACCTGATACTACTACCATTTTTTTTCTCACGAAAATGTTCTGAATCGTGAATTAAGAGAAAAAGCTGAATTTAAGCTTTATATAAGTACATCCTTTTATAATATCTCTGATCACCGGTATCCAAAATAAAAACTAATATACTCATGCTCTCAACGTAATTACTGTACCATAAAGAGAGGAGGGTTGGATGAAGATTGAGGTCCTAAAGGATATCAAGAAAACAGAAGAAGAGTACAAAAAGATGATCAGTGAGGCAGAAGCGGCACGTGTAAAATCACTGGCTGATGCCCAGCTCGAGGGTGACAATCTGATTCAGAAAGCAAACGCAGACGCCGAAGAGTATAAGAAGAAATGTATCGCTGACGCAAAATCCACGGCAGCTTCCCGGTACGATGCAATACTGAAGAAAGGCAGAGCCGAAGCTACTGTTCTTGAGCAGAAAGGCAGGCAGAATCTTGACAAGGCTGTCGAGATGCTTGTTGACAGGTTTAAGGAGCAGCTTCATGTTCAATCCTAAACAGATGAGCAGGTTGCTTATCGTTGCTTCAAAAGAACATTTAGATCCCGTTATTGCAGAATTATACCGGCATCATGTCTTTCATATCGAGGATTTTGTAGAGGGTGCCAACGAGGATATTAAAGGGGTAAAGATCGGGAATCCAAGCAAGGGTGCCGACGTTCTCTCGACAGACCTTGTGAGGGTCCGCTCGATAGCATCCACCTTTGAGGTAAAACCTGATACTGTAAAGGGTCTGCAAACAATGCAGAACTCCGAGATCCGTGGACGAATCCAGGAGGATTTACCAAGAATTGCAAAGGAGGTCGAAGAACTCTTAAGCAGGCGGGCACACCTGGATTCTTCAATGAAGGAGTATGAACAGAGAATTGAGCTCTTAAAACCTTTTGTACATTCTCCGGTACCTATCGATATGCTTTCCGGATATGATTCGGTAAGTATCATCGCAGGAACGTATCCCGGAACCCTGACCCTTGACGTTCCCCATGAAGAGTACAAAGAAACTCTCAAAGGGACAACAACAACGATCCTTGCGGTCAAAAACTCTGATCTTGCAGAGGTTGAGAAGAAACTTCTGGATGCTTCTTTTCATAAGATTCCGATTCCTGAAGAAGAGGGATCACCCCAGGAACTTATTTACCGGTATGAGCAGGAGATTGCCGCGTTGCAGCAGAGCATGGATGAAATCTCCCTCAATCTTGCCGATATAAAAGAGAAGCAGAAAGAATTCCTTCTCGCATCTGAAGAACTTCTGAGTGCAGATCTGGAAAAGGCAGAAGCACCCCTGTTATTTGCTACAACCGAGCATGCATTTGCGATTGAGGGATGGGTTCCTGCTGAAAACAAGGATGCATTACAGGAAGATATCCAGAAGGTTACCAGAGGTAACGTCCTTTTATCAGAACTTGATATTGATGATCCCAATAACGGACCCCCTGTCGAGTACAACAATCCTGATTTTGCACACCCGACCGAATTATTCATGGACGTCTATTCGCGTCCCCGGTACACTGAGGTAGATCCGAGCCTGCTCATGGCTATCGTGTACCCAATAATGTTCGGTCTTATCCTTGGTGATGTCGGGTACGGTCTGATACTGCTTGTTCTCAGTTTTGGTCTCCGTTCTTTCCTTACCGGAAAAGCAGGAAAGCAGCTCCTTGATGTGTTGCGTAACTGTAGTATAAGCAGTATCTTCTTTGGGATTGTCTTCTCTGAATTCTTTGGTTTCTCATTACCCTGGCATCCGTTATGGTTGTCCCGTCACTTAAATATCGGTGCATCACCCGAAGCTCATGCAGTTGCGGAAGTATCGCACATCCCTGAGTTACTGGTGCTCTCGATCTGGATTGGACTGCTTCATATCACGCTCGGACGACTATGGGGAGCGAGAAATGCAGCAAAGATGGATCATGGACATCACCGTCAGCTTGCAATCTATGCAAACATCGGCTGGGTCATGGTGATGTGGGGAATCGTCTTTTTAATCTGGTCGTTCTTCCCGATACCGTTCATGATTGATCTCTCGGGTCTTCCGGAGATTGTGAGCGGCTTAAACGCAGCATCGATTGCCGGTGCACTTATTCTTGTCGTGGGAATTATATTCATCGCACGTGAGAATGTATTAGACCTGATGGAGATACCAACAATTATCAGTCATGTTCTTTCCTACACACGTCTGATTGCAGTTGGTCTCTCATCGGTTGCGATTGCAATGGTGACCAATTACATCTCAATCGGGATGATTATCGGTCCAAATTTTGATTTGAGCGTCTTTGGTATTATTTTCCTGGTTGTTGGTATCATTGTATTCCTTATCGGGCATACCATTAATACCGCACTTGGTATCATTGGAGGCGGATTACATCCCCTTCGTTTACATTATGTAGAGTTCTTCACCAAGTTCTATCGTGGTGGAGGAAAAATATACAATCCGTTTGGTAAAGACAGAAAACTAACAGAAATTGAGTAAATTAGGAGTTATGTAGTATGACATCTGGAGCAGAAACAATGGCAGTAGAAGTAGCAGCACAGAATCTTGAAGCAATAGCAGCAGGTTCCGCAGGTCTTAAGGCAGTAGGTGCCGGCCTTGCGGTTGGTCTGGCTGGTATCGGTTCAGGGCTTGGTGAGATGGGTATCGGTGCAGCAGCAATGGGTGCAGTTGCAGAGAACAAAGAAATATTTGGTCTTGCATTGCTGTTCACCGTTCTTCCTGAAACAATCGTCATATTTGGTCTTGTGGTTGCACTCCTTCTCCTGTTCTCCTGAATTAACGGGGATACATCATGGGACTGGAAGCAGTCATTGCAGAGATACAGGAGAAAGGTCGGGCTGAGGCTAAAGTCATTACAGACGATGCTGATGCCAGGGTCAGATCGATCCTGGATGCAGCGAACGAGAGAGCAAACGAGATCCGGACTGGTGCGAGGGAAGAGGTTGAAAAGACAGTCTCTCACATGATAACCCAGGAGGAGGCGGCTGGTGGTTTAATCGTAAAACGTGAGGTCCTGAACGCAAAGAAAGAACTTCTTGACGATGTTTTTTCCCAAACGCTGGAACAGATACATGGGTTTGACAACAGTCTTCACAAAAAGATCATCAGTTCACTCCTTGATACGGCAAAACAGGAGATATCCGGCGGAACAGTCCGGTGTAATGAACGGGATAAACCCGTTCTAACCGAGATTCTGGCCCAGCCTGCCTATGCTGGTTATACCTGTGGTCCTGCCATGGATATCGATGGCGGTATTATTGTCGAGAGCAAGGATGGTCTGTTTAAATTAGACTATTCTTACAAAACATTCCTGAATATGGTATGGGAATCCGGACTAAAAGATGCGTCTGACATTTTATTCGGATAACAGGGAGGATACTCATGGTACAGAACAGTAGCGGCCCGGCACCGTATATCTACGTAAGCACACGGCTTCGGGTACGGAAAGCGAAGCTGCTCCCCCCTGAAGAATATCAGCGCATGCTCAATATGAGCCTCCCGGAGATCATCAGACTGATAGGGGAGACCGAGTACCAGAAAGAAGTGGATGAACTTGGTGCTTCTTTTGAAGGAATTGATCTCATCGAGGTAGCACTCTCCTGGAATCTTGCCAAAGAATTTCGGAATGTCATTGATATCGCACCTGAGTCTCTTAAGGAATTTACCCAGGCATACCTGCGGCGGTGGGACATATACAACGTCTTGACGATTCTCCGTGGAAAGATGCAGGGGGTAATACCCAACAAGATAAAGGAGGTTTTAATTCCGGCAGGTTCTCTTGACCGGTTCACCCTTGACCGGCTCGTTGTTGAAGAGTCAAATGAGCGGATTATTGATGCGCTCAAGATGGAGAAGATCCATAAGGTTCTCTCGATGCACTACCAGGATGCAGTAGCATCCGGCTCTTTTGCACGAATGGAGAATGAACTCTATAAAGAGATGTATAAGGATCTCATCACCGTTGCACGTCGTGGTGTAAAGGGAGGGAATCAGTTCTTAAAGTATGTTCAGCTTGATATCGATATCACCAATATCAAGACCCTGTTTCGACTGAGACAGGATGGCTTTGAGGAAGATGCCCGATCCATGATAATTCCGGGTGGGACCTTTACTCCTGACGAGATCCAGCAGATGAATCAGATGGGTTCACAAAATGAGGTTATTGATACCCTCGTGGCCCGCATCAAGGCTGAGCCGGTTCTCGAAGCGTTAGAGGATCTCAGGGGTGAAAAACCCTATTATGAGATTGATATTGAGCTTACAAAGACCCAGCTCGAACAGATGGAGCGTCTGTCAAAGATTAATCCGTTCTCGATTCATCCGATTCTTGTCTACCTTGAGAAGAAGAAGTACGAGGTCTTGAACTTACGTGCGCTTGCCCGTGGAAAAGAGTCAAAACTCCCGAGCGATATCATCCGGAAGTACCTGGTGGTCTAAATGGAGATTGCAGTAATAGGTAACAGTGAGTTCATCCTCGGGTTTCGTCTTGCCGGTATCAACAGGATATATGCAGCTGATACTCTTGAAAAACTGGTCATGCATATTACGCATGTCCTTGAAGATCCCGAGGTGGGAATTCTCGTGCTCTCGTCTCATGACATGGCACGGGTTCCACAACGGCTCCAGATTACCCTCGAGGAGTCTGTACAGCCCACCGTCATTGCTCTTGGAGAGGAAGAAGGCGGTATCTCAATGCGGGAGAGAATAAAACGATCAGTGGGTGTTGATTTGTGGAAGTAAAACAGAAAAAAGGAATCTTGAAGAGAATTGCAGGGCCGGTTGTCACTGCAGTGAACCTTGATGCTCATATGTATGACGTGGTCAAGGTCGGCGACGAACAGTTGATGGGTGAGGTCATCAAGATCTCGGGTGATAATGTTATCATCCAGGTCTATGAAGATACATCAGGTATCAAACCCGGAGAACCGGTTGAGAACACCGGTCTTTCACTCTCTGTAGAGCTTGGTCCGGGACTCCTGACCAGTATCTACGACGGTATCCAGCGGCCACTTCAGGTTCTTGTTGAGAAGATGGGTAACTTCATTGAACGGGGAGTTACTGCTCCCGGTCTGTCTCATGATAAGAAATGGGACTTTAAACCGGTTGTAAAGACTGGGGACCAGGTTGGTCCGGGAATTATTATCGGTGAGGTGGTCGAGACCAATATCGTACACAAGATCATGGTTCCGCCAGCTATCGGAGCAGGCACGGTAAAGGAGATACAATCCGGTTCCTTTACGATAGATGAAGTCATCTGTGTGCTTGACACCGGGGCAGAGATAACCATGCTCCAGAAATGGCCGGTACGTGTTCCCAGACCGGTTACCGAGAAATTAAATCCTGATATCCCTCTTATCACCGGTCAGCGGATCCTTGATGGACTGTTCCCGATCGCAAAAGGGGGTACTGCAGCCATTCCCGGACCTTTCGGGAGTGGTAAGACGGTCACCCAGCAGGCTCTCGCGAAATGGTCTGATGCTGAGATCGTTGTTTACATCGGCTGTGGAGAGCGTGGAAACGAGATGACAGAGGTTCTTACCGAGTTTCCCGAGCTCGAAGACCCGAAGACCGGGCGACCCCTCATGGAGAGGACCGTTCTTATCGCCAACACCTCAAACATGCCGGTCGCTGCCCGTGAAGCTTCTGTATATACCGGAATCACCATCGCAGAGTACTTCCGCGATATGGGCTACGATGTTTCACTCATGGCAGACTCGACATCCCGGTGGGCAGAGGCAATGCGTGAGATCTCATCCCGTCTTGAGGAGATGCCTGGCGAAGAGGGGTATCCTGCATACCTTGCTGCACGATTATCTGAGTTTTATGAGCGTGCAGGTCGTGTCCATACACTCAATAAGGATTACGGATCGGTCACGGTTATCGGTGCGGTATCTCCCCCAGGTGGAGATTTCTCAGAGCCGGTTACCCAGAATACCCTGCGTATTGTGAAGTGTTTCTGGGCTCTCGATGCCAAGTTATCACAACGCCGTCACTTCCCGGCAATTAACTGGCTTGATTCCTACTCGTTATATCTCGAGACCCTCGGACCCTATTATGATCAGGAAGTATCTCCTGACTGGAACAAATTGCGTTCATGGGCAATGGGTGTCTTACAGAAAGAAGCGGAATTACAGGAGATCGTACAACTCGTCGGTTCCGATGCACTGCCTGACGAAGAACAGGTTACCATCGAGGTAGCCCGTATGCTTCGTGAGATATTCCTCCAGCAGAATGCCTTTGATCCGGTAGATACCTTCTGTGATATGGATAAACAGTTTGCCATCATGAAGGCTATCAAACAATACTCTGACCAGGCATATGCGGCACAGAAAGCCGGTGTCATGACACCCCATATCATCGGGCTGAAAGCAAAGAACGATCTTCCACAGATCAAGTTCATCAAGGATTACAAGCCTGAACTTGACCGGATTCTTGCATCGGTTGAGACTGAATTTACAAAACTCAGGGAGGCGGTTTAGATGAAGGAATATAAAACAGTCACCCAGATAGCCGGCCCCCTCGTTTTTGTCGAAAAGACCGAACCGGTCGGTTACCAGGAGCTGGTAAACCTTGTCCTCGCCGACGGTACCGAGAAGCGTGGCCAGGTTCTTGACACCTCAGATGATATCGTGGTGGTACAGGTCTTTGAGACGACTACCGGTATCGGAAGGGATACCGGGATCCGGTTTACCGGGGAGACTATCAAGATGCCGGTCGGCAGGGATATGCTCGGTCGTATCCTATCAGGAGCAGGAAAGCCCAAAGACGGTGGACCTGATATCGTTCCTGAGAAGCGTCTTGAGATAACCGGGGCTGCAATCAATCCCTGGGCCCGCGGATCTCCGCGCCAGTTCATCCAGACCGGTATCTCTACGATAGATGCAACAAATACCCTTGTTCGTGGTCAGAAACTTCCGATCTTCTCGGGATCCGGTCTGCCTCACAACGAGATCGCTCTCCAGATTGCACGACAGGCCAAAGTGCCGGGATCCGACGAACCGTTCGCCGTCGTCTTTGCTGCAATGGGTATCACAAAAGAGGAAGAAAATCAGTTCATGGCTGATTTTGAGAGGACCGGTGCATTGGAACATGCTGTGGTCTTCTTAAACTTAGCAGATGACCCGGCAGTTGAGCGTATTATCACTCCCCGGCTGGCTCTGACCACTGCAGAATATCTGGCATTTGAGCTGGATTATCATGTCCTGGTTATTCTCACCGATATGACCAATTATTGTGAGGCACTTCGTCAGATTGGTGCTGCACGTGAAGAAGTTCCCGGTCGTCGCGGGTATCCCGGGTACATGTATACCGACCTAGCATCCATCTATGAGCGTGCCGGTATTATCAAGGGCAAAACAGGTTCAGTGACGCAGCTCTCCATCCTTACCATGCCGGGAGATGACATCACCCATCCCATTCCTGATCTGTCTGGGTACATCACCGAGGGTCAGATCGTGGTGAACCGTGAACTGCACCGGAAAGGAATTTATCCTCCGATCAATGTTCTTCCTTCCCTTTCGCGTCTCATGAACCTTGGTATCGGGAAAGGATTTACCCGTGAGGATCATAAGAAGGTCTCTGACCAGATGTATGCAGGATATGCAGAGGGTGTGGACCTTCGTGGTCTCGTTGCTATCGTTGGAAAGGATGCCTTATCAGATCGTGACCGCGGTTTCCTTGAGTTTGCCGATCTCTTTGAGAACCGGTTTGTACGACAGGGTCATGATGAGGACAGAACGATTGCAGAGTCACTTGATCTCGGTTGGGATCTGCTTTCGAATCTGCCTGAAGAGCAGCTGGTCAGGATTGATCGCGAGACGATTGAGAAGTACCATCCCAAGTACAGGAAAGCCAGTACAGGTGCGTGAAGGTCCGTGGCGCTCAAAGATATCAAGCCAACCCGGTCTGAGCTGATAAGTATCAAGAAGAAGATCAAGCTCAGCCAGAATGGCTATAAAATCCTTAAAATGAAGCGCGATGGACTGATTCTTGAATTTTTCAAGGTGCTTGGACAGGCGAAGGACAGTCGTGGTGCCCTCCTTGTGAAGTATGCACGGGCCCAGGAGATGATGGCAATTGCAAACACGGTGGAGGGTTCCATCAAGGTAAAGGCTGCTGCCTTATCAGTCCAGGAAAAACCAGACATCACGCTCAAAAATAAGAATGTTATGGGTGTTGTTGTCCCAAAGATTGACTCTAACAAGGTCAGGAAAGGGATTGCAGACCGGGGATATGGAATACTTGGAACCAGTCCGGTGATAGATGAAGTTGCGACATCCTTTGAGGAGCTCGTTGAGGCGATTATCGAGAGTGCAGAGATCGAGACTACCATGAAACGTCTCTTGAACGAGATTGAAGGAACAAAGAGACGTGTCAATGCACTGGAATTTAAGGTAATCCCTGAACTGTCGGAAGCACGGGATTTCATCAAGATGCGGCTTGATGAGATGGAACGTGAGGAGCTCTTCCGTCTGAAGCGGATTAAGGCCAGGAACGAATCTTAAATCCTTTTCTCTTCCGTTTTTCTGAAGGTTCCCGGATTCCTTATTTTAAAATAGGGAATCGGGAGTCATTTGATAGTATGACGAGAAAAGGGAGAAAGGAAGTGCTGGTTCGTCTACCCCCGGATGAATATCTATTTCCATCTCCGAAAGAACCTATATCACATCGTTTGCAGGTTTAACAGGGACCAGACCTGAACAGTTCCTGATCCGGTACCGGTGCGATGGCATACCCGACCTACGAGCTGAGATGTATCTTATGGCGAATCTTATGGCTATCCAGACTATTGATACGATTAAACCAGCCGGAAAAACAGTGCTTCTGAGGGTTGATTTTAACTCTCCCATGGATCCACAGGCTGGAATGATTCTTGATGACAAACGGTTCCGGGAGCATCTTCGGACCATCCGTGCCCTTAAGGATTCCCGGTGTATCATTGTGACCCACCAGAGCAGACCCGGGAAAAAGGATTTCACCCCGCTTAAAGTCCATGCTGAGCGGCTCAGTACACTGCTGGGCTTCCCGGTACGGTATATTGATGATATATTCGGCACACATGCCCAAAATGCAGTAGTCTCCATGGTTCCGGGCGAAGTACTGATGCTTGAGAATGTACGGTTTAATGCAGAGGAGAATTTGACCTTAAACGGTCCCGAAGCAGCCAAAACCATCCTCATTAATCGCCTTGCCCGGATGGCTGATATCTTTGTCAACGATGCGTTTGGAACCGCTCATCGTTCCCAGCCGACTATGGTCGGACTGCCTGAAGTGATGCCGAGTGCAGCAGGTCTTCTCATGAAAGATGAGATAGAGGCTCTTTCACGGGTCTTCTCTGATGCGCCCAGGCCAGTGATGTTTATCCTCGGGGGCACCAAGGTCGATGACTCATTATCGGTTGCCGAGCATGTATTAGCAGAAGGGTTTGCAGATTCTGTTCTCATGACCGGAGTTGTGGCAAATATTTTCCTTGTTGCGAGCGGGTACAACATCGGGATCCCGTCCCGTGGTCTCATCACCACGTTGGGATATGATTCCCTTATCCCGAAAGCGGGTGATCTGTTAACAAGGTATACGGATACGATCCTTCTCCCGTCTCACGTTGCTGTCAAAAAAGATGGCGCACGCGTTGAGTTTTTAATCTCAGAGATCCCTGTCGATTGTCCGGTACTTGATATCGGTGTTGAATCGATTGCACCCCTCTGTGATCGTATTGCATCATCGGGTACGGTTGTCTTAAACGGCCCTGCAGGTCTTTTTGAGGAACCGGATTTCTCTCTTGGAACGTATCATATCATCAAGGCAGCATCCGGTGCTGCATTCTCGGTAGTCGGTGGCGGACATACCGCAGCAGTCATTGAGAAGATCGGATACAATACACGGTTTTCTCATATATCAACCGGTGGTGGTGCCTGTATTGCATTTCTCACTGGTAAACCGCTTCCTGCCATCGCAGCTCTTGAGAAGAGCAGTGAGAAGTATTTTGGCAGGTAAATTCAAAATACAAGGCATAAAGATTCTTTTTCGGTGAGATAATCATGACAACAACCTTCAATATTCTTCTTATTGACCCCGATTCCGTGCTGTATGATCTCGTCTCTGAGTGTGTTGCAGATCTTAATTCTATTTCGCTCTCGGTGGTGATGAACGGGGATGAGGGATTTCAGATAATGAAGGCAGGTTCGTTTCATGCGCTGATAACTGATTACAGTCTGTCAGATATCTATGCACCGGAATTTTCCCACCTGCTCAAGACTTCAGGTATCATGATCCCGCACATTGTCCTTACCGCAGAAGAAGGTGAGGATAAGGTTATCCACGCATTAAACGAGGGTATCCGTTACTATGTGAAGATTACTGGTAAGGGTTACAAAAAAGAGCTTGCAGGGAGGATAAAAAGTCTCATCGATGGTGAGATCGCTGAAGATACCGCAAAGAAAAGTGAGGAACATTACCGGTATATTGCTGATCATGCCTCAAATATCATGGCAATCAGGACAGATGATACCTATTTCTACCTCAACCCGGCTGGTCTGGAGTACTGTGGTCTCTCGGATCCCGAACGGTTTTCAGAATGTCTTCTCTGGAATGAGGATGCTTCCCATACCCGGGACGGGCAGGTAGCCGCTATCAGGTATCTGCCAGCGGAACTTCATATACCGGGAAAGGATGCACAGCAGGTACGCGTTGCCGTAATTCCCGTGGTATACCGGAGAGAAGAAGCAGATTTCATCATTATCTGCAGCCCGGAGAAGAAGATAGAGAAAAAGAGCCTTCCTGCAGAAATAACCGAAGAATTACTGGCCGATATCACCAGCAAAGATGAAGGGATACGGAAGCGGGCATCGGATATGTTTGCTCGGATGGGAAGGGAAGCGGTGCAGCCACTTTTCGAGGTGATGCGTTCTCTTTGTATCGATGATATGTTTGTGAAGATGAGTGTGGAGCAGACGATTGCAGAGACGCTCGGAAAACTGGGAGATTCGGCTGTTGATGATCTCTCTGATGCAGCACAGTTCGATCCTGACTGGAATATCAGGTCTGCAGCAATCGATGCGCTGGCAACGATAGGAGATAGAAAGGCGCTTGGTATCATTGCCCAGGCACTCGAATCAGATGAAGACTGGAACGTACGGGCGGGAGCTGCTGAGGCTCTTGGAAAACTGGGCGACCCTGCAGCGATACCCTACCTTACTGCAGCAGCTGCAGAAGACAGCAATGACATGGTCAAGATGTATGCACAGGAAGCGCTCAGCTCTCTTTAAATTGGTTTGTGGTATAAATACCAGGTGATATATGGATACCGATGGATTTTCTCTTCATCATATTGCATTAAAAACAAGTAACCCGGAGAAGGTTATTGCTTTTTACTCAAACATTCTTGGACTTTTTCACTCAGAATCGGTTGATATACAGAAGCGGTGTCCCAAAAAGAGGGATGATCCCTCGCCATACCCCCGTGCATCCAAAAATCTTCTGGGAAATGTCAGGGAACGGCTCTTTTCCGGCTATTTTATAAAACAACTCAAAGTCTCCCTTGCCGGAACCGGGAAAGATGAGTATGAACTTTCGTTTGTTTCAGAGATTGATGAGACAACCGGAAAGGGAGTGCCTGCTTCAGGGAACAGTATCTTCGGGCTTGGATTTCTTCTCAAGGATGATATTGATCCCGAGATCCTCGCATGGGATCTCGAGATTGCAGGGATTCCATTCACCCTTGGAGATCCGTACTCATGCGATCTCTCTGGCAATGGTGGGAATACCCCCTACTCTCTGTTTATTACGGATCCTGATGGCAGAATTGTTGAGTTAATTCCAAATTCTCATCAGAGTTCCTGTGTCAGGGAAGAACCACTTGCAGAATCACGATCAGGTATCCCGCTGGTGTCAGAATTATCCCATGTTATGATCTTTGTATCAGATCCGGCTACAAGCTCCCGGTTTTATGAGATAAATTTTGGACTGAAAATCGGTACTACATCTGATACAAAAACCGGACTGGACATGATATGTGTCAGCATGAAAGATGCCGGGTCGCACATCAGGCTTATCCTTGTGCAGACTCGTGACGAGGAGGGTTGTGTAATCCCAGCAGGTGGTGATGGGATCGATCATATCGGATGTACCGGTACCGTTCTATCTTCTGCAGAACTTTGTACCGACTCGGGTTGTACAATCGTATCACAAAGAATAGATGGGGAAGCAGATACAAGGACTCGAAAGGCAGGATATTGTAAGGATCCTGATGGATATATCCTCGAGATCTGCAGCCTGACCTGAAGGGTTCATTATTCCTTATTATCCAGATCAAGAAGGCTTTTCTCTTCCATCTGCCGTTTTCGTTTCAATTTTTCTATCGTGAGTGCATCAGGCATCTCGGTGCTCTTTTCACGCCATCCCAGAAGTATTATCGCCATAAGGCCGATAAGAATGATGATTCCTGCAATCGGATGCAGCAGGAGTGACAAAAGCCCGATGATGAGGATAACAACCAGCATCCACACCTTCATAAATGTACGATATGTCTCTTTGCTTATGAATCTTTTTCATCTGCCTCTCTCCTGGTAATGGTTTAGTATCCGGATGTGCAATACCATCTATGGGATCCTGTATGAGTCAGGCCAGGGGGATGAAGAAGGCAGATATTGCGTTTCATAATGCTGTTGTGTTCAACCCCGTAACCGGTTCATGGGAAGAGACCGGTTTTGCGGTAGCTGACGGGATAATCATCGGGACCGGAAGGTACCGTGCAGAAAAAGAGGTTGATCTCTCAGGTGCCCGGGTAATTCCCGGTCTTATCGATTCCCATGTTCATATCGAGAGTTCGTTGCTTTCTCCTCCTGAATATGCACGGTTGGTCAGTCGGCATGGAACAACGACGGTGATTGCAGATCCGCATGAGATTGCCAACACCTGCGGATCTGCCGGTATCGATTACATGATAGCGGCATCAGAATCCCTGCCGGTTGATATCTTCTTTCTCTTTCCATCCTGCGTTCCGGCAACGCCGCTTGATGAGTCTGCAGAGGTTCTTTCGCGATCCCGAATGGAGCCATATGTGTCGCATCCGCGTGTAATAGGGCTTGGCGAGATGATGAATGTCCCCGGGGTTCTGACCGGGGATCCGGAGGTTATGGAGAAACTTACTCTCTGGGATACGAGGGATGGACATGCACCGGGCTTAACCGGTATGGATCTGAATGCGTACCTGTGTGCCGGCATTCAGAGTGATCATGAGACGACAGATCTTGCAGAAGGCCGTGAAAAACTAGAGAAGGGAATGTTCCTCTACCTTAGGGAAGGGTCCACTGAAAAGAATGTAAGAACCCTGGTACCGTTGGTTACCCCATTTTCAGTCGGTCGGACTTCTTTTTGCACTGATGACCGGCATGTTGATACCCTGATGCAGGACGGGCATATCGATGATTGTATCAGGCGTGCGATTGCAGCAGGTCTGGAGCCTGAACTGGCGATCCGGGTGGGCACATTATCGGCAGCAGAACGGTTTCGCCTGACAGACCGGGGAGCGCTGCTGCCCGGACGTCGAGCCGATTTTTGTATTATGGATGAATCCGATACCTTTGCAGTGAAACAGGTATACAAGGACGGGTTCCTGGTAGGGGATGCTCTCTTCTCTTTAAAACCAGTATCCATACCCCACTACCCGTTCAGGAAAACGATACCTTCCCTGCAGGATCTGATGATCCATGGGCACGGAATGGCACGGGTTATCGAGATCGTTGTAGACCAGATAATCACGAAAGAAGTATTCTGTCCTGTCAAATCAGAATCAATCCCTGATCTCTCCCGGGATATCCTTAAGGTTGCCATAGCCTCGCGCTATCATGAAACGAAGGTAGGTATCGGGTATGTATCCGGGTTTTCCATCAAACATGGTGCGATCGCCTCCAGTATCTCGCATGATTCTCACCACATCATCGCGGTTGGAACGAGTGATCATCTCATCAGGGATGCAATGGCAGAGGTAATCAGGCATCGCGGTGCAATGACTGCCCTGATTGACGGGAAGGTACAGACACTTCCGCTGCCAATTGCAGGACTGATGGCTGATCGGTCTTACCAGGAAGTGTGCGAGGATCTTGCCCGGTTCTCTGTAGTGCTGGAAGAGATGGGATCGATACCAAACCCCTTTATGTATCTCTCGTTCCTCGCGCTCACGGTCATCCCGGAGATCCGGATAACACCGGATGGTCTCTTTGATGTGATAAAAAGAGTGTATGTTCCTGTTTTTGAGAATAAAACAGCGGTGTCTGGTTCAGATATCTGAAACGATCATCTATCCCATACCCTCTTTGGTTTTTTCATCCAACGAATAGGTATGAGATCGATCATGCTTTTTATCGGGACGGTGTTACTTCTCTTCTCCGTTCTTTCCTTTGTATCGGCAGATGTTTCCGATTATACTCCTGCAGAACAGGAATATGTCGCAGGAAACGGCTATTTCCTGATGGGTGACCTTATCCAGGCAGAACGTGCGTATGTGAATGCGACGCGTCTCTCCCCTTCTCTTTCAGAGGCCTGGAACAACCTTGGCATTGTCAGAAAGAAACTTGGGAACTACCAGGGATCAATAGATGCATACCGGCAAGCCCTCTCCCTTACTCCAAAAGATGAAGCTACCTGGTATAATTATGGTCTTGTGCTCGATGCGCTCTCCCGGTATAATGAGAGTGTACAGGCATACCAAAAGACAGTATCACTCAACCCAAATATGACTCCTGCCTGGTTTAACCTGACTGAATCGTTATTACGATGCGGAGATACGACCGGTGCTGCCCATGCATACGAACAGGCACAAGCCCTTGATCCTCTCTATGCTGCAAACTGGTCATTCCCGGACGGTGCCGGTTCCTTCCCGGATCGTGTTGATATGCCTGGTACGTCGCTATTGGAAGAGACAGAAGCTGCAAAGACTCCCCTGTCCCCGTACATCGTTTTGGTCGCAGGATTATGTGCAGGCATGGCAGTTTTGAAACGGAAATAAGAAGATTTTTATTGTCTTCTTACGAGGATTGCCATTGCACCAATGATGGCAAGGCATATGGAAAGTAAGGGAAGAGGTGAAGCCTGCGTTGGGGGGGTTGTGACATCCCGGGATTTCGGTGTCCAGGCCGGCAGTGTATGAGGTGGTGGTATCGTTGTCTTCGCAACAAGCGTTGCCAGTACTTCCGGAGTTTTTATCGGTGTCGGCTCTGGTGTTGGGGTTACCTCTGGTGTCGGTGTCAGGTCAGATGTCGATGAGACATTATTTCCTGGACTCTCTTCTTCTGATTCATCTTCTCCTCCTGTTTTGCCTGCGATAACAGGAGAATCATTTTCCTCGTCTTTTTTGCTCTCATCAGGGCTATTTGTTGGTTCCGGGGTTGTATCGGCAGGGTTTTTATCCTGCAGAATGAATGTCTGTAGTTCTGTTCGGGTCATCCCGTCTGCAGGAGCCTGTTCATCGATCCCGTTCACGTTGGTGTGTGCCCTGATGGTGTAGGTTCCATCAGGATAATCAGGAAGTCCGGTGTCCCATACCACTCCCGTTGAGAAGGGATCATAATACGCGAGAATGTTCTCTAATGCATAAGTATCGTCTTGAGATGGTTTGAGTTCGGTATATTCAATCCCGTCAGGGCCGGTTACTATGATAGTGACCGGGACCGAGTTGCTGGTAGGCCGGTTTGCTATCGCTGTTATCAGGTTCGATTTTATCGAGAAGGTGATGAGACTTCCCCGTTTTATCCAGTCTTTCTCCCAGTCCCAGCCACTCTCCTGGACCTCAAGGGAAAAGGAGGGCTCTTCCACGGTAAATGCCAGGTTCTTCCCTTCAAGTGTGTACCATGATCCGGTTTTTCCCTCAAATACCTGGTAACTGACATCGAATCTTTTATTGTCCATTACTTTGTATCGTTCATGGGGCATCCCTGATGGTGAACCTCCGCTCCACCAGGCAATCTCTGTTCCGGTACTGACCGCCGTCTGAGAGAGATCCAGCCCCTTCTCACCGAGAAAGATAGTCCCCTCTCTCGGTATCACATTGGTTGCAGCCTGACAATATGTACTCCCGGCCAGGATTACAAATAGCACAATACTAAAATACCAGAGTCTCAGCCTCATAGTTCTCGTAAAGTGTGATATCCGTGTGAGAATAAAAGTATTGCATGGCACGGGATCCCATGATTGAATTACTCTTGTACATCAGTAGAAATCGTGGATTTTAAAAACAGGTTTGTTTCGTTCTCGATGAGCAGTATGGTTGGAAAAGACCGGTATGTCTATCTGGTTTTAGTACAAAGGAAGTAACAGTTTATACGATGGAGATGCAAGACGGTATGACTGAAAAAGACATCCCCTTTGATCTTGGTTCCGTGATTAAGATACTCGTGTTCCTGATAGCTGTTGCCGGTATTCTTTTCCTTGTTGTGAAAGGAATTGTGCAATTTTTTATCCCTCCTGCCACCAATGAGGGGGAATCTGATATTATCGATGCAGAATGGAGAATCAAGGAGTAGGTGTGAAAATCCCGTTTGTACATAGTAGTATTCCCCTTCTAATTACCTGACCTACTGATATCTTTAATCCGATTATAATGTCATCTATTTTTTTTGATCACCGAAAAGAAACTCTTCTCCTCTTTGGTATTGTTCTTCTCTCCTTGTATCTCGGTGATCGGATTGGGCAGTGGTACGGAGATCGTATTATCACGGTCTTTGCGACATTTGGTCTTGTTCTCCTGATGTATGGTGCGGCGACAATTCTTGTCAGGATCTTTCGAAGGAGTTGCACAGGTCTGTCATGATAGAGGGAACGCCAGAAACAGCTCTATTTGGTGAGACTTAATTTTTCACTGGAAAGATATGCCGGGAAACACCAGGAATAATACTGCCACGATAACGGGCTGGTGGAGCAGATAGATGAGAAGCGAGTGCTTCCCCAGATATGCAAGGAAAGGTGGAATGCTTGCCTGGTTAAAAAAACGGGTTCTTTCTTTCCATCTGCGGTTGCCCTCCGGGTACAGGATGGATCCAACTGCCATCCCCAAAAGGAAGATCCCGAGCCAGGGAAAGAGTGGAACATAATCAACCGAGAAGAAGGTGGCGGGATGTATCCCTGTTGGGATAAGCCAGAATGGTCCGGAAAGACTGGTAACAAGGGGTGTCAGAAGAATGATCCCTCCTCCGATGAGAGCATTATACTCCTTAAAGCCGGCAAATAGCGGGATTAGCATGACACAAAAGCCGATTAAATGAAGGATACCAAAGATTACGTATCCGGATCCCTGCAGAAAGGCGTAGGTACAAACCGTAATTCCCACTCCGAGTATCAAAAGAAAGAACCCCCGTTTCAGAAATTTCAGCACGACATCCTGCTTTTTCATCTGTTGTTCTGCCCGCGAGATGCTGATGGTCCCTGATATCCCGGCAATACCAATAAAGAGAACCGCAGTAATCCTGCCGAGATACAGAAAAAAACCCGATTGAACCGTTTCTACCGGAATAAGTAAGAAGAAAGAGAGGTCAAAGACGATATGGAAGAAGACCATCATGATGATGGCTACCCCCCGTGCAGCATCAAGCTCAGGGAACCGTCCGGGTCCTGGCATCTTGATCTGGTTATCCCTGCTCTGATCCGCAGGAGGGACAAAATCGTGCCTTTATCGGGATCTTCACCCCACAGACAAGACATGGACGAAGATCCGCCTCCTGCACGACACTTCGATACTGATAGGATCGCTTCAGCCGATTTTGTCGAAATTGTGGCTTTTTGACGTGAATAATAAGAGTATCATACTCCCTGACCTGCTCTTTTTCCTGGGGAATCCCGGATATGGTAGAAGATGAGGTATCTGCCTGATCTCGCTCATCAGGTACCTCAGTTTTTCTTTCACCATTTTTTAAGGGAACCGATACAGGGTTTGATCGCTGTGCCCGCGATCGTTTCAGTTCTTCGCGGTCAACCTCCTCTCCTGTCTCACCATCAATGATATCTGACTCGTGAATCCTGGGCTCCCGCCTTTTTTCCCGTTTTTTCTCCTGCAGGGGAGGTTTTGCCACAAGCGTATGCGGTGGTTTCTTGAAGGTTTCAGCTTCCTGGAACGCCTCCTCACTTTTAGTGATATTGTATGTATCCTGATCCGGGATCTGCTCCAGTACCGCATCTTTCTTTTTCCCGGGATAGGGTTTTCGTTCCGGCTCCTCTGAAAGATATATTGCATCATCCGCGAGTGCCATCTCATCCTCTCTCTTTGTTTCCAAAAGGATCTCCCCGAGGGGTTCAGGAAGATGAAGGACCTCCCGCAGTGCCACAAGCCACTCGTAACACTCAGTCTCCCCCCCGATGAGGCCAGGGAAGAAGAACCGCATCTGCCGCGTATGTTCACCCATAAAGAGCGCTACCAGGAGCGCTGCCCCGGAACCCTCGTGATCAGGATCCAGCTTCACATCACTGATGGTATGAAGGGCAATCTCCTTTGCGACCCCCCCTTTTTCCGCATAGGTATCGATAAGAACAACCCGCTTATTGGAAAGAATAATGTAAAAAGGATGTTCTTTAATACGAATCCCGTTGCAGTACCGGATCAGAGCCTCTCCGATGCCAAGAACTGCAAAAGGATTGATGGTATCTGATCCGGCATCAGGGGATTGCGGATTATGGTCGTTATTGTTCTCCATTACGGGACCTTCGTTCTAAAATTATAGATACTGCTTAACCATGGATGGTATCTCAGAGAGACGGGATGCGACAGGGACATCATTCTCCTGCAGACGACGTATTTTCGTTTGGGCATCTCCTTCTCCTCCGGACACAATGGCACCGGCATGCCCCATTCGTTTTTCTGGGGGTGCTGATGTACCTGCAATAAATGCTACCACTGGGATACCCTTCTCTTCTGCTCTTAGTGCTCCGTCTTCTTCAAGGTTCCCTCCCAGTTCACCGAGCAGAACCACCGCTTTTGTCAGGGGATCTTCTGAAAATTGATCGATAACATCAACAAACGTCTGCCCGATAACCGGGTCACCGCCGATACCAACTACCGTGCTCTGTCCAATCCCTGCCCGGGACAGTTCATGTACCACCTCGTAGGTAAGGGTACCACTCCGGGAGATTACTCCCACATTCCCGCGCCGGTACAGGTGGGAGGGCATAATCCCAAGACTACATTCCCCGGGAGACAGTATCCCCGGGCAGTTCGGACCAATAACCCTGCACCCCTTTGCCCCGGCGTACGCAATGGCACGCATTACATCATGGACCGGGATATGTTCTGTTACCGCTACCACGAGTTCTATCCCGGCATCTGCCGCTTCCATGATAGAATCCCCGGCAGCTGGTCCGGGTACAAAAAGAACCGCAGTACTGGCCTCGTGATTATCCATTGCATCGAAAACCGATGAGTAGACCGGAATATCATGCACAAAAGATCCCCCTTTCCCAGGTGTCACCCCGGCTACGACACCCGTCCCCCCAACTGATTTGGCATACTGGTTCATCAGCTGGATATGGAAAGAGCCCTGCCTGCCGGTTGCCCCCTGCACAATAACTCCTGTCGTTTTGTCAGCATATATCATGACACGGCCCTCACTGCGGCGGTAACAACCTCTTCCATGGTATCAAGCATCTCATATCCATGCGTGAGAAGAATTGTGCGGCCTTCTTCTTCGTTGGTCCCGGCAAGCCGTACATAGATCTTCTGGGTAACTCCTGCATCAACGATCCCCTGTGCAACCTCGTCACACCGGGTAATTCCGCCAAGCAGGTTCACGACAATAACAGCAACCCGCGGGATCTCCCCAAGCATTCTCACGGCAAAGGAGACCCGATCCCTGCTGGCACCACCGCCGACATCCAGGAAGTTCGCCGCTCTACCGCCGCTGTTTGTGATAAGATCCACGGTCGCCATGGTAAGTCCGGCCCCGTTTCCGATAACCCCGATTGTCCCGTCCAGTTCAACAAAGGAGAAACCCTGCTCTTCTGCAAGGCGCTCCCGCCCGGTCAGGTCACGATTCTCTTTTATCCCCTGTCTGAATAGGGCATTGTCATCGATGATGAGTTTTGCATCAGCAGCGTACACTCCCTCTTTTGTGGTTACCAGCGGGTTTATCTCGGCCAACAGTGCATCGCGTGCCATAAATACCTGGTATAACCGATTTATCGTCTCCCCCAGTTCCGCTGGTGCAGAACCGGTAAGATATCTTCTGATGTACTGGGGAACGTCAGAGAGGAGCGGGTACACATACGCCCGCCGAAGGGCTGCAGGATTTTTCTTTGCCGTCTCTTCGATATCTACCCCTCCGGTATCTGCAAAGAGAATGACCGGCATTTTTGCTGCCCGATCTATCGTTATGGAGACATAATACTCGTGCAATATTCCAAGACGCTCCTCAATTAAAAGGCGGGATACCGGCAGGCCTGCGATTTTTTTCGAGAAAAGATCCTCTATCGTTGCCTGTGCGGTCTCCTGGGTCGCCATAAGAACGCCTCCTGCTTTTCCCCTGCCGCCGATATCAACCTGTGCCTTCACGACGATGTCAGGGCCGAGTTCTGCCAGTTTTTTTTGGTATGAATCGAATCCGTCTTCTTTTCCGATGATACATCCTTTGGGTATCCGTATGGATGACTGCAAAAAGATGACTTTTGCTTCATGTTCGCGTATCTTCACGGTTCTCTCCTTCCTTCCATAGTCAGATCAAAACCAAGTTTCATTGCCCGTATATTCAGATCTTCCGTTCCTTTCGGAACACTGGACAGGATACCTGCCTCAAGCGCCTGCCTGGAAATTATCCCTGTCGCAGCAACAAGACTCCCAAGCATAACGATATTAGCGACAATTATCTTGCCAAGCCTGTTCTTGGCTTCACGGGATGCCGGTATCTCATAATACCGGCAGGATGGCCGGTCATGAACCAGCCCGCTATCCAGAAGCATTATCGCATTGCCGGGTGCATCGGCACCGTACTTGAGAAATCCCTCCTGGCTCATAATAACAAAGATATCCGGATTTATGACTTTCGGGAACAGGATCTCCTCGTCGTCGATGATTACTGCACTCATTGAGGCACCGCCACGGGCCTCAGGCCCGTAGACCTGTGTCTGAATCGCGTTTTTGTTATCATACAGAACTGCAGCACGACCCAGAATCACTGCAGAAAGGATGATGCCCTGCCCGCCAAAGCCGGAAAACCGGACTTCATGTCTCATCGGGACACCCCCATCGATGGCCGGGACTGCCTGATGAACTCTCCCACGACAAACTGTTCAGGCGAGATATCTTCTCCCTCCTCCTGCATTCGTTTCCATCTCTGGTGCAGTACTGCATTGTTTTTGAGATACGTTATCTGGTCACTGACCTCGCGCAGGCTGTTCCGTCTTCCGTACGAGGTCGGGCACTGGGATATCACCTCGATAAAAGAGAACCCTTCTGTTAAAAGGCCGGCTGTGACGGCTTTTGTCAGTTCAGTGACATGGTAGGAGGTCCATCGTGAGACGTAATTTGCTCCTGCAGCTACTGCAAGGTTACAGAGATCAAAGGGCATCTCGTTAGCCCCATATGGTGTTGTTGTTGACTTCTTCCCGTATGGTGTCAGTGGACTTCCCTGACCGCCGGTCATACCATAAATGTAGTTGTTGATACAGATGACGGTCAGATCAATGTTCCGCCGGCATGCGTGGATAAAGTGATTTCCCCCGATCGCGCCAAGATCCCCGTCCCCGGTAAAGATCACGATATGAAGATCAGGGTTTGCCAGTTTTACCCCGGTAGCAAATGCAATCGCTCTTCCATGAGTGGTATGAAGTGAGTCTGTCTGAATATATCCGGGAGCCCGTGAAGAACATCCGATTCCTGAAATAAATACGGTTTCATCGATATTCCAGCCGATATCAGATACCGCCTCTAAAACGCAGTTTATGATAGATCCGTTCCCGCATCCGGAACAGTAGATATGCGGTAGCCGGTCGTGCCGGTACCAGTCGTCGCGGGTCACCGATACTCCTCTGCAACCCGGAGCAGTTCACGGGGCGTGTGCAGCTCTCCCCCTATCTTGCTTACTGATCTGACCGGAATTGCCGTATGCCGCTGTATCTCCCGTGATATCATGCCTAGGTTAAGTTCAGGAACAATAAACACAGAGGCATTGGGAAATTGTTCAAGCAGTGCTTCAGGGAATGGCCAGACAATTCTGAGTCTGAGGCATCCGATATCAGGGTTTCCATCCTGTTTCTGGTCATGCAGGACCTGAGCAACGGTTCTCGCCGGTGCTCCGTAACAGATAAACACAACAGAAGCGTCCCGGTTTTCTATCTCGTAATCTGCAATTTTATTTCTGTTATCCTCTATCTTATGATAGAGACGACAAACCAGTTCTGCATGTAAATCCGGGTTTGTGGTTGCAGGATATCCGCGCCAGTCATGGGTAAGCCCGGTAACCGGGACATGATGTCCGGATCCAAAGGGGGCAAACCCGGGGATGAGATCCTCATCAGGCTTAAAGGGCAGGGTATCTTTTTCCGCCGGTTTTCGCCCGATATAGGGTACTGAATCAGGGATAGAGATCCGCTCCCGCATATGACCTATCACCTCGTCTGCCATCAGAAATACCGGTGTTCTGAACTGGTCAGCAAGATTGAATGCCTTTACGGTAAGCTCATAGCATTCCTGGACGCTGGCTGGCGAAAGTGCGATGATACTACTATCGCCATGCGATCCGAACCTGCATTGCATCATATCACCCTGTGCAGCCATGGTCGGCTGACCGGTGGACGGCCCACCCCGCTGGATGTTGACGATGACACAGGGCGTCTCTGTCATGATAGCATACCCGATATTCTCCATCATAAGTGAGAAACCGGGTCCGCTCGTTGCCGTCATTGCACGAACACCGGTCCATGACGCACCGATAACAGAGGCAATTCCTGCTATCTCATCCTCCATCTGGATGAAACATCCGCCCTTTACCTTTGGCAGTTTCAGTGCAAGGTGCTCAGCTACCTCGGTTGAGGGGGTGATTGGATACCCGCCAAAGAACCGGCATCCCGCAGCCAGTGCACCCTCAGCACACGCGATATTTCCCTGTAAAAATTCAGTTCTGCTCAATATTGTATCACCACACGCCGGGCAGAATATGGTTCATCGTGTATCCAGGAGATTGCCTGGTCCGGGCATATCATGCTACATACTCCACACAGTTGTCTCCCGTACAGGTGAGTAAGCCTGCAGTTGGTGCAGCGCTCCGGTCTGTCAAGAACCGGTACATAGATCCCCCGCCTGTTCGGGGTGTCCCCGGGGGTAAAGATCGAATACGGACAGACCATGGTACAGATATTACATCCCTTACACCGGGTTTCATCAATGAATAGCTTCATCATCCCTGTTTCATCTCGGTAACGCCTGTTTGAAAGACCGTGAGGGCATGCTGTAGTACCGTATCAAACAGGTCACCCCCATGGGCATCCATGGCAACAACGAGGGGGAGTTCATCGAGTTGTATTCTCCATATTGCCTCGGCCATCCCGAGATCCTGAAAAAATCCGCCGGAAAGAGTCATATGAGCTGCAGCAAGATTTGCACATCCTCCGGTAAATGCAAAATAGACTGCCCTTCCGGTCAGTTCTCTTCTGACTTCTGCATTCATACCCCCTTTCCCGATGATGCCTGCAATACCGGCATCGAGCATCGGCTTTGTGAGAGAATTCATACGCGCCGAGGTGGTTGGACCGGCAACAAGGAGTGTATCTCCTGCTATTACCGGCCCACAATGGTATATCACCGCTCCTTTAGGATCAAAGGGAATGCCCTCCTGTATCATCCGCAGATGAGCTTCATCCCTCGCGGTATAGATCTCTCCGGAGAGGTAAACCTGGTCTCCGGCAGTAAGATTGAGTATCTCATCTCCCAAGGGGGTATGTAAACGGGTCATCTCCTTACACTCACCTGTTGGTTTTAGATAGCATATACATAATCGATATTGTAGCCATACAGAATAGCCGTGTTTTTTCAAAAACGCCGGTTACGTATCGGAATGCACAGAACCGGGTTTTTTTCCGTATCTGTCAGGCAGATTCATCACTAGTATAGGGGAAGATACGGTAAAAAAATATCTGGCATTCCGGGTTTTTTACGATTAGAGTGCAATGGTTATGGTTGCACGACGACTTGCCCAACACTGAAAATTCACCGCAAGGGGAAGGGAAGCAGTGTGGCATCCTGCTGTCCTTATCTTTACCGCGAGAGCGGTGGTATCTCCTCCAAGTCCCATCGGGCCGATACCGAGTGAGTTTATCCTCTCAAGAATTTTCTCTTCATGAGGTGTCATGGTATCGACAGGATCCAGAAGTGCTTTTTTAGCAAGGACGGCAGCTCCGTCAAATGTTCCGCCGATTCCGACACCGAGAATAACCGGGGGGCAGGGTCTGGCACCGGCATCAAGGACGGCCTTAACAATTAGATCATCAATATGGGAAAGATCAGACGGGTTTAACATCCGTATCTGTGAGACGTTCTCAGAGCCTGCCCCTTTTGGAAGAACCGTGATTGAGAGGGTGTCTCCTGGTTCGACATGGATGGGGGGAATCCCAGGACCGGTATTGTCACCACTGTTGTGACGGGTTAGGGGATCTACACAATTCGGCCTGAGTGGCACGGTTCTGGTCGCTATCCTGACTCCTTCCCGTACTGCTAAAAGCAGGTCATTCGAATAGGGTATAGTGGGGGGTATAGTCAGGAATATGACGACAATGCCGGTATCCTGGCAGAGGGGCAGTTTTCTCTCCTCAGCGATGGCGATATTTTTGAGAATATGTTCCAGTTCACGCCTTGCAACGGGGTTGCTCTCTTTTACATATGCCTCGTTTAGCCGGCTTTTAACATCGGCCGGGAGATAGAGTTCTGCTTCCTGCAAAACGGTACAGGTTGCCTTTGTAATCTCCCGCAGTACTCTCGAATTATCGGTGCTCATGCGAATCAAGGTGAGATCTGAAGGTGGATAAGGATAGCGATACCGGTGTTACAAGATCTCTCGTATGGATGAAAAAACCGGTTTTTCTGATACGCAACAGAACAGGTATCTCGAAATTCAGTCCCTGTCGATCAGTGGTTGAATTCCGGATGATACAAAAAATCGAAAATTTCAGGGAAAAAGGTGAAAGATAGCTTATTCCTCGATATTTTCAACGATAATATGGGTCGGAGAAGGCAGTTTGTGCCCGCCATGACGCAGGGCATTCTTAACCCGGTCAAGATGCGGGGGGGTCGTATATACGGTAAAGACCTTCTGGTTCGGTCTTACCCGTGCAGCAGTTCCAACCGCTTTTCCAAAAGCTCTTCGCATTCCTTCAGAGACACGGTCGGCGCCGGCACCGGTAGCCTGTTTATTCTCGCGAAGGACATGGTGGGGATACGTTCTCAATTTCAGGTGAAAATTCATCCTTCCCAGGTCTTTTGTCAGTTTCCGGTTGATACTCATACGGGCTGCTTCAAGGGCGGTATGACGAATCTGACAGGCCTCATCAACAGCAAGGGATACTTTCATGGGAAAATCGTCGGTAAGATTCCCCATGTCAAACTGAACAACCCTTACTCCTGGAACACCTCCCATATACTCTCTCCTCGTAAAAGCCCGTTTGGAGATATTCCTGTACATACTATTTGGTTTTCTGACCATTTCTGCGTCCTCCTTTTATAAAGTTATGCTGTATATAATGGTAAGATCAACTATTAAATCTTTCCAGGAGTGGTGTCTAAATGAGCGAGCAACCTGAGAACATCACGCCTGATAGATGCAAATTCCGGGCTTGTTCTGTCACGCGGCCGCGGAATAGAGATATCAATGACGGTGGAAACACGGCCCGGACCTGATGAGAGGACCACGATCCTGTCAGAGAGATACACTGCCTCATCGACGCTATGCGTCACAAAGATGATAGTCTTCTTCTGTTTCTCCCAGATCTGCAGGAGTTCTTCCTGCATGGTGTTGCGTGTCTGGGCATCAAGTGCTCCGAACGGTTCGTCCATCAGTAAAAGATCGGGATCATTCGCAAGAGCCCGGGCGATAGCAACCCGCTGGCGCATCCCTCCTGAAAGCTCATAAGGATAACAGAAGGTAAAAGGCGTCAGCCCGACGAGATCAATATAGTACTGCGCCTGCTTGTATCTCTCCTTTCTGTCGGTTTTTTTCATCTCAAGGCCAAATGCGACATTATCAAGGATATTTCGCCATGGAAAGAGCGAATATTCCTGAAATACCATGCCGACTCGGGGACCGGGTTTGTTGATCAAAATGTTGTCGAGAGACACCGATCCCGAATCCGGATGATCAAGACCTGCGATTATCCGCAAAAGTGTCGTCTTTCCACATCCAGACGGACCAACTAAAGAGATCAGTTCATCATCCTGTATGGTAAAGGAGAGTGAGTCAAGTGCGATGAACTCAGTCTTGTCATCCATAATAAATCGGCGGGAGACATCTTCTATGACTACTTTGCCCATGTTAATGCACCTCGCCTATCTGCCAGCGCAGAAGGGATCGCCTGATATAGTATCTGAACAGGGTATCGACAGCGAGTCCGAGGATCCCGAGAATAAGCATATATACAAGGACATTCGTCATCTGGTGAAGGTGATAATACCACCATATCTTGTGTCCCAGTCCATATGCCGAGACCCCGAACATCTCGGCAGCAACGAGACACATCCATGCTACCCCGCATGCTATCCGGAACCCTGCTGCGATGTGGGGAACTGCGGCTGGAAATGCAATGTATCGTATCAGGTCCCGGTTTTTTGTACATCCAAGCATCTTCCCGGCTTCGACAAAAATCTTAGGAACACTTGAGAAACCGGTATAGGTGTTGATGATTATCGGAAAGACTGCCCCAATAAAGATCACAAACCCTGCCGAGAAGTTTGTGAGGCCAAACCATACAATGGCAAAAGGGATCCATGCAAGGGGAGGTATGGGTCTGATAATCTCAATTACCGGGTTTAAGAAGGTAAACATCTTCTCAAACCATCCCATAAGGATGCCGATAGGAATGCCGATGAGAAGGGCGAGTCCGATTCCTATGGCGAAATGCAGGAAACTAACCAGAAGATCAGTAATAAGAGTTCCATTACCGAGAAGCTGGATAAAGGCAAGAAGGACATCGGTAAAGGATGGCAGGATAAACGGGTTTCCTACAATATATGCTGCAACCTGCCATATGATGATACAGGTGATGAGTGAAGCAGCGGTATAGACCCATTTTGATTTTTCTTGGGATTTCATGGTATTTTACTGATTCCTCTGGCAATGCATGTTATGAATTACATTGTGGTTTGTACGGCTGAAAAGAACGTAATGGTAGAGATACAGAGAGAAAGAAGGGATACCTATCCCATCCTTGAATCCCAGAGCGAGAAGTCAAAGAGGTCACTTTCAGAGACCGGATTGGTAAGATATCCAAGCTCATGCTGTGTTTGTGCAAAACCAAGTACTGAATCCCTGATAAGGTAGGGATCTAATACGAAATGACCATCCCATTCTGCCAATGAATCAGTGATGTCTTTTACATCCATACCAGTCATTGTATTCATATATCCCGCTGCTTCGTCGATATTTTTCGCATTATAGTCTAATGCAGCCTCGTCAACATTTATGATTTTTCTGATAATATCAGGATGATTGGTAATCATTGAATCACTTGCAACAAGAACACAGCAGGCATGATCCGGATACATCTCTCCTGACTGAACTGCGATGTACCCTGCACCGGAATTCTTGATGATCGTCGGTGAAGGTGCGGGAAGGAAAACTGCATCAATCTGACCTGCAATGATGGCTGTTGTTGCATCTCCCGGTCCCATTCCTTTGATCGTGAGATCCTTGGCAGGATCGATGTTATGATCTGAAAGCCAATCCCGTAAGATGGTGTCCTGAATGGTTCCTGGTGGGAAAGTGGCAATCGTTAATCCCCGGAGATCATCAGGGGTTGTATACTCGATACCGTTCCGTATGACAAGATCTGATCCCTGTGTCTGAACCGCAGCGACAATCTTTCCCTGCAGGCCATTTGCAACTGCAGTGACAAAGGGTGCCGCACCGACATAGGCGAGATCAATGTCGCCAGAGAGCATTGCCTGCATCTCAGGTGCTCCGGTACCAAACTGGAGTTCCTTAATAGTTTTTACTCCGAGGGGTTGTAGTTCTTCGAGATACATTCCCTTCGAGTACGCAGTCATGAAAGGCAACATGTGTGTGCTGGGCTGGTACCCGATGTTCAGGGTATCAATTGCACTGCTCCCATTAGAAGCAGGGGCATTATCATTCTCTTCCTGGCCTGTACATCCACAGGAGAGAATGAGTGCAATGCTGAGCAGGAATAGGATTCCTGCAGATAGAAACGATAATCTGTTACGTTTCATGGTTTTATCCCTATAATAGATAACCTCAGATAAGATAAGAATGGCTGTTGGTAAGGAATACGAGATGCACAATACCCATGCCCGATGCAGCATCCCCTTCCATTACCCTTAAGATGTAACGTGTTCCTCAAACGAGTAATGCTTAATGAGGAAATTCCTGACTTTATCAGATTCAAGCCACCGCTGGTCAAGCCGTGTAATGATTGTATCGATCTGGTTCACCTGCTCAATAATTCCTTCCTGGTTGGGACAGTCATGGATCTCGATCAATGCAAGGATGACCGCGAGCGGATTCCTGATTGCATCATTTAATATTGCCAGTTCTTCAAGATTTTTGTTGATCTGCTGGAGTGATTCCTTCTGTTCCTGGATAAGGCTGTGCATATCGGTGGTATCAGTTATCAAAGCCCCGTACTGATCCGGAACCGGAGTCCGGAAGATAAATAAGTTGAGATACCGGTCAGGAACGGTGCTATGTATCGAGAGTCTTCCCGGATGGCCGCTTGTGATTATCCCGTGGAATTGTTCTCTCTTCTCACGCTCCTGTATCGGTATGAACTCGGTCAGGAGGTGGTTTTTAATCGCGTGAGCCGGTTGCTGCATCATTGCCTCAAAAGAGGTGTTACAATCAAGAATCAGGTAATCCTGTGGATATCCGGTCTCATTCCTGATAACTTTACAGAGTACGAACCCTGAAGGAATAGCATGAAACAACTCCTGGTACCTGGTTTCATTCTCGATTAATGCTTCTTCGGCCATCTTTTTTGCACTGATATCATGGGCGAAGAAACCTATCGATGTGACCCCTTTCTCTTCTCCGTAGACCGGGTACATGGTTATTTCGTACCAGGATCCCTGGTTCTTTCCTTCGAAATGAGTGAATAATTGCGTCTTAAAGACGGATGTTAGTGCATGTTCCACTGCTTCGTCAAGAGGACTGTCAAGGAATGAGATAAAAGGGGTATCCGGATTAGTTCCGGAAGGAATACAGAATGCATGGCGGAAGGCATCATTCATAAACAGTAAAAAACCAGCCGTACTGATCATTGCATGGAGATCATCAATGGAATTTAAGAGTGCACGCATGCGCTCTTCGCTCTCCCGCCAGGAAGCATCTGCTGCATACTGTTTGAGCCGTACTATGGCAATGACCAGCACCGCACCGATACTGAACAGAAAGAACGTTATCCGTGCGAGCAGTGAACTGGGAGTTACTGAGAAGATGAATGCATCAGCCAGGGAATCCGGCATGTCAAATATCATCGTCAGCAGAATGGATTTGTAAAAGAAAAAAACAGCAAGACTCTCGATAATCCAGAATATGATGCCTGCGAGAAGGCCCAGTCCGAGATAGAACACAACGGTTCGTGCAGTGCGGTTCATATCTATATTTTTAAGATATCCGAAAACGGGTGAAAATCCTATTTCTGTCCATCTATCTTCTTGTTATCGTGGTCTTTTTGTATCTTTCCGGAACCGGGAAGAACAATGGTCAGATGTCCTCAGTTTGTGGGGTCTATTATTTATGATGGTTACATTGGCTCTCTCAAAAGGTCGGATCATGATTCATCGTACCGGATCACAATCCCTGGCCCCATGGATGCTGCCCGATGAGGTACACTAATGAGACATTCCGCCCATACGTACAGTCAGTATGCATACCGATGTGGTCAGACAGGGACGTCTTCGTGGAGACAGGGATGCTCTTATAGAAGATCTGCTCTCTTCAATACAAGCTGACAGGGAGATAGCAGAGGCAGATGTACAGGTTGATATTGCTCATCTGCTGATGCTTGTACAATGCGGGATCCTAAAGACAGACCATGCGTCACCTTTAGTCAGGGAACTTCTTTTATATTACCGGGATGGCGTTCCAAAAGAGGCATTTCATCCCAGGTTTGAAGATATTCATGCGGGAATTGAGTCACTCCTCATCGAGAAAGTCGGGATGGATATCGGTGGCAGAATGCATGCAGGCCGGTCACGAAACGATGAGGTGGCGACCTGTCTTCGAATACGGACCCGCGAGATCCTTCTTGATCAGATAGAGGCTCTCATCGATCTCAGATCAGTTCTCATTGATACAGCATCAGAGCATGTACATACCATCATGCCCGGTTTTACCCATCTTCAGCATGCCCAGCCGACAACGCTTGCCCATTACCTGCTTGCATATGAAGAGGTCTTTTCCCGTGATGGAGAACGTCTTTATCAGGCATTTTTGCGTACCAACCGCTCTCCTCTTGGCGCAGCAGCCTTTGCATCAACCGGGTTTCCGATAGACAGGGAATATACTGCCCGGTTGCTGGGATTTGAGAGCATCTCCTGCAATACCATGGACGCCGTTGCATCCCGTGATTTTGCAGCCGAATCACTAGCCGCCGCTACTATCCTTATGACCCATGTCAGTCGGTTATGCGAAGAACTTGTCATCTGGAGCACTTCATTTGTCAGGTTTGTTGATCTTGATGACCGGTACTGCTCGACCTCATCCATCATGCCCCAGAAGAAGAATCCCGATGTGGCAGAGATACTACGCTCACGGGCAGGATCGGTTCTTGGGGCCCTGGTTTCGGCTGTCTCAATAGAAAAATCGCTTCCGCTTTCGTACAACCGTGATCTGCAGGAATTAAGTCCCCATCTCTTCCGCGAGATCAAACCTATCTGCAGGGATATCCGGCTGGTGTCAGGAATGATTGCGAGTGCCACATTTCAGACTGACCGAATGCGGGAAGAAGCCAAACGCGGTTTTTCTACTGCAACGGATCTTGCTGATCATCTGGTAGTCAATTACGGTCTTGCGTTTCGTGCGGCTCATAACATCGTTGGCCGGGCTATCAGGAGCGGGAAGTTGAGTCTTGAGGCTTTGGATGAGGCATCCTGCCAGTTCATTAATCAAAAACTATCAGAACAGGGATTGTCCAATGATGAACTCTCACGGGTACTGGAAGTGAACCAGAGTATCGCTGCACGCAGGCATCCCGGTGGTCCGGCTCCGGCAGCGGTTCTTGATGCAGTAACACACCAAAAGAGTATGATAATAAAGGATACAGCGATGGTACAGGAACAAAAAGAGAGAATTATGAGGGCGAAAGAGGAGCTTATGAGTACTGCAGAGAGGATGATAGGATCATGAGTCTGTTTCTGTCAGGTGATCAGGTTGCCTGTACAATCGGGATGAGCGAGGTTGCCGGCACTTATATTACCGAGCGCGATTCGTATCTGGTCATAAAATTAAAGAGCGGATATAATATCGGTCTTTTACCGGAACAATGCCGTTTTTTGTCTCATGGAGCGGATGAAGAGGCAGTATCAGGGGAACTTGTTCAGGATCCGACTCTTCCCCGTATCTCGATTATATCTACCGGTGGAACCATTGCAAGTCGCATTGATTACCGGACCGGGGCAGTCACCAGCCAGTGTGAGGCAGAGGATATCCTGCGTGCAATTCCGGGACTCGCGGAGATCGCACAGTATCGGGCGATACCATTACGAAACATCCTCTCTGAAAATATGACCCCTGAGATCTGGCAGGAACTTGCAAGAGCAGTATATGCTGAGATTCAGGCCGGTGCAGATGGAATTATCGTTACCCACGGGACAGATACCATGGCTTACAGCGCTGCTGCTATCAGTTTTATGGTACAGACCCCGGTCCCGGTTGTCTTTGTCGGCTCCCAGCGATCGGCAGACCGTCCCAGCAGTGATAATGTCATGAACGCTATCTGTGCCGCAACAACAGCACTCGCGGATCTTGGTGAGGTGGTTGTCGTGATGCATGAGACTACCAACGACGATCGGTGTGCAATTATCAGGGGCACCCGTGTCAGGAAGATGCACACTTCAGCGCGGAATGCCTTTGTCAGTCTCGGGATTCCTTTGCTCGGATATGTTACCTATCCTGAAAAGGTAGTCACTCTGTCCCATCATGCAGTCCGCCGAAACGATAAGAAACTTGCGCTGCAGGATAAACTCGAGCCCAACTGTGGCCTTATCCAGTACCATCCCGGACTCTCTCCTTCCCTGCTCGCAGGGTATGCGGGATATAAGGGACTTGTTATCGCAGGTACCGGTCTTGGTCATGTCAGCACTGAGTGGATACCGGTTATCCGGTCTTTCATACAGAAGGGTATGATAATTGTCATGACATCCCAGTGCCTGCAGGGACGGGTATGTGACCGGGTCTATGATACCGGTCGTGATCTGTTACATGCCGGGGTTATTGAAGGAGAAGATCTCCTGCCCGAGGTTGCACTTGTCAAATTGATGTGGGTTTTAGGGAATGGGGTTACGCACGATGAGGCGGTCAGAATGATGAAAGAGAACCGTGCCGGTGAGATGAACATGAGGTCGGTATAATGGATATCGACTATCGTGCACTCGGTCTCGTGGCAGGGATCGAGATCCACCAGCAGCTCGACACCGGTGAGAAACTCTTCTGCCGGTGCCCGACAGTTATCAGGGATGCAGGGGAGCATACCGGTACAATAACCCGGTACCTCCGGGCAACTGAAAGCGAACTGGGAGAGATTGACCGGGCAGCAGCAGAAGAGATGATGCAGAACCGGCTTTTTTCCTATCTCTGCTATGATACCACCTGTCTTGTTGAGAATGATGAGGAACCACCTGGCCCGCTGAATCCTGACGCGCTCAATACTGCACTCACTATTGCAAAGATGGTTGGGATGACCTATATCTCACAGATCCATACCATGCGCAAGCTCGTCATTGATGGTTCAAATACCAGTGGTTTTCAGAGAACTGCCATGGTGGCCTCTGACGGAATCCTGCCTGATGGAGGAAAGATAGAGACCATCTGTGTGGAAGAAGAGGCAGCACAACGGATAGAGGGGAATACCTTCTCACTTGACCGGCTCGGCATACCCTTAATCGAGATCACGACATCTCCCTGTCTGCACACTCCGTCTGCAGTAAAGGAGACTGCTGCCTATATCGGCATGATACTGCGATCAACCGGGAGGGTAAAACGTGGAATCGGGACAATCAGGCAGGACATCAATATCTCAATCAGGGATGGCGCCCGGGTTGAGATCAAGGGAGTCCAGGAGCTGGATCTCATCGAAGAGGTTGTGAAAAGAGAAGTGATGCGACAGGTAAACCTGCTTGCGATTCGGGAGGAACTCATCAGGCGCAACGCCTGTGTCAGGCCGGAGAGCATACCGGTTACCGATATCTTTGCCAGGTCGCAGAGTACGATCCTCACGAAGGCAAAAGAGATTCTCGCCATAAAACTTGACGGGTTCGCAGGTCTCGTAGGAAGAGAGATCCAACCAGGTCGCCGTCTTGGGAGTGAGTTGTCTGATTATGCAAAGAAGTGCGGCGTCGGCGGTCTTTTTCATACTGATGAACTGCCTGCATACGGAGTATCCCTGGATGAGGTGAATGCATTACGGGAACGGTGTGGTGCAGGGGAACAGGATGCCGTAATAATCGTTGCTGATACTAAGAAACGCACTGCCTGTGCGATACAGCAGATTGCAGCCCGTGCCAGTATGGCTTTTGTGGGCGTTCCTGAAGAGACACGAAAGATGCTTGAGGATGGTTCCACTGCATACATGCGTCCGCTTCCGGGTGCTGCGCGTATGTACCCTGAGACCGATGTGATGCCGGTTGTGATCGATGCCCGGTACTGGGATGATCTGTTTATTCCTGAACTGCTTATCATGAAAGCAGAACGGTTTTGCAAAGATTACAACCTGGATCCTGCCGTTGCAAAGCAGATGGCATACTCTGAGTACTCCCTTCTGTTTGAGACCGCCGTCAGGGACGGGATAAAACCAGCCCTTGCATCCCGGACACTGCTTGCAACCCTAAAGGAACTCTCCCGGCAGGGTATTTTGGTCCAGACCATCCCTAATGATGCGATATTGGAGGTTCTTATGGCAGTCAGGGATACAAGAGCGGCAAAAGAAGCGGTACCTGATATCCTCGCAGCAATTGCCGGCGGAATGTCGGTTCCTGATGCAGTGGAGAAGATATCCTCATCAGTTTCACGGGAAGGACTGGATACTATGATTAATGCCGTCGTGGCAGAGCGGATACCTTTCATCCACGAACGGGGTATGGGTGCAGTGGCTCCTATAATGGGTGTGGTGATGAAGGAGGTGCGGGGCTCGGTGGATGGAAAGGTGGTAAATGAAGCCGTGACCCGGGCAGTACAGAATGTGCTCAGGAAGGAGATATGATAACAGAGGAGAAGCGAGATGCGATCTCCCGGAAGTACCTGAACCTTTTTTGGTTCAGCATTCCTGTATGCGAACCTTTATTATTTTTCGTGAGGTTATAATATAGGAGTTTTACATGGGAAAAACTGGAATAACTGAATGGATTCAGATCAAAGGGAGCAAGGGGCAGGTACGCCTGGTTCCCAAAAAGGAGACGACACATAAAAAACCAGGTCCAAATCAGCGTTTCAAATCAAATAAACTTATCAAGAAGATGGAACGCTCTTCTGCAGATGCCCGTGGCGGCCGTGGTGGTCGTTCAGGAGGCAGTCGTGGTGGTCGTTCAGGCGGCGGCCGTGGTGGTCGTGGTGGTCCACAGCAGGATTTCCGTACAATATCAGCGCGGCGCCGGATAGTCAGGCCACGTAATTCAATAAAAGGCGCCCGACAGAGAACCTGAATTTATCGAATAATTAATCTTCTCTTTTACATGGTACCGGCAATGCCGGTATCCTGTTATCCCAATCATTACAAAAAACAGTACAAGAGGTATTCAGATCATGGATGTTCGCACTGCAGTTATTTCATACCAGTACGGAGAGCGCATTAAATCCGAGATGATCCTTGCATCCAACCTGATTACTGTTTTATCAGGTCTCAAGGACTCTGAATATGAGGGGGGAAGGAAGGTTGTACTTCAGTACCTGGACGGTGTCAGGAATGATCTCTCTTTTGCGTTTCATGAAACAAAGAACCACGAGTTTTCGAAGGCATCGGATCCACTCAGCCAGGCTGTCAGCCTTGTTGAGAGCGGTACCCCCGATCCGGCCCTGGCCATGATCGGAACCGCGATAACTGCTGTGACAACGGTTGCTCAGGGTGCCTGGCAGGAACTGGTAGCGCATGGATATCTCTGAGCTCGAACATTTTCTTTCATCCCGTTCTTCGGTCAGGCAGTATGAAGACCGTGAGATTGAGGCGGGTATCATTGATCGTATCATTGCTCTGACCGTAACCGCCCCCAGTGCCGGGAACCGTGAGTCATGGGATGTCATTGTGGTTACTGATGAGGGTGTCCGTGAGATGTTGTCAGACGCTTCATTTTCCCAGGAGCATGTTGCAAAGGCTCCTGTTCTTCTTGTTGTTGTTGCAAATTATGTCCGATCCATGTCACGATATGGACAAAGGGGAATACTCTATGCCGTTTTAGATGCAACAATAGCAGCAACGTATATGATGCTTGCGGCACATGCACAGCACCTGGGTACCTGCTGGGTCAGTGCTTTTGAGGAAGAGATGATATCATCGATATTATCCCTCCCTGGACACATCCGGCCTGTTACGATTCTCACCCTCGGATACAGCACGCAACCGGACCGATCACCTCCCCGGATGGATACGAATCTCCATATCCACCGGGAACAATGGTTCTGTGAGGAGTAGGTATACTATGGCAGATTATCTTGTTACTCTGGAATCGGCATGGATCATCAAGGATGTATCTACGATCGATGACGCTATCGGAATAGCCATCAGTGAAGCAGGAAAAAGGTTGAACCCATCGGCGAAGTTCGTGGAGGTTGAGGCAGGGATATTAGAGTGCCCGTACTGTGAGGAAGAACTACCCAGTGCCCTTCTTATTGCACGAACCGGGCTTGTGGGATTACGGATGGAGATGCGGGTATTTCGTGCCGAATCCACGGAACATGCCGGCCGGATAGCAAAAACCGTTGTTGGGCGGGCTCTTCGGGATGTCCCACTCCAGATTGTTCAAGTGCAGGAATTATGATAGAGATCGTCGGGCACACGGCTATTGATCACATCTGTTCAGTCCTTCATCTTCCGAAAGCCGATGACTCCACCCATATCACTGAGCGAAAAATTCTCTTTGGAGGTGGTGCTGCAAATATTGCTGCAGGTATTGCAACACTCGGTGGCACGGTCTCTCTCTTAAGCGCGGTTGGTGATGACTTTTCTGGTAGTGAGTATGACGCCTGGTTACAGAAACTCGGGGTAACGTGTCGTTTCTTTACGGTTCCCGGAGCAAACACTCCTTCAGCCTTTGTATTTACTGACACAAAAGGCAAGCAGATGACGTTCTTTGAATGGGGTGCATCTGCAGTATTTAAAGAGCGGGATCCTCCTGATGTACGGTATGTTCATCTTGCAACGGCAGATCCCGGGTTTAATGTAAAAGTTGCCGAGAAGGCAGAGTTTGTCTCGTTTGATCCCGGCCAGGATCTTCATCTCTATAAAAATGAGGATTTAAAAAAAATACTCGCACAGACAACGATACTCTTTGCAAACCAGTTCGAGATGGCCGGAATGTGTGAAGAGTTGCAGGTATCACGAGAAGAGCTTGTTTCCCGGGTTCCCGTTGCAGTAATGACAAAGGGGAAAGACGGAAGTGTTCTTTATACCCATGGAAAAGAAGAGATAATCCCTGCAATCCCGGTATGTGCAGTGGATCCTACCGGGGCCGGTGATGCGTACCGGGCAGGATTTCTCACGGCCTTTATGGACGGATATGATCTGGTAACCTGTGCAAGGATTGGAACCATCACGGCATCATATGTGGTCTCTGTCATCGGCTGCCAGACAAATCTTGCCTCCTTTAATCTCATGAAAGCGCGATATGAGGACGTGTATGGCCGATTCCCTCTCCCCGGGAAGAAACCCTATTCCTGATGACTGGTATGAGCATGAGAAGATGCGAGACCCACCACAAAAAGTATGATGCAAAGATAGAAGGGCTCTCCCGATATATCTTCAGTTCTCCCTCCTGGTACGAATCGTTAGGAATTATTCTCATTTTAGGTCTCTTTGTCGATGCAGTCGGATTCAGGATTAATCCTGCATTTCTCCATTTAGGAACCCTTGGATTCATTCTGCCAGGGTTTCTGGCTTTTCTTTTCACCGGTCCATTATTACGACCCTTTCATCGATTCATTACCTGGAACAGGAGTGCACTTCTTGCGGCATCATGCACGGTCTTTTCTGTTATCATTACCCTTCTCGGAGCATTGGTTTCCCTAGATCACCTGTTTCTCTTCTTTCAGGTAGCCCTTGGATTTATCTTTGGACTGCGACTACTGGTTCTTGCGTCAATTACTGATTACCGGATTCATATCATCGGTCTCGCTGCTTTTATTCAGAGTTTTACCGGGATAATTCTCTGTTCTCTCATCTTACCGCATCAGGTTCTCATTACTGCCCCGGTTGTTCTTATCCTGTTTGGTGGTGCCTTTAGTGTCCTGATTTGGCTCATCGACCGCCCGTTGTACCGGGCATTTCACATCAGGGGTCTCTCGTTCTTAAACGCCTTTATTGCACACTTAACAGACGGTTCAAAAGCAATGGAATCATTCTTCCGTGAGATTGGCGAGGAGGTCTTTGTTCCCCAGACCAGTTTCTTCTTCCAAAAAGAAGACGGGAATGAACTTTTATTTACCATTCCCAATCTCCATCCGGGTCCGATGGGAGAGATAGGAGGAGGAAATCTCCCGGCACTTCTTGGAAAGCGGTTTTCAGAGATGGTGATGGTTCCCCATGGGTGTGCCACCCATGACTTTAACCTGGTTTCTGATGACGAGATAGACAAGATTGTTGATGCAATAGTAAAAACAAAAAATGATCTCACCTATTCCCGGGAAGCATCATTATCATGCCGGGTGAGGTATGGATCGGTATCACTCCTGTATCAGCGGTTTGGTGATGCCCTGCTCATGGTTGCAACCCGGTCTCCGGAACGCACCGAAGATCTGGAGTACGCCATCGGGCATGCAATCATGTGTGAAGGCCATCGGAAAACCAGGCATATCGGGTTTGTTGATGCCCATAACTGCATGACCGGTGATATAACAATAGTGCTACCTGCATCGCGCATCGCTGAGGAGTATCGTCTTGCGAGTTCAATGGCTATCGATGGGTGGGATCTCGCACAAACAAGTTCTCTTTCCCTGGGCACGTCCCATGTACCGGTTCCCTTCTCCCGAGAACAGGGTTTTGGTGATATCGGAATACAGGTCATGGTTGCTGAGGTCTCTGGTCAGCGGACTGGATATATTCTTCTTGACGGGAATAATATGGCAGAGGGATGTCGGGAGAAACTCCGTGATCACGTGCTGAGGATCCTTGATGAGGCAGAGATAATGACCACTGACAGTCATGTGGTCAATACCATCAGTGGAAAAAATCCAATTGGATTATGTATCCCGCCTGAACAGATCATCCCCTATCTTGATACCGCAATAAAAGAGGCCTGTATGGATGTACGTCCTGCCACGGTTGCGGGAAGCACGGCACTATGCGAGGGTGTGGTGGTCTTTGGTACAAATAGTATTGCACAACTCGCAAGTATCGTCAATACCATCCTTGTTTATATTGTTCCGGTTAGTTTTGGGGTTCTGCTTCTTGCGTTTCTCCTCTCTCTCTTTGTATACGGAATAATTCAATAATAGTTCCGGTGGATATTCTAAAAACTGCTTCACCGCGAAGAATCATCCTATCCTGTTGCGATTCCTGTTTTTTCCCTGAGAAATTCCGGGATATCATAAGATCAGGGTGATGATTGGGAGGTTTTGCTCCCAAAAATCGGTTATCAGTGTTATCTGCTTATATACTCCTCAAAAAGGTGTATTCTTGTACTCATCGGGAAGGGAATACCGACAGAACTGATTATCGCATCTCCGCGATCCAGGGTCTGGATCTCAACATTTAATTTTCGCAGGTCATGCTTTGCACTTCCTGCAATCATTTCACGGTCCTGTCCGTCAGCAAGTCCCATAACAATAAACGTATTCATCTGGGCCAGTATCCGGGGATCAATGTTCTTTGGCTGCTGGGTGATAACACACAACCCGACCCCGAATTTGCGTCCTTCCATTGCTACCTCGCGGAAGAGATCCTGCCCGCTTCCTCCCGGAGAAAGAACCCGCTGTGCTTCTTCGATGGTGATAAGAACCGTATTGTTCTCACGTTTCTTCTCCCGGTTTCCTCCGATAGCTGCTGACTCTTTATACTCTGCAAAGATAGCCCGGGTAAGAACGGAGAGGATAAAAAGTTCACTCTTCTCGGTCAGCTCCGGGATATCGATGAGGACCACTCGTTTCTCTTTGACATGTTCTACGATCTCTCTGACTACCGACCCTTCTTCCCGTAAAAACGACTGGTTTGCCTTGACGAGCGAGATAATACGTCGTTGTATGAGCCGGAGTACCTCTATGGAGAATGGTTTTATCTTATCTGCAACGATCTCAAGATCTCCGATAAAGGTAGTCAGTCGCTGTTTTGTCGGCAGTTCATCAACATTCCGGGAGAGGAAGAATTGGAGAATCTCTTTGCCTGAAAAGTATCTGAGTGACTCGATGACTTCCCACTGGGATGGAGAGAGTGTGTACAGAAGTTCGAGATCCTCTATCCGGAAATCGTTAAAATCAAGCCGGAGGGGGTGTACTATCTCCTCCTTTTGAAGAGATCCGGTTCGTGTCGAGTATACGACAAGTCCTTCTGCGGCTCCGTCACAGTCAAGCAGCCCTTTTTTTATCTCATCATCGGTCATATGAAGACCGCTTACATATTCACCATGGGGGTCGATAAGGAGAAGGCCGCAGGCTCTTTTTTTGATGGAGGATGCACAAAAAACCTTCATCAAATTACTTTTACCCATGCCGGTCGTTGCAAAGACTCCCATATGCTGATTTAATATCGGTGATGGCAATCGAATTGCAACATCAGTACTGGTGCCGGATCCGGTCTTTAAATATCCAATCTCGAGGTCTCCCATCATACCCTGGAGAAAATCATAATCCTGCTTTTTGGGATGGACAACCCGTGATAGAGGGGTTGGAACGGTACGGGGTCTGAAGAAGGATCCATGCGTATCTGTGTATCCGATAGCAAGTGCTTCTATCCTGATGCCGGGTGTATCTCCTGCATTTGGGTTTTCATTGTGATAATCTGCATCACTGTGGAGCATGTTAATAATCCGTGCAAAGAACCGGAATTCTTTCACCAGGTCTTCTACCACGATGATGTCACCGACATAAAACGAGGTATCATCCGGGGGTATGATACATTCGTACATAAGCACACTGCTGTCCCTGACCCGGTAATACCGGGCTTTATGCAGTGATGACAGATCTGATCTTATTTCTTGTTCCTGATTCATCATTTCCTCACGTGTGTTTTATCTCTCTTATACAGAATTAATCCGGGAGTTATGAAGCGATATTTTAGAATCATTTCTCGAGGAGATACAGGTTTTTCTCTCCTGATAAATCCGGTAATCCGGAAGGTTTTGATTCAGATATAGTACGATAAACGCTATCATTCTTTCCCTGTTCTCGCGTTATCGATTTATTGCAGTCTTTTATTCCTGCTACAATGATGCATGAAACCCGGGCAGAAGCGTAACCGGGGTCAAAAGAAAAGACACACGCATCCTGCAGGCAATAGGGTATCAAATAACAAAAGTGCATATATGTCAGGTATTATGTCCAAGCGAACGGTAGATGCAGTTTTTCATGGATTGTTTCTCTTTACCGACCTCAGACAGATCCTGCGTGATACAACCCCGGATCATATCCTTGATGATAACCAGAAAAAGGAGGTTTTGAAGATCCTAAAAAAACTTGAGAAACAGGTTGCAATACTCAAAGAGGAGATGCTCTTATGAACTGTTCCGATGCGATTGAGAACAGGGAGGTGGATGAACTCTATATCAACCTCGATCCGATTCAGGCAGGGGGAAGGCTCACTGCCGATGCGATGAAGGCTGTTCTCTCCTATGGAGACGGATATTCTGTCTGTGACAACTGCGGGAAACCATTTCGTCTTGATACTATCCAAAAACCGCCACTGGCACAGTTCCACGCAGATATTGCATCATTTTTAGGAATGGATGCCGCACGACTGGTTCCTGGGGCCAGGCGCGGGTTTTTAGCAGTAACGCATTCGCTCGTCTCAAAGAATGAACCGGTTCTTCTGACAGAATATTCTCATTATACCGAGTTCCTTGCTGTTGAGCAGGTTTTGGGAAAACCATTTGAGGTGATGGCTGACAGCAGACATATTATCACCCCTGATGCGGTTGCAGAGCGAATCGAAGAGGTGATACGACACGAGAAAAGGCCCCCCTCACTTCTCTTTGTTGAACAGGTTGATTACCAGTATGGGAATATCCATCCCGTAAAAGAGATAGCAGCGGTTGCCCACCAGTATGATGTTCCGGTTCTCTGCAACGGTGCGTACTCAGTCGGGATCATGCCGGTATCGGGTAAAGAACTGGGAGTGGATTTTCTTATAGGCTCCGGCCATAAGAGTATGGCAGCTCCTGCGCCGTCGGGAGTGCTTGCGACGAGCAGTGAGTGGACAGAAAAAATCTTTCGGACCACCACTATTACCGGTGATCAGACAAAACGGACATTTGGGTTAAAAGAGGTGGAGATGCTCGGATGCACGCTTATGGGTGCTACCGCAGTCGGTATGATGGCATCGTTTCCCCATGTGCGTGAGCGTGTCAACCAATTCGAAAAACAGGTTGCGTATGCAAATGAGGTAGTCGATGCTCTTCTCTCCATTGAAGGAACAGAGGTGGCGAGCGAGTTTCCGCGCAGGCATACTCTGACCCGGATGAATACGACTAATTCGTTTGACCGGATTTCTAAGACACATAAAAAATCGGGTTATTTCCTGATCAGTGCATTACGTGAGCGGGGCATCACCGGGATAATCCCCGGGTCTACCCGTGTCTGGAAGATGAATACCTATGGGATCTCAGATAGGCAGGCTTCCTACCTGGCGCGGTCATTTCAGGAGATTGCACAAAAAAACGGACTCACTGTGAGATAAAAATCCCGGGACTTGCAGGGAATACGTACTGGGTATTTTCCCGGGTGCGCTGATGGATTGAATCTGATCTCTTACGTTGCGGGTTTAGACCGTAATTTAAGTTTAAGAATCATGAGGGATACTTTGGTAACCTGGAATCAGTCTTTAGAGGCATCAAACTCGTGTACCTTCTCTTTAAGATGTGTGATGAAAGAACCGATTCTTGTTCTGTGTCGGTGGGACGCTATTTATCTGCATGGTGGTTATCGACCCCCCCAGCCCTGTGATGCAGAAGTGGCGAGAATTACCATTATCAGTCCGATTCCTTCTGTTATCACCAGTTGTTTTACCGCAGTAATTCATATCCAGTATAACCGGATTTTCACAATAGGAGTTGGATGTACCAAAAGGTCTATTATTAACAGGAATATAGGTGTATACAATGGCTAAGAAGGGGAAAAATACAAAAGAATCATCGAAAAATGAACCGATGAAGTTGTTTTATATCTTTTATAACCAGGAACGATGGGATAACTGGATAAAAACACTCACAGAAGCAGATTTTTCAGGTGATGATGAAGATGAGATGCCGGAAGGGTTCCAGTTGCTGTATAATTTTAACCTTGACATCTGCCTGTCTGTGTTAAAAATTATCAAGCTCTACCAGAATGGCAGATTCACGCCTGAAGAGACGAATGAGAAGATAGAAGATGTGGAACGAATCGTGATGGCACCAGTCTCCGACGAGGAGCTGGGTTCCATCATCGAATCCCTGCAGTTATCGGTGATGATTCTCTTTGCCAGTGCACGGGCATATCTTGCGGGTGGATATGAGGGGGATATCAAGACACTGGTTAAGACCGGGCGTGAAGCTGCAGAATCTGATATGGAGAAGGCGATGGAGATTGCAGCAGGGATCGGTGCCAACGTCATAAACGGGGGCTCCTGCTGCGGGAGATATATCAAGGAGAGTGCAGAACCAAGCCTCTTTGACGAGTGGCTTACCGAGATCGAGATGATAAACGAGGCATTCGCATCGTTGAAGAATTTTGATGAGGAGGCCGGGGAAAATTCGTGATCGCGTCCAAGGCACGCATTAAATTCAATCGAAGACTCTCAAAACAACTAGGGTACCGTATTCCCGATAATGCATTCCATGGGGCGGTGTTAGATGCCCTTGCGACCCGGATTGTATTTGATCTCTTTGATCACTCGACACGGGAACAGATTATCTCTTTTCACAAGACATTTTTGGATTGTTCCTGTCGGGAACACCCCTTTTGTGGCTGTCCTGAGCAAAAATTTGCGAAAGAGATTATTGAACTGCGCGAGTCTGGTTTAAACCATCATGAGATCAGCGCGTATCTCCTTGATATGTTTGGGATCGAGATATTTCCTGCCGATGTTTTGAGTTTTCTCGAGGATACGGTTCACCTGCTTGAAGCAATAGAAGAGATTGCCGAGCTTGAAGGTGAGATGTTTCTTGTGGATAAAACACAGGAGCATATTGCTGCTGTTGAAGGGAAAAAAAGAACGTAATTATCTCTTCTTCTGCTCTGATGCCTGTTGTTTTACGAGATTCCTGATCCGGTCAGCCGTGCTTCCCTTGAAATCTTTTAAATCACGTTCATACACGGTCATGGGAGCATTTGCGGTATACTCGACAGCATCAGCTAAAACGTGGTCAAGTTTCTTTGCCTTTTCCCAGCATACCAGGGCATCTTCATTTCTATTCAGACCTCCTGAGAGGGTTATTGCCTTAAATGCCCAGAGATCCGGGTTACTTGGATAAATGGTAAGTGCCTGGTCATACTTCTCGATTGCCTCTTCGTATTTTCCCTGGTACGAGAGTTGATCTGCCTCGAGTGCGAGTCTGTCAGCCTTGTTGAGGAGTATGTCCCGTTTGCTTAAGTATGTCTTAACATCTTCAGCCATAATATCACACCCTTAATTAGAGTATACTATCTTCTGCCGGTTATAGATATGCTCTATATAAACATGGTATGTATTGAATCGAAAGAATTGGTGCGTTTTGCTGTGATATGCATAAAGATCTGATTTAATAATAGTATATCCAACTATTGTGCACAGGTAACCGTTCCTTATAAAAATGATGGAGTAAGGGATTGATGTATTATCTGTCTTGCATCACGAATGGGTATTACACACGAAAATGCCATGTTATCTATCTGATAGAGAGGATTTATGGAAAACCGATATGAGATCTCTTCTTCGCTGCAGTCTCTTCTTGATCATGTGGAAGAGCAGCTTGCTATCACCATCCATCTGCAGCGAAAACCCGAAGCACCACGGAAGGGTATACTTCTTGATTCGTACTCATTCGATACAACAAGAAATGTAATCGCCTTCTCAAATCAGCAGATAGGAATGCTCAAAGACTTTGTTATCGGTCAGAATGCCATCCGGCTGCTTTTGAAAGGTATCGGACATAAGAATAATGTTTTCCAGGTTCTCTCATTTACCGAGGAGTCTGCTACGTCAGGGATGGAGCAGATCTACCTTGATGTGCTCAAAGATGAGAAGACGCGACACATGGAGTTCTGGATGAAGAAGAAGCTCATGTTCTACCTGTACATGCTCTTCTTTGAGACCCTCATTGAACTTCCCGGTTTCCTCTTCTCAAACATCGTAATCTCGCGGATGTGTCCGGTGATGAGAAATGCCCAGGTATATTACCTGATGAAGGAGAGTATGCGGGATATGCATGATCTCGTATCATTTAAGGATTACATCCCGAGAAGGTATTTTGTCATGCATAACGGGATGTTTTATGCCCGTGATCTCATTCTTGGTGAGATCATGAGCGAGATGAAACTCAATCCGATGATAAACATCCCGGAATTAAAGAAGTTTAAGAATCTCAACCTCATGGAGATGCTTACCCACCGGTGGCAGAAGAATCCCTGGTACCAGACAAAACTCGTCGGTGATGCGATGGTCTCAATAATAAAAGAGATAAAAGTCAATGAATTGACTCAGGATCCCTGTCCTGATACCTATCTCCAGATCTACCAACTTGTCATGGAAATGACGAACCGGTGGATATCACTCATGCAGCTTGACAAGTATTATGTCTGGGAGACACCGGAGCAGCAGCAGGCAGCAATCAAAAACCAGAATGCGATAGAAAATGCAGCCCGGATGAGTATCTTTGGTGAAGTTTGAGGTCTTGCCTTTATGATCCCTGCCCGGAACCTGCTCTCTTCTCTTCTTCTGTTTCTGCGATCTCACCGGGGATATATCGATACCGGTAAACTGATTATCATTGCCATCCTTTCTTTAATTGCTCTTTTTGTCTCGGTCTATGTATTGTGGGCAAGCCCATGGACGGGATTTCGGTTTATCTATATCTTTATCCCTCATCTGTATCTCATTCCGATTATCCTGCTTGCACTCTGGTTTCCGAAGTCAGGCATGAAGCTCATCGGGATCATCCTTGTTGCAATATTTTCATTCTGGATATTCACCGAGTTGTTTGGGTATGAATTCAGTATCTCGTTTGTGATGCTCTACACCGGCCTTGATCTCGCGACAATTATGGTGCTGCTTTTATATGTCAAGGACCGCCGGCTTGTTGAAGCGGTGATTTCTGATCTGATAACGAGAGGTGAAAAGAGAAAAGGCCTGGATAGCAGCAAATTTCAGGGTGATTTTGATGCCATACTTGTTGGATTTCAGAGTTCAGATGAGGATGAGCGGAGAGAGGCAGTCTATGCACTATCAGAACTGTCAGATGAACGTGCTCTCTTTCCCATCATAAGTGCCCTTCGTGATACAAGTCCGCACATCCGGAGGGCAGCTGCAGAGGCACTTGAGACGAGTAACTCCCATAAAGCGGTTACTGCCCTTCTTACCGTACTGGATGACGAGGATCGGTATGTACGGGAGGCAGCGGCTGAAGCGCTTGGTCATCTTGGTGATGTTGCGGTGCCGGATCTTCTGCAGGGAGTATCTCATCCAGACTGGCATGTCAGGCTTGGTTGTGTGGTGGCACTCCGGATCAGTCAGGGTATGTTACCGACCCTTGATCCGATCCTCTCCCTCCTTTCTGATGAGTCGGTGTATGTCAGACGTGAGGCGGTAAAGACGCTTGGAAGGATCGGGGATGAGTCCATTATTCCTTATCTTATCGAAGCATCGAACGATCCTGATGCCGGTGTCAGGCTCCGTACTGTGCGGGCTTTATTGAAACTTTCGGATTCCCGGGATCTTGTGCCAATACTCACCCGGCTCCTCTCGGATCCTGATGTGGCGGTCCGGGTCAGGGCTGCTGAGGAACTGGCCCGCATTAACGGGAATGAATCCTAATTGTTATGAATCAAGGCAAAAAGGAAGAGATTTTAAGGGTTATTCATAAAATCGTTGGTTTTAATGATTCCTCTATCATTATTGTATTTTTTTTTTGAAGAATGACTATATTGTTTCAGGTCAATAATTTTAGTATGGTGGATGATGAAACACAACGACTCAGTATTTTCGTAAAGGGGAATGTGCACCGGGTCGGATATCGTCATCTTGTTCAGGAGATCGCAAGAAAAAATCATATTACCGGAACGATTGAAAACCTGGAAGGATATGACGTCTTTATTATTGCGGAAGGAACTCCTGACAATCTTTCCCGGTTTACTGAAGATATCCGGATACAGGAATACCCGGTTTGTGTTGAGAGCATTGAGGTTACACGGGAGGAATCAACCGGAGAGTATCCGTACTTTATCATTGTGAGAGGAACTCCCGAAGAAGAACTTGCAGAACGGTTTGATTCAGCAATTGCTATATTCTCCCGGATGGAGAAGAAACAGGATTATTCTATCGGTCTTCAGAAAGAGACAATCGGTCTTCAGAAGGAGACAATAGAGTTACAAAAAGAGACTCTGGATGAAGTCAGAGGTCTGCGCCAGGATTTCAGTAAGACATTAACACAGGAGATTGCTGAAGTCAGGATAGAACTACGTGAGGTACGCTCGGCTCTTATTCAGGCAGGAATCATGAAGGGGAATTTGTCCTGATAATGTGAGCCATTCAAATTAAATTTTCAAAACATGGAAACCTTGTTAGCAGGGTTGGATGTTTCATCTGTAGCAGGATACTATTGATGAGATTCAGGGACTCCGAAGAGACTTATGAAAACTACTTGGAGCGGGAGTTTACTGATATAAGTGGCTGTTGCACGAATACAATTCGTCGATACAATAAGGCAAATTTTTGACGTAAATAATGGAAATCACATTGTGAATTAGCCTTATTGTACTAATGAAAATCATTTATGCAACAGCCTCATAAAGCAGATGTTACACGCAATTGGAAAAGCATTAACCAGGGAAGGAATACAGGTCTGATCCTATCTCTTGTTTTACTAGCGGGCATGAGAACACCTAAGTTTACCCATTAAAAAATTTTATAGAGCCATTATACTCGGATAATACCCTTCCCGATACCATCTGTTGTATGATACTCTGAAATATTCGCATAAAACACCATAAATCCTATATTATCATGGTAGAGTTAATCCGGATCTCATCTATGAGAACAAAACATCTGCCTTCTCTCTCAAGACCAAAAAACAAAATACCTGCGAGATACGGATAGACTTTACAAGGAATCCACACAGTTCTTTGCGGAACGTGTTGTTATTTGGGCAACATTCCGAAGAGAAATAGTTATAACCCTCTAAAGGAAAGGTGGAAAAATGAGAATTTTGATGTTGTCTTTTAGTCACACCTGCTTCATTCGTGTTTCTATCTCTGTAACCGTATCGCAGATCATAACCTGATTCTCTTCGCCATAAATCCTTGCATCATCATCAATGAACGGAGTGATAAGAACCAGTCTGTTGATTTTCTCACCGGTTTTGCGGGAGTAATATTCTGCCTTTTTCATAAAGATATACATATCACTCTTACTCACCGATGCCTTGAGCTCCACAAGTATCGTCTTTTTTCCGATAACAATTAGATCTATCTCAATCTCTGAAGGATGGCCGAATACAAATCCCTCTGTGTCTTTCATCAGGATATTTTTTACTTTATATCCTGTTTCACTGAGGATTTCAATGAGTCCGTTTCTGAATGCACACTCAGAGTCCATTCCCCATCGCTTTCCAAGGCCTCCCAGGGTAAAGTTCACGGTCCGGGTCAACTGCTGTATTGATTTTTCAGTATCTTTCTGTGCTTGAGCGAGTTCTTCTACCCTTTGTTCGGTTCTGTTCTGTGCTTGAG
>CAZSDZ010000008.1:0-74942 GCA_964605795.1 uncultured Methanoregulaceae archaeon
AAGACTCATCAGACGGTGATGTAACCGGGAATCATGGTGATAATGATATCTGGGTCATAAAACTAGAATCTGACGGAACCGTAATACCAAACCCTTAACTGACACACTCCTCTCTCCTCCCATATTCCCGTCTGACGCGTTACCAATGAAAACTTGCCGATATGCCTGGGTGTATTTGTCTCCCCGATGCGACGATGCCTTGGCTGCCACGGAGATCTCACTCCCTATTTGCTATCTCTGAACCAGGAGCTTATCATCAAGCAATGAAACCTGGGCTGGGTATTGGTTTGAGAGCATGGGGATTACTGGCAAGAGCCGTAAAAATCCAGAAAGAATAGAGAAAATCCCCTTTTTTCTCAAAGATAAGTTGATTTTACCGTGCAGATAAAAACCAGAAGTATTATTTTCCTTAAAGGATCGGGAAGACGATAACCCTTTCATCCATACTTCTATTATATCACCAGTACAATCAGTTCACAATATGCAGCTCTTCTATCTTCTCCTGTTCATTCTCCTCCTCTGTCTCCTCTCCCCGGGAGTAAATGCCCAGGAACGATCGCTCCTTGACAAGTCAGACCAGTTCAGGCCGGTGTACTCAACGACCCTCTCAGGATGGGTAAGCCCTGATACTCCCCTTCGGATCGGAATTGATATCAGGGATGATATGACCGCATTTGCACGGATCTTTGCGTACGGACCGGAAGGGACCGATACCGACTGGACGCTTGTTGTTGGAAAAGGCAAAGAGATAATGCAGGATTCGGATCGGCAGATATCGACTCTATCCCGATATCCGCTGATAGTTACCCTTAAAGACCGTTCGGGTAAGTACATCATGGCCGAACCAGGAAATTATACTGCAGAACTCTCTTGTGCATCTACACCTGGGCAAGCGACCGTGACGGTAGCATATATCTACCACGGGGAGAACCTGGATAAAGGAAATATTATAAACCAGTCCTGGTCAGAAAAAGAAGTAACCATTCCCGATGGTCTTGCAGAGGTATGGTTCGTGACAGAATCGGTCCTGGGAACCGATCTCGATCTTTTCGTGCATAACAGCACTTCCCTCCCCGATTCCCCTGATGAATTCACCTGGATCTCAGCAGATTCCAGCAGCAACAGTGGTATTTACGGCATCGATAACTTCGTTCCAGAGATGCTTGTTATAAACGACCCGCAACCGGGAACATATGTGATGATCACGAGAGCCAGTGGCGGGGATGATTATTTCCTGACCTACTGGATGGGATTTGAAAAGGATCCAAGAGGAGAGGGAGATCAGAAGATCCCTCTCAACCCCGGGGAACCCATATCATAACCGCCAGGGATGTAATCAGATTACTGCGGAGTTATAAATTCTCCATAACCCCATCAGCCTATGGTATGATGGTTGCGGTATTGGGAAGACGGAGTTTTCCAATATCCATGAATGCATAATTCTCATTATGATCCTTTACGACCAGTATCGGATAGTATGCTCCGTACGGGAGCTGGTCCCGCACTATCCTCATCTCTCCGCTAATAAGCACCGGGTTTAACGGGACAAAGCGGGTACTGCTCTTCTGTCCTGAGAAGATGACCTCCTTGATAAGCGGAGTAACCAGGTCCCCCGGTTTGAGATTTATCCGATCCCTCAGGAAAATGATATCGCCATTGCTCCTTCTCCTGAAAGGAACAAGTTTAAACTCGATGGTACCTGACTCATCTGCCATGATATACAAGTATACTTCCCAGGCCTTGTTGTCGCGTGTTATCTGTACCATACCACGATAATACTCAATCCCCTCCTCTGTCCCGAGGTACTGGTGGTAAAACATCTCCCGGTCCCCTGACTCACTATTCTGCAGGTAAAAGGTTTTATCATCAGGATTAGGGACATAGATCCCATCCGGTCCGGGGTAGACCGGCTCTCCTTTCAGATCGTAGAAATGAGAAGTGTTCATATCTCTCTGCCAGCTGGTCTCTATCATAACTGACTGGACAGCCATATCATCAGTTATCTGGTACCTGCCTCCTCCCAGATCGGTAATGACTGGTACTGACCGGTCACGAGCGACATGAGTGAGGTATTTGTTCAGAAATTCCTTCCAGTCTGGATGGACAGATGTATTAGTAAGTAAGGCCGTTGCCTCTTTTATCGGCCTGTTTCTGGGAGAGTACATCGACAGGCCATTTACTCCGGGAATTGTCTTCTGGCGCCCCTGATAGAGAACTGCATCGGCGATGGCATGCTCAAGGCCCCGGATCGGTCCGGCAGTGTCAGGGACATCGTGCGAGAGGATCAGGGAAAAATCAAGCATATCAATCGAATACTCACGATCTGTCTGCATGTCATAACCGAACCTGTGGGACTGAAACCACGAGGAACCAATACCTTTGTAAGTATCCCACTGGTCAAGTGTCCCTGAAAGATACCTTCCCAGTTCCCCGGCTCCTTCCTGGATTCTGCCAAATCGTTTTAAATCAATGAGTGAGAGTGTCTTTTCAGAGTTATTACCAGATTGATCTGCAAGGTACGAATCAATAATAATCTTCCCCAGTTCTTCCATCGTGATTGACGGATCTTTCCTGAGTGCCTTAAAAATTGATTCATAATCCCAGCCACTGCCGGGTATAGTCTCTTCAGAAACTACCAGCATATCTGCATAATCGGCAACAGCACCTGCCACCTCGTATGTCCCCATAAGGCAGGCATCCATCCCGATGAGATCCCAGTGTATACCGCCATTTTTCAGTGATTCACTTACTTCTGATAGGGAGAGGAGATCATCATTATGGTTCTGGTCAATACATAGTCCCTCTGCAGCTGCTCCATGGTCCCAAAAAATAAGGATATTGCGGGAGTGAGGTGGCAGGGACTCAAGATATGTTAGAAAAGTGTAAAGAGCTGATGCATCACCCATATTGGCATCAGGCAGACATGCCTGGTATATTCCCTCATCTCCAATAATTCCGTTTTTATTATCCTCTTTGAGATCCGGTAAAGTTGCAATGGTCATCCCTGACCATCCCGGTTTTTTTGTTCCCCCGTAGGCAACAATTACATCGATCTCACCTTCTGGTTCGCCAAGACCTTTGAAGATCTCATGGATATCTATCGTGCCCTGGCCCCCATACATCTCAAGAGTGCTTCCCACCATGTATAATGCAACAAGAGAAGAAGAGTCTGTTGTGTGAGGGAAAGGGGCTGCCAGCGTAGTGCTGGGAATGGTGATGAAAAGAAAGGAGAATAGGATAATGGCCAGGGGTAAACGAATTGTAAGGTGACAAAAAGGGTTCTTCATATGTACCCTGTCTATGCACGGATTGGTATTAAATCTCCCGGATATTTAAGAAAACCTCAAATTCCAAGAATTTTAGATCCGAATGATCTATCCTATTAAAGAGAAAAACACCAGCTGTAAGGAGAGAAATTCTATTACTCGTATCCAAGGACTGCAAGAACGTCACCGGTTTTTCCAAAGCTAATCTAAAGATTAGGTTAAAATGAGGGGAAAGTTTGAGTAAACCTGATCTGATATTCTGATATCAGAAGAGATCCTTACCAAAGAAGTCGGTAATATCAAACCAGATCTCGATGGTCTCACCGCTGCCTGTCAGGTAGACTTCCTGGAGGTCGTAATACCGCCCTTTATCTTCAATTAAGGATTGTGTACCTTTCTCCCAGTCGACATCCCGGACTCCATATAGTAATGATATCCATTCTGATTCTGCTGAAATTCCCTCCATCTCACTGGTGGCACCAAGAATTATTACTGCATCTTCGATGGATAATCCGGCACCGCCTGCAAATGTGACACCATCAGTTTCTGAATCATGAAGAGAATTATTCCACTCGTTAAACAATTGATTCGTGATACTTGTGTCATCGGAAAAAGGGGAGATGGAAGAAGTGTCATCTTCTGAGAACTCATCATTATATCCACCATAAAGGTCGTCACAGGCTCCAGAGAAATTTGGATTGATTAAACACTCCAGTTCGAAATCAGGATCCAATAATGAGTCATCCGGGTTATTGTACAGGTAACTGTAGTAATCGTCAATGTCATCCCCATACGTGCCAAGATAATCGATGAAGAAGTTTGGATCATAATACCCGAACTCTTCAGGGTAATAATAATCACCAGTCAGGTGATCATAAAAGACTCCGTATTCAGGCAGGTAAATAAACCCGGTAAAGGTATCATAAAAATAATTCAGATAGGGATCATATGCAAGATTTTTCTCTGCCGATTCTCCGGCGGTTGTTGCGATCTCTTCTCCAATTGATTTATCAGTCCCGACACGGATAAAGGTAAAACCTCCTTCAGCATTCCTGGGAGTAATGCTGAATAATGACTGCAGAATAAAGGATCCATATGGGGTATCTGCTATTTCAGCCGGTTCAGTAAGAATACCGGTAATAATACTCTCATCTGTACTCACCACAAGATCGGAGATTAGAGTCTTGGACAAGGGGTCAAAGTAAGTTACAGAATATGATGAGACATTCGTATCTCCTTTGTAAGCCGGTTTCCCAACCATTAGATCTTTTTTGGTATGTATATCAATAACCGATGCGATTGCTGTCTTTCCAATTTCAGCAAGGGCTGATTCACGTAAAGGTGCTCCCTCTTCGTTATCAGCTGATGATATCAGATACGTGATCGGATCATCTTTGTTGTCTGTAAGGTGATACACATTGCGCGATTGCTCCGAGGTGGAATTGATGATCATTTCAGCAGGGTAGGCAAAGGTAAAATACGGATCTTCCTGGACTTTATACTCAAATGATGTCTGGTTGGTCGCGGTATCAGCAGATCCCATCACTGAAAGGGATATGGTAACAAGAACGAGAATGGATAAAACCATCCCCCGTCGGGAAACAGATCGTCTTTCTTCTGACATATCTGGATCTCATCTCTCTATGTATTTGGATATTGGTATATCCCGAAAAAGAAGAGAAGATGATACGAGCCGACACTCGTTGCTGCAGAGTGCCGGATATGTACGAAATACCAGACATTAATCTTCATCCTGACGATCTCCCCCTTTATGATATCTGATTCGGTTTATGCAGTCAGCACCCTGATGACACAAAGGGGTGTCATCATTTCAGGGTGCAACAGTACTGAATGGATAAAATTGGGGGTTGCTCTATGATTCAATCTGATTTGGGGGAAAAAATTCAGGTTTTCTGAACAACCGGAGGAGTATAGATCCGTGTTCCCAGCTCGTTATCGAGCATGAAGAGTACCCCGGTCCCCCGTTCCCCCTGAATAAGATTTAACTTATCAAGAATATCCCGTGCATTCTCCTCTTCCTCGACCTGTTCGTCGATAAACCACTGAAGCATGTTATATGAGGCATGGTCCTTCTCTTTCTGGGCAAGGTTGACGAGACCATTGATTAGTTCTGTCACCTTCTTCTCGTGTTCGAGCTGGTATGCAAATGCATCCACAGGTGATTTCCATTCTGTTGGCGGTCCGGCGATGGGAGCTAGGGTCACCGTGCCGCCACGGGCAAGGACATAATCATAAAACTTCAGGGCATGGTCCCGTTCTTCCTGTGCCTGGATCCGCTCCCAGTTGGCAAATCCTTTAAGTCCCTGGGAACTGTACCAGGCGGCCATCGAGAGATACAGATACGCCGAGTACAATTCTGCATTTATCTGATCATTAATCGCTTTCTCCATCTTCGTGTTCATACTCGTCACCTCTGAAATAGTGTTCTATCTCTCTTGATGATACTTATCTGTTGTCTCTCGTTAAAAGAAGGGTTCTTCTGATTAGCCGGTATAAAATTTTTCACACTTCTATTAATACCCGGGATAGAAAGAAAGTGTTTATAAGCTTTCCATATAAAAAAGAGCTTTGTGTCTGGATCACCAGACAAGAGTCACAGGTACGATACAATCGTGCATAGAGGATTTTTTATGAATTTGAGACAACCAAATGCAAATGACGCCACTCATACCAGTAACCGCTCAAAGAGTGTCGTGCCCATGTCAGGCTTATGTACCCGGTGCACCGACGGATGCAAAGGGAACTGTGAGATCTGGCTGTCATCGTTCCGCGGGCGTGAAGTTCTGTATCCCGGGCCTTTTGGAGAGGTCACTGCAGGGGCAGACAAAAACTACCCGATTGACTACTCCCACCTCAATATCCATGGGTATGCCCTGGGTGCCAAAGGTCTCCCTGAAGGTGTCGAGGCAAACCCGGATACGGCAGTATTTTATGATGTAAATACCGAGACCGAGTATGGATGGGATATTAAAGTCCCCATGCGGGTCCCGATTTTTACCGGAGCCCTCGGATCCACTGATATTGCCAGGATAAACTGGGAACACTTTGCCATCGGTGCTGCAATATCGGGAGTAACGCTGGTCTGCGGTGAGAACGTCTGTGGGGTTGATCCTGAGCTCAAGATTGGATCAGACGGCCTTGTTTCGTCTTCACCAGAGATGGACCGAAGGATTAGTACCTATAAAAAATTCCATGAAGGATATGGTGAACTTCTTGTCCAGTTAAATGTCGAGGACACCCGGCTTGGAACCGCAGAATATGTTGCGTCAAAGCACAATCTTGAGACCATCGAACTGAAATGGGGCCAGGGTGCCAAGTGTATCGGTGGAGAGATAAAGGTACGATCTCTTGAACGTGCGGCAGAGTTAAAGAAACGAGGGTATATCGTCCAGCCCGATCCGACACGCCATGACGTGCAGGAAGCATTTAAGGATGGTGCAATAAAGGAGTTCGAGAGGCACTCACGCCTTGGATTTGTCTCAAAGGAAGGATTCCTCAATGAATGTGACCGCCTGCGTGATATCGGGTTTAAGCGCATCACATTAAAAACAGGCGCATACTCCATGAACGAACTGGCAATGGCCATGAGATGGGGGTCTGAGGCTAAGATCGATCTCCTTACCATCGATGGTGCCCCGGGAGGTACCGGGATGAGTCCGTGGCCGATGATGAATGAATGGGGTATCCCTACCTTTTACATCCAGTCACTGGCATACCAGATGGCCAGCGCACTCCAGAAGAAAGGTATGCGGGTTCCTGATCTTGCAATAGCCGGCGGAATTGCAGACGAAGCAAATGCATTCAAGGCACTTGCGATGGGTGCACCGTATTTCAAGGCAGTCTGCATGGGTCGTGGACTGATGATACCGGGCATGGTCGGCAAAAATATTGACAAATGGCTGAAAGCCGGAGAACTGCCAAACACGGTAGCCAGATATGGAAAGACGGTCGAAGAGATCTTTGTCAGCTATGAAGAGCTGAAAGAGAAGTATGGCAGCAGGATAAACGAAATCCCCCTGGGAGCAGTCGGAATATATACCTACAGTCAGAAGTTCAGAACCGGGATGCAGCAGATCATGGCAGGAAGCCGGAACTTCAGTTTAGAATCAGTCAGCCGGAATGATCTGATGGCGTTGACAAAAGATGCTGCCGAGGTATCAGGTATCCCCTATGTCATGGAGTCCTACCGCGAACAGGCATTCTCGTTATTACTTGATTAAATTATCAGGCTTTATTCTTTTTTTTGATTCGTTTTCGCACAACATCTGATATTTTGCCTAATTTCCTATCATCGCTATGGGATCTCATCATGAGGTATCTGGAGAGCATATGGGATCAGGGTTTTGATGATGGTAAGCGAGATGTTTGTGCCAAGTTGTGGTTCTAATGACTCAAGCCAGAGATAAAAGCCAACCTTGGGCGGTGTTCTCCGCTCAAACTTAAAAACACCAGGATGATGATACACGAGCTTATGATACTCCTTCTTCTGCCGGTTTCGGAGATACAGGAGCGGGGTATAATCAGGAAGATCAGCGGCGAGGATAACCTTAGAGTACCTCTTCATCACGGTCTCAAATGAGAGATCCTCTCCTTTTACATGAATGGTATACTGCTTGCAGATCTGCTTAAAGCCTGAGACGTATACCGAACCAAAGAGGATCTTCTTAACAAGCGGTGCCGTCCGCTCCGGTGACGGCAACACCAGTTCAGAGCCATTCCGGTTGCAGATCTGTTGAATTGCCCAGTCCCGCTCGGTTGCATGGATAGTCTGGTAATGAAACGGAGCAGCGATAGTTAAATCATGGAGATAACAGGTATTGGCATCAGGAACCTTGGGTTTTTCTATCTTTTTCGGCCAGTTACCTGAGATATAGGATCTCATCTCAGTGCAGGGAAGGGTAGAGATACTGATATGCTCATCAGATCCAAGAACCTTTCTTCCTCCCTTGTAATTTGAGAGGGGAAAGGAGGTAACGAGAATGAAGGTAACTGCTTTCTGGTCAAACAGGTACCTGATAACCTGCTTTTTATAATAGACTTCCTGGAGAAAATCCTTGAGATCGGCAGGAGATGTCACCACTTCTACAAACACAATGGATCCGTCTTTTTTCTGCAAAAGCAGGTCGAATTCTGCAAGATCCTGTCCGTTCCCACGCAGGGTAAGGTCACCGTTGCGTGAGTAAAAAAACCCGTTCTGTCCCATCTTAACCGGTTGCCACCGATACGGTGCATCAGCACCTTTTAAAACAACCTTTTTAATGGTATCTGTCTTTGTTGCGAGATCTAAAAAGAGTTCATAGGTCATCATCTCAAACCAATGTCCTTCAGCAGAGCGCATAAAAGAGATATCAGGTGAGAAGAGCTGCTTTTTTTCATGCCTGCTGAGATGACGCAGTGCACGGATAGCATGCTCTCCTGTCGGTTGGCAGCTCTCATCATGAGCATGCAGCCATGCCTTAAGCTTAGCCATGCAGTAATCCTGTAATGCGTCCGTGCGCAACCGGTATCATCCGGCCTCTCATTTCGTTTGATGATGCCATGGATTTCCATGGTGAGAAGAGGTATATTCGTATCTTTTGTATTGTACTTCTTCTCTATTGAGGTTCATTAGGGGGGTTTGGGGTTAATCGGAAAGTGAAATATCTGATTTCGGGGAGGTTTATCAGAGGGTACTGCTTCCTGTCTGCATGTACAATGTCCCTGAAAGAGGTACCAGATAAAATTCCAAAAGCAGGAAAATGCCTGTTTTAGAATACAGTATAATTCATGTCTGAATTGGTATTATAATTTATTGCACGCATATAGATCAAAAGACCGGTTTCCGGGAATATGAGATATTTCTTGATTCGTTATCAGAAAAGTTGTTTTTTTTACCTGACACATAACAATCTATATAAGTACGGGTGTCATTATATTTATGCTGCAAAATTTGACTTGTAATGTGGGGGGTTCGTAGCTCAGTTAGGTAGAGCGCCTGGCTTTTAACCAGGTGGTCGGGGGTTCAAATCCCCTCGAGCCCGTTTACTACTGTACCGTAGTTTTTCTGCCAGAATCTGGCACATGCATCCAAGAAGAGGGGGTTTTTGGCGTTGATCGCCCAACAATTAAACGTGCTTAAACATGAGATGGTACCTGAACACAGTATCATGACTGATGAGGAAGTTCAGGCGCTTTTTTCCCGATATGAGATCTCGGCAGAACATCTGCCCAAGATCTATCATGATGATCCGGCAGTTATCGCAACAAATGCCAGGATATCTGATGTAATAAAGATTGTGAGAAAAAGCAGGACGGCAGGACGCGCTGAATCCTACCGGCTTGTTGTAAAAAGACCCAAAAAATAACATTGGGGCTGATTCATCTGATAGACAGGAGTATTTTATCCCAGGCCTATTTTGCCCGCGATCACGTAGCCCGCCACCAGCTCGATTCGTACAATTATTTTCTGAAGAACAATCTGCAGAATGTGGTAGCAGAACAGAAGATCATTGAGACCGATATTGAACAGCGTGGAAAAGGCAATGATGCGGTTTCTGTTGAGCTCGGGGAACTGACCGTATTAAAACCACTTGTGCGGGAAGCTGATGGTTCCCAGTCAGAGCTCTTCCCGTGCGAGGCACGGCTCCGGAACATCACGTATGCTGCACCGATCCAGTTGCAGCTGACCCTCATTCAGGGGGGCATAAGGCAGGAGCCGGTTACAGCAACCATCGGCCAGCTTCCGATCATGGTGGGTTCCACCGCCTGCAACCTCCATGGTATGTCTGACAAGGAGCGGACCGATCATGGTGAGGATCCGCTTGATCCGGGGGGGTATTTCATTGTGAATGGGACCGAGCGTGTTTTAATGACACTTGAAGACCTGGCCTCGAACAAGATCATGACCGAGTATACCGAGCGGTACAATGAACGCATCTATGTTGCCAAGGTCTTCTCCCAGTTTCGTGGGTATCGTGCACTGGTCGTTGTTGAGAGGAACCGGAAAAACCTGCTTGAGGTTACCTTCCCTTCAGTTGCCGGGCACCTGAAATTCGTTGACCTGATGCGTGCTCTCGGTATGGTAAACGACGAAGAGGTCGTAAAGGCAGTCTCTACAGACAAGGAGATCCTCACATTTCTCATGCAGAACCTTGAGGAGAGCGAGTGTGAAACGATTGAATGTGGTGTTATGTATGTCGGCAAGAAACTTGCCCCCAACCAGACCCGTGAATACCAGCGCAAAAGGGCTGAATTTGTGCTTGACAACTACCTACTTCCCCACCTCAATTACATGATGCCACGCATCGTCGACGAGGATGATGAGGAATGTATGCGCCAGGTTCACGGGGTTCGTCTTGCAAAGGCTCATTTCCTCGGTAGAATGGCAGAATCCTGTTTTGATCTTGTGCTTGACAGAAGGCGTATCGATGACAAGGACCATTACTCAAACAAGCGGTTAAAACTCGCCGGTGATCTGATGGAAGATCTCTTCAGGATATCTCTGAACCGTCTCACCCGTGATATCAAGTACCAGCTGGAACGTGCCAGCATGCGTCACCGTGACCTCTCGATTGCTACTGCAGTTCGTGCAGACGTTCTGACTGAACGTCTTCTCCACCCGCTTGCGACCGGGAACTGGGTCGGAGGCCGGACTGGTGTCTCACAGCTTCTGGACCGCATCGATCACATGAGTGTGCTGTCACATCTCCGACGTGTCATCTCTCCCCTCTCCCGTTCCCAGCCGCACTTTGAGGCTCGTGATCTTCACCCGACACAATGGGGTCGTATCTGTCCCAGTGAGACCCCTGAAGGTCCGAATTGTGGTCTTGTAAAGAACTTTTCTCAGATGGTTGAGATCAGTAAGGGTGTACCTGATGACACCGAGATCATCCGCCTGTTGTATACGATTGGAGTCGATCAGATCAGGAGTGAGATCTCATGATCACCACGAAATCGAGGGTATTTGTTGATGGTGCACTGATAGGTCTTACCGACAGCCCGATGGAGCTGGTTGAGCGGATTCGTCTCATGCGCAGACAGGGTGCCATCTCAACCGAGGTGAACTGCTCGTACAAGGAGTTTAACGGTGATGTCATCATCCATACCGACAGGGGTCGTGCAAGAAGACCTCTTATCGTGTTATCAGATGGCAGACCCCTCATCTCTGATGATGATCTTGCAAAGTTAAAAAATGGTGAGATAGACTATACCTACCTGATTGGGAAAGGGTATATCGAGTTTATCGATGCAGAGGAGGAGGAAGATCTATACCTTGCCATCAATCCCGAAGATATCACCCCAGAACACACCCATCTTGAGATCGATCCTTCCCTTATTCTCGGGCTCGGAGCTGCCCACGTTCCTTTCCCTGAGCACAATGCAAGTCCCCGTGTCACCATGGGAGCAGGAATGGTCAAGCAGGCACTCGGTTTTGCTTCTGCAAATATGAAACTGAGGCCAGATACGCGTGGTCACCAGTTACATTATGTCCAGAAACCGCTCGTTCGTACCCAGACATCAAAGGTCATCGGGTCAGATGACCGGCCTGCAGGCCAGAACTTCGTGGTTGCCATCCTCAGTTATGAAGGGTATAACATTGAAGATGCTCTTATCTTCAACAAATCCTCGATTGAACGGGGTCTTGGCAGGTCGCACTTTTACCGGACGTATGAGGGAGAAGAACGCCGTTATCCCGGTGGTCAGCTCGACAGGATAGAGATACCAGACGAAGAGGTGACGGGAGCCCACGGAGCAGATTATTATGCCAATCTCGATGATGACGGGATAATCAACCCAGAGACCGTTGTCAGGGAGAAGGATGTCATCATCGGCAAGACCTCTCCGCCACGGTTCCTTGAAGAACCGACGAGTGAACTCATCACGGTAGAGAAGAGACGTGATACCTCGGTGACTATGCGAAGCAATGAACACGGGATCGTAGACACGGTCATCCTTACCGAAGGCGAGAATAACTCAAAACTGGTCAAGGTCAGAACCCGTGACTTACGGATACCTGAAGTTGGTGACAAGTTTGCATCACGCCACGGGCAGAAAGGTGTCATCGGTCTCATCACCCCTGCGGTTGATATGCCCTTTACCGAGAGCGGTATGGTACCGGATCTCGTGATAAATCCCCATGCCATCCCGTCACGTATGACCATCGGCCATATGCTTGAGATGCTTGGTGGCAAGGTGGGATCCATGGAAGGGCGGCGTATTGACAGTACCGCTTTTTCAGGAGAACGTGAGGAGAATCTCAGGGCATCCTTAAAGCAGCACGGTTTTTCCCATACCGGACGTGAAGCAATGTGGGACGGAATCACCGGCCGCCGGTATGCAGCAGATATTTACATGGGTGTTATTTACTACCAGAAACTCTACCACATGGTATCGTCAAAGATGCACGCACGATCCCGTGGACCAGTCCAGGTTCTTACCCGTCAGCCGACCGAGGGGCGTGCCCGTGAAGGTGGTCTCCGGTTTGGTGAGATGGAACGTGATGTGATGATCGGGCACGGTGCTGCGATGGCCTTAAAAGAACGTCTCCTGGATGAATCTGACAAGGTATCAGAATATGTCTGTGCCCGGTGTGGAATGGTCGCCATGCTTGACCGGAAACTCAACTCGACCCGGTGCCTTAACTGTGGCGGTGATACCGATATCTACCCGGTTGAGATGAGTTATGCATTCAAACTGTTACTCGATGAGATGAAGAGTATGGCGATTGCACCCCGGATGTGCCTTGAGGATGTTGTTTAAGGAGCGTGAGGAGATATGCCAAGCCCAAAGCGAATAGGAAAAATAGAATTTGGCCTGCTCTCCCCGAAAGAGATTCGCCAGATGAGTGTCAGGAAGATCATCTGGGCAGATACCTACGATGATGACGGATTCCCGTATCCCCAGGGTCTGATGGATCTCCATCTCGGAGTCATCGATCCCGGTTTACGGTGTAAGACCTGTTCCCAGAAGTCAGGAGAATGTCCTGGTCATTTTGGACACATAGAACTGGCAAAGCCGGTCATTCATGTCGGGTATACCCGGCTTATCAGAAAACTGCTGCGTGTGACCTGCCGTGAGTGTGGAAGGCTCCTGCTTTCTTCTGATGAGATAGAAAAGATCATCGGTACCGAGATCTCTGCAACCGGAGATTCATTAACCGAGAAAGATATCAAGAAGGAGAGAATCTGTCCGCATTGTGGAGAACAGCAGTTAAAGATTAACTTTGAGAAACCAACGACCTTTGCCGAGATAGCAACCGATGAACGGGGAAAGAAGGTTGAGAACAAACTGACTCCTGCAGATATCAGAGCACGTCTCGAGAAGATACCTGACGAGGATCTCCGCCATCTTGGTATTGATCCCGTGGTAGCTCGTCCGGAATGGACTGTTCTCACGGTTTTACCCGTTCCTCCGGTCACCATGCGGCCGTCAATCATCCTTGAGAACGGTCAGCGGTCTGAGGATGACCTGACCCATAAACTTGTTGATATTATCAGGATAAACCAGCGGTTTAAAGAGAATCAGGATGCAGGGGCACCCCAGCTCATCATAGAAGACCTCTGGGAACTGCTCCAGTACCACGTGACAACCTACCATGATAACGAGGTGGCAGGGTGTCCGCCGGCACGCCACCGGAGTGGACGCCCCTTAAAAACCCTGTCCCAGCGGCTGAAAGGAAAAGACGGGAGGTTCAGGGGCAGTTTATCAGGAAAACGTGTCAACTTTTCTTCCCGTACAGTAATCTCTCCAAACCCCAATCTCTCTATCATTGAGGTTGGAATCCCCTTGCGGATTGCAAACGAGATGACGATACCCATCAGGGTGACACCGTTTAACATCGAGGAGTTACGGGAGATCGTCAGGAATGGTCCTGACCGGGAAGATGTACGGGATCCCTGCGGTGCGAACTATGCCATTCGTCCAGACAAGCGCAGGGTCCGGCTTACGAAAGGAGTTACCTCGGAGGACGGAAACCTTGAGTTTATTGCCGAACAGATGGAACCCGGCTGGACAATCGAGCGTCATCTGCGGGACGGGGATATTGTGCTCTTTAACCGTCAGCCATCGCTGCACCGGATGAGTATCATGGCTCACCGTGTCAAGGTGATGGATGGCAAGACCTTCCGGTTAAATCCTGCAGTATGTCCCCCATACAACGCCGATTTTGATGGTGACGAGATGAACCTGCATATCCCCCAGACCGAGGAGGCACGGGCAGAGGCATATCTTCTTGCCTCAGTTCAGGAGAATATTCTCTCACCCCGGTTTGGTGGTCCTATCATTGGTGGTATCCATGATCATATATCTGGGATCTTCATGCTCACCCATACCCGTCGATGGTTTAACAAGGGTGACGCAATCAGCATGCTGCAGAATTGTGATATTGAACGGATGGGAGAGCCGGATAAGATCGAGGATGGTGTTCCGTACTGGACAAACAAGCAGATATTTTCCAAGATTCTTCCCCCCACTCTTAACATGGTATTTCAGGCTTCTTCATGTGAGAACTGTGATCAGTGCTTACGCGAGAACTGTGACCGGGATGCCTATGTCAGGATAGTCGATGGAGATCTCCTCTGTGGTACCATCGATAAAAAAGCCATTGGTGCATTTGATGGTGCAATTGTACACCGGATTATCAGGCAGTACGGATATGCACGGGCAGTGCAGTTCATCGATGATGTCACAAGACTCTCAATCCGGGCTATCATGTATGATGGATTCACCTTTGCCATCGATGACGAAGATCTCTCAAAGAGTGATTACGGGCAGATCAGGGAGGTTCTTGAACGTGCGAGCCATGATGTGGAACGCCGGATTCAGATATATGAGGACGGGCAACTCGAACCGATGCCGGGAAGGACAGAGGAAGAGACACTTGAGATGCAGATCATGCAGGTCCTCGGGAAAGCCCGTGACAACACGGGAGAGATTGCAGGAAGACATCTTGGTCTCTCGAACAGTGCTGTTGTCATGGCAGTCTCGGGTGCCCGGGGTTCAATGCTGAACCTGACACAGATGGCAGGTTGTGTTGGCCAGCAGGCAGTTCGTGGTGAGCGTATTATGCGTGGATACGAAGATAGGACCCTCCCTCACTTTAAAAAGGGAAACCGGGGAGCAGAGGGTCATGGGTTTGTCAAGAACAGTTACAAATCCGGTTTAAACCCGACTGAATTCTTTTTCCATGCGATTGGAGGTCGTGAAGGTCTTGTTGATACCGCAGTCAGGACCAGCCAGAGTGGGTACCTGCAGCGGCGGATGATAAATGCACTTCAGGATCTCAAGGTGGCGTATGACGGGACTGTCAGGACCACGGGTGGCCGGATTATTCAGTTCACATACGGAGAAGACTCAACCGATCCGATGAAGAGTAGTTTTGGCCAGCCGGTTGATGTTAAGGGTATCGTTGAAAATATCCTCAAAGAGGCGGTCTGATGAAAAAAGAACTGACAACAAATCAGGCCTTTGCGATAGAAGTTCTGTCATATTTCTCTGAGCGGAAGATCACGAAAAAATTCCCTGATGACATCCCTGATGAGATTCGTGAATGTCTCCTGACGATGTATGAGGATCAGAAGAAAGTAGAAGATCCTGATTTTATCCTCGACGATGCAGGGTTTACTGCAGAGATGGACAAACTCGTCTCATCAGGCCAGTTCACAGACTGGCTTGAGGAAGTCTTCCGTCCTCTTGCAGACGAGGTCATATCAGAAGATGCAGAGAAGTCAGAGACTGATACGATCGTTTCGGTTGCCTCTCCTATCATCCCGGTTACCAAACCGTTTGTTCCTGACAAAAAATCACAGGAAGTGCGTGATTTTTTTGCTGTTCACCAGATGATGGGAACTGAAATCCCGGAACTTCCTCCTAAAATCGAGAAAATTCTGAAAGACAAGGTACGTGATATCAAAAAGGAAGAAAATCCGTCGTTCAGACTGACTCAGAAACAGTTCCAGATGTATCTCACTGAAGTTGCAGAAACAGTGGGATTTGAGGGATGGCTCTGTAAAACCTTCCCTCTCTCTGATAATGAATCCGAGTATGGACATGATGAGGGAAGTTCGAAAATTCTGTATTCCGAATTAGTGGTGCCCCTTCCGGATTGGGTTAGTATGGAACGGTTCAACCGGTTGGAGCGATTTAACCGGGATAAATTCAGATGGCTGATGCGGGATCATGCTCGGGTATTAGAAGAACTCTCTTCTGATCCAGTGGTGATATCCCGAATCCATGACCGTATCTTTTCACTGATAGAAAAAGATCTGCCTCACCAGACAAATACCGATCTCGCAACCATTATCCTCAACCGTGAACTTGAAGGACTAACCGATCCCTCCCGGGTGATCTCCGATGAGCAGGTAGAACAGATATTAAATCAGATGGTCAGGGAGTACGAACACACCCGGATTGAACCCTGTGAAGCGGTTGGTATCATTGCAGCCCAGTCAATAGGAGAACCCGGTACCCAGATGACGATGCGGACATTCCACTATGCTGGTGTGGCCGAGATCAACGTTACCTTGGGTCTGCCTCGTCTTATCGAGATCATGGATGCAAGGAAAGAACCCTCAACGCCTACCATGACCATCTACTTACGAAGCGGGTATGCGACTGATCGTGACAAGGCCCGTGAAGTATCATGGTATATCGAAGCGGCCCCGCTCCAGGAGTTTGGTGATATCACGACAGATATGGCAAACATGCAGATTGTTGTCACCTTAAACAAGCAGGTCTGTGATAAACGCAAGATCTCTGTCGCAGATATCCTTGAAGCAGCACCCCGCAAAATCAAGGATCGCCGTCATTATCGTGATTTTGAGTGTGAGATCGATGAGAGCATCCCGAAAATGACCTTTATCCCAAAGGACCGTGAAAGTTACCAGAACCTGTTTCAGTTAAAGGAACATGTGCGAAATGTTATCGTGCAGGGAATCGATGATATCGAGCGTGTTGTGGTGCGAAAAGAGAACGGCGAGTATATCCTCTATACCGAAGGATCTAATCTTAAGGACGTCTTTGCTGTAAACGGGGTTGATATAACCCGCACGAGGACAAACAATATTAACGAGATATCACACGTCCTTGGGATAGAAGCTGCCCGTAATGCTATTATTTATGAAGCTATTGCAACCCTGCAGGAACAGGGTATCATGGTTGATGTCAGGCATATCATGCTCGTAGCAGACATGATGTGCATGGAAGGGGAGGTCAAACAGATCGGCAGACATGGTATTGCAGGTGAGAAAGAGAGCGTCCTTTCACGGGCAGCATTCGAGGTCACGGTCAATCATCTGCTGGATGCAGCTGTTGCGCATGAATCAGATATTCTCTGTGGTGTGACCGAGAATGTGATTGTCGGCCAGCCGATTCAACTCGGGACTGGAGATGTTAAATTAGTTGTAAGACATACCTCATAGGAAGAATTGAAATGGATTTTAATACGTCGCTCAGGCGAGCAATAAAGACCGGAAACGTAATTCTCGGACAGAATGAGACCGCTGTCTGTATCGAAGAGAAGAAAGCAAAACTTGTTGTGATGGCTGAAAACTGCCCTATTGCATTCCGGAAGAAGATAGAAGAAAGAGAGGATACTTCCCTTTATATCTATGAAGGCTCAAGTGTTCAGCTTGGTCGTGCCTGTGGTAAACCCTTTATGGTTAGTGCCCTTGCTATTGTCGAGCCGGGAGAATCAGACATTCTCTCTATTACCAGGTAGGTCGGGATATGGGAGTTGTTCTCAATGAAGAGAGCATGGCTCGCATTGCCCAGTTTGAGAAACTGACCGGTGCGGGAAGCAGAGACTGCATTATGGATAATGAACATGAGCGGTTGATATTTGTGGTAAACACCGGAGAGATGGGATTTGCAATCGGAAAAAAAGGCGTCAATATACGGAAAGCTGCAGATGCCTTTGGCAAGGAAGTCCAGGTGGTTGAGTACTCAGACGATCCTGCACAGTTTTTACGGAACTGTTTTCATCCTGCAAAGATCAGGGAGATACAGTTTACTGAAGTAGATGACGGAAAAATTGCTCATGTCATGGTCATGGATGATGACCGTGGTATCGCCATCGGGAAGTCCGGGCGCAATATTAATCGGGCAAAGGAACTGGCCCGCAGGCAGCATCAGATCGTCAATGTAATTCTTGAGTAACAGATTAATCGTATATTCCTTCTTTTTCCCTATTTTTGCGAGAACTATCCTGCGTAACAAATTGCAGGAATGGAGGCCATACTTTTATATTGTCTGAAGAAAGATAGTCTCCTATGACCTTACAAAAGCGGTATGGAGTAGTCATCGGGGTGATTCTGCTCGTGCTCTTATTCGTTTCCCTGGTCTCTGCATGTGATACGGTTATGCAACCTGATAAAGAGAAAGAAGTAGCAGTCCAGATAAATCAGATGGGGAGGGATTATACCTTTATCTTCCGTGGTGGTGCAGGCCAGTCACAGGTGAAGGATATTGCCGTAGAGGTGATAGCCCCGGACGGAACAGAACAGACCGGTACTCTCTCTCCTGACCGGGTAGGTAATGAGGTAACGATCACCGGTACCGGGTGTGGAGACCGGATTGTCGTCACAGTTACGTATATGAACGGGTATTATTATGTTATCAATGATGATGTCATGGATGTTATCAGTGGCTTTTGTGATACCCAGTACTATGTTGCACAAAATCCCTGTGAGGGAACTTCAGCATCATCCTACATGCAACCGGGAGACGTTGTTGCCATTCCTGATGACCGGAGTGTAATAATCCAGGCAAACCCGAATTTAAACGAACTCGAAGTTCAGTTTCGAGGGGGATTCGGGCAGAATATTCTCTCGTATATTGAGGTTGAATTTATCGAGCCTGACGGAACCCATGAAGTGAAAGAACTGAAAAACAGATCCGGTGACGAGGTAACCTTCACCTCTACCCAGTGTATCGGGAGGGTTGTTGCAACAGCATACTTCATGGATGGGATGTCATACCGGTTCTATGATACCCTCATCAGATTTTTAGGCAGATATTAGGATTTTGAACCATCTTTTTCTTTTTTTTTAGATGATACCGGAATAATCCGGGAAAAAAAGCGGACCTGAGGGGATTCGAACCCCCGACATTCGGGTTAGAAGCCCGACGCTCTATCCTGGCTAAGCCACAGATCCTTCGCCTTTATAGTGTACTCATCAAAGGAAATGAATATTTGGGTTTCCCATGATGGGAACGATTATTTTGCCCGGAATCGTACCGGACGTACAACCTCGACCCGTCTTGGGTTTATCAAGGTACACTCAAGGATCGCTTTTATTGTTGAATCGCCGATATATTTTGCCTTGATCCGGGCGAAGGTTCGTTCCCGTTCGATAACATACATCCCATGGGCAACATCAACAGACTGCTTGATATTTATCGATAATGCTATCAGTTCAAGGATGATTCCCGTGTCGCCCGGGTTTAAGTCTTCACAGTTCTCAGAGGTCATAAAGATCGACTCGCCCGGCTTTACACCTGCAACAGAGATGATATTATGTGCACTGTTCAGCTCGATGGTCCTCGGGATTCCTTTTTTGAGTTCCTTGATGACATGAGCTGATATCCCAGTAAGTATTACGCATTCCATTTATATCACCCGTACATGGGAAGATTCTCCCGTTTCATGATCTTATCCTCTTCTGCATTCTCAATATCCGCAGCCAGCTGGCGCATCGATGATTCTATCTCTTCTGCCTGTTCATACAGGGGTTCGAGGTCGATCCCGAGAGAGAAGAATTTATTGACCAGGTCAACGATAGAGGCAGCCGCACGGGGATCCGGTGCATTGATTGTCTCTCCCATCAGGCCGAGGGCCGGTATTCCCCGGGTTTTACACTCGATGAGAATGCTTGCGGCAATCCCTGAGATACTCCCGATAGGGAGAACAAATGCCAGATCTCCAATCTTCTCAAGCATCTGTGTTGTTGTTGCAACACAGAAGAGACGTTTCTCATTCTCATTGGTGATAAGTCCGGCGAGGTTTATGACAGCACTGACCTCAAATGGCTCGATCCAGTCTATGATGGCATCAGCAACCTCGTAGCATATCGAAGGAGGGACCGGAATATCGGCAAGAATTGCAATAAGTCCTTCCCGTTCATAAATCCGTACCGGGATGTTTATAATCCCGTTCCCCATCATGGCCATGGGTGGAAAGAACCTGCTTGTTATCCATCCGATCTCGGTAAATTCCAGTTGATCGATTAGATATGCAAGAGCGATGCTGCCAACAAGTCCGCTTCCGGGAAACCCGATGATAACATGAGGATTCTTCTCTTTTGGTGGGGAGGCATGGATGATTACATCGGTCCTTTTCTCTTCTGTCATTCATAACAGTATTGTCATCCTCGGAAAAAGGGTTATCTCTCCTGAAATAATTGTGGGTATTGGTATTTTATTCGGGTTTTTCCTCTGAAATCCGCCAGGTTGAATACCGGTATCCCGTTCTGGTTATGGTTGCCGTTTTTTACATGTAACCGTGTATTCTGGTTTTTGGCACACATATCAGGAACGGATTCCTGCAGTTCCACAATTTTCTCGATCTTCTGTCTCATCTCCGCACCGAAACCGGTTTGCATTGCTCCATTGGATTATTAAGAGACAAATTACAACACTATGTGCAGTTGTGCAGGTCTGGATTATACTGAACAGATATCCCCATTATCTACCAGGGTCGTGTAAACCATTTACCATCCCTTGCCCGGGTCCTGCCGATACGGTAATTCCTTGATGCAGAGATGCAGGAGAGATACGATGCAGGAATATAAAATTAAACGAACGGTTATAATGGAACTTGAAAAGAACATAAAAGAGCAGCTCACCATCTGTTTCGGGGTACAGCCAAATGAAGAGAACAATCACTTCTGGATCGAGTATGGGGTGCTGGATAGACTCGAAGTAAGGCTGGGTGATACGAAAAAGACTCTCTTGGTACATACCATCACCAAAGATGGAGTAACCGATGATGAACTCATTCTGGATACCAACCGGCGTTTCCGGAAATACTTAGATGCCGTGACCGGGTACAACTCCAAAGAACGTGCAAAAACAATGAAAAGTGTCGAATAGATTCGGCACCTGTCACATAATAATAATTGCCGGTTTAAAGGGAAGAGCTGACTGTGCCTTACTGTGATGGCATTCCCCTGCCCTGTATACTGTCACAGTAAGGGAAAATTCCCGCTCGAGGAACTCTTTTGCAGAGATAAAGAGATCATATTCACAAAGCCGGCTTTGTATAAGATTAGAGACGAGGTCTGGCGGGAGCCGGTGGATAAGGGAGGTACATTGCTTTACTGTATCTATGGTCTCCTTTCCCTTTTGTTTCATAATCTCATCCTGCATGATATCCTTTATCAGGTTCCTGTTCTGGGGAGATTCTGCAACCTGCCGGAATATGTCCCATTTCCATTCAGGAGCGATGCAGATAGAGATTTCTTCCGGCTTAATCTTTATTATCCGTAAAATTGACTCGATATCTTCGACAGTCCGTGCAAGGAGTTCCTCGCTCAGTTCTGCGTCTGCGCATATTGCTGTTTTGTCAACGACAGGCCAGGGTGCAGTAGAGACCAGTCTGCCTTCGTTGGCTTCCTGATACAGTTCCTCACAAGTATAGGGGATAATGGGAGCGACCAGCCTCATCCATACCGATGCAAAGAAAAAAAGGGTTGTACTGGCATCTTTTCCCTGAATATTTCCGGTCCTTCGCCGATACCACCTGAGATCGGCTTCGACCGCATAAAACATCTCGTACAGTGCCTGTCGTGTCTGAAACCGCTCCATTGCAGCGGTTCCTTTTGCAACATGATCCTGCATCCGTGACATGAGCCAGGCGTCAACGGGATGAGCTGGACCTTTAGCCTCCATGCAGCTTTGAATCGTGGCAACAAACTTTTCAATCTGTTTCTTTGTAGAGGCAACGAGGTCGTTTCTCCAGTCAAAATCCTGCCAGGGTTCACCACTCCCGATAAGGAACATCCTGACCGTATCGGCTCCGAAATCATTGATGGCATCCTCAAGGAGGTATACATTTCCTTTAGAAGAGGACATCTTTGCCCCGTTTAGAAGACCCATACCAAAGACAACCATTCCCAGGGGGAGGAGTTCTCTCGGGAAAATCGCACAATGATGAAATATCTGGAAGGTAAGATGATTTGATATAAGATCTTTTGCTGAGAACCGGTAGTTGTACGGATACCAGTATAAAAATTCCCTTCTCAGTTCTTCGAGGAGTTCGGGTTCTGGAAGCCCGTCCTGCTTTTTTCCAAGGAATATATAATCAAAAACCGCCGGCGTCAATAACTGTGGATCAATCTTTTTAATACCTGCCGCTATCGTGTAATATGCCATGTATATTGTCGAATCAGACAGGGGTTCGATGAGCCATTCCGGATCCCATGGTAACCTGGTTCCAAGACCGATACGGCGGGTGCATGCCCAATCGTTCAACCAGTCAACGGTCCGGTCAAATTCAGCACGCACTTCCGGAGGAACAAGGTCCATCCTTTTTAACTGTTCATGAACCTGTTCTTTCCATTGGGGATTACTGTACGAGAGGAACCACTGGTCATGGAGAACCTTGACATAGACCCTGCTGTTGCATCTGCAAACCACCGGCCTTATATCAAACTCATACATGATTATCGAACCATGCTGATCTGCAAGGATAATGCTTACCTCTTCACGTGCTATCTTTACCGGTTTGCCACCGTATTTTTCACGCATCTTTCCGGTCGCATGTTCTGCCGAGTAGACCTGCTGGGTCAAATCCTCAAGCCTTGGATCGTTCTGGTCAGTGATTCCTGCAGATTCAACCGCTTCAACCGCGGGTGCTGTGCCGAATCCGTCAACCTGAATAAGGCCGATAGGAGAGATGGTGGAGTACTTACCCTCCTGCTGCAGGTCACGCAGTGCAATATAATCGTATGGTGCATGAGCAGGGACACTCATCACAAGACCGGTAGCCATGTCAGGATCAACAAAGGATGCAGGCAGGATAGGGACATCACCACAGAGGTCATGAAAAACGACCCGGTCAACAAGAAGGGAGCCATGAATGGTGCCCAGCTCTTTGATATCGTGATCCTGCAGGCTCAGCTTTCCCATCGCTTCCCGACTTACGATCCAGACCTGTCCATCGATCTCTATCCGCACATACTCGGTATCAGGATTGACCCAGAGATTCGTGACCCCGTACACGGTCTCGGGCCGCAGGGTTGCACAGGGAATATACCCCTCATCGCACGAGAAGAGAACGAGTGTAAACTGTTGAATCTGGGCGGTATCACCTTCGAGGAGATCGTGATCTCCGACAGGATTATCACACTGGGTACAGTATCGTACCGGGTGTGCACCCTTTACGACATAACCGGCATTTTTGAGGTGATCCCACTGCCATTCAATGAATTTGCTGTATGTTGGTTCAATCGTGGTAAAGGTCCGGCTCCAGTCGATAGAGAGACCAGCTGCCGTCATAACCCGCTGGTACTCCTGGGAGAAGTACGTGACGATATTTATCGGATCGGTGAATGTCGCAAGAACGTCATCCGGGACTCGATAAAGATCCCGGTAAAGGGTAATAGCACTCTGATCCTGCCGTGCAATCCGTTTGGATATCCCGATAACCGGTGCACCCGTTACATGAAAAGCCATCGGGTACAAAACTTCCTTTTCCCGCATCCGCCAGAAGCGTGCGATCACATCTGGGACGATATAGGTCCTGCCATGACCGACATGCATCGCACCGCTCGGATACGGGTATGCAACAGTGAGATAGAATTTTTCTTTGTCAGAGGGTCTTGCAGTAAATGTCTCTTCCCATCTCTGCATGAGGTTAAGAGGGCCTGCCTCCTTGGTTTTGTTGGTATCCACTCCTGGTCACCTTCCCTTATACGGTCTTTAACCTGATGGGTTCCCCGTCTTCGTACCTGCGGATCATCTCCTGTGCGATGGTACTGTTCTTGGCAAGATGTATCTCTCCGGTATCAGCGACTGTTGCCGTAAAGAGGTACTCCCGTCCTGCAAATACATCCACAATCTTTCCTTTGTTCTCCTGGGAGATGATGGTAAGCTGCTTTTTATCCATCCTGATGGTGATCCCTTCTGATACCTCTATCTCCTCTTCCGGTGGAGATATCACGAGACGGGTCTTCTCGAGATTAGAGAGTGGCCTGATATCGATACCGACCCCGACCTTATTTACAATTGCAGCGATATTCTTACCCCCCTTCCCGATCGCAGCAGGCACATCCTTGTCCTCTATGTATACGATAGCCTTCGTGGCACTGAGCATCTCAACAGAGATTGCACCACTGGTATATCGTCCGATCTCCCGCTGAATATCCCGCTCAGTGATCTCCCAGGAGATATTCTCTTCCTCGTCGTCATCGATAACCTCCTCCAGAGGAACTGCTTTTTCTACCTCGTTTACAACCTCCTCTTCCGGTTCGTGATTCATTACCGGTTCAGGTTTTGGTTCTGCCTTTGCCGGGATATCCCTGCCCTTCTCTTTTGGTTTAGCCGGCATCTGTACCGGTTCTTTCTTTAATTGCAGAACCGGCATCACGAACGTCTCCTGTTCATGGGTAAAGATCTCAAAGACGGTCTCGTTGTTCTCCATGACTGAGGTTACCGGTTGGAGATGCATATTGCTCTCCATTCCGTCAGGGATCTTGATTGCAAATCCGGTCGAGAAGATATTCTCAATGGAACCGTTTTTGACAAAGATTATCGTGGAACAGACCTGAGGCAGCATCGAGAAATCAACCCGGTTACAGAAACGCTGCAGTGCTCCCTGGGGAGAGTCAGCGTGCATGACCCCTATCATTCCGATCCCGGCGAGTTGCATGTCTGAAAATACTGAAAAGTCCTCCTTTTTATGCAATTCATCAAATATCACAAAATCCGGTCTGACCAGGAAAAGAATATCTGCCGTGTTCTCCATGCTCCCTTCAAGGGTTGTGTACTGGGTGATGTTATCCGGGACCTGTAGTTCACGGGGAGATTCCATGGTCTTTACGATATTTCCTGAATGAGCAAGAAAGAGAGCGATACCCTGAGCAAGGGTTGTTTTCCCCGATCCCGGAGGACCGGCGATAAGGATACCTCCATGTCTCTTCTGTATGATCTCCTGTATCTCTCCTGACCTCTTGTAATCATCAAGTGAAAGATCGACAATAGGACGAACGGCTGTTATCTCCATGCCGTCTGAGAGCGGTCTCCGGATAATGGTTATCCTCATCGATCCAATCTGGGCAACCGTTATACCCCGTTTCTCGATCTCGATAAAACCGTCGGGGTCACGTTTTGCCCGTTCAAGAACCTCCTGTGCAATAATCCTGAGTTCGTACTCATTTGACGGATATTCGCGTATCTGAACAAGTTCTGTTGCTCCGATACTGCCTTTCCTGGCAACAGGACTTGCCCGCTCTTTTAAAAAGACGGCACTCGTAAACTCGTCAAAGAACTGGTCGATTGCCAGGGGAGTAAAATCCTCGACCTGGGGTTTTAAGTAGATAACATCCAGTCCCTTTGCCTTTGCAACCTCTGACTGCACCACATCACTGGTAATAAAAAGGGCTTTGTTCTCAATAGCCACGTTCCTGATAAGCGCATCGATCTCTCCTCCGCTTGCCAGTTTTACCTGCTCCAGTGTAGGTCGGTGACCGATAAACTCTATCTCTATTGCACCTTCACTTGCGCGTTTGCAGAGTGCCTGAAGTTCAACGAGTCCTGCAAAACCTATTTCACGTCCCTGGTTTGCTTGTGACTCCAGTTCTGCAACAACAGCTTCTGGTATTATTATTTTTGCCCCGTTATATTCTCCGGTATCGAGTAACGAGGTGATGCGTCCGTCAATGACAACGCTTGTATCTGGTACTATTATCAAAAATATTCACCACTATTACGTTGGTTACTTATCCATTATAGTATGTGGCGCCATACCCGGGCATCTGCATATGGTTTTTCTGGTGATCACCTGTTTTTACCGGGTCAGATGGGTTGAACCATCTAAAACCATTATCAGATCACGTTTGCGTTCTCACCAGAGCGATCCCAGGATTATCGAAAAGAAATCACCGAAGAAGGCTGCTGTGAAGAGACCGGCAGTTATCGGTATGAGAAACGGTACGCCGTAACTGATCCATATCGGTCCGGCTCCGTGGTACAGCTGGATGAGATCCCGGTATGTTTCGGGTTCTTCTTTTAAGTTCTTTGTATATATCCGCGTTTTACTGCCCTGAATCATATCGCGAATCGCTTGTTTTATCCCAATAAACCGATGCTCAATACCGGAGTCAGTCTGAATTATCTCTTCCATAATAATGCCAAACTGCTCCTCTATCTCTGCTCCCTCAACAGGAAATCCCAAAACCATGTATCTGAGTGGGGCCCTGTTTCCTTTCGCAATATTATAGACAAATATCCCGGCTGGCACGAAGAGATTGAGAAGTACTGCATTAACCAGGACCGAGAACGGGAAGAAGACAAACGGTGGGATCCCCATATAGCTGTAGCCAAAGATCGGTACAAGCGGAAAACAAGGGATAAAAAGTGTGATATATATGAGTGCTTTTGCATCAGCCATTCCAAAGAGATGAAAGTAGGTAAAGAGAAAGAATGCAATCGAGAAGAAGACCACCATCACGAGAACGGGTATGAGGAATGCTCCCCACCCGGCGTGAAACATTGAATAATAAAACCAGAGGGTGGCAGGGACGGTAAAGAATAGCATCGGGTACCAGAGAACAACGGGGACGGCACGTTCCCTGATATCATACCAGCAGCCGGGCAGTAACGTAACGAGCAGTGCGGCAAAACAGATAACAAGGGGAAGAAAACCTAGAGGAACGGAAAGGAATGGACACATACTTATGGATAAGACCTGGTCCTATTTGGCTATTTGGGAATGAAAAAGGCAGCGATTGGGATCAGATGATCCCCATATCAGAGAGACGGGCAGGCAGGTATTCTCTTGAGACAAAATCCAGTCCCCGTGCTGCAAATGCCTGCTGTTCAGATTTAAGATTCAGTTTTAACTGCAGGGTAATCTGATCATGCCAGTACTGATTATGAAACCGTGGGTCAGTCAGTTCAGATTTGAGTGCACCAATGTCCCGTTCGGTCAGGATATCAGACGGGAGATTGTAATCCCTGATATCGGTCGGCTGAACACCGATAAACCGGGCCTGTGGGGTCACGAGGAGCTCAGAGATGTGGGCGCTTTTGATCGCTCCATAGGCAATACTGGCGAAGATGCGGTACGACCAGGGGTCACCGTCGGTAAAGATACAGACCGGGATGTTACAGGTGTTTGAGATCTTGTTTAAGATCCTGCGTGTAGATCGCGCCGGTTGACCTTTTAAGTGGACGAGAATGGCATTATAATCGGCATCGAAATTATTCTCAATAAGACGGGCATACATGCCACCGGTCTCGATTGCTATCAGAAAGTCAGCATCATGCCCGATGCATTCAATCTGCTCGACGTTGCTTGGGATCTGGTACCCTGCCTCCCCCACGTCATCCTGGCAATGAATCTCCCGTGTCCCACGCCTGGTCTCTTCACGCAGTTTCAGTGGTCCAAAGATGCTTGCTCCATCTTCCTCAGGGCGGAGGTGAAAAAATTCCCGCTGGGTATCAGTCAGGATCTCAAGATCCTCAATGAGCATATTCGAGTCATTCTGGGCTGCGAATTTTGCCCTCTTCCATCCTTCTGAGATATAATACAGTTCTCGTAATGTGGATGACCGGTTCTCTGCAACCTGTTGCTTGATAAACCATATGACATATGCCATGCGAAGGATATGCAGCGCACTCTTCTCCTGTACTGCTGCCCTGGTATGTTCCCGATCCCCGTATTTCCAGACCTCGGTATCGTTATCAAATGCCAGATTGCTCTTTGTCCGAGAGGGTAGTGAGATCGACGGGATCTCTCCCTGCTCCATCTGGGAATACCATCGTTCTGAGATGGCGAGGAGTTTTTGTATGGTATTGGTTCCTGTTTTCCCGCCTGCTTTTTTTGGTCTCGTATCAGATGTCACAGTCAATCACCACCTTTTTTGTCTCTTCTATCCCCCGCAGGTCGATAGTCGCAGTATGTGTCCCCCGAAATGATACCGACCAGCTCTCCTTGTCAGGCAGGTGGATCTGCCAGACAACGGTCGTTTCATCATTCTGATCCTGGATAAATGAAGGTTGTATCGTAGGTTCCTTTATTTCGCCATGCAGGAAGGCATATGCCATGAGATCAACCGGTCTGCTGGTGTAATTATCGATGGTGACAGAGACAATTCCGTCATCCGTCCGTTTCTTTGCGACCAGTTTCTTCATGATCCTCCCTTCGATCGGAGCGGTGTCTGGTATTGGCTTTTCGACCGTCTTTGCGACAATCGTTGCTATCTCCGGAATGACTGCGCATATCGCCAGAGCACGGGCTTCATCTGCCTTTTTGCGATCCCTTCTTGAGAGGAACTGCTTGAGATCCCTCCCAAGATCCTGCAGAACAAGCCGTATCTCCCGCTCAATATCAGGTATGGATGCGATGGCGTCCTTACTCTCGCTGGTGAAGGGAACGTTGGTTGATGCAATATGGACAAGGATGATAAGCGGACCCAGGGGGAGACCCTGTTGGCTGATATTATATAATTTCCAGTTTATATCAGCGATTGTTGTGGTTATTGCACAGGCCCCCTGCTGATAGAGGAGGGGTACCCGGTTAGCAAACCTAAGAATCCGGGCATTTCCTTCCTGCAAGAGGAGGCCGCCATATCCGATGGCAGCCTCGATAAGAAAGGGATGGCCACTATATACTGCAGCAGGTCGTGTTCGTGCAGCAACATAATCAAGCGAGAACTCCTTTTCCAGTCCCTGACGAATAAGTGGCTCGCCGATGGGCGACAGGCATAATCCAGCCTGGGGAGGCTGAATCCGTGTTTGTTGCATGGCAGAAAGGAGCGCGGTTATCTCCGGCATTGTGAGATCCTGTGCAATAATGTCAGGGGAGAGGTGCGCAGCTGAGCAGATCAAAGCAGCCGTCTTCTCTCCGACCCGTGAGAAAGATGTCATCAAAAAAGATGCCAGTGGCAGTTTTGCAGCAGATACAAGACGTTTGAGATGACCTAACTCGATCCCGTGGGGGTGGGGTAAGATACTCTCCGGACTTTTTATGGGATCATCACTGGTCCGGTCAAAGACGAGTTCTTCCTCGTCGATGGTCGCGGTGATACGTGCGTGGGGATTTACAATAGAAGTATACCTGAGATACTCGATGAGGCGTTTCTTTGCCGATAAGGTACTTGAAAATACCATCTCTATCCGGGTCCCGTGGATCCGGTCCCAGGTAATCTCTTCTCTTTTTTGGATATCTGGTTCGTTCGTCTCGGTATGGATCTGAATCAGGAAAAGAAAGGCCTTTGTATCGGATCCACAGCGGGAGATTATCTGCGTAGGGGTTCCGGATGTTATCTGGGCATACAATACTGCTGCTGATATCCCAATCCCCTGCTGTCCCCGTGATTGGCGTATCTGGTGAAATCGTGAACCATAGAGGAGTTTTCCAAAGACAAACGGAACCTGTTCCGGGATAATTCCCGGCCCGTTATCCTCGATGACGACCCGAAATGCTCCGGATATCTGCCGGTATATCCCGACATAGAGATCAGGCAGGATTCCGGCCTCTTCGCATGCATCGAGGGAGTTGTCTATCGCTTCCTTTACCGTGGTGATGATTCCCCGTGTCGGTGAATCAAAACCAAGGAGGTGTTTGTTCTTCTCAAAAAACTCGGCAACGCTGATACTTCGCTGCTGCTTTGCCAGTTCATCGGCTCGTGTAGTTATATAACTCACTCCTTTCTTCTCTTCTCCCTTGAGGATTCACGATGCATGACGTATCCTGATGCGGTCTATCGGGGACGACTATCGGGATTCTGGTTAATGTTAATTATTTCTTCCTTGATAATGAGACAGGATGAATTGAGCAGATCCCTGTTCCCGGTCGCATATCTGGGTTACTATTCATTTATGGCCACAAGGGTTCTACAGTCAGAGCCAACCGGCATTTTTGGATAAATCATATCAGAAGCCCTTCCTTAAATAAATCCGTCCCTGCTCTGCCCATGGGTTTGCTTTCCTATCCACTGCCTGATTCAAATTCGTATCCCTTTACCTGATCAATGACGGCTGACAGTGATTTTTCCTCCTGTATTCCGGTCTCCAGGTCTTTTATCAACAAGGTCTCCTTCCCTGCCTGTTCGGTTCCGATGATGATAGCGAACCCTGCTACTTTTGCTGCAAGACTCATCTGACCGGCAAACCCCTTTCCTGAGATATCGGTCTCGGTGCAGATCCCTGCATCCCTGAGTTTCCTAGCAACAGACAATCCCTGTATGTGCGTCTCTTTGGTAGTAATAACAAAGACACGGGGACGGTTCGGGGGCTGCATCTCTCCTCGTGCAACCATAACACGATCAAATCCGATTGCAAACCCGCATGAAGGGGTATCGGTACCGCCAAAGAGGTGAGCCAGCCGGTAGGCACCACCTCCGATTACCTGGTTTTCCGATCCCAGTCCTTCTGCAAATCCTTCAAAGACCATACCGGTATAGTAATCAAGTCCCCGTGCAATCGATGGATCTATTCTATATCTGATGCCCTGGGAATCAAGGATAGAAAACATCTGCAATATTCTTTCCTTTTCCGGTATATCCGGAATAACTGTGAATATCTCGTCAGTACTGCGTGCTGCTGTCAGGTCTTGTAACGGTATTATCTTTTCTTGGTGCCCGTGGACTCGGAGATAGTCACATGCTCCATCCAGGTTACGTTTATCAAGGAACGTCCGGACCATCTTCTGTTCTGCAGGGGAGAGATCAGAGAGAAGGTACCGTATCAGGGAAAGGTCACCGATATGTAAGGTATACGAGATACCGCTTGCACGCAGAATATCATCTGCCACCATGATAATCTCTGCATCAGCAGAGGCCGAGTTTACCCCGATTAGTTCGATACCAAACTGCCAGAACTGCCTGTATCTTCCTTTTTGGGGTCGTTCGTATCGGAAACAGTCTGCGAAATAGAACCATTTTATCGGTTTTGGTATCGATCTCCCTTCGTTTACGTAACATCTGAGAACCGGGGCAGTTACCTCGGGTCGAAGCGTCATTTTCCGGCCTCCCTTGTCGGTAAAGGTGTACATCTCATCGATGATTCCTTCGCCTGATCTCGCGGTAAATAACCCGAGTTCCTCAAAAGCCGGAGTGATAATCTCACGGTAACCGTAGGTTTGGGCTCTCTTTCGCATCACAGCCTCTATAGCACGGCGGGCTTCTGTCTCGTCAGGTAAAAGATCCCGTGTTCCTCTGGGACGTGTTATCATTTCAGTCATTTATCAATCCCGTTATTTTCTCTTCTTTCTGTTCGCATTGGTGCCCGCCCAAAAAACCTGATCCAGGTCGGCTCGTCTGTCCATATTCGTTCGCGCGTATTTTTTCCCTGAAGATAGAGGGCGAGAAGAATTAACCCGATACCGATGAGATTTACGCTCTCAAACGAACCGGTTACCATAAGTCCGAAAAGGGCCAGTGCGGTGTACAGAACTCCCTGGTACGCTGCCATGCGGTACCCTGCAAGCCCGGTTCGGTAAAAAATCCGCATATCCCGGATCCAGAGGAAGCTGACAACAGCCGTGCCGAAGAGAGCAACAAGAAAAAGGCTGTTCATTGTGAGATATTAATTGTATTACTCAGCATATCTTTATTATTACAATCATGGCAGATGAAGAGTACCTGCAGCACCTGCTTGTTCGTGTGCAAAAAGGCGAGATAGATCCGAATCAAGCACTAACAGAGATAAAAAGCCTGGAGATAGAGACAGTCAGTAGCATAGCCCACCTTGATATCGGCAGGGAAACACGGTGCGGTATTCCAGAAGTAGTTCTTGCCCATGGCAAAGATGATGCCCATCTCTTGAGTATTGTTTCTGGTTACGTGCAGAAAAGCGGGAGATGTATTATTACCCGTGTTTCTGAAAAAAATGCCAGGGATATCAAAGATTTATCTGCTAAAAACGGGTATCAATGCCAATGGAATACCGATGCCGGAACCATGGTTGTTGACGACAAGACCAGACCGGTAAAACGCAATCAGGGTATTATTGGTATTATCACGGCAGGTACTTCTGATATTTGGGTTGCTGAAGAAGCGCGGGTGATCGCAGAAGAGATGGGATGTACCGTGAAACGTGCATTTGATGTCGGAGCTGCCGGGATCCATCGCCTGGTCCCGGTTTTAAAAGATATGCAGGATTGTCATATCTTTATTGTTGCAGCTGGCAGGGAAGGGACACTTCCTGCGGTTGTTGCCGGTATCGTAAACCGGCCGGTTATCGGTGTTCCCGTCAGTACCGGGTATGGGTACATGGGACAGGGTCGCGCGGCCCTCGCAAGTATGCTCCAGTCCTGTTCCGTGCTGGTTGTGGTCAATATCGATGCCGGGTTTGTTGCCGGTGCTTTTGCAGCACGAGTCGCGACACTCATGGCAGGGGGTGAATGAAGTGAAACGGGTTTTGTATATCGGAAGGTTTCAGCCGTATCATAACGGGCACCAAAGTGTTCTTTTTGATATTGCACGGGAAACAGATGAGATCATTATCGGGATCGGCAGTGCACAGCTCAGCCATGAACCTGAGAATCCCTTTACCGCAGGGGAGCGGGTTTTAATGATAACACACGCACTTCGTGAACTCCCATGCCCGTTTTATGTCATTCCAATTGAGGATATCAAAAGAAATTCATTATGGGTTGCTCATATCCGTTCGATGGCTCCGCCTTTTTCAGATGTTTTCTCAGGCAATCCGCTTGTAGTCCGTCTCTTTGAAGAGGCAGGAATCCCTGTTTTTTCCCCAGCGATGTATGAACGGGATACCCATAGCGGAACTGAGATCCGCTCCCGTATGATCGCCGGTAAACCATGGAAGGATCTCGTTCCTCCTGACGTGTACCAGGTTATCAGGGAATTTGACGGGGAAGGGCGCGTACAGGCACTTGCGCTTGATGACGGGGCAGAATGCGGACGATGAATCCGAAATGAGAGGATCCGGGTAATCAGGGAGATAATCGATGTTTCATGTTTAAACGAATAAAAGAGATACTTGGCGCCGAAAAAACACCGGAACCGCTATTTGAGTTATCACTTCATGATATCCCGGACTGGCTTGATACCCGGATGTCAGCCTGTACAACGAAGCGCACCAGTTCGATGCAGCCTGCAAGGAAGAATATCGAGAGATATATGCGGGAGATAGGACCGGTTGTCGATGATCTTGGATCAGAGGTACATGACGAGCCGAAGCATCCCAAAGTAAAACAGGTTATCAGGCATTCTCTCCCCCAGTTTAAGAAGCGCATCGAGACCCAGATTACCAGGGAATTTGATGGTGATGATGAAGAGGTGTACCGCCAGATAGCCGAGGTGGTGCAGGGGTGTTTCTTAGCCCTGAAAGGGCCGGGCCGGTATCTGCACCAGTTGTATCCTCTCGGGATCAAGGATTTTAAAGAGATAATGGATGCCATGGGCCATGAATTAAACGCCTTAACCCGGATTATTACGATATCGCGTGAGCGGCTCGGGCAGATTGAAGAGGTACGAATTCGGTATCGCAAATACACAGAGACTCTTTGTGAGCGAGAAGATCTCCTCGCCAGCCTCTTTGGTATCACAGAAAAGAGAGATGAGGCCGATTGGGTTCTTGCAGACGCGAGAAAAAAGGAGGAAGAACTGGTACAGTCTGATTCATATCATCGCTACGAAGAGTTACTGGCAGAAAAAGAGCAGTGTCAGGAGAACTATCTCACTACTCTGGATCGGTTTGAATCAGCCTGCAGGACAACCGCTTCAGTCTGTAGACGGGTATCACGGCAGTATGGTGATGCTGGAAAAAGTGATCACCAAAAAACACTCGAATTACTGGAAGATATCTGCATACAGGATACCAGGGATTGTCATGATCTCAGAGTCAGGATACAAAAGAGTACGAATCTCATCTTTGACCTAATCCAGTCTGAAGAACTGGTTCTTAAAAATGCCTTTGAAAAGGCCTTATTTTTAGATGTTGATACCTTTTTTGAAGGACTTTTTGGCGCCTGCACGGCAATGAAAAAAGCACATGATGAGTACCTGCATACGGAGGAGATCTGCAACCAGCATCCCATCGTAACTGCCCTTTCCTCTTTACATGAATCGATTGAGAAAGAACGTGCTATAAAAGAGAAGATAATCGAGGATGAGAAGTTTTACCAGGAGCGTCTCTCTCATCTTATGGATACCATAAAGGAAAACGAAAGCAGCCTTATTGAGGGACTTTCTGTGACCCTTGGGAAAGGACCTGACATGATTCGTATCATTGGTCTTTTTGATCCCAAAGACGGGTGCAATGATACACCAAAGCAGGAAAAGAAAGAAGAGCCAGGGGATGAAGACTGATGATTACTCTTTCTGTTCAAAAAGGCAGGGTTTCCTGTCCCGGAGGAAGTGAAGAACCGCTTGACAAATGTCGCTTTTGTGTCCATTCATCCCGGTTTATTTATGTTGACCGGGAGATAGAATCCCCGGCCCGCGCCTTCTGCCAGATGAGGCGTGCAACAACATCTGTTGATCTGTCCCAGGTCATTGGTGTTGTCTGCGACGATACCAGGGGAGAGGGATACCAGAGTATCATGAACGTTATCTCATAGGATCAAACGATTCATGAGGTGAGAGAGGATACAGGTACGAAAGAAATGAATGGGATTATCTCCAGAAATGAAACCATTTCCGGTTCTGATAGGGAATAGGGGGACTTATCTTATTTGTTTCTGTATCAATGATATGGTGAACCAGCCGTATCTCGTCGTGCAACTCTTTTAATTCTGTTTTTACATCACGAATTTCTTCTTTTATCTCTTTATACTCCTCGAAAACAAACTGATTGGTGACAACAACCGGTTCACCTTCCGACTGACTGGTAAGGCCAATGCTGATAAGGCTGTTGATTGCCCCGTTGCGTGTAAGTCCCTGGTGATGTGCGAATTTATCGATCTGATCTCGCATCTCCTTATCCATCTCAAAGGATGCACGAATCTCCTGTCTCACTCTCATACCTCTGTATCATTTGTGCTGATTAACATGTATGCCTGAATATTAGTTACTTCTCTCATCTCTTTTTTAAACAACTGGTTCATGCCTCGTTCTTATTGTCGCCGGTAATAATCCGTGTCAGGTATAAAACATCCAGGTGGGCCGTGACATGGTCGGCAAGATGTTCAAACCCATATGTCCCTGCATCATCGGTTATCCGGTTAAATGCCATCCCCTTCTTTTCGGCAAGATAGGTGAGCAGTGCATTGATGGCAGTGGGGTTTAAAAAAAGTCCGTGCATGTAGGTTCCAATCACGAGTCCGTCGTTGCTGACAGCACCTTCGCCTGCAAAAGCCGGATGAACCTGACTGGTGTCAGTGGTTCCCATATGAATCTCATAACCGGTCACTTCATTCATTATTGATAAGATTGGCCCGTATTTCTGCGGGGTACGGGTGACCTGAACCGTAGTCTTGTGATACCCGGTAAATTTCGTGGTACATGGCAGGAGTCCCAGACCTTTGTAGATCCCTTCCCTCTCCTCAACACCGCTGTCGAAAATCTCCTGACATAGCATCTGATATCCTCCGCATATTCCAATAATCGGCACACCCCGCGCATGAGCTGCAAGGATCTCGTTGTATGCCCTGCTTGTCAGGAGTGCCTGCATATCGCTGATGGTATTCTTTGTTCCCGGGATGATGATGGCATCATAGGGAAGGAGAGACTCCGAGAGGTCGGTGTACCGGATACGAGCATAACGTTCGAGAAGTTCAAAGTCAGTGAAATTTGAGATATGGGGAATTTTTATGATTGCTATCTGTATTGGGAGGTCCCGTGAGATCTTATCCCCCAGTGAGAGGGAATCTTCACTTGGGATACAAAAATCAGTATAGGGGATTACCCCTAATACCGGCAGTTTGCAGATATCCTCGAGGATAGTTATCCCTTCTGTGAAGAGATCCGGATCACCCCTGAATTTGTTCACGACAAGACCGGCAAGGAGTGGCCGAACATCTGGTGGGAGGAGCATGATAGTGCCATAGGCTTGGGCAAAAACACCTCCGCGTTCAATATCTGCGACCAGTATTATGGGGACCCGGAGGTTTTGTGCAAGCCTGATATTTGCGATATCCCGATCATAGAGATTCAGTTCTGCAGCTCCCCCTGCTCCTTCAATGATAAGATGACCGTACTGTTCTATCAGACTTTCAGCTGCAGATAGTGCAACAGAAAGAAGTCCGTCCGTCTCCTGGTAATAATCTCGTGCTGCAGTATCGTGGTAAGGTTTTCCCATGAGGATGATCTGAGATTTCTGGTCTCCTTTTGGCTTGAGAAGAATGGGATTCATCCTGGCATCAGGGACTAATCCTGCACTCATCGCCTGCATGGCCTGTGCAATCCCGATCTCACTGCCATCCGGTGTCACATACGAGTTCAGACTCATATTCTGTGATTTAAAAGGTGCGCAGGAGATGCCCTGACGGTAAAGGATGCGACAGATCGCAGCAACAAGGGTACTTTTTCCGACATGGGAAGCAGTACCAAGAACCATGAGTGACATAAACGCTCATATGATATGAGAGAATCAGGTATTAAATCCCTGTAACGCGAGGCTATCTGCGGTTATCGATACCGGCTATCAAACTGTTTTAATGGTTTATCATTTTCCCCTTACGTATCTGGTTCCGTTTCATTTTCACAGCCATTGATAACTCCTGCGGTTCTGGCAAACCCTGAAATGGGGAACCGAAGAAACGGTGATGAGGGAAAAGATAAGGAGTGATACCGATCATGCAGGCATGTATGAGTATGGTGCCGCTGGAATACGTCTCTTTCGGGAAAAAATTTGATTGAGTAAGATCATATCATTTGTATTATCTTCTGGTTTCCCTTTCTGTTTTTCCCTTTTTTCCTGGTATCGTGATATCGGTTTCCATACCCGGACAGAATGAAAAAACCAGTCCTGATTTGAGTAATGAGCAATTCTTCTGCCTTCCTGGCTTCTATGGCATCGGTTTGGAAGCACCGGTCTGCATTTTCTGATTGGATGCCAAATATTAAATAACGCGAAGAAGATGGTATAGTAATGAATGGTGGTATCTGCTCCACATGTGGGCTGCCAAAAGAGTTATGTATCTGTGAAGAAGTAGCTAAAGAACAACAACGGATTAATGTTAAAATAAACAAGAGACGGTATGGAAAAGAGGTAACCGTCATTGAAGGCCTTGATCCCACTGATATCGATCTTGATGTCCTCTCAAAGTTTATGAAGAATAAACTGGCCTGTGGGGGAACGGTTAAAGGAAATTCGATAGAATTGCAGGGTAATCATCGGGAACGGGTCATTGCCCTTCTGGGGAGTAAGGGTTACGCGGTAGATAACATCAGTTGATCGGGTACGAAAATGATCTGCCCGATGATACCATCGGGATTTTATTCTTTCTTTTTCCTTACCATTGAATGCAGGTTTAAGCGATACTCTCCGTCAGAACCGATTTTTATGACCCTGTCCGGAGATTGTGCCATCTGCACGAGGTTGATATCATACTCCCCAGGTCTGACAATCGTGATACTTTCCGGTGAATCTCCGCTCGGAATTCGAGTCTTTTTATCTCTATTGCTCTCTTCTTCTTTCTTTTTTTCATCAGGGCACCGATCAGGGGATGCCATCACAGGGTCATTTTTTTGTGACCGGTTTTTTTTGTAGATAAACCGTGTACTCCCGCAGACGCACCCTTTCAGGATCTCTTCTGAAGCATCGGGATATTCTTTTCCGCAACGGGAGCAGATATGTGGCATATTATCCGGTAGTAAGCCAGGCACTGAGAAGATCTTTGTTCTTCTGGATCAGGGTCAATTGATTGGCAGGTCCGATAACCGTCAGCCGTGATCCCTCTTCTGGTGATCCCTGATGGATAAACCGGGACAATACGCCCCCCTGTCGTGTTCTCCCCGGGTATGTCTCTATCTCAATTCCTGAAAACTGGTCTGGTTTTATCTGCAGCATTGTCATCTCGATGAGTTCGCTCTGCTCCTGCGGGCTTAAACCCGATTCAAGGATGACTATTGTGCCTTCCCTGACACGCTCAAGTATCAGTTGTATCTTCTCGGTTGAGGGCATATTCCTCAACCGGTCTGCCGATATCATATCAATCCTGACTCCCTGCATCTGTCTCACCGAAAAGTCCGAATCATTGCATCGTACAGTTCATCAATCTTCATCCCTTCCAGACAGGAGACCGGAATGACGGGATGCTGGGGAAAGGCGTTCCTGATGGTATGCGGAGCAGCCTCGGGGAGGTCAATCTTGTTTGCTGCGATGACGACAGGAAGGTTCCTGCTTTCAATAATACCGATCATCATAATATTGACCTGGATAAAGGGATCCTCTGTGGCATCCATCATGTATACAACGCCGTCGATGTCTTCACGTAACCAGTGCATGGCCTCGGCAACACCTTCCGTTGCTTCCCGTGCACGTTTTATCGCTTCTTCCTTGCAGAGTCCGTACTCCAGGAATTCATTGTAGTCTACCTTTGTCGTAACACCCGGTGTATCAACGATATCGATTGTGATAGAATTTCCTGAAGAACCGATGATTGAGATGTTCTCATTGCGGAGGGCCTTCCTTGTCTCATGGGGAATCTCGCTTATCGTTCCGTCATTACCTGACACTTCCTTCCAGTCATGGGTGATTCGATTCGCAAGAGTTGTCTTCCCTGCATTGGGAGGTCCGTAAATTCCTATCCGAAGAGTTTTTTTCTGGAAAAGGCGCGACAGGAGCATAGAGAATGTCTGACTTAAGCCCATGATGAATCCCTGGATTGGTTAGCGAGGTAGATATGTGGGTATCGTGTATGTGATTCTGTAACCCGCTGCGTATATAGTGTTACGTTTTTTAAGTATTTGAGTGATCTTTTTTTTTTAGCGGTAATCAGGAGACCAATTCATTATTTAGGATGATGCACTATAATGGGATCTTATAGGTCTATTACGATATAGGAGGTGATGCGTATGACATATAAAAACGACTCAATGCAACTGGAAACCCATCTGCCTGTAAAAGAGGTGATGCGGTCTCATGTGAATACGATTGACGATAATGCAACGGTAGCAGAAGCCGCTCTACGGATGTGCAGCAAAGAACCCAGTGGTAGTTGTATCGTTCTTCGTGATTCGATACCGGTGGGGATAGTGACAGAGCAGGATATCAACTGCAAGGTCGTTGCGAGGGATAAAAAACCAGGGAAAGTCCTTGTAAAGGAGATTATGACGACACCTCTCATTACGTTGCATGGCGACAAGACCGTTGAGGAGGCTGCCCGTCTTATGACCCAGAAAAGGGTGAGACGGCTGCCACTTGTGGATGACCATGGTGAAGTGATAGGTATTGTAACCGTGCGGGATATTGTTGCGGTGGCAACAACAATCAATGAACTCATGGAGAATCTCATTGAGATCAACAGAAGCGGGGAGGGGGAGTTTGGCATGTGCAGCAGGTGCGGAAAGATGACCGATCAACTGCGAAATGCTGACAGTAATCTTCTCTGTCCTGCCTGCTATGATGAAGAGAGATTATAAGTGCAAGGGAGAAGATTTTTCACCTGCAAAAACTCCTGTCAGATTCAGCAATTTCAGGATAGGATCCGGATATATCCGGTATTCATGATGAATAGTACCTGTAATGAGTTTTTTTGGGAAGAGAGATGAGATATGAATCAGCCCAGATTTCCCTGTATGGTACATCCTACCGATCCGGAATTCTTCTCTCGCTTACGGGAATGTTTGGAATAGCAATAGATACAAATGACTGGAAAAAAACTGAAGAACAGGGATAACGAATCCAATATTGGTGACCTGGCTGAATCCGGGTCAATTATGAAAATTGCTACCCGCAATGTAATATCTGCACCTCCTACCATGCGGATTTATGGTGCGGTCGAGACGCTTGCACACTGGGGATTCCGGCGTCTTCCCATCGTGGACCCCGGAACTCACCGGTTAAAGGGAATCCTGACGATTCCTGACCTTATTAATTTTCTCGGGGGTGGTGAGAAGTTTAATCTTATCAATGTGAAGCATGCAGGGAATTTTCTGGCTGCGATTAATGAGAGCGTTTCAAAGATCATGCGTCAGGATGTGTGCACCCTCCAACTTTCAGCCTCGGTTGAGGATGCGATTACCATCATTGTCAAAAACAGAATAGGCGGTATTCCTATTGTGGACGATTCTGGTGTACTGGTTGGAATCGTGACAGAACGCGACGTTTTACGGGTTCTGGCAAAGCGCTCATCATATCAGCCTATCCGCGAAGTGATGTCGACGCGACTGGTTGTCGCAGGTCCTGATCAGTTACTCTCAGAAGTAACCAGGATATTAAATAAGCATGGATTTCGGCGTCTTCCGATCATCAGTGACAACATTCTCTTTGGCATCATTACTGCCACAGATATCATGAATTATCTCGGGTCAGGAAGGGTTTTTGAGAAGCTCGTAACCGGTCATGTTGACGAGGTTATCTGCATCCCGGTCAGGGAACTCATGAGTACAAAGAATCTTTACTTAACGAGCCCAAACAAATCTGTTTCAGAAGTATGCCAGGATATGCTTGAGAAGAAAGTCGGAGCTTTCCCTGTAATCGAAGATAATCATCTCGTTGGTCTTGTAACTGAATTCGACATGGTACAGCTCCTCTCAAAGGAGTGATTCTTTCATGATTGTATCAGACAGCATGTCATCACCAGTCTATGTTGCGTCTCCAACTGATACCGTGGCACATGCCCGAAACCTGATGCTTAAACGGCATGTATCACGGATTCCGGTTGTTGAGAATAACCGGCTGGTGGGTATTATAACAAAGAAAGATATCGGGTACAGCCTGCAGAAGAAAGGACCGGTCTGGAGAGAGAGATCTCCTGATTCAGCAATGCTAAAGACTCTGATGAGCATTGATCCGGTCACCGTATCGCCGGGATCGGGAGTCCGGGATGCCGTATCTATCATGAAGGGTCACGAGATATCCGGTCTCCCTGTCGTTGAGCAGGGGATGGTTGTTGGGATATATACAAAGACTGATATCCTGTCTTCTGACCTGGTTTTGACCTTGAAAGGAAAAGTACGGCATTACATGAATCCGCCCTCACTGGTATCAGGGGATCATTCACTTGATCATGTCATTGACTGCATGCGATCCGGACCAGGGAAAGTCTTTGTGACCGGTGAAGATGGTATGGTTGCAGGAGTTATCTCTGAGACGAACCTTGCCTTTTATCAGGTACGGAATGAAATTGAGAGGCACAAAGAAGATGATCCAACTGCTTCACGCATAATGACCAGCCCGGTAATCTGTGTCAGTCCTGATGATAAAATTAAAGAAGCAGTACGCCTGATGCTGCAACACCGGATAACCAGTGTGTGTGTCACACACAAGGGATGTGTGAAGGGAATAGTAACACGAGACGATATAATACACGAGGTAATACGATGACCAATACATTAACAGTAAAAGATTTGATGTCTAAACCAGTAACTGTCGCAAAATCAGTCCCCATCACAGAAGCATTGGATAAGATGCTTGATGAAGAGATAGACCCCCTCATTGTCATGCATAATGATGAGGTTGTAGGGACCGTCTCACGGTTCTGTGTTGCAGAGAAACTTGGGACAAAACGGAACTCTGATCTTTCTCCAACTGCAATCCGGGTTGCAAATGCACTTGATGAAGATTTTACCATTATTTACGAGGATGAAGACCTCGATATTTTAATTCCGCTCCTGCAGCAGTACAAACTGGTGGTCGTTTATAACGCTGATAATACCCTGATAGGTCAGGTGACATCAGGAGATGTTCTTGCTAAAGTGAGACCAGAGGGTGATCTCTCATCGGTTGTTCAGACTGCATACAGCATTGATGCAGATGAACGTGTTGTGCATCTCAGAAGGAGGATGATAGATGAAAAGATATCACGGTTTGTTGTCACGAATGGTGATGAGATTGTCGGGGTGGTATCTGAGACTGATGTTGCGGTATCGCTCCGGAAATTCCGCGAATCAGTAGAGGACCGGTACCAGGAGCACCAGGTTCGGAACATTCTTGTCAGGGACATCATGAGTTCCCCGGTGATATCGGTAGAAGAGGATGCTTTGAATCCTGCAACCATCGACATCATGCTTAATAAGAAGATCAGTTCAATTCCTATCACCCGGAAAGGTAAACTGGCCGGTATCGTGACCAGAATGTCTCTTATTCAGGCACTCTGATCTTCTTTTTTCGTTTCCAGTCATTGGTGGTGTTTTTTCCGATAAACATTCTGATACGATAAAACTGGCCCAATAGTACCCCGGTTCCCGGAACATGTATCAGTATCCTTATATCGCAACCAGACGAATTGATTCAGCAATGAATATGAGACCCACACAGGCAGTTGTCCCTGAACCTGATATAGAGACATTGCTTATGGGTATGAGCAAAACCGGATTCCAGGGCAGGAAACTGGGAGAATCGTTACAGATATGGAAGGAGATGTTACACGAGCCTGATATCTGTATCATGCTTGGGTTATCTGGTGCAATGATTCCTGCCGGGATGCAGGAACTGCTTATTGCGCTTGTAGAGAACCATTTTGTTGATCTCATCGTATCCACAGGTGCGAATATCTTCCATGATGTCTGTGAGCATTGTGGAATCAGGCATTATCTTGGGCATCATCATGTTGATGACAGGGATCTCCTTTCCAGAGGGATAGATCGCATCTATGATGTATTTGCCTATGAAAAGCAGTTTCGTGAGGTGGATAATATCATCGCCGCTTTTGTTAGTGAGATGGGAGGGATCAAAGGGTCATCCTCTGATTTTCTTAAAACCCTTGGGAAATGGCTTATTGAAAGATATCCAGAGGGTCATTCACTGACTGCAGCCTGTGTGACCCATGATATACCCATACTCGTCCCAGCACTTGCTGATTCTTCCATTGGGATTGGCCTTGTTATTGCAAGGAGGAATGGGGTATCTGTCCAGGTGGACCAGATAGCTGATGCCGATATCATAACCGGGATGGTAGAGGAGGCCACAAAGACCGGTGTTGTCTATGTTGGGGGGGGGGTGCCGAAAAATTTTATTCAGCAGACCCAGGTGATTGCATCGATTCATTGTGCCGACTGCGGGGGTCACGATTATGCAATCCAGTATACAACTGATTCTCCCCAATTCGGCGGACTCTCTGGTTGTAGCTTTGAAGAGGCGATATCATGGGGCAAAGAGTCCTTGCAGTGCAGACATGTCCAGTGTTTTTGTGACGCAACCATCGCATTACCGCTCATTGTTTCTGCATTAGTATCCGGAGGGGTTACCCGGAACAAGAGATAAAGCGAGATCTCTCATAACAACTCTTTGGGTCTCTTTGTACCTATTCTCAAACAGCATCTGATCCCACATGCAGGTATATCGTTTTTCTCCCGGCAATCGTGTCCGTATTTCAGGATCTCTCTTGTAACAGAACTTTTATATGGGTATATTACGCATGTAATAAAGCACAATTACTGTAGCAACAGGTATCTGTTGCGAGTATCCAAAAGATGCGAGATTTTGTTGTTGAGATAGCCAAGCTTGGTATGGCGCAGGGTTGCTAACCCTGTGTCCCCCTGGGACTCGGGGGTTCAAATCCCTCTCTCAACGCTTGAATCAAATCTCCAAATGAGGATTTTGATGGCTGAAGAAGATATTAATTATTTCGTCAGGATCAGCAACACTGACCTTGACGGTACAAAACCGGTTCTTGTATCACTCACCGGCATCAAGGGTGTGGGTAGGCATACTGCACATATCATCGCAGAGAAGGCAGGTGTAAATAAACATGATCTCATGGGTAAGCTTGATGATGCATCGGTCGACCGTCTGCGTGAGGTTGTTGATTCTTATGGTGAGCAGGTCCCCGACTGGATGACAAACCGTCCAAAAGATGTTTATACTGGGGAGAAACGCCATCTTCTTGCGGTTGATGTCTCCCTGACACTGGATGATGATATCAACATCTTAAAGAAGATTCGATCGTACCGTGGTATCAGGCACGAAACCGGTCAGAAGGTCAGGGGTCAGCGTACCAAATCCACCGGCAGGACAGGAATAACCGTTGGTGTCAGAAGAAAGAAGAATTAGGTGAAGATGCAATGGGATATCCAGGAAAGAATCATAAACAGTATCAGGCACCAAAACGGCCGTTTGAACTCTCCCGTATCGAGGAAGAGACTCATCTCGTGATAAATTACGGTCTTCGAAACAAGCGTGAGGTCTGGAAAGCAAAAGATGCTCTTCGAAGGTACCGAAAAGCAGCACGAGAGATTATTGCGTTGATGTCTGCGGGAACCGATCAGGGTAAGATTGAGGATAAGAAGGATCAACTCATCGGTTACTTAAGTCGCCTGGGTCTGCTGGCTCCTGATGCCGGTATTGATCATGTGCTCTCACTCAAGGTTGAACAGCAGCTTGGTCGTCGGCTCCAGACTCTGGTATATCAGGGGGGTCTGGCACGGTCCCCCAAACAGGCACGCCAGTTTATCACCCATGGTCATATCGCGATCAGCGGTAAGAAAGTAACGGTACCGGGATACCTGGTAAAGAAGACAGAAGAAGAGAGTATTTCATATTATGGCAAATCCCCTCTCGTCAGTGATCTGCATGCAGAACGTGGGCGTATCGCAAAGATAGGAAGGTAACGATGGCATCTGAAAAGGAAAAGTGGGGTGTAGCCCATATATTCGCGTCCTTTAACAACACTATCATCACCCTGACCGATTTAAGCGGTGCTGAGACTATCACAAAGAGCAGTGGTGGAATGGTTGTTAAGCAGGATCGCAATGAAAGTTCTCCATATGCAGCCATGCAGATGGCTCAGAATATTGCACAGGCAGCCCAGGAAAAAGGGATTGTTGGTGTTCATGTCAGGGTGCGTGCTCCCGGGAGAGGAAAACAGCGAAGCCCCGGGCCCGGTGCCCAGGCAGCAATACGTGCACTCGCGCGAGCAGGGATGCGTATCGGGATTATTGAGGATGTAACCCCGGTCCCCCATGATTCAATCCGTGCCAAGGGTGGCAGGAGAGGTCGGAGAGTCTGATGAAACTGGAATTTAAAGACCTTCTTATTGATCAAACCCGGTTTATCCTGAGTGATAGTTCTCCGGCTTTTGCCAACTCACTCAGGCGAGCCATGACCAGTGAAGTACTGACATTTGCCATAGAGGATGTCAGGATCTACGACAATTCAAGTGCTCTCTTTGATGAGATGCTTGGACATCGTTTAGGATTAATTCCTATTGTCACCGAGTATACCGGTTACTCTTTCCGCGATGCATGCAGTTGCAACGGTGCCGGGTGTTCCCAATGTTCGGTAACCTTCACCATGAGTGTGGAAGGGCCCCGCCTGGTGACTTCCGGAGATCTGATATCACAGGATCCCGTGATTAAACCGGTATCTGATGATATCCCGATTGTAAAACTGGAATCCGGGCAGAAAATCGTCATAGAAGCACGTGCAATCCTGAATGCAGGAAACGAGCACGTGAAATGGCAGCCCACGACGATATGCGGTTACAAGAACTATCCGGTCATTCGTATCGATAATAATTGTGACGGTTGCGGCCACTGTGTCGAGGCATGTCCAAAGGAAATCCTGGCAGTAGTTGATGGAACCGTCTCGGTAAAGGATGGTATGGACACGGAGTGTTCATTATGCCGGCTTTGTGAGCAGGCTTGTCTTAATAGCGGGATTGGCGAAAAACCTGCCATACATATCGATATGGATTCAAAACGGTTTCTCTTTACGGTGGAAAGTTGTGGTTCACTTCCCCCGGCAACGATAATCAAAGAAGGATTGCAATTCCTGAAAAATCAATCAGACAACCTTCTCGAGACACTCGAGGACCTGTAATGAGGTGCTGGAGATGAAGAAGAATAGTATAAAATCAAATCCACAGATATCGGACCTGATCTCAAAATTAAAACGGACATCACGCGAACAAGATGTGAATATCTGGCGTGATGTCGCAGTGAGACTGGAAAAACCCAGGAAAAGTTATGCTGAGGTTAATATCAGTAAGATCAACCGGTATGCATCAGAAGGTGAGATACTTCTGATACCGGGAAAGGTACTGGGAAGCGGGGTGCTCGAGTTTGGCGTTTCTGTCGCAGCACTCAGTTTTTCAGAGGCCGCTATTGATAAGATAGCAGCAGTTTCCGGGAGATGTATGAGTATTGAAGAACTTGTCGAGTCAAATCCGACCGGCAGCATGATACGGATTCTGAGGTGAGGCTTGCATGGTAACAATTATAGACGGTGAAGGTCTGCTCCTTGGAAGACTCGCAAGTATGGTTGCAAAACGTGCTCTTTTGGGAGAAGATGTTGCAATCATCAATGCAGAGAAAGTAGTCATATCCGGAAGCAGGGCACGGGTCTTATCAGCATATAAACAGAAGAGAGAACGGGGATCCCGTGAAGGTGGTCCTTTCTTCCCAAGACGACCGGATCACATACTGAAACGGACGATTCGTGGTATGCTTCCATACAAGCGTCCACGTGGTGCTGATGCACTCAAACGCGTAAAAGTGTATGTTGGAACTCCGTACGAGTTCCAGGGGCAGGTTACCGAGACGATTGAGGGGGTTCACAAAAATACCCTTAATAATCCGAATTACGTGACCCTTGCTTCAGTCAGTTCCTTTTTGGGAGCAAAATTCTAATTGCGGTGACATAATGGCAAATGCAATAAATACAAGCGGGAAGAGAAAGACTGCGATTGCCAGGGCAACGCTTCGGCCTGGAAAAGGGGTTATCCGGATTAATTCAGTTCCCCTTCATCTCTACTCAAGCGAGCTTGTACGGATGAAGATATCTGAACCGTTACAACTAGCTCCTGAGGCGATTCGCAATGTTGATGTCTCTATTAAGGTTCGTGGTGGTGGAATTATGGGCCAGGCTGAGGCCGTACGGACTGCGCTGGCACGAGGTATTGTCAGGTGGCATAATGATCCTCAGATAAAGGATATGTATCTCTCCTATGACCGGGGTCTGCTTGTCAATGATTCCCGGCAGAAAGAAACAAAGAAACCCCATGGTCGCGGAGCCCGAAAGAAATTCCAGAAGTCATACCGGTAAGAAATTTAAGGATGAGAAGTAACAATATGGGCACACATACATGATACCGATTCGCTGTTTCACATGTGGAAAGGTTATCTCCCGTGGATATGAGGAATATAAGCGCCGGAGAATCGAGGGAGAGGATCCTGAACAGATCCTCGATGATCTTGGTATGGATCGGTATTGTTGCCGGCGAATGCTCTTAACTCATAAAGAGATAATCGATGAGATTAATCCGTATCAGTGAGGGGTCGTGGGGTAGCCTGGACTATCCTATGGCGTTCGGGATGCTGTGACCTGAGTTCAAATCTCAGCGACCCCATCATTATCGAGTATTTTGAGGATTGTTAATGCAACAGTACACACGCTATGAAAAATCCCGCATTGTTGGGGCACGTGCCCTACAGATATCCATGGGTGCGCCGATTCTGATACAGACAACGAGTATCGACCCGCTCGAGATTGCACTTGAAGAATTTGACAAGGGTATGGTCCCGATAACGGTGAAGCGAAAGAAGTGACGGTATGGTATGACGAACATACGCAAGATTCACCTGCGTGTCATCCTTGACTCACGGGGTAATCCGACAATTGAGGCAGATATCACCACTGATCATGGATACGGACGGTTTGCTGCACCCAGTGGTGCGGTTACCGGCATGTACGAAGCACGGGTCCGGGATCCAATTGAGGCCCTCTCCTATGGCAGGGAACATGTTATCCCGCGCCTTATCGGTGAAGATTCGCTTGATCAGGTCGGCATTGATGCCCTGCTCCATGATATTGATGGCTCATCTGATTTTGCCACGATTGGAACGAATCTTGCTATCACGTTATCGCTTGCAAACGCAACCGCGGCAGCTGCTGCAACAGGAGTCCCCTTATACCAGCATATTGGCGGACTCTTTATCGCTGGACCTCCGCTTCCCCTTGCGCATGTCCTTGGTGGCGGGGTATCAACCCACATGGAGACAGGGATAAAGGAGTTTCTTGTTGCACCAGTCGGTGCACCATCAGTAACCGAAGGGGTGTTTGCAAATGCACAGGTTCATCATGCTATCGGTTCGTTGCTTGCCTCAGAAGGCATCTTCTGTGGGAAAGGTGATGAAGGGGCCTGGTCTGCACCGGTTACCGATATAAAAGCCTTAGAGATAGTCAGTTCTGCGGCCGCAGAAGTATCAGACGAATGCGGGTTTGGTATTGATATTGGTATTGATGTTGCTGCCGGTGAGATCTATGATCCAGAGACAAAAATGTACTGTTCCCGTCAGGGGGACCGGTCACCGGAAGAACAACTGGCATATATATCAGGGCTGGTTCGGGATAATCATCTTGTGTACGTTGAAGATCCGCTCTTTGAAGATGACTATGAACTGACTGCAGAACTGACCGCGAAGGTTGGAGGTTCCTGTCTTGTCTGCGGTGACGATCTCTTTGCTACGAATACATCCCGTATCAGGCAGGGGATACAGGCTGGTTCTGCCAATTGCGTCTCGATAAAACCAAACCAGGTCGGGACACTGACCGATACATTTGAGTCGGTAAAATTAGCCCGCAGTCACGGGCTTGAGACGGTTATGAGTCACCGATCTGGTGAGACAACCGATACAACAATTGCACATCTTGCGACCGCTTTTGAGTCAGTATTTCTTAAGACCGGTGCTGCAGGTGGAGAACGAATCGCGAAATTAAATGAATTAATTCGAATAGAGGAGGAAATGGAATGAATGAAAATGAGATGGAGATAGAGATTAACGAACCACTCGTGAGCGTTGAAGAGTACCTTGCTGCAGGTGTTCATATCGGCACCCAGCAGAAGAGCATAGATATGAAGAAGTTCATCTACCGCGTACGTGGTGACGGACTGTATATTCTTGACATCAGGGAGACTGATGAGAGGATAAAACTTGCTGCAAAGTTTCTCTCACAGTTTAATACCTCAAATATTCTCGTGGTCACATCACGGCAGTACGGCCAATGGCCTTCACGGATGTTTGCAAAGAGTCTCGGTGCAATGGAGATGATTGGACGTTTCATCCCGGGACTTCTGACGAACCAGAACCTGAAGGGATACATTGAACCGGAGGTTGTAGTTGTCACCGATCCTATCAGCGATGCCCAGGTCATCACCGAGGCAACACAGGCAGGAATTCCGGTTGTTGCACTCTGTGACACGAATAATATGACCCGGTTTGTTGATGTTGTTATTCCAACCAACAACAAGGGAAGAAAAGCACTCTCAATGGTATACTATCTTCTTACCCGTGAACTCCTGAAATACAAGGGCATTACCACCGATCTTACCCAGGAAGATTTCGAGACAGATCTGTAAGAGAAAGGTTCATCTTTCTCTTTAGAGATCATGAGATAGTATGAAGATCCGTTCGTGTCAGCTGGCCGGAATGTTTTACCCTGGTGAACCGTCCCGTCTTTTAGCGATGATGGAGGACTTCTTTGGTTCTCCTAATACCGGGTGCCCTGATGCACTGGGTATTCTCTCTCCCCATGCAGGATATGTGTATTCCGGGAGAACTGCTGCTGTGGCATATTCTGCAATAGCAGAAGGATTTGACGGGACGTTTGTTGTTATCGGACCAAGCCACCGTGGATTTGCCACAACAGTATCAGGAATCCCCTGGGATACACCACTGGGGCCGGTAATGACCGATACCCGTCTTGTTTCTGCATTATCGCTTCCGGTTCATGAAGAGATAATGGCATATGGACATGAAAACTCAATTGAAGTACAGATCCCCTTTATCAAATACCGGTTTCCACAGGCACGGATCGTTCCTCTCATGATGGGTCCGCAGACCCGCACTGAGGTACAACGGCTATCAGAGCATCTCGCGTCTGCAATAATGGATTATAAAACCCCTGTCCGTATTGTTGCATCCAGTGACTTCTCCCATTACATTCCTGCAACAGAAGCACGAAAGAAGGATATGTATGCAATTGAGGCTCTGTTAAGCCTTGATACCTGGGAATTCTTCCGCAGGATACAAGAGCAGGATATCTCAACCTGCGGGTACGGACCGGTCGGGGTTATGATAGAAACCTTAAAAAAAGTCTCTTCTGCACAAAAAGCGTTCCTTCTTTCGTATACGACGAGTGGGGATGTTAGTGGCGACTATGACCAGGTGGTTGCCTATGCCGCTGTGGCGGTGGTGTGATGGCCACGTATAGTGCCCCGGGAAAGGTATTCTTATTTGGTGAACACGCGGTTGTCTATGGGAAGCCTGGTATTGCCATCGCAATAAAACCACGGGTATATGTAACCGTCAGGAAGGCAAGTCAGGTTCATCACGGCAAATCACCGTATATTGAGGCATGTTTTAAGGAGATGGGTGTTCGTGGCAGCATTTACATCAACTCCCAGATACCCAGTTCATCGGGTCTGGGATCATCTGCAGCGGTAACCGTTGCAACCCTTGCCGCGATAAACGATGAGTACGAGATGGGATTGACCCGGGAAGATATTGCAGATACGGCATTTAGTATCGAAAAGAATGTTCAGAAGGGCAGGGCAAGCCCTACTGACACGTCGGTCTCAACCTATGGCGGGATGTTCTTTATCATGGAAGGGAAGAGGAGACGGCTTGCCCCTCAAAATTATAACATGGTGATCGGCAATTCCATGATCTCTCACAGCACAACACGGATGATAGAACAGGTGGCAGAGATGCGGAATAGAAATCCTGAGATCTGCAACCCTGTTCTTGATGCTATCGAGGGTGTTACCATGGAAGCGATGCGATACCTGCATGATTCTCAGCGCCTGGGAAAGCTCATGGATGTGAACCATGCCCTTCTTGATGCGATTGGTGTCGGTCATCCGGTTCTGAGCCGTCTTGTACTTGCAGCCCGGGCTACCGGTGCCTATGGTGCAAAGACGACCGGTGCAGGGGGTGGCGGATGCATGATTGCGCTGGCCCCGAAAAATTTCAGGAACCGAATCGCAGGTGCAATCGAGGTATTTGACGGGCGGGCTATCATCACATCAGTAGATACGGAAGGTGTCAGAAAGGAGAATGATGGATAGACAGATCCTTCTCAAGATCGGAGGGAGTGTGATTACTGACAAATCCGGCTCTGGAGAGGTCAGGATAGATGTGTTGGATTCCATTGCAGGAACCCTTGCCGCCTACAAGAAGAGTCGTGGTCATACTCCTCTGCATCTCCTCGTGGTGCATGGTGCCGGAAGTTATGGTCATCCCGAGGCCTCCCGGTACCGGATACCAAAAGGAGTTACCCCTGCAAATGTCGCCGGTATTTATCACACGCACCGGGCAGTCTCAAGGCTCGATGAGATGGTGGTATCATCACTTCGGTCCGCCGGGCTTGAAGCGGTTGGAATCCATCCTCTCCATGGATCTCTAGCAAAAAGCGGGCTTTTGGTACAGTATCCGATCAAACAGATAAAACTCATGATGGAGATGGGTGTGATACCGGTCCTTCATGGTGACGTGGTCATGGACTGTGTACAGGGTGCATGTATCGTATCAGGAGACCAGCTGGTTCGCGTTTACGCCCGGGAACTTACGATGGGAAGGGTCGGTCTTGCAACGGATGTACCTGGACTTCTCGGAGAAGACGGCCTGGTAATCAGGAGATTACAGGCAATGCAGGATGTAGAGATCCATACCTTACACTCGAATGCTCCTGATGTGACCGGTGGAATGCATGGGAAGATAAATGAACTTCTCAGGCTTGCGAGAGATGGAATACCTTCAGAGATATTTCATATCTCACGGCTCTCTGACTTTCTTGCAGGAACCGATCATGGCGGAACCTGTATCTCTTCGGAGGTCTGATGGAGAAGAGTGCCTTTACCCCTGTACGGAAACTGGATCACCTGCGAATCTGCCTTGAGGAGAATGTGGAATCAGGATGGACCGGGTTTGGTGATGTCCGGCTTGTTCATCAGGCACTTCCTGATGCCGATATGGACAGTCTTTCTTTACAGACACGATTTCTCGGCCATACCCTTGGATCCCCTCTCTTTATCTCGGCAATGACCGGCGGTCATCCCGAGACAAGAGCAGTGAATAAGAACCTTGCGCTCGCTGCAGAGAAGTATCAGATCGGGATTGGTGTCGGCTCACAACGCGCTGCCATCGAGGATCCAAGTCTGCGGGATACCTTCTCTGTCGTGCGGGAAACTGCACCTGATGCGTTCGTGGTTGCAAATCTTGGTATCGTCCAGATACGTAATTTCGGACTCTCATGGGCAGAAGAAGCAATCTCGATGATAGATGCTGACGCCCTTGCGGTCCACCTGAATTTTCTCCAGGAAGCGATTCAGCCGGAAGGTGATCACGATGCAAGCGGTTGCCTGCAGGCTCTCGATGAGATATGCAGGAGCTGTACGGTACCGGTTATTGTCAAGGAGACCGGGTGTGGTTTTTCCTATCATACTGCAAAGCAGTGCTATGCAGCCGGTGCTGCTGCGGTTGATACCGGTGGCTGGGGCGGATCCTCGTGGGCAATGATCGAGAGTTACCGTGCCAGGGATAGTAGTGAAATATCTGAACAACAACTCGAAGAACTCGGACAGTTATTTGCAGATTGGGGAATACCAACAGCGGTAAGTGTCTTTGAGGTGAGCAAATTACGTGGCCCTCTTATTGCGAGCGGAGGGCTACGAACAGGGATTGATATCGCAAAAGCACTGGCTTTGGGGGCAGATATTGGAGGAATGGCCCTCCCCCTGCTTAAGCCTGCATGTACAGGCCCGGATGCCCTTTTTGAAACGATAGATTCGATACACCGGCAGATCCAGGTTGCAATGTTCTTGTCAGGATGCAAAAGGGTATCTGATCTCGCACAAGCCAGGTGCTACATAACGGGGAGAACCCGGGATATGATACCTATGATACATAATACGGAGGATTATAATGGAGATTGAGGTCCTTGCAGTGGGCGGCTATAACGAATTTGGAAGGAATATGACCGCCGTCCGCTGTGGGAAAGAGATAGTTATCTTTGATATGGGGATCAGACTTGATTCGCTCATGATGAATCCAAATATCGAGATGGAGAACACCCATTCGTTGGATTTAATACAGATGGGAATTATTCCCGATGATACCGTGATGAACGGGATTGAAGGGACGGTAAAGGCAATTATTCTTTCACATGGTCACCTGGACCATATCGGAGCGGTACCAAAACTGGCACACCGGTACAATGCACCTATTATCGGGTCACCATACACAATTGAACTGGTCAGGCAGCAGATAGAGGGAGAGAAGAAGTTCAGTGTAACCAATAAACTCTTCTCGCTCAAGGCTGGACAGCGGTATACCATATCAAACACGCTCAGCGTTGAGTTTGTCAGGACACAGCACAGTATCATCGATACCGTCACCCCGGTCCTTCATACTCCTGACGGTGCCATCGTGTATGCACTCGATTTTAAACTGGATCGGAACCCTGTTATTGGGGATCCCCCTGATTTTGCCAGGTTTAGAAAGATTGGCAAAGAGGGTGTGCTCTGTTTAATCGTTGAAGCAACCAATATCCACCGTCCCGGTCGCTGTCCTAGTGAACAGATCGCAAAGAGCATGATACGCGATGTACTGACCAGTTACGAGGACGAGAAGAATGCCATCATCATGAGCACGTTTGCATCTCATATCGCACGGGTAAAGACCATTGCCGAGTGTGCCCACGAGATTGGGAGAAAACCCGTCCTTCTCGGGCGTTCCATGGAGAAGTACTGTGCGACCGCAGAACAGATGCGTCTTGTCGGATTTCCCGAGACCACCAGTATGTTTGGGAACCGGAGAACAGTTGAACGGACGCTGCGACGGATCATGAAGAGCGGAAAGGATCAGTATATCCCTATCGTTACCGGACACCAGGGTGAACCCGGTTCAATCCTGACCCGTATGTCAGAGAATGACACTCCCTACAAGCTGGAGAAGGGTGACAAGGTTATGATAAGTGCCCAGCTCATCCCGAACGATATGAACCGTGCACAGCGGTACAGGATGTTTAAATTTATCAGGGACAGCGGAGCCCGCATCTTTGATGAACTGCACGTGAGTGGTCATGCCTACTGTGAGGATCACTACGAGATGATCCACATGTTAAATCCCCAGTCCATTATTGCAGCACACGGTGGTGTTGAGATGACATCAGAATACCTTCAATTAGCCCGTGATTGTGGTTATAATTTCAATGAATCGTTCTTTTTGATGGCAAACGGTCAGAAGCAGAAGTTACAGGGGCGGCGATAGGATGGATCTTACGACATATCTACAGGTTACCGCAAAGGAGGTAACACAACTTCTTCATTCCTATTATGGGAACCCGGACACGACACTATCAGAAGCTGCCAATCATCTGCTCTTCTCCGGGGGGAAGCGATTACGTCCAATACTCTTTAAACTGGCTGCAGAGGCAGTCTCACCCGGTTCTTCCAAAGCGATTATGCCAGCCGGACTTGCGTTGGAGGTAACTCACTGTTTTACGCTTATCCATGATGATATCATGGACAAGGATCAATTCAGGCGTGGAAATCCGACCGTTCACACGAAATGGGATGAACCCACCGGGATTTTGGCCGGAGATGTTCTCTATGCCCGGGCATTTGAGCTTATCTCTCACACAGAGGCTTCGGATAGTGCAAAAGTGAATGCTGTCCTGATGCTATCACAGGCGTGTATCCAGATCTGCGAGGGGCAGCAGGAGGATATGTCATTTGAGAAGAGGGATGATGTATCACGGGAGGAGTACCTCTCGATGGTTCAGAAAAAGACCGGGGTTTTATACGGGGCGGCGGCAGGGATTGGTGTTCTCTGTGCAGGTGGCAGTGCTGCCGAGGTCACGGCACTCTCTACCTATGGGAATAGTATCGGTGCCGCGTTTCAGATCCAGGATGATATTATCGATCTTCTGGTCTCTTCAGAGAAGAGCGGTAAAGATCAGGCATCTGATATCAGGGAAGGAAAACAGACACTCCTTGCGATTTATGCACGCGAACGGGGTCTGGATCTCAGTTCCTATCGCCGGTCTTTAAAACCAGATGAGATCCAGGATCTCATTGCTCTCCTCTCGAAGCATAACGTTATTGCTGATGTACAGCAGGAAGCAGAAGGTCTCATCAGTACCGGTATCGATTCCCTCTCCCTTTTAGCTGATTCTCATGAGAAGGAACTGCTCATTGAACTTGCCCGGTATTTTATCAGGCGGAGTTCCTGAAGATGCAGGATATTAAACCGGTACTCTTCCGGTATGCTCTCTTTAATGCAGTAGAGCATGCCGGCACCCCGCAGGCCGGAACCGTGCTTGGGATGGTCATGAAGAACCATCCTGAGTTACGATCGTTGGCAGGTGAGATGAAGGCAGTGCTTGTGCAGGTTATCGATGAGATACAAGTCCTTTCACCTGATGAACGGGAAGATGCTCTGTACAAGGCATCCCCTGAGTTATTTGCACAACTGCACCAGAAGAAGGATAAGAGACGGGAGCACGGGTTGCCAGATCTCTTCGGTGCTGATGGCGGGGTTGTTATGCGGTTTGCACCAAACCCTTCCGGTCCGCTTCACCTCGGGCATGCCCGTGCAGCGTTTCTCAACGATACCTATGTCAGGCGCTATGGCGGCAGGTATATCCTTCGGATAGAGGATACCGATCCCAAGCGGGTCGATCCATCTGCCTACGATATGGTACAGGAAGATGTCTCCTGGATGGGTCTTCTAATCAGTGAGACAATCTACCAGTCAGACCGGTTCTCCCAGTACTATTCAGTCGGAAAAGAGCTCATCTCCAAGGGCGCAGCCTATGTCTGTACCTGCGAGAACGATGCCTTTCGGGAAATGAAGATGAAGAAGGTGGCCTGTCCATGCAGGATGCAGACCGCAGAAGAAGGACTCTCGGGTTTTGAGAAAATGCTTGACGGCGAGTACGAGGAAGGGCGGGTCACAGTCAGGCTAAAGACCGATCTTTGTGCCCCGGATCCGGCAATGCGTGATTTTCCTCTCTTCCGGGTTCTCACGTCCGTTCCCCATGAACGGGTGGATGCTATTGTATACCCGCTCATGAACCTCTCAGTGGCTGTCGATGATCACCTGCTTGGGATGACCCATGTTATCAGGGGAAAGGATCACATTGCCAATACCGGGAGGCAACGGTTTATCTATGATTACATGGGGTGGGATCTTCCTCAGTTCCTGCATTACGGCCGGATGGGTATCGACGGGGTCGTCCTCTCGACATCCGGTATGCGGGAAGGGATACAGGGGGGGATGTATACGGGCTGGGATGATGTTCACCTGGGAACGTTGCGTGCTCTTGCCAGGCGTGGGATCTCACCACTGGCTGTCAGATCTGCAATGGTTGATATCGGGGTCGGGGAGACTGATATCTCATTCTCGTGGGAGAACCTGTATGCAAAGAACAAGGAGGTCGTAGATGCCAGTGCAGACCGGTTCTTCTTTGTTGCAGATCCCATTGAGATAACGGTTCATGGAGCAGAACCACAGGTTGCGTCTGCCATGCGGTACCCCGGAGACCCATCGCGGGGGTATCGCAGGATTCCCTTTGAGGGGACAGTTCTCCTTCCTGCAGAAGAGATTCGTAAAAGGCATTCGATGGTCAGGCTTAAAGACCTCTTTAACGTTCGCATCGAGTATCATGGTGATACCGTGACTGCAACATATGCGGGCACGGATCTGCAGGAGGCAAGGGATGAGAAAGCTCCTATCATCCAGTGGCTCCCTCCCCGGTATGCAACACCCTGCCGGTTGCTCAGACCTGATATGGATAGCAACGGGGTCTGTGAGCCGGTTGTACAGGATCTGGTGGGTTTGATGGTACAGTTTGAACGGGTCGGGTTTGCGAGGGTGGAACGATCCGATAGTTCTGGTATCATTGCAGTGTATTTGCACCGGTAAGGGATAACCGGTACCAGAGAAGATTATTCATCTTTTCTCCCTATCAACGTTTTTCATCCCTGCTCATTTTCTGATGCTAATCCTATCGGCACAGTACCCTCTCTTTTCATCTGTCCACAATAACCGGTTCCCTGTTCAGGACAGGAACAGTCTTTTATGAGTCAAAAATGGGTAAATCTGGACAAAAGGGTTTAATAGTAATATATCTTCTCTTCTGAGTCTTCTGGTAATTCCATCTGTTCCCGGTAGTCATCTGAGGCTTCTTCGAGGAAAATAAACCGAATTTTGTGATATGTATCGCCCTTTACCAGTGGGAACCCGGTCTCGAAGGATATGGTATCTGCAAGCACTTCCCGGTAGGCGTACCAGAGCCGGTCATGGGAGAGAAGAACACGTCTGCCTTCTCCCTGCCCGAAAAGTGCTCCGTCCCCGGGGAGTCGTGTCGAGACAAGAACGGTTGCATACCCGTCGTTATTCCTTCCCTCGTTGATTGCATCAACAATCGCCAGCGAGGGATCATAGGATCCATACAGAAAGTCAGGAACGACAACGAACTGGTTCTCTTCACGAAACTGGTCTCCCTGCTTTGGGGATACTCCGATAAAGACCGGCAGTTCTTCGATAGTAAGCCTGCTTAAGGTTATGCCATTCTCAAGAGCAGTGACATGGGATCGGACTGGTCGCTGGGGCGGGGTGACTTCCGGTGACGTACCGGTAAGAAAGTACTCATGGATCATATCCCTGTTGGCTTTTGATTCCAGCCAGTTCATGCTCTCATGTACCGCAGCAGGAACCCATGATGTGGTTTTTTGCGGAGCATCAAGGATTATCCTGGTATTATGAACAGAGATTGCATAGTTCTGGTCACCGCGTGCATGTTCTTTGCCGATTGCACTGAGGTCCTCAATAGTAAGGAGGTCTTTCTCGTAGTCGTCTCTGGCCTCATCGATGTTCCATTGCTCGACATATCCTGACCGGTAATCAAGGTAATTTCCAACAGCGTCATTGTCTATGATAAAAATTCCTGATACTGCGGGTAAGAGGAGAGTGAGAATTACCAGGAAAAGACCTGCCTGCCAGGAAAGCAGGGGAGGTATACCTGTGGTCTTACGGTTCATACATACCTGTAGGTCAGAATGAATGATATACTCAGTGATACCTGCGTTTGATGAGAAGGATCGCAGGAACGCCTGAGGATGCGGTTATCTTCTGTTCTGTATCATTCCAAAGACCAGGGAAGAGATCTCAAACAATTCCTCAATAAAAGGGATATTCCACTCGCCCCTGAAAGGAGTAAAAAAAGGGTTTCAGGTTTAGTATTGGGACTGTGGTTCGATGAGTCCGATTCGTTCCTGGTACCATTCCGGCATCTCTTCAACATACAAAACCCGGACCTTTGAGTACTGATCTGCGTTTGCAGGAGTAAACGGCAGGTCTAAAGCGAGTGAGTCGGTTACGACTTCCCTTGTAACGTACCAGACCGTGTTTCTCGGGAACAGCATCCTCATATCATCGTTGTTTGCTGAAAATACCGAATCACCTCGTTCTGCCTGGATAACAAGGAGGTTTGCATATCCTTCGCTATCCCTGCCGTTTTTAATGGCATCTGCAAGGGCAACACTGGGATCGAGGGAACCATAGGTGAATCCCGGGTCCGGATAATACGAGACATCATCTGACTGAATCAGTTCGTCGCCACCGATGCCTGCAAAGACCTGTATGTTCTCGAGGATTTTTGCAAGACTGATCGCATTATTAATGGTTGTGACATGGGATCGCACACTCCGCCCGCTGTCATCGGTATCAGGAATGGTACCGCGGGAGAGGTACTCACTGACTGCATCCCTGTTTTTCTGGTCAGATACAAACCATGCAACACTCTCAATTATCTCGTCAGAAGGAACCCAGGTGTAGTACCCTTCCGGGTTCTCGATGGCAAGGGTGGTTGAATCAACCGTAATTGAGGGTGTCCGGTCATTCATTGCATACTCCTGTGATACGATTCCCATCTCAGCGCTGGATAGTATTCCGGCAGCGAGATCCTCTTTCGCCTCGTCAAGGTTCCAATTCTCAACAAACCCTGTTCTCATATCCAGGTATTTTCCGATAAAATCAGATATATCACGGGGTTTTTCCTGTTTAACCGGGGTTGTTCCGCCAACACCGGCGCTTACCTGAGCAACAGCAATAAAAAGGAGAAGCAGGCAGATGGTAATCAGTATGATAGGGGTGCTAACCCCGGTTTCTGTCTTTTTCATATAACCTCTATACTATACCATGCGTATCTCCTATCAACTTTCTGATCGGTCCGGGTTTGATTCCATCTCAATAACGATGAATAGTGCTGGAGTGAGAAAAAAAAGAAATTGAACTATCTATACCTGTCCGTCATAGATAAGAGCAATGTAGCGGGCAAAGAATATTGCCCAGGCAGGAAGGATGATGATGATAAGAATGAGTCCCAGAGGGGGTAAGGGAATTAAGGATAATCCAAAACAGATGATGGCAAAGATAAACGTCAGTATCCAGAGCACGATCCAGAGTACCAGATACTCAAGCCAGCCTGTCTTTTTGGATATGTCTGTCATGATTGCAGAGATAGAGAACGCTTCGGTAACTGATTGTTTCCGCATCGCCCTGACCATTGCCATGAACATGATAAGGGTAAGGAGCACAAAGAGAATGCCTGCAATCGCAATTCCGAAGATACCGATAACATCGAGGAGTGATGTGAGCAGGATATCACTGCTTCCCTGTACCAGTGAGAGTGCAGACTCGAAAGTGATAAAGGAGAGCACACCGAAGAAGACAAGGATGATGATTGCCGGGATGGCATACAGAATGGCGATGAGGTTTAATTTCCATCCATCGATAAAAAGACCGAACCAGTTCTTTGTATCAGGGACCGGTTCCGGGGCGTGAAAAACCCGTGCAACATACCCGTTTAACAAAGGGATAAGGCAGAGCGATACTGACTGGATAATTGAGAGAATAATCAGAATAATCCATCGTTTCAGGTCTTTTGTTACACCTTCACCCACGTACTGTGATGCTTTTGTTACCGCTGCTATTATGGTCATATGCGTATACCCGTATATTGATGGGAAGTATGATAATTAATGGTTATTCTTTCTATCTTTAGGAGATTTTCTAAGTATATTCAGGGAACGGCGAAAGGCAATTCGTATCCTTCTTATCATTGACTACATATGAGCCGTTATTTAGGACAGGAGGATGGATGCCGGATCATAATTCTTATAGGTATTGTCTGCAATCACTCTGTGGTGACAGGAACCTGCCCTGACATGTGCCCGAGGTTTGTACAGAGGAGATTTAAGGCCTCTTTTCGTGAGATGGTGGTGAACAGACGGTGAAGTGTATATCGATTGTCGGAACTGATCCTCTCTATCCGGTTGAGTACCGGCATGGGAAAGATCGGTTTATTACAACCGTCTTCCCGGAAGCGGTATGTGCATTGTATCATGTTGATGAGGTTGTTCTCCTGACGACAGACCGTGCTTTTACGGTTAATTATCCGCTTTATGCAGAGAAGATCCCGGATGCACGGCATGTCTGGATCCCGGATGGAAAGGATGAAGCAGGGATGTGGGAGATCTTTGAGATCGTCTGTGCACAGGTCACGGAGGGTGAAGAGATAGTCTTTGATATCACTCAGGGGTTCCGGACCCTTTCCCTTGTTGCGTTCATGGCGATTGCATACTTAAAAGAGATAAAACAGGTTACTTTTGCCCGGGTGCTGTACGGGGGATATCATCTCAGGTCAGATGATGGTTCTGATATCGTTGATGTACTTGATCTGACCGGATTTATCGATATACTGGACTGGATATCAGCCGTTCATTCCTTTCTTCATCATGCTGACGGCTCTTATCTGCAGGAGATGGTACGCTCCATTCATTCCCGGATGAACCAGGACCAGGTACCTCTTCCTCCCCGGGCTCTCGCTCCCTGGGCACTCCAGGCGAGGTCATTTGCATCGGCTGTCCGTCTCTCCCGGCCGATAGAAGCATGTGCTTCTGCCAGCCGCATTGTACAGGGCCTTTCGAGTGCGGCATCTGAGGTGGAACGGTTCATTCCGGCACTTGTTCCCCTTCTGGATCGGATCCGGTTGCTTGAACCCTTTGCCTCACGTTATCCCAGAGATGGTCTGAATACTGAATACCTGGAGAAGATGTTTCGCCTGATAGAATACCAGGTGGATCTTGGGTTGTACCAACAGGCCGTCACGGTTGCACGGGAATGGATGGTATCGGTTCTTATCCTTGTTCATGGGGGATATGAGCATGAATGGCTTAAAAGAGAGGTTCGTGATGCCATGGAGCAGGCTGTCGGAGGAGCTCTTATCAGGGTTCAGGGCAGTTCATATGAGCGGTCAGAGTTTTCAGACTGGTATGAGGGGCTTTCCGGTTGGGAGGAACTCACCGCTATCTGGAGCAGAATTTCAGGGTTGAGAAACGATCTTGCCCACTGTGGGATGTATGAAGAGCCAAGAAAAGGGAGCAGCAAGATAATTGGCCAGATTGAACGGCAGGGGACAGAGATAGTCCGAGATCTGGAACGGTTTTATGCAATCTGTGTGACCTCCGGAATGATACGGTTGCAGGATCCCGTCTGATCTCCCGCTTCTCATTCTGTCAATATCCTGTATTCTTTTTATGACCGGTATCGGGTACGAAATTTCATCAGGGTTCTCATCTCATTACTACTTCCATAATGACGATAATCCTTCTTGATCTCTTTCTTCATCTTGATGATTCCCTCGAGACGATGTCTATAGAGCTTGGCCTGCTCATCTATCTCGTTCTTTTTTGTATCATTTTCTGCGAGACCGGGTTTGTGGTTACACCGTTTCTGCCAGGTGACTCTCTTCTTTTTATCTCCGGTGCCCTTGCTGGAAGCGGGATATTATTTCTGCCGGCATTAATCATCGTAACCTTTTGTGCTGCTGTCATCGGTGATACGGTGAATTTCTGGATCGGGAGGTATGCCGGAACACGTATCTTAAACGGACGGCTTTCTGCCTTTGTGAAAGGAGAGTGGATCGATTATACCCGTGAGTTCTATGCAGAGTGGGGTGGAGCAACCATTGTTATCGCACGGTTTATTCCGTATGCACGAACATTTGCCCCGTTTCTTGCCGGGTTCGGCGAGATGAACTACCGGGTTTTTCTCTTCTATAATGTCATCGGTGCACTCCTCTGGACCAGTGGTATTATTCTTGCCGGTTATATCATCGGCAATATCCCGTTTGTAAAAGAGCATGTCAGTCTTCTTATGTGGATTGTGCTCTTTTTATGTCTCTTTGCGATCGGTCTTGTTATAAAGACCGTGATCCAGGTCATCAGGCACAAGAAGATGGAGTAAAGGAATCCCGCAACTGTTTAGGTCGTGGTTTTTTTGGGATCATGGATAAAGACTTTTTATCAGGATAATGGATAATACCGGGTAGTGGGAGAGACAATGCTTGTAGGAATCGCAGGGCCGAGTTGTTGTGGGAAGAGTTCTGTATGCAGGCTGCTTGCTGATCGTCATGATATGGTATGTATCTCTCTTGATCTCTTTTTCCGCCCTTATCCGGTAGCGTTTTATCAAGGGTACGTAAACTGGGAAATTCCCGAATCACTGATGATGGATGCGTTTGTTGCGGTTCTCACCGATCTCTCTGCAGGACGGATCTCATATGTTCCCCATGCAGGATGGACCGGTATGTGTGATACATTAGTCAGACCGGCTCCTTTCATGATTGCAGAAGGATTTTTGTTATTTACTGACTCAAGAGTCCTTCCTCTTTGTGATCTCAAAATATATCTGGATGTATCTGAGGATGAGATCAGCAGGAGACGACAGATTCGAAACCACACCGACGATCCTGCCTACTGTACAGAGGTTGTTATCCCCCATTTTCGCCGTTTTCGGGATGAGCAGAAGGCGGTTGCCGATCTTGTCATCGATGGAAACAGGCCTGTTGAGGTTGTTTTAAGGGAATTTGAAGAGGTTTTTACGAGCCACATCCCGTCATGGGGTGTCCGGGCAGATGAAAAGGAGCAGAAGTGAAACCGGACATTAATCATCCGCGGTTTTTCTCCTATCCCACTATCCGCCCATCGCTAATGCGTGTGTCTGGGTTTTTATCTTTACCGAGAGTTCGTCTTTGGTCCTGCTTAAAAATTCATGAGTTATAAACGAAGGAGAGACGATCTTCCTGATTTCAGCACAACCGGGGAGGGTAAACGGCCGGTGCTCGTCAAGCCTGGTTATGGTATCGATGATGGCACCCATCCGGGGGGCATAGGATCCGTTGATGCAGGCAGCCGGGGGTTTACCGAAGAAATGTTCGTTCTGGTATGCAGCAGATGAACTGTAGTGGAAATGAACGGTATGCACAAGCCCGGTCGGTATTGCCGGTATAGGATCTGTTCCGATAGTCAGTTCAATGCCATCGAGATGGTGGTCTGATACAAACTGTCTGACTACCTCCCAGTTGTTTTCGTATCGTGCAGGGTCCATCGGGTAGACTGAGAAGTTCATGAGGTGTTTTGGCATGATATCCTTGCTCCACGGTTTTACACTGCAGGATATACACTCTCTCCCTCATCAGCACCCGGAAGGAATTGTTCTGCATACGAAACAAGAGCTTCTCCGGTGTCTACATCAGTAAACTGTTCCGGATGCAGAATGGATGCAACCGTACACAGGCCTGCAGGACTTCGCGGCCCCAGTGTCAGTTCTGCGTTGAATGCATACACTTCGTTACGCTTCACTGCAGTCAGATCAGAAAAACCATCCCTGTTCATGACCATCTCCCGGGAAGATGCAAGACTGGTATCTGGTTTTATTGCAACGATCTTGATAATGATAACAGGATTTTGCTGAATAACCCATTCGCGGGTGACCTTGGGCCACTGTCCTTCCAGTCCCGCTGCGATATTTACTCCCTTTGCCTCTGTTACCAGCAGGTCACTTCCACTGTCTTTTCCCTGGGCTGAGTATTCACTATATCCCTCGATGTAAACACGTGGATATGCATCTTGTGGAATATCTGCTGTCTTCTCCTGAACCAGGGTTTCCCACTGATTTATCCATGTAAGATACTCGTCGGCAGCAGTCTCTTCCCCGATAAGTTTCTCCATGGCCAGAGCGTCATGCTGCAGGGTGTCTGTCTTGTAGCAGTCAAGATAGATAAGAGGCAGGCCTGCATTTTTGAACTGATCTGAGTTCTTTGGTGTTGAACTTCGATAAGTTATGATTGCATCCGGCTCGAGGGCGAGGATCCGCTCAACACTCGGGGTCTGCCAGTCTCCGACATTTACCGCATTCGGCACCTGTTTTTTTAAAACCGGATCGTCCAGTGCTGTCTCAGTCAGACCGACTATCCGGTCCCCGGCTCCGAGGATTATCAGCATCTCGGCAGCATCACCGTTTAAGCAGACGATCCGGGAGGCAGGATGAGGGAGGGTAATCTCTTCTCCACTGGTATCAGTAAAGACGACATCGGCACAGGTACAGGCAGATCCAATAAATACTGCCAGCAGGACGGGAAGAATGAATCGGAAGATGGGTGTGTGTATCATAGTATCATTTTGTTGTTGTTTTCGCTGTTGTTTCGCTTCTTTAATTTTTCAGGAAAGATAAATATCAGGTCATATCTTTACCCTCCTAAAAGCCCTTACACTGAACAGCATGAGAAGGATACAGAGCAGGCAGAGGGCACTAATCTGGATTGCCGGAAATACACCCTCAAGAATAAGCCGGATCCCGTCTATTGCAAAGCTAAGGGGATTTATCGCTGCCGGTATCCGCATCCACTCAGGCATGACGCTATACGGCATCATTGCTGTTGAGGTGAAGAAGAGCGGCATGGAGATCATGGCGCTGACTGCTGCATAGCTGTCGTGATCCCCGACGTAGATTGCGAGCGTTGTTGTAAAGGATGAGAGCATTGCACCAAATATGATTAAAATCAGGTACGTAACAGCAAGCTGGGCCGGGGTATAGAGTGTTGCTCCGATGAGAAATGCCAATGCAAGGATGATGGTTGACTGGATAAGCCCCCGTATCATGATGACCAGTATCTTTCCAAATAAAATACTCTCGCGGGGGGCAGGAAGGGCGAGAAATTTCGTAAAAAATCCAAGCATCCGGTCAAGGATGAGGAGTCCGCCTCCCTGCAGTGATGCAGTAAGGGTGCTCATAACGAGGATGCCGGGAGTGACAAAGTCGATGTAGTCATCGGTAAACCTGATGGGCAGTGCGAGACCGACGAAGATGAGCCAGGCAGCAGGGGTGACGAGTGCAGAGATAAATCCCCATCTGCCCCGAATCCATCTCGTAAGATCACGACGGCAGTACACCAGTATTGCATTCATAAAACGTTCATCCCCTCCTCCCGAGAATATTCCGGAATGTGCTTAAGTTAAAGGGTCCTGCCTCCTCATCGGTGCTACCGGTGAGGTGAAGAAAGACATCATCCAGAGACGGACGCCTGACTGACATGGAGTGGATGGTCAGGCCTTCACCTGCAAGGGCGTCTTTTATCAGGGGAAGAGCTATATCCTCGTTCTCTGCATAAAATATCAGTTCATCACCATCTCTCTCGATACACCTGATACCGGGCAGGTCAATTCCGGAACCGGTTCCGGATACCGTTGCAGTAACGATATCATGGGATATCATGCGTTTGAGATGATCCGGAGAATCTATCGCTTTTATTGTTCCCTTGTCAATGATGGCAACACGGTCACAGTACCGGTCTGCCTCGTCCATGTAATGAGTGGTAACAAAGATACACATCCCGGTCTCCCGAAGACCCCTGATATGTTCCCAGATCTTTTTCCGGGCCGAGACATCCAGTCCGACTGTTGGTTCGTCGAGAAATAAGACCCGGGGGTTGTGAACAAGAGCCTGGGCAAGTTCAAGCCGCCGTCTCATCCCGCCCGAGTATGCCCTGACAAATTCATCGGCCCGGTCGGCCAGTCCTAGGGTCTGTAATGCATCTTCTGTCCTCTCTACCGGGTTTTTCACTTTGTAGAGCTCGGCATACATCATCACGTTCTCCCGTCCGGTAAGCCGGATATCAACCGCCATGTCCTGGGGGACGAAACTTATCATCTTTCGTACTGATCGGGGATCTTTTCTGATATCATACCCACAGACTGAAGCAGTTCCAGATGACGGGGCAAGCAGGGTGGTCAGCATCATGACCGTGGTGGTCTTTCCGGATCCGTTCGGTCCAAGGATACCAAATATCTCGGTTCCTACTTTTAGGTTCATCCGGTTTACGGCACAAAGCTCACCATAATACCGGGTCAGTTCAGTCGTGACGATGGGCATGGAAGAAGGATTTTTACTCTGATCCGTTTCTTTTATCACTTTTTCACCGGTTCTTTGTTGTGGATTTTGTTCAGGTACCGGAGCATTGATTCGTCCCATTCCTCGATATCCTGGTACCCGCGAACTGACACCGTTCCTCCCTGGAAATCTCCCTCATGATCCTGCTCTTCCATCCACGATTCTATCTCAAGGTATGACTCCTGGAGTTTCTCAAGGATACAGGGATCTGCCTGCCATAATCCCCGGGAATGAGCCTCGAGTAACCGGCGGGATATCTCTTCAAGGGCATACGGATTTTTCTCTGAAAAGAACTCTTTCATCTCGGGATCATTGACAAAAGTCTCTGCTATCTCGTCAAAGATCCAGTCATCAACCTCCTGTGTGGTTGCCTCCCATCCGTATACCCTGCCGACTCGTTTCGAGATATCTGCGGCACCTGCATACCCGTGTTGTTTCATCCCTTCAATCCACTTCGGATTGAGAACCTTTCCCCTGACGACTCTCCTGATCTCATCGGCAAGATCCCTGACTTCTGCATGGTCTGCTTCCCGCGTGTCCCCAAAATACGCCCGTATCTCTTTTCCTGATATTCTTCGGGCAGCAGCTGTCATGCCGCCCTGGTTTGAGAAGTAGCAGCAGCATCCGAAGAGATCATACTCATCTGAAGGCATCTTGTTAAACGTGAGATCCACTTCTGCCAGCCTTTCTGCAAAGAGGTTGTGTACTTCTGCTCCTGCGATATCCCGCCCGTATCCAAAACCGTTGTATGCAAGGAATATGTCTGCAAGATCTGCTTCTTCTTTCCAGGCACTTGCAAATACGGCAAGATTGACACCTGCTGAGTAGGTTCCCGGCCGGCTTGAGAAGATCCTGATGGTTGCGTCCCGCTGTGAGAGTTCTCCTTTCATTGATTCCCGTACATGTTTTCTGATAAAGTTCAGGGCATCGGGTTCATTTAAATCTGCAACGGTCTGTACCGCGTCATCAAGGAGGGAAAACAGGTTAGAAAAGTTGTCTCTGATGATTCCAGAACTCTTGGCAAGGATATCTATCCTGGGTCTTCCCAGTGTCTCCAGCGGTATTACCCGTATACCCTGTACCCGTCCGTTCTGCTGCCAGACCGGTTCGACTCCCATAAGGGCAAACATCTGGGCAAGCCCTTCCCCGTCGGTCCACATGACATCGTTTGCCATCCAGTAAAAGGCCACACTCTCGGGGAGAGAACCATGGTCCCCGACGTACTTCTCAAGCAGGGCATGGGCAAGCTGCTGACCGACCGTATATGCAGCACGGGTCGGAAGGCGATAGGGATCAAGCGAGTAGAAGTTTCTCCCGGTCGGCAGAACATCATCCCGTCCCCGGGTGATGAGTCCTGACGGGCCGGGTGGGATGTAGTGTCCTGAAAAACCGTTCAGCAGTGATTTGATCTCATCAGATTCACGGATCCGTGATGTTATATCAAGAATTCTCATAAAAAGCTGTTTTTTTGTTTCGTCTGGTCCGGTTGCGTATACCTCTCCCGGGTTTTTGTCCGATCCGGGGCTATCCAGAATATCTTTGATAAAGGCCAGCGATTCCTTCTCTATCTCCTCGAGCAGTGCCGCGTGTGATAGTTTCCGTTCGGCATGAAATCCTTCCTTGTTACTGATAAGTGAAGAGAGCGTTAGTCCCATCAGGGTTGCGATGTAATCGCGAAGGGATCCCGGACCTGTCTCGTAGGCAAGAATGGCGTATATAAATGCAACTTCCCACTCGCCTTCAGGCAGGGTTCCAAAGATATGCATCCCTGAAGGGATCCGAGTCTGTCGTATCCTGGTCAGGTTCTCATGGAGTCTGGGGATGATATCTTCTATCGGGGTATCATGCGAGATGGTGATCTCATTCTCGAGATGTGCCTTATTCACGGCATCGAGGATCTCGTGCTGCAGGGCATGGGATCGGGCACGATCATACTGTGCCGTTTCGTATTCAATCAGTAACTGGTCAAGCGTGAGCAGGTCGTCATAAAGGCCGCCTGAAACCATGACCGTCTGGAGATGATCCACGAGACAGGCATAGGATCGCCGTTTGGCGGTTGTTCCTTCAGGCGGGTTGTCTGCATTGTAGATATAGAGATGCGGAATGGTTCCGATGGTGATGTCAGGATAGCAGTACCTGCTTAATCCGACTCCTTTTCCCGGGAGAAATTCTAAGTTGCCATGAGTTCCGACATGGACCAGGATATCTGCCTGAAAGACTGCATGCAGGTAATGGTAAGTGGCCAGGTACTGGTGAGTCGGGGGAACAAGGGGATCGTGGAGGATCTTACAGACCTCTCCGTCACATTTTGCCCCTGCACATCCCCGTTTTGGCTGTATGCAGAGGAGTGCATTATCATAGAGGAGACCGGTGATGAGAATCTTATTTTCGTGAACCATAGCGGTTCCCGGGGGGTTTCCCCATGCGTTACAGACTTCCTGTTGTGTTTTTTCCGGAAGGGTCGAGAAGTACTCAAGATAGTGTTCCGGCGTCATCTTTTCGATACAGCCGCCGAGCCTGACGATATCTGCAGCAGTGGTCCAACGAAATTCTGATATTGCTTTTTTATCGAGAAATTCCCTAATTATCTCTTCTCCATCTGCAGGAACCCTGACATTGTAACCTGCCTCTTTCATCTTTATAAGAATCCTTGCCAGGCTTGCAGGAGCATCGAGGTGTGCTGCAGAGCCGATAGTTGCCTCGACTCCTGCACAGGGGCTGCTTAACAGGACGAATGCCACTTTTCGTTTCGAAACCGGTTTATTGGCAAGCCTGGCCCAGTTTGCAACCCTTGTTACCAGTTTTTGGCAACGTTCCGGGATGGGAACGCGTGAACCTGATTCTTCCCCGAGACCGGTCTGGGCACCGATAAGGATGGGCTCGATGACCCCTTCAAACTCCGGCATACTGACGCTCCAGCCGATATCATCGGTGAGATCGATGCCGTCTTCCCAGTCAGATATCTGGCGGTAGTACGAGATTATCGGCTGAAAAACCGGGACTCCCAGTTCTTTTAACACCTCTGTCCCGGATCGTATCACTGATTTTGATCCGCTCTCTGCCTCCTTGTCTGATCCGATAAAGAACGATGTCATCTTGATAAGACCCGAGATTTTCGGGCATGCAGGATCCTGGAAAAACTGCCTGATACAACCGGCCATGCCACGGGTACCGAGATCTGCATCCCGAACCGAGTAAGTAAAGACCGGGATTACCTGTAATCCTTCGTTCTCGAGATAACGAATAACCAGGTCCTCGATAGCATGGTTATTGGTGATCCACGCGGTTCTTGAGATGAGAAGTCCAATGTACGGTTCACCTGTATCAGTTCTCCTCTCTCTGTACCAGGAGAGGTAGTCTTTCATTATTGTGAAGTAAGACTCTGCGTCCGGGTGATAGATGCCCTCCCATGGGATCTGTTCAGGGGGTTGTGGGAAAAATGGTGCGTTTAAGAGTTCTTTAGAGAGAAAAAGAAGGAGATTTTCAGAGTTATTGGCGCCGTTGAGCATGAGATAGGTGTATGCGGTCATGACTATCCGTGCGTCGACGTTTGAGAGGAGCCAGTATGAGGATTCATATCCTACAGCAATTATCGGCCGGTTCTTCCCGAAAGAGCGGATCTGATCCTCGATGGTGTCCCAGAAGAGACTTCCGGTCCGGTATAATATGATGATATCTGCTCCCTCCATCTCTGCAAGGGCATTATCGATCTTCTGAGGATCTTCTTCTAATTCCCGGGTTGAGTGAATAAGAAGATTAATTCCGTTTTTTTTGGCAGCCTGTACAAAGAGCGGAATGTATGAGTTCCACATGATAGCAGCAATAGTTATCGTCATAAATTTCTCTTTCCTTTCTGCGCATCTCCGGGGATATGATTGTGAGACCACGAATCACGCTGTTGTGTAACGGATCATGGCAGCTGCCAAAAATCTTTCATGAGAGTGATATATTCAATAAATCTTAAAAAAATAAGAATGTTGCTACTTGATTTTACTTTCTCCTGTTATGTATAAACAGATGATACCATTCCATTGTTTGATATATTTCTAAGAACCACCTTCCTCTTATGGAAGTGCATCATCGGATATATCCGTTCTCAGCGATTGTAGGTCAGGAGCACATGAAGAAAGCCCTGATATTAAACGCGATACATCCGGGGATCGGTGGGGTGCTCATCAGGGGCGAGAAGGGAACTGCAAAGTCCACCGCGGTCAGGGGACTTGCAAATCTTCTCCCTGACATCCTTGTCTCTGAAGGATGCCCGTTTCACTGTGACCCGGGCAGGCCCCCTGAGATGTGTTCTCTCTGCCGGGAGTCGTCTGAGGTGCACCAGGCATACAAAAAGATGAGCGTTGTGGAACTGCCGGTCAGTGCAACCGAGGACAAGGTTATTGGAACGATCGATATCGAGCAGGCGATACAGAAAGGGAAGAAGATGTTTGAGCCGGGTATTCTTGCCGAAGCCCACCGGAATATCCTCTATATTGACGAGGTCAACCTGCTTAATGACCATATCGTTGACCTGCTGCTTGATGTCGCAGCGATGGGAGTAAATATCGTGGAACGCGAGGGGATCTCGTTTGAGCATCCCTCGTCTTTTATCCTTATCGGAACCATGAACCCGGAAGAGGGTGATCTCCGTCCCCAACTCCTTGACCGGTTCGGTTTGTGTGTTGATATTGAAGGGATACGGGATTCCGGTGTCAGGATGGAGGTTATCAAGAGGCGGCTCTCCTATGAATCAGATCCTGATTCGTTCCTGGTATCATATGCAGCCGGAGATCGTGATCTCGCCTGCCGGATTGTGGATGCACAAAAGAGGCTCTGCTCTGTAGAGATCCCTGACGAGATGCTGCAGATGGTCGTTGGAATATGTATTGATATGGCTGTTGATGGTCACAGGGCAGATATTACCATGGTAAAGACGGCAAAGGCGATTGCCGCGTATGCATGCCGGTCTCTTGTCAGCGAGGATGATGTCAGGGAGGCAGCAGAACTGGTTCTTCCCCACCGCATGAAGCGACAGCCGTTTTCAGATACTCCCTTTGATAAGAATCAGCTTGAGGAGTCGATTCAGAAGAACCGCAACCCGGAGGAACAGCAGGAGAATCATTGCGATGATTCCGAAACAAAAGACCGGGAGAGACCTTCTGCGACCGGAACGACCCAGTTTGCAGAGGATGATACTATCAAGGCCAGGAAAGGAGTCATTGCTGATCCCAGGGTAAACCGGGATGAGATACAGCAGGGAAGGGGAAGAAGCAGGAGGTCAGTATCTGACACCGGTTACTATGTCAGGAGCAGGATTCCTACCGGTCCTATATCTCCTGATATTGCGCTTGATGCGACGATACGTGCCGCTGCCCCTTTTCAGAGGTCCCGATCAGGTGATTGTGCAGTCACTATTCATACTTCTGATATCAGGGAGAAGGTACGGGAGCGAAAAGTCGGGAATACGCTGTTGTTCGTGGTGGATGTCAGTGGCAGCATGGGGGTTATGAAGCGGATGAGCGAGGTGAAAGGAGCGGTCATCTCACTGCTTCATGAAGCATACCAGCGGCGTGACCGGGTGGGACTGGTAGCTTTCCGGGGGGACGGGTGCGAGGTCTTACTCCCGCCTACCTCAAGCGTGGAACTGGCACGATCCCGTATAGCGATGATTCCTACGGGTGGAAAGACTCCGCTTGCCCGGGGTATTTATACCGGCCTTGAGCTCCTTTGTCGTGAGCAGATAAAAAATCCTGAATCGTTACCTCTTCTTGTGCTGATATCTGACGGGAAGGCAAACGTGAGCATAAACGGCTCTCCTCCGCGACAGGAAGCCCGGGCAGCAGCACAGGCAGTCAGGAGTGCCGGGATCTCCTCTCTAATTATCGATACCGAACAGGGATACGTGAGTTTCGGACGTGCGAAGGAACTTGCCGGGGAGATGGGAGGCAGGTACCTGAAGATGGATGAATTTACCTCAGATGCGATTGCCGGTTCTGTCCGGGGATACGGGATGTGAATTCTCATTCCCTTTTTATTTTTTTAATTCCAGACCGGTAGCACGTACCTGCCCGCCGTAGTATCAACGTACTGCATCGGGACGTGATAGACCGACTCGATCATTTCAGGTGTCATCACGGTATCAGGAGGGCCTGCTGCAATAATCCTGCCATTATCCATCAGGAGTACCTGGTCTGCATAATGGTAGGCAAAGTTGAGATCATGTACCACGACAAGAACAGATCGGTTCTGTTTCTCTGTGAGTTCTTTCATCATTGCAAAGACCTCTATCTGGTGCCTGATATCAAGGGCGCTTGTGGGTTCATCAAAGAGGAAGAGATCCGGTTCCTGGGCAAGTGCCCGTGCGATAAAGACTTTCTGTCGTTCTCCTCCTGATAGTTCGGTGATATTTTTTGATGCCATCCCGGTTATTCCCAGTTGTTCCATGGAGCGGGATACGATCTCAAGATCGGTTTCTGAGAGTGTCCAGGTTACATGAGGACGTCTCCCAAGGAGGATGAGTTCAAGTACGGTGACAGAGGTGAGGTACGAGAAATCCTGGGGGACATAGCCGAGGATCTTTGCCCTTTGATAGCCTGACAAGAGGTTACTGCTTCTGCCGTTTATAGTGATATCGCCTGATTGTTGCGTAAGGATTCCTGCAACAGTCTTTACAAGGGTGCTCTTGCCTGATCCGTTCGGTCCGATTACACAGAGTATCTCTCCCCTGCGGATAGAACAATTGATATTATGTAAAACTTCTCTTGTTTCATACCGAAACGAGAGATTGGTCACCTCTACTATCATCGTTTCACTCCTTTCAGGTGATAATCCTGTGTTTTCCCTGGAGGATTAAAATCATGAAGAATATTCCTCCGATGACGTACATAATCACGCCAACCGGGATCTCGACCGGGTCCATGATGGTCCGTGCAAAGGTGTCTGATACGAGCAGGATGAGGGCACCGAGGAGTGCAGAGCAGGGTATGAGGTAGCGGTTGTCGTTTCCGATGAGCATCCGCCCGATATGTGGTGCCATAAGCCCGATAAACCCGATGATACCGGTGAAGGCAAGGCAGACCGATGCAGCGAGGGTTGAGATACAGAGACCGCGAAACCTGAGATGTTCGACTTTTACCCCGATGTTTCGTGCGATATCGTCTCCGGCAGAGAGTGAGTTGAGATCCCAGGCGAGTGACTCCAGGTAAATGAGACAGATAATGCAGATGGGGGCGACGACAAGAATGGCGTTCCAGCTTGCTCCCCACATTCCACCCATCAGCCAGAGGGTAATCTCCCGCAGTTTCTCGTTGTTCGAGACGTACTTGAGGATCATCACGCCGGCCTGGAAGATATAGCCGATGACAACCCCTGAGAGGATGAGGGTTGCTGAGGTTGATCCTTTTATCCGTGATATGGCATAGATTAGCAGGATCGAGAGCCAGCCGAGGATGAATGCCGATGTGACGATGATAGAGTTCTGGTACAGATCTGTGAGTGCGGGGAGCCAGGCAGCACCGAGTACGATGGCACAGGCGGCACCAAAGGAGGCGGCCGAGGAGAGACCAAGGGTGAAGGGGCTCACAAGCGGGTTTCGCAGGAGTGCCTGCATAACGGTTCCTGCGATTGCAAGGCTGATGCCGGTAAATACCGCAAGCAGGATGCGGGGAAGCCTGAAGTCAAAGACGACGATCTTCTCGTTTGGCGCCAGTGCATCGGCATTTCCGGTGATGACATGGGAGAGGACCGAGATGACCTGTGATGGTGTAAGGTGGTAGGATCCTGCATTTAATGCGTAGAATATGGTAACAATGAGGAGAAGAACAAAGATTGCAAGGATTATCCATTTCTTTCTGGTCCCTGCCGTGTAGAGGTCGGTTGTCTGACTGGTCATGTCTGGTATCGTGTTATTGATATCGATGATAATATCTATGGTAATATATGTTATGTTGTATGAGTAATGTATTTTTTGTATGATTTTATACGTTTATTTGGATTAATCTGCAGAATTGAATCAGATCGATATTGTGAGCAGCGAGTGAGAACCTGAAAGAATGTAAGTAAGATGGCTCTGCACACCTTTCCATGGAATCAGAGCCTGAATGGTGTATATTCCGATCAGATCTGAACAGTAAGTCCGGCAAAATTGAACACTGCT
>CAZSDZ010000009.1:0-68368 GCA_964605795.1 uncultured Methanoregulaceae archaeon
AACAGGCCATCGAGGAGGGATTCATCCTGGATGTACTCAGGACCTACACACCGGTTCAGAGTTACTATCAGCTCATGAAGACTGTTCCTGATGACCCGGTCTTTGATAAAAAGAAGGCGAAGAAAAAGTTACGGAGATATGTTGAATCCCATGAGCATGCCATCCGGTTAAAATCAGAGATCATGGTTGACCATTTCCATGAACAGGTGATCCAACGGAGAAAGATTGGAGGAAAAGCTCGTGCAATGGTCGTAACCAGTGGTATTGAGCGGGCCATTCAATACTATCATGCCATATCTGCATATCTCGCTTCAGAAAAATACCCCTATAAAGCCATTGTTGCCTTTTCAGGTGAGCATGAATATGGTGGAGAGAAAGTAAGTGAAGCAACCCTGAACGGATTTCCCAGTATCAAGATCCCTGATAAGGTCATCGAAGATCCGTACCGGTTCCTGGTTGTCGCAGACAAATTCCAGACCGGATATGATGAACCACTTCTCCATACCATGTACGTTGATAAGATCCTCACTGACATTAAAGCGGTCCAGACCTTATCACGTCTGAACAGGTCACATCCACAGAAACATGACACCTTTGTGCTTGATTTTGTCAATGATGTAGATACCATCAGAGAGGCATTTGAAACCTATTACCGGACAACTGTCCTCTGTGATGAGACTGATCCAAATAAACTGCATGACCTGAAAACCGATCTCGATGCATATCAGGTTTACACACCGGACCGGATAGAAAACCTGGTTGAACTCTATATTAACGGAGCAGACCGGGATAAACTGGATCCATACCTGGATATCTGTGTTGTTGATTATAATGCCCTTGATGAAGACAGTCAGGTTGACTTCAAAGGAAAAGCAAAAGCATTTCTCCGGACCTATAATTTTCTTTCTGCTATCCTTCCGTACAAAAACGCCGAATGGGAAAAACTCTCGATATTTCTGAACTTCCTGACACCAAAACTTCCTGCTCCGAAAGAAGAGGATCTGTCAAAAGGTATCCTCGAAGCAATCGATATGGAGAGTTACCGGGTTGAAGTCCAGGCTTCCCTTTCAATAGACCTTACCGATGAGGATTCAGAAATATACCCAGTACCGACATCCGGCGGAGGTCATGTCAGAGAACCGGAACTGGATTATCTGAGCAATATTGTCAAAGCATTCAATGATCTCTTTGGAAGTATCGAATGGAAGGATGGGGATAAAATCAGGAAAGTAATCTCTGTAGAGATCCCCCAGAAAGTCAAAGAAGATAAAGCGTATCAGAATGCAATTAAGCATTCAGATAAACAGAACGCCCGGATTGAGCATGATAAAGCACTTCTCCGGGTTATCACCGCAATGCTCAGTGATCATACCGAGCTCTTTAAACAGTTCAGTGATAACCCGTCATTTAAGAAATGGCTTCAGGATTCCATTTTCGAGGCAACGTATGCGGGGGGATAGTGAATAAACCAGTTTTAAATAATACACTTTTCTAATAACATTGAGTTGTAATCATCTCTTGAAATAGAGCATTCAAGAAAACTATCAAAAGTCTTTTTATCAGGAAAGTTAAGTTGTCTAGCCATTTTACTAATAATATCGTCTGAAATAAACTTTTGATTTGAATGATTGCTGCGAAAAGTTCTCACATTTAATTGTACTTTTCCATCCATATCCATAAAATAGTAATAAATGTGAGAATTATTTTTTCGAATTTCCTTTTTTTCTTGGAAACCTTTTTTTATCATAACTTTTTCAAAGTCTCGAACTTTAATTTGAGCCATCTTAATTTGAGTCCCGAGAAAAGTATGTCTTTGAAACCTCTTCTAAATTAAAAAACCGATTGAAATTAAATTTTAAATTTTTCGATTTTTCAGATAATTCAGAATCAGTAAAGGAGAGAATTCCCACCAAAAAACTTTCTAAACTTATATCTAAATCTTCCAAAGCTTCAGAGTAAGAATTACCGTACCCTTCAATAGAAATGTCCTCATTGAATATGTGCCATGTTTTTTCTTTTTCGTTATATTCAATCTCAATTGTTAGAGGTTTAGTCAGAGTATAAAGTCCAATAGTAAATAGTCGCTCTTGCGTAAAAGGAATTATTGAATGAATCTCTGTGAGAGTTCTGTTTCTAATTCCATGGCTAATGAAACCACTCACTTTTATTGGTTGTTTTAGATAGTTACTGCGGATTTCTTTGTCAAATTCGTCTGGATAATCACAAATTACTAGCTCCCCCTTCTCATCGGCTATTGCAAACTCTCTTGGTTCGTCACCTTTTAATCGCGTAATAATTCCAATTATTTGTGAAGAGGCCTGTTCACGATAAACTTCAATAAGGTCTATTAGAAATTTTTCTTTTTCTGATGGGAGTAAAATAAAATTTTGAGGAAAAGTTGGCCCAAAAGCAATAGATATTTGATATTTCCCCACCTTTGAGAGTAAATCCTTTAAGTTTTTAAGATACTTCAGGATTATTGTGGGTTCAGTTAATTCAGTCTCTAATAACTGAATAAATCGTTCTTCATCATTTAATAATGAATCAATGAATGAAGAAAATAAATTAGATAGACTATCAAAAACTGGTTTTTCTGAAAAAAGATCTACGTCTGAATATATTGGCTGCAATGCAGAGATATGACTACCCTTTTTAGTCTCTGATATGAATAACCGAAATGAGTCTTTACTTTTATCTTCATAAGAACAACTTCGGATTGTGTTGACAACTCGCTGTATTGAGATCAGGAAAGCACCATAGGAAGCTGCTTCAATCTTATGTTCTTTTACAATAGGCCCTTCTACTTTCAGCCAGATTTTGGAGAGAGAAGAAGTGGACATTTCTATCCCTATTGTTTATGCAATACATTCATAAAAGTAAGTTAGTTTTGGTTTTTGATCCACCCGGTCTCTGACAGACTCATCTTCCCAGCCGGTCCATGCAGGCTCTTCACCCGGACCGGTCCGAGACCCATCAGCACGTACTGCACCTCCGGTAACGGAACCTCGAATCTCCCGGTCCCGTCAATGAATATCACCAGCTGACCATCCCTCGTGATCATCCTCCCGCAGTATTCGTACGGATTCCAGGGAACCTCCCGGACGATGAAAGGAGAGGGATTATCCCCCATACCCGGGGACCTCCTTCCGTCTTTTCAGGAACACTTCACGGTTCTCCCGGTAGTACTCCGCCTGGCTGCTCCGGTGTCTCATCACCCGGTTTACCTCCTTTGCCTGCTCAATCGCTTCTTTCAGTCTCATGGTCCCTCACTCATCCATCACGCTCCCGGCACAGCAGGCAGGATTCCGGGCACCGGGTCCGGTACGCCTGACACATTCCCCAAACTTCCTGATCGCAACAAGCCCGATCCGGACTGTACAGTCATAGAGATGCCCTTTCCGTTCCCGGTCAGATGGGACCGGGCCTTTCGGGAGACGGTATACACGAAGAAGAGGTACCCCCGGAAGTGCCATGAAAAAACCCAAGACTTATACGAGGATCACCTCCCGGACGGCTGCCTTCTCTTGCCGGTGCTGTCAAAGCACCGCGTTCGCCCTGATACAATCAAATCGCCGACACTCGATGAACCATTTGTCTCAATGCGGAGAAAGGGATCTGATTTTTGAAAAATCTTCTCTACTCGCATATCCGGTTGACATCACTAAAGAGATGCTCACACGTCTCCAGTGTCTGGTACCCGACAATTGCAGGATCCTCAAATATCCGGTTACAGACCCGTTCGGCAACCCGCCACTTCTCAAATGATCCGGCCTGGTTTCGCAGAAATAATGCCAAAAGCCGTGCTACTATTCCCCCCATCTCCTCCTCCTCGGGAACAAAATGAAGATGAACCTGTGGATAGGTATCCCTCACACAGGAGAGGTACAACTCCTCGTTAAAGATATCTTCAAGCGTGGCGTTGGGATTGTGCAGGTAATCCCCGATAAAAAGACACCGGTTCTGCCCTGAATCAAACAGATGCTCGATTTGTTTCTTTAACAATGGCAGACCGGGATCCGATCCCGAGAGGAGAACGGCTGCATCCACGTGGTTCCCTTTCAGCAGGGAGGCAAGTGGCATTATTGTCGAGAGCCCTCCTGATGGGATTATCTTGAGATCCGGGCAGATGGTCTTTCTGCCTGCAAAATCCATGGCGTAATTAAGGCCGAGAATCAGCCATAGATCCGATATATCCTCAAGAATCAACTGCTTTTTTGCAACGAAAAGACCCTGTGCCAGCTGAAAGGCAACACCTGCCTGGATGGGAAAGAGCGAGTCGTGATCAAGCGGCCATTCATCTTCAGATATCCGGGTTCTGCCATCATCTGACTCATACACTGCCCTGACACGCTCCATGTGTTCAAAATCCACCATGAAAGGGGAGTGAGTACTGAAGAAGAGCTGGTTTTTCTCAGCAATTCTCTCTAAGAACCTGACTGCCTTGTACTGGGCCGAGGCATGCAACGATATCCCGGGTTCATCAAGGAGGATGATACTGTTTGAGAAGAGATCCCCTGCCTCGACAAGAAAGACGACAAAGAAAGAGAAGAAGTACTGCATACCGGCACTTCGCTGGTCAAGTTCTATCTCACTGGAATCGATATCATCTGATACCCAGATCCTGAAGAAATCACCATCGATGTCATACCGGAACCGGTGTCTTCTCTGGTCCCACCAGTCCCGGAACTTTGATGTCATCAGGTTCGAAGCAGTTGAGAGGAGGATAGCCCGTTCATCAACCTGCCTTCTGATAAGAGGATTGTCTTCGTGCGAATGCTTGTGGGATCCCAGCTCCTCTATCATCCCGAGATTTAGATTTACATGCCGAAAGAGGCAGTTGGTGGCCCGAAGGCCGGGATGATTCGGATTCGCCTGCAGGGTAGCGATAAATGTCGGGATATGAACGGCACTGTCAAGGACGTTATACTTGTCAAAGTAGATAAACCGGGGAAGGTGCTCTATGACATACTTCTTGCCATGGACAAAAGATTCGTTTTTGATGACCTGTTCAAGAAGGCTGTATACCGGTTCATAAAGCGGGTTTAAGAGCTCTTTCTGCCACTCTTCATTTGCATGACTGGCAACCTGGTTGACAATCTCTGCCAGCTGGCGTTTGTCACATCGTCCCTCGGGGGGAAGCTGCTCAATCTCCTGGTCAAAGAACCTGATGAGAACCTGCTTGATTCTCCCCAGTTCCTCACCTTTCCCTTCAGGAGCAGTCATATCCCGCAGGGCAGAGATTGCATCCTCAAGATATCCCCGGAGCCGCTGAATCGTCACCTGTTCCACATGCACGTCAGGGGTAAACCGGATCGAGTACAATCCTGAATAATGACGGGTAATGGTAACTTCCCGGGTATCCTGGCATACCTCACAAACGGAAGCTATCTCTTCCTGTTCTTTTAGAGAAAGAGCAAAGAGTCCTGAAACAACCGGCCAGTCCTGCTGGGAGAACTCCAACGCATACCGGTGACGGGGAAACTCACGGAGACCATCAAAAGACTCGCCATCTGATGCATTCATCTTCGATAAGGCACGAAATATTGCAGACTTTCCTGACTCGTTCTTCCCGACAAAGATCATCAGGTTCTCACCGGTGATCCACCCGGTGTCTTCTATCTTTTTGTAGTTCTCTATCCTGAATGCCTGAAGTTTCATGGTCTCACACGTCTGTTTTTCATTCTATTTCTTATAATATATAATTGGTTTGTTATGTCAGAGAAAAATAGAGGGTAATTCATTTTATCCTCTATTTACTGACCATCTCGCTATCAAGGATCTCCTCTTTTCGGTACACGAAAAAAGGAGACGGGAATCTGCACAAAAATCAGATCCCGATACCGGCAAGGGTGCCTGACTTGTTCATGAAAGTCCAGTATCCCTGCTGCGGGTACATGAGACGGGAATCAGAAAATTCTCCCTGTCCACCGTTGATGATAGTCTCTTCGTACCGCTGTCCGCCTGCATCATACCCGATGAGGTAGATCCATGCATCCTGCACCGAAAGCATCGTATCATGGGCGGTTGCCGGGGTTGTCTTTGCAAATCCGATGAGGTTCCAGCCGGCAAGCAGATCCCTGACCGGCGGGAGAAGGACCGGATCGGTCAAAAAGACGAGTGGAATGGTTACCGGTGTTTTAGCATATATCCAGTACCCAAACAACGGTTCTATCGGGGAGTCTTTCGTAAGAATGATCCAGTCAGGGGAGGAGGGATCATAGGTCATGATACTGTGACCGGCCGTGTCAACCTCTGCAAAGATGGCTGCAGTATCATACCCGGGTGCAAGCGTCTTTGGTGTAGAGATAAGGTTCCAGCCTGGTTTTAGGGACAAAAGGAACACCTCTCCGTCAGTCACGAGGATAGTTTCGGTTGCGGTATCCTCTCCCCCTTCCCCGCAGACCCGAAGAGTAACGGTGTACAGACCCGGAACCTGGTAGGTGTTCATCGGGTTCTGCTCGCAGGAGACGTTGCCGTCACCAAAGTTCCAGTTCCATGACGTTACCGGCCCGGTGGACTGGTCGGTGAAACAGACGGTGAGGGGTGCAGGACCGGTCTGTGGATCAGCAGTAAATCCTGCCGTTATTGGTTGTGTGGGATCAGTCACCGTGATATATCCGGTTTTTATCTCCTGGTCGGCAAGTCCCCGGCGTTCAACAATAAGGGTTACCGTGTAGGTACCTGCCTCTGTATAGGTATGGACCGGGGATTTCGTCTTATCAACCATGACGCCATCTCCAAACTTCCAGTAGATGGCATCAGGTTCTCCACCGGTGGACTGACTGGTAAAGGTTACAGTAAGCGGAACATCCCCGCTGGTAACGTTCGCGGTAAATTCGGCATCAGGATACACGGTAACCAGTTTTGTCACGGCATCGGTACTGGTTCCGTCCGAGACCTGGAGGGTGATTGGTTGATAGTTCGCGGTGGAATAGGTATGCGTTACTACCTGTCCTTCTCCGGGGGGAGTATAGTCACCAAAGTCCCAGACCCACGAGGTGACACTACCGGTGGCTGAACCAATGCAGGTAACATTTAAGGGTGCCTTTCCTGACAGGGGCTCTATTGTTGCTTCTGCATGGAGCGGATTGTTCCAGACCGCCTTTATACTCTCATATGCGTTGATGACGCCGCCGGTCTCTACTTTATCAGCCACCTTTTCTGAGGAGGTGACATGGGTTTTTATGGTTCTTTTGATATCAAGAGCGGATGCATCGGGATCTGCAGTACAGAGTAGGCCCGCAAGACCCGAGACCTGGGGAGCAGCCATGGATGTACCCTTGTAATACTCATATCCCCCGTTTAAAACGGTCGAGAGGATGGCTACCCCGGGAGCGGCAACATCGACCGAATTCTTCCCATAATTCGAGAAGTATGCGATATCTCCGTTTGAATCGACTGCTGCGGTAACGATGATATTTTCGCAGTCATATGATGCAGGATAGTAATTTATCTGGTCAAGATTATAGTCATCGTTTCCTGCAGCGATGGACATGATTGCCGGTGATGCTGCAAGAGCATCATGGAGTGCCTTTGAGTATGCACCTCCCCCCCAGGAGTGATTCATTACCCGGGCACCCATCATGGTCCCGTATAATACCGCCTGAGTGGCATCAAAGGTGTATCCACTGCCGGTAGGGCCCAAAAACCGGAGTGGCATGATGCTAATCTGCCAGTTATATCCTGCGACACCGATACCGTTGTTCCCGACCGCTCCGATGGTGCCGGCACAGTGGGTACCATGACCATTCTCATCCATCGGGTCAGGATCCTCGCTATAGAAGTCCCAGCCATGGTAATCATCCACAAAGCCGTTGTTGTCATCATCAATACCATTATCAGGTATCTCACCGGTGTTTATCCAGATATTCTCAGCAAGGTCAGGGTGCGTGTAATCAACACCGGAATCAATAACAGCCACGATAACATCAGAAGAACCGGTGGTTATATCCCATGCCTGGGGTGCACTGACCGTCTGCATTCCCCACAACTGGGAGTAATCGGGATCATCAGGGACGGCAGATATCGACACCTCATAATTTGGCTCTGCGTACTGTACCGCAGGATCGGCCTCGTAATATGCGACTGCATCGGGAACAGGCATTCCGTCAGGCAGGCGTACGAGCTGTATCTCAGGTTTTCCAAAAGCAGCAAGGCTACCTATCATCTCTGCCCCGATCGTTGCATGTGCCGCAGAATAAACCGCTTCTGTCAGGGGTCCTTTGGTATCCCCGAAACAGACAATCACCTCACCGTTCGCATAGGAGACTGCATTTCCGTCTGTGCCTGACTGCTGAATAATTCCGCCAGTGGCAGGTTGTTCTGAAATGAGAGGATTCATACCAGCAGATGTATCAGGAGCAGATGCTCCCAGGGCCGGATCAAAGAGATCGGTACCGATTGCCTGGGATGAGACAGTATCTTGTTCCTGTCCCACTGAGAGGGCGTTATCCAGTACCATAAGACCGGGATTCTTTGCAGGAATCGGGATAAGGGAAGATACGTCAGGTGTGGGTGATGGCGTATCCACGGGAGCATCAATTGCTTGTATCGATACGATGGAGAGTTGTGGCTCCAGATCCGGGGTTCCCTGTTGCAGAGAGAAGAGATCGATTGGAGCCGAACTGTTGGATTGAACCGGAGCCGGTTCTGTTGTTAGGGATAAAGAGAGCGGTTCGGGAGTAATGCCAGCGTTAACCGGTATCTCTCCCTTTATCTCTCCTTCAGAAGAGATTGGCAGATCTGATGAGAGCGTAACGAATTGATCCGGCACAGGAGAGACCAAAGAACTCTCCCCGTCCGGTACCGATGAGACAAAAAGACTCTCACTGGTCAGGTTTGACCCTGGATACCCTGCATCGGGGGACGGAAGATCGGTGGCAAGAGTTATGAGACCGGCATTCTTGGCAGGAACCGGGATAAGGGAAGATATGTCTGGTGTCGGTGGGGGTGTATCCACGGGAGCATCAATTGCTTGTATCGATACGATGGAGAGTTGTGGCTCCAGATCCGGGGTTCCCTGTTGCAGAGAGAAGAGATCGATTGGAGCCGAACTGTTGGATTGAACCGGAGCCGGTTCTGTTGTTAGGGATAAAGAGAGCGGTTCGGGAGTAATGCCAGCGTTAACCGGTATCTCTCCCTTTATCTCTCCTTCAGAAGAGATTGGCAGATCTGATGAGAGCGTAACGAATTGATCCGGCACAGGAGAGACCAAAGAACTCTCCCCGTCCGGTACCGATGAGACAAAAAGACTCTCACTGGTCAGGTTTGACCCTGGATACCCTGCATCGGGGGACGGAAGATCAGTGTCAAGAGAAATAAGATCGGTTGAGACCGGGAGGGGGGTTTGGGGCTGCCCGGTTATGGTTTTGGGTTGTACAGGGACCGGCTCTAATGGTGTATCCTGCCCTGATGAAGAGAAGAACGCGCCCTCATCAGAGAGAGGCAATGCACCATCACCGGTAAATGAGATAGCGGGATCTATCCCGAGCGGAATTACGGAAACAACCGAAACGGGGTCGGTCTCATTGATATCATCAGGATCAAGCAGATTATAAGCCATATCTTCTGAAAAAAGGCCAGGAGCTGCTTCAACAGAGGGTTGTACCGGTATATTCTGGCCCAGTGATAAAACAGGTTCATTCTGGCCGTTTTCTGAATATGATGACTGATTTGAGAGAATTATTTCGGTGACATTACTCTCAGTGGCGTGTATTTCAGATTCATTCTGTGCAATCAGAGTAAATATACCCCCAGATCCTCCTGATGGCAGATCTGACTGATTTGCAACGAGTAATTCGTCACCAGTACATCCCATGCACAGGAACAGGAGGAGGGTTATTGATACCACGATACCGGAAAAAATCTGATGAATATCTCTTCTTCTCATTTTTGCCCCACTTAAAGCCTATTCTTATCTTTTTTCTGCTACTATTTGTAGCTTTTTCAAAACAGAGTGTTATACCACCCAAAAAATGCAAAATAATAAGGAATACCGGGTTGCTGATAAGAAGAGAGTATCCCGGATCCGGATTTATCAGGATATGAGAGTTATAATCTCTTCATCCCGGCAATATAGGTAGAAACAGCGGAACAGATGGCATCTGTATCCCCGAGGTTCTCCTCTATCTTCTGAACGATAGCAGACCCGACGATAACCCCGTCTGCTCCTGCAGAATAATAGGCATCTGCCTGTTTGCGGGTACTGATACCAAATCCCGGGGCCAGTGGGAGATTCGTATAGTTACTGACTGTTCTAAGCAACGCAATCGATTCCGGGGCGACACTATCGCGTGCACCGGTAACCCCGCAGACCGTTACGAGGTAGACAAAACCCCGTGCATGCGATACAATCTTTTGTATCCGATCCGGGGCGGTTGTCGGTGTTACCATCATTATCGGATCGATACCATGGGCATCTGCAGCAGCGATATACGCTGCTGCCTCTTCAATCGGAACATCAGCGACCAGGATCCCGTTCACCCCGGCTGATGCGGCTTCCCGGTAGAACCGATCTATCCCCCTGCGATACACCATGTTTGCATACACTAATAGAACGAGCGGAACCTCTGATTCCATTCGAATATCAGTAACAAGTGAGAAAAGGCGATCGGTATTCATCCCGGACCTGATAGCCCTCCCGTCAGCGAGTTGTATTGTCGGCCCGTCTGCAACCGGATCCGAGAAGGGAACCCCGAGTTCTACAATATCAGTACCTGCTTCTATCATCGCTCGGGCAATCCTCCTGCTTGTATCGTAATCCGGATCCCCTGCCACGGTAAACCCGATAAAGAGCGGGCGCCCCTCCTTCTTTCCTTTTTCAAATGCAGACGCTATCTTTCCGGAACCGGTAATTTTGTCTCCATTGTTTGTTACAGTCATAACCGGTCTCCCATGCTCTGCATTACCGTCTCGACATCCTTGTCACCACGGCCTGAAAGGTTGATTATCATGATATGGTTTTCTGGTAATTCCGGACCCAGCTTTCTCGCATATGCGATTGCATGGGATGACTCAAGAGCGGGAACGATACCCTCCATCCGTGAGAGGTACAAAAAGGCATCAAGTGCCTCGGTATCGGTAACCGCCTCATAACGCACCCTCCCGGCATCTTTAAGCATTGCATGCTCAGGCCCGACCCCGGGATAATCAAGCCCGGCAGAGATACTGTGAGACTCAGTCACCTGACCGTAATCGTCAGAGAGCAGGTATGAGAACGCCCCGTGAAGGATACCGGGTGTCCCTTTACAGAGGGTTGCTCCGTGCCTCGCAGACAGGCCTTCCCCTCCAGCCTCCACTCCCCAGAGTGCTACATCGTCATGGAGGAAGGGATAGAATATTCCTATCGCGTTTGAACCGCCCCCGACACAGGCGATGATACAATCGGGAAGTCTTCCTTCCTTCTCTTGAATCTGCTCTCTCGTCTCTTTCCCGATAACTGACTGAAAATCACGCACGATCCGTGGGAACGGATAGGGTCCGACGACTGATCCGATAAGGTAGTGGGTATGCCCGACCGTTGCAACCCAGTTTCGTAATGCCTCATTTGTCGCGTCTTTGAGTGTTTTTGTCCCACAAGAGACCGGGATAACCCGTGCTCCAAGCATCTTCATTCGTGCCACATTGAGAGCCTGACGGACGCAGTCAGTCTCTCCCATAAAGACATCAACCGAGAGGTGTAATGCTGCCCCGACAATGGCTGTTGCCACGCCGTGCTGTCCTGCACCGGTCTCGGCAATCAGGCGTTTCTTTCCCATGTACCGGGCCAGTAATGCCTGGCCAAGCGCATTATTGATCTTATGGGCTCCGGAATGCAGAAGATCTTCACGTTTTAAGTACACCCTGCACCCGAGGTCGGCAGATACCCGGGGACAATATGTCAGGGGTGTTTTTCTCCCGGCAAATTCCTGCAGATACTGATCTAATTCAGCACAAAATGCCGGATCCTCACGTGCACGAAGATAGGCATCTTCGAGCTCGGATAGAGCAGCCATGAGCGTTTCAGGGACATACTGTCCGCCATACTGACCAAAGCGGGTCCTCTCCCGGGAAGTACCGGTATTACCGGTACTATTATCCGTCATCAGCATACCTCCCGGGCATTCCTGATAAAAGCCTCTACCCGTGCGTGATCCTTTATTCCCGGTGCAGACTCAACACCGGATGCTACATCCACGGCATAGGGTTGTATTGTTTGCACTGCAAAAGAGACGGTATCAGGTGTCAGACCACCGGCAAGGATGACCGGTACCTCTGCCCTGCTCCTGACCTGCCGTACAAACTCCTCGTCATACGCAACTCCACAGCCATGGCTTGCATCAATGATAAGGGCATCGGCATCTTCAGGTATCGTATCTCCCGGCCTGATTGACCTGATGACCCTGACACCTGCCGACTCCGGAACCCGAAGCGGGTGCGAGAGCTGAACTGCATCAGGATGTATCGAGAGGATTCTCTTTAATTCCCCGGGATCTCTCGTATGGGACACGCAGACCCGCGTCAGGAACGGACCGACCGATGCAAAGATCTCCTTCGCACGCTCCGGACTGATGAGTCGAATCGATTCAGAGAAGAGGATAACACCGATTGCATCAGCACCTGCCTTCTCTGCAAAGACAGCATCATGGGGGCGGGTAATACCACATATCTTCACGCGTATACGAATCCCTCCAGACGTTTCTGTGGATCATGTGCTGCCATAATGGATGAACCAATAAGGTAGGCATCGGCATATGCATCCAGGTACCTGACATCACAGGGCCATACAAGTCCGCTCTCAGAGACGACAAGCCTCCCTGCCTGCCTGATTATCGGGGAGAGTTCTTTCGTTTTCGATACATTGATCCGAAGCGTGGTAAGATCCCGGTTGTTGATACCTATCATCTCTGCACCGCTTGCAACGGCACAGAGAGCTTCCTGACGGTTCCTGACCTCTACCAGCGGTTCAATCCCAAGCGCAACTGATTGCCTGACAAACGAGGAGAGACGGTCACCAAGAACTCCTGCAATGAGGAGGACCGCATCAGCACCAAGTGACCGGGTCTCGTATAACTGCCTCTCGTCAATGATGAAGTCTTTTCTGAGTATGGGAAGTGTTGTCTCTTCTTTTACCATCCGAATCGTATCAGTACTGCCTCCAAAGAAGTACGGTTCGGTAAGAACAGATACGGCACTCGCTCCCCCATCCTCAAATACACGTGCCAGTGCCCGGATATCAGGATTTTCCTTAATAAGGCCCTTGGAAGGAGAAGAAAATTTCATCTCTGCAATAACCGCCTTTCTGTATCTGACCTTTGAGAGTCTACTCTTAAACGCACGCCTATCCCCTTCATATCCCCCGGAAAAGGTAGCAGGAAGATGCATAACCCGTTCCCCGGTTTTTTTTACAATATCATCAAGAATCATGATGCCTGCCCGGTTGCCTGTATCAGCTGATCCAGTTTTCGTTGTGCTGCTCCGGTCCGGAGCATAATTTTTGCTTTCTCTATCCCTTCAGTCAGATCAACAGAACCTCCGGCAAGGTAGATTGCTGCACCGGCATTGATGCCTATGATATCACTGGCTGGTCCCGGAATTCCGGCAAACACGGCTCGGAGTTTTTCTGCGTTGGTTGCCGGATCGCCACCGGCAAGGGTCTCTTCGGGAGCATATAAAAACCCGTAATCCCGGCAGTCAAGGGTATACATCTCTACCATTCCATCTTTGAGTTCTGCCACCGTCGTCTTTCCGGTTACGGTTATCTCATCAAGTCCTTCTCCATGGACAACCATTGCATGGGAAAGACCGAGATCACAGAGAACATGTGCCAGGGGGGAGCAGAGCGATGGATCATATACCCCAAGGAGCTGGGCAGTTGCCCCGGCCGGGTTTGAGAGCGGCCCGAGCACATTAAAGACACTCCGAAATCCAATCTCCCTGCGGGCACGGGCAACATATCTCATTGCAGGATGGTAGACCGGGGCAAACAAAAACCCGATCCCGATATCAGCAATGATCTCTGCGACCCGCTCTGGGGGGAGATCAATCCTCACACCGAGTGCCTCGAGGATATCTGCCGATCCACAGGATCCTGATGCACTTCTGTTCCCGTGTTTTACGACACACACACCCGCTGCTGCTGCAACAAAGGCTGCTGCCGTACTGATATTGATGGTATGTTTCCCATCTCCGCCAGTACCACAGGTATCAACACGCATACATGAACAGGCCGGAGAGATCGGTACCGCATGGTTTCGCATTACCCGGGCAAATGCAGATATCTCTTCAATCGTCTCTCCTTTCATGTGCAGAGCGGTTAGAAATGCTCCAATCTGCGCATCAGTGGCGTTGCCATCCATGATATACTGCATCACTGATACCGCCTCATTTTTTGAGAGATCATTGCCCCTGACAATGCGGGCTATCATATCCTGCATCATCGGCACCTCACCCCGTCAAAGAGGAAATTGGAGAGGATTGCTCTCCCCTGCCGGGTCATGATACTCTCGGGATGGAACTGGATCCCGTATATCGGGTACCGGCGATGCTCAACTCCCATCACGTATCCATCATCGGTACTCCGTGCGGTTACCCGAAGGTCAGAAGGCAGGGTTGCCTCGTCCACGATTAAAGAATGGTACCGGGTAGCAGGAAACGGGGACACAACCCCTTCAAAGATCCCGGTTCCGGTATGCGATATCTCTGATGTTTTTCCATGCATCAGGTGAAAAGCCCGGATTATCTCTGCATGACCGGCTGCACAGATGGTCTGGTGACCCAGACAGACTCCCAGTGTGGGAACATCATGGCTCATTTTCTGTACGATATCCTGACAGATACCGCTCTCCTTTGGGGTTCCCGGACCTGGAGAGAGGATGATACGGTCAGGACCAAGATCCTCTGCCTCACGTAACGGTCTGTCAGAGGTAATAACATCTGCCGTAACACCGAGCTCTCCGGCAAGCTGGTATAAATTATAGGTAAAACTATCATAGCAGTCAATGATTAACAGGTTCATGATACCCCTCCGGTAAGCTGTAACGCAGTTATGAGAACCTGTGCTTTCTGTTCAGTCTCTGTAAATTCACGACTTGGCACTGAATCTGCAACGATTCCGGCTCCGGTTGAGAGGGTCATAACTCCGTTTTCTGCAATGACTGTTCGTATTGCTATTGCCAAGTCCATATTCCCATTAAATCCAAAATATCCGACTGCACCGCCGTACAACCCCCGTGCAACCGGTTCCAGGTCATCAATAATCTGCATCGCCCTGACTTTCGGGGCTCCGGAGAGGGTACCTGCAGGGAAACAGGATCGTAACGTATCAATGCAGTCAAATTCTTCACACAGCCGCCCGGTTACGGTCGAGACGATGTGCTGTACATGGGAAAACTTCTCTATCTTCATGAAATCATCGACATAAATGCTACCAAATTTACAAACACGCCCGATATCATTGCGTGCGAGATCAACCAGCATCAGGTGTTCTGCCCGCTCCTTCTCATCAGAGAGGAGATCCCGTGCTAATTCCTCATCTTCTGCCGGTGTTGTTCCCCGCGGACGGGTACCGGCTATCGGAACGGTCGTGACAATTCCGTCAAGAACCTGAACCAGCATCTCAGGGCTCGAACCAATGATATACTGGTCAGGAAAACCGATGTAATACATGTAAGGACCGGGATTTATCTTCCTCACCACCCCATACAGGGAAAGGGGATCACCAGAGAAGGGATAGGTCAGCCGGCGGGAGAGAACTGCCTGAAATATATCACCTGCCCGGATGTACTCCTGGACTATCGTAACTGCCTTTTCGTATCCTTCCCGGGAGAGCGATACATTATCCGGTACCATCTTTTCCGGAACTCCCCCTTTTTTCTGCTCTTCTCTTCGCTCTTTTCTGGCTGTAGTGCAACTGCAGACGGAACGGTACAGGGATTGTATACTCTGGTACGCGTTCTCGTAGATTGCAGACGGATCTGCACCTTCATCAAGAATCGGGCTTTGAAAGATGAGAAGCGAATTTTTTTCATAATCAAAGGTGATGCCTTCGGTTACCAGCATAACCCTGATAACCGGGGTTGTACCCTTCTCTTTTCTCTCTCTTCGCACCTGGGGGTAGAGATAATACACCAGGTCATAGGAGCAGTATCCGACAAAACCACCAAGAAACCGTGTTTCCGTATTTTCTGATGGAAACTGCGAGAGGATCGCACGAAGGCACGAGAGGGGATCCCCGTCTTTCATGGGAATCTTTGAGAAAAGATCTTTATCTCCCTCAATCTCAACCGTATCGGTAATCGTAATGATTGCATCGGGTTTCCCGCCGAGGAACGAATAGGAAGCCTCCCGGGGTTCGCCCTTCATCGACTCAAGTAAGAAGCCTTCTCTCCCAAAGATCTCTGCAAACATCTGGCAGGGTGAGATGTCAGGCATCGGGATGGTCGTATAGAGGGGAACAATCACCGGCCTGCTGCTCTCTTGTACAATCTTTGAAAATTCTGTACTGGAATAATTTAATCTCATCAGATTCCGTTCTGTATTGGTATCCATTCCACCGGCATCACCTGGTATCTCCGGCAGGAGCGCCGGAAGTTTATGCTCACTGTTGCAATATATTGTTAGCTAATGTACATATATATACATTATGGCCATTTTTTTGTCATTGGCATTCTATCCCAAAAAACAGAGTCACGTTCCTGCTCCATGAGAAGATACCACAAAGACCGATCTAAACCGGTTCGTTTCTGCCAATACATAACTCAAGCGGGTATACAGCCAGGACCCCTGACTTATCATCTTGCATGACCTACCTGGTACCATGCTGATGCAGATCGGAGATACCCAGGTACCGGCGGTATCAGGTGCCACCATCCCGGTATATAATCCGGCAACAGGAGCCTGCATCGATACCATACCTGCAGGAGATACGAGTGATGTGGACAGGGCGGTGAGCGCTGCAGAGTCAGGACAAAAAAACTGGGCTACAACAGATCCGCTCTCCCGTTCAAGAGTCCTGTACCGGGCTGCACAATCCATCCGGGATACCCTCTCATCCTATGCAACTCTTCTGACCCGGGAACAGGGAAAACCATTCCAGGAATCACGAAACGAGATCCAGGGATTTTGCAGGGTTCTTGAATACTATGCATCCATCGGAGGAATGGATAGGGGAACGAGCAGCTTTTCAGAGGCATATGGTCATGCCATCGTAGCGAGAGAACCCATCGGGATATGTGGTGCGGTTATCCCCTGGAATATGCCGGCACTCATCATGGGATGGAAAGCTGGACCCGCACTTATCACCGGGAATGCCATCATCATCAAACCAGCAACATCTGCACCCCTCACCTGCCTCGCCCTGGGACAGGCCTTCTACGCGGCAGGTCTTCCACCGGGAGTCCTCTCGGTTGTGACCGGCAGGGGAGGGGAGGCAGGGGAGGCAGTCATTGCACACCCTGCGATAGATGCAGTATCCTTTACCGGGGAGGTAACGACCGGTGCACGGGTAGCAGCAATTGCCGGCCCGATGATGAAACGGATGACCCTTGAACTTGGCGGGAGTGATCCGATGATCGTATGCAGTGATGCAGATCTTTCGGATGCCGCCCGGGGAGCCGTCAGGGGCAGGTTCTATAACTGCGGGCAGACCTGCACTGCAGTGAAACGACTTATCGTGATGGAAGATATCTATGACCGGTTTTTAGACATGGTACTTCATGAGGTACAGGCTCTCATCCTCGGGAACGGTCTTGATACCGGTGTTACGATGGGACCTCTTAACAACCGGCCTGCATGGGAACGGGTCAGGGATACCGTTATTGATACTCTTGATTCCGGTTCTGCCACCCTCCTGGCAGGAGGCAGGATCCCGGCAAATCCCGATTTAAATGCAGGATTTTTTTATGAACCAACTCTTCTTACAAACGTAGACCATGATGCTATCGTCATGAAAGAAGAGGTATTTGGTCCCGTCCTCCCGGTGATTCCGGCTTCTGACCTCTCTTATGCGATACAGATTGCAAACGATACCAGGTTCGGTCTCGGGGCTTCAATCTGGACAAAGAACACCGATACGATAAAAGAAGCAACGAACAGACTCAAAACAGGAATCGTCTGGGTCAACCAGCATCTGAAAATTCCCCCACAAGTTCCGTTTGGCGGGGTAAAGGCGAGTGGCATCGGCCGTGAGAACGGATATGATGCACTCCGCACCTATTACAACGAGAAGACAATACTTATCAGACCATAGGAGGGAAGGAGATGGTAACTACCGGAGTACATGTATCAATCGCGGGAAGCCTTGATATGGCAGTTCCTCGCGCAAAAGAAAGGGGATGTGATTGTTTTCAGCTCTTCACCAGGAATCCCAGGGGATGGCAGGGAAAAGATCTTACCAACGAGGCTGTTACCCTGTTTTGCACGGCCGTCTCTGATTCAGGGCTTAATCCGGTCGTTGATCATATGCCGTACCTGCCAAACCTTGCGGGTGAGAAAGAGGATCTGTACTCCCGCTCGTGTGCAACGCTTACCGATGAACTGAAACGCTGCGAGGATCTCAACATTCCCTTCCTTGTCACCCATCTTGGCCACAACAAGGACGGTGTTTTTGGCAGAAAGCGGGTGGTGTCTGCAGTTACTTCTGCAATCGATGCGGTGCCCGGGAAATGCCGGATCCTGCTTGAAAACACAGCCGGTGAGAAGAACGGGGTAGGAAGTTCTATTGAAGATATCGCCGATGTTTTTAGCGGGATAAACAGACCTGACAGAACTGGTATCTGCTTTGATACCTGCCATGCATTTGCCGCAGGGTATGAATTACGGACCTGGGAAGGAGTGGATAAAACCATGCAGATGATCGATGAGCTCATCGGCTATTCCCACCTGTACTGTATCCATTTAAACGACAGTACCGGGGATCTCGGATCTGGCCGCGACCGTCATTTTCACATCGGCATGGGGATGATAGGAATGCAGGGCATGTATCATATCCTTCATCATCCGGTAATAACCAAGGTGCCTCTTATCTGTGAAACGCCGGTGACCAGTGACCGCGGGGATATCGAAAATATTGCAATGGTGCGGGCCATCGCAGCAATACAGGATCCCCCGCAGGTAGAACAACAGACCCTGCCCGTATAGACATTGGTATCAATCCTGTTTCTGAATTGAGAAAAAATACGGTTTTTATCACGATTGCAGAACCATCCCGGTTCATTTTTCTGCAATTACATTCTTATTTCTGGTTTCTCTTCTTCCGAATTCCGATGATGCCATTCGTCTCTCCGGCAGCGGCCGGGGGGAAGAGACCCCGGGTTTTGGTCTGCCAAACGTATCACCGGTGTCATCTTTTAAAAAAAAAAATGCAGAACACCTATATTTAAGGGGAAAAATTATAATGTCACATATGAAACAACTATCTATATACGCTTGTGTATTCCTGCAGGGAAACAGGCCTTTTTGGGGATATCATATGAAGAATGAACGCTCACACAAAAACATGCATCTCTATCGTGCCTGCACGGTACTATTATTTCTCTTTCTTCTTCTCTCAGTCGCTTCTGCACAGACGATCGTCCCGCCGGTAGTCATCACGTCTCCGGGCTCGTACGAGATTACCGGTGATGTCCAGTCCTTAAAGGATCAGGCTGCCATTACCATCGAGGCATCTGATGTTGTCATCAATGGAAACGGTCATTTTATCGGAGGAATAAACCGGGACAAATCAATCGGGATACTTGTGAACAAACGGGGTGAAAATCTGACAAACGTCACCATATCACGGGTTAAACTCCATGACTGGGACACAGGACTTGCGTACAAGTATGTCAAGGGCAGAGAAGGCGACACCAACACGATAACAAAGAACATCATCCTTTCCTGTGAAACCGGGATCTTACTCGAATCAGTTGATTACATCACTATTATCGATAACGAACTGTCAGAATGTGATACCGGTATCCAGGCAGGAACTGACTCTGGTCACCTGACGCTTGAGAAGAATGTCGTTGACAGGTGCGGATACGGGATAAACATTCTTACCTCAGACGAGCTCACCCTCATCCAGAACCAGGCAACCAATAATGAGATATATGGGATATCTGTCAGTGACGGTACCGGGATTACCCTTTTGCGTAACAGTGCATCAGATAATCAGTATGCAGGAATGAGACTTGCGAATGTGAATGACTTTTCGGTAATCAGCAATGACGTCAGTGGATCGATAAAAAGCGGCGGTATTGAACTGGGTACCGGAGTCAGCGACGGGGTTGTCTATGATAACTACCTGCGAAACAAGCAGAATGTAAAAGTTGCAACTGTTGCAGGTGATATTGCCTGGAACACCACGAAACAGCCGGGAACAAATATCGTTGGCGGGCCCTACCTGGCCGGTAACTTCTGGGGAGCAGAGGAAGATGAAGAGGGATTCTCCCAATACACGCCAGACACCGATGGGTACGGCATCTGTGATGAACCCTATTATATCGATGATATCTATACCGATTATCTTCCTCTCCACTATACTGACAAACGTGTTGCACCCGAAACCGGGGTAGAATCATCAGGAGAGACCGAAACTACAGAAACAGAGTTGGCCGATAACCAGACCGGTATCGTGAACAATACCGATACAGGTGAGGAATTCCTCTCTCTAACCGAAACAACAAAAGAAAATACAGAGAAGGAGGCCCAGATTGAATCATCCCCGACTATGGAAACGCCTGCCCTGATAACCTATGGAAAATTCTCTATCCGCGGACCTGAAGATGCAGCAGTATTTTTCGTGACCGATAACAAGGTAAAAGTGTTTATCGGGAGAATTACGAACGGTACCCTTGACTTTACCGTTCCGACCAATGATATCAGGTTCATCTCGTATGTGATCGAGCGGGATGATATTGATGCCATAACAGGAGAGATCACAGAATATCCAGGGGAGAATGAGACGATTATCATCGAGACATCATCTGATGAAACCGGATCAGAGGATATAATGCAGGAGATTACAAACACCTCGATAATACAGCCTGACCAGTCTGCACCAGCAGAATCAGGTGAATCAGAAGAGTATGATTACCACGAGATCGTGGTTTCCAGCTCATACGGAGACGGAACAATAACACCGGATCTCACTCCTGATTCCACACCAGAACCGGTTCTGCAAGAATCCGTCACTGGAACCAGTGAGATACAGGCAGATCCGGTACCAACACCAACTCCCACATATGCCCCTTTGGAAACACCAACCCAGTATACCATCGGGTATTATTCAGTTCACGGACCTGAAGATGCAGCAGTATTTTTCGTTACCAACGACGGATATAAGGTATTCATGGGAAGAATCACGAACAGTACCCTTGACTTCCCGGTTCCGGTGAACGGCTTCTCCTATACTTCATACATCATAGAAGGAGATGAACGTGAGACAATTACCGGAGAAATAACAGAATTCCCTGGTACTGATGAGACCATAATCATCGATGTATCCGGTACGGTATCACCGGAAAAAACTGATAGCGTCAGTATTGCTGATATCAGCATCACGGGAGAAGAAGAGATCGTGACAGGTGAGAACACAGGCGATACCTTCACGGTTACTGTTCCGGAGGCGAACGGAGGAACTATTGTTCCTGACGGGGAGGTCAAGGTTAAAAAAGGAGAGAATATCATCTTTATCATCACTCCCGATGAGGGATATACCATGACATCCCTTATCTTTGACGATGTAACCCTTGGTGCACAAAAGACCTTTGCCCTCCAGGATATCAGTGCCGATCATACCTTATCTGCCACATTTTCATCGCTCTAAACCCCATATTTTTCAATTACCAGGCAATATTTCCGTTGCACGAAAGGATCGGTATGGATACAATCAGCGCAAGACTGCAGGAGAAAGGTATTACAACCGAATCTCTACAAAAAACTGCCAGTACCCTCTACGTTCCGTACGGTGTCTCAAAACAGGAGGCTTTTGCCGATATCGCTGCCATGATTCAGAGAATGCTGAATGACGGTACCGTAGCATCTCTTATCTGTGCTGCGATCCATCTCGATGATACCGGATTAAAAATAAACGAGCAAGTAGGTATTACCGGGCTTAAAAGCCCTGCTATTATCGGAACCGCCATTGCTGAATCAATCGGGGGAACGTATGCTTACTTTGAATATACCCGGTTTAGACGAAACGATCTTGGTGTCGTAAAAGCGGAACGTCCGTTCCTTCATGAAGCACTTGCCGGGCTGATAGCCGGCTGCACATCACGGCTGTACTCAACTGCCCTTTCAACAAACGGTGAAGAATCCGCTCGGTAGGGATGTATTTTCTGAAAGGGTCAATGGAAGTGATTGGAAATACCCTTTTAGAGTAACAGCTTTATCTCGTTTTACTACGATGATTAATGTACATGGTTCTCCCGTTTCGGTCAATTGTCGTATTTTCCATTATTATTCTGATTTTTTGTGGATGTATTCCGGGCACATATGCCAATGCCGGATTAGACCAGCCATCAGAACAAAACGAGGACACTGGCCTTGTAACGCGGACACCGGCATCGACAATCACCAAAACTACCATCGCACCAATCCAGACAATTGATCCCGAAGTGAAGCCTCCGGTTGAACAACCCTCACCATCACCCTCGCCCACAACAGCCAGCACTATCCCGGTATCCCAGACAAAGACTCCATCTCCCACGTCAACACCCCCGGTTACAGAGACCCCGCCACAAACCCTTGAAGAGTCAGCCAGTCCGGAATCACATTACCAGTGGGGACTTGCATACGAGAACCTGAACCAGTATTCCGAGGCGATTGCTGAGTATGACAAGGCCATCTCCAAAGATCCCTCTTATGCCAATGCGTGGTACCGCAAGGGAGTGACCTTAGAGAAGATGGGAAGATATGATGCGGCAAAGGAAGCGTATCTCGTTCTTCTTGCAGTAGATCCACAATTCTCTGCAACTGAAGAGAGCAGCAATCTCACGTACCTTCGGGGTAATTACACCGGGAACCTGACCGGTTCAGAGGGAATATATGGTATCTCTCTTGCAGACCCGGCTGGTCTATCAGGAATCATACTCCTCCTCTTCATCATCGGTGGTGTCGTATTATATCTCAATTATCATAAAAAGAAAGCACTATCAGGTATTGGATCAGAACAGGGGGGTACTGCTGATACCACCTCCCATCCACCGGTTCCGGGAGGAAGCACCAACGCCGAAGCACTCGGTACAGCAGCGATACAACATTATAGCGGCAATCCTGAGGTTATTCGTGCTGTTATCGCGATTGCATGCCAGATCGCCGCAGAGGGGAGGGAAGGAAAACCGGTTGGTACCGCTTTTATCGTCGGTGACAGCAAGGCAGTACTGAAACGATCCCGGCAGCTGATCCTAAACCCGGTTCTCGGCCATCCAAGAGAGGAGTTATCCATTGCAAATCCTCATATGAACGAGTACTTCAAGGAACTCGCCCAGCTCGACGGGGCCTTTGTCATCAGTGATGATGGTATCGTAGAAGCTGCCGGCAGGTATATCAGTATCGATACCAGTGGTGTCGTTCTCCCAAAAGGACTTGGAACCCGTCATGTCTCCACCGCTGCAATAACCGCGGTGACCAATGCTCTCGGTGTCGTTGTCTCTGAGAGCGGCGGAGGGATACGGATTTACGTGGATGGCAGGGACGTGTTAGAAAACCCGTGAAAGGAATGTTCTCTTCATCCCTGATACCGGAAACTTAAAAAAAATTTTAGAAGAGATCTGCCAGTTTAAACTGGAATGGTCCGAGTTTTCCCTCGTAATTACCTGCACTGATGAACCGGACACCAGGAACCATCACTGCAGCTTTTATTCCTGCTTTCATGGCTGCCTTTACTCGTTCTTCAGTAAGACCATTAATGACGATCTCGTAGACTGATGAGACACCGTCAGGTATCTTTGAATCAGGAACTTTTCCTTTTAGAGTTGGACAATACTGCTCATTGGTCGTTGCAGGAATGGGGAACTTATAATTCTTTGCACCAACCTTGGATCCTGATGCAACAATACCACCTGAGAAGCTGGTAATCGCACCATCAACACGGGCGATTGCATCAGATGCTGCCCTGGCACCCACCAGTGCTGCCATCTGGTTCTCTGCCATTACAAAGAAGTTACCACCCGCAACACCCTTTACCATGCCAAACTCCTCTTCTCCGATATAGTCTCCTTCCATGATAGGGATCTTCCAGCAGTTCCTGCCTCCCACAACGCACTTCTCCTCAAATTTATCTCCAAAGAAATGCATCTTGATATCAAACCGCTCCTCTGCATCCGGGAGCCCGTCAAAGACAGAAGTCGTTGCAGCGGTGAGGACACATTCTGCAATCCTCTCTAATACCTGCTCTTTTACCTTCTTTTTTGATGCACAAATAAGAATTGATACACCAGGACGTCCGTCAGGGGTCATATCACCCGAGAGAGTGCCCTCAATACCGGCTTCACAGGGGCAGCCGATGGCAGATGTCGCAAAACCGGTCGCTTCAACTGCTGCAATCCGTGCATATTCCTCAGTTACTGCAGTGATAATTACACGTGAAATCCAGATGGGAAAACCCTCTGCAAACGTGTCATCAATGGGTACACCATTACATTCCATTATCTTTCCTCATAGAAAACATGGGATAACAAGAGACAAGAAGATTGCGTATTATGTCACGTGAAACAGTCAGTACGAATCAGGAATAGAATCTAGATCTCGTTTTGCCAGGCGGTTCCCACCCACATGCAGCAAGAACCTCGTCGCCCGGAACCGGTGTTGGGAGTTTATGCAGTAAGACAATTTCAGACAGCCTTATTATCGAGAGAGGGATTGAAAACCCGATAAATTGTTGTGAGTCTACAAGAGGGTAGTCCCGATTTACCAGGTTTCGTACCGTTCCCCGGTCAAGTACAATACCTATCTGCATGAGGATCCCGGCGGTCTGGGAACTGGAATGGTTTTGTGCGATTGTCCTGCAGAGATCAACGATCGGACTCCCAAATCGTGTCCGCTCGTAAAACGGGGCAGGAGATGTAAGATATCTCCCGCATCCTTTGCAGCAAAACCGCCTGACAGAGACATAGATGTCATGCTCTTTCGAATCGAGAAGAATGCGGGAGAAACGCCGCTGTATGGTGTCGTGAACCTGTACCCGGCCATGACAGGCAGGGCAGACAGGAATAGAATGAAAGGATGTTCCTGCAATGCCCGTGCACGCACTGGATACCAGTTCTGCAACCATGGGGGGGATAAGTATCGGTCTCATGCATCGAATGTACCATAGGTATCATCGTTTAAAGAGAAGAAAGGAGGGCATCGATTTGAAATAACACGTGTATCTGTCTCACGATACCAGTGCCGTATCGTTCTCTTCTCTGCTCGGAAGAGCCGGAATCAGGGACACAATCTCTTTTTGGTTCCCAATTCCGAAAGCCAGAAAACCGGGAAAAACTCTTTCCAGGGATTGTCTCGCATTTCCCGGTACAGATCCGCCATAGCTAAACCGGTTCGTGTATCAAACCCATGGAAACATGCCACCGGCATGCACAACCCACAACTATTCATCAGAAATCTGATTCAAAAAAAAGGGATTAAATACCGCAAGAACAGATCTTTCTTGGTACGAGGTAGAATATATGGATTTGAAGTATGTCCAGACCATCTGTCCGTTTTGCGGAACAGGCTGTTCTGTCAATCTCGCAGTGGTCGACGGTTGTGTCGCAGGGACACAGCCATACCACCGCTCTCCGGTAAATGAAGGGCGGCTCTGTCGTAAAGGCGGATTCTGCGAGGAGTATATCGGGAGCGATGCAAGGCTGGTAAAGCCACTTGTCAGGAAAGGAGATAAACTCGAAGAGACATCCTGGGACGAAGCATTAAAACTTGTTGCTGACAAGATAAAAGCCTCAAAACCGGAAGAAGTGGCATGCATCGCCACGGCACGGGGATCCAACGAGGATGCCTATGCCATGGTGAAACTGGCATCTGAAGTCATCAAGACCAAAAACATCGACAACGTCGCAAACCTGTGCAACCCGAAGATCGGGAATGGGATTGCAGGCTCGGTCGGATTTGATGCATCCACCGGGATTATTGCTGACATTCCCTCCGCAAAGGCAGTATTTTTGCTTGGTGTAGATCTGTATGAACAAAATCCCATCCTCATCAGCCAGGTGACGGCAGCACGAAAAGCAGGCGCTACGGTGATTGCAGCAGGTCCGGCAAAGACTCCGACCGGAAAACTGGCAGATATCTCTGTTGTATACAACGAGGGAACAGAAGTTGCCCTCTTAAATGCGATAAAGAAAGAGATCGTGAAAGCAGGGAAAGCGGTTAAGACTGCCGAGAAGTGTAAAGGATATGATGAGTGCAAACTGGTCTTTGAGAAGTCGGATTCTGCCATATCAGGTGTTGATTCAGCATCCATCCAGGCAATTGCATCTGCCCTTACTGCTGCAGAAACTGCAGTACTGGCATACTCAAGTTCAGTCCTGTCCGGTGATGCAGCAACGGGTGTCGCAAACCTTGCCCTCCTTACCGGCAACGAACAGCGGATAATCGTTCTTCGTGACCGGAACAATACTCAGGGTGCCATTGACGTTGGTGCCGTCGCAAAAGACGGCCTTTCTGCAACAGCCGCGATAGAAGGCGGCGCAAAGACGATCCTCTTTATGGCAGACAGCCCGTCAGTCTGTGAGTGTACCTGCACTCAGCCGGTTGATGCCATCAAGGCACGTGATTTCGTGGTGGTATGGGATTCGCTCCTCTCACCGGCAGCGCTTGCCGCAGATGTTGTCCTGCCGGTAACTGCCCTTGCCGAACAGGACGGGACCCAGACGAACACGGAACGCCGTATCCAGCTCCTCACGAAAGCAGTGGATGCACCGGGAGAGGCAAAACCGGCATGGGAAACGATAGCGTCCCTTGCTGATGTTCTTGGTTCAAAATTCGGGTGGACCTCTGCAGAAGATGTTTTTGCAGAGATTACCGGGAAGGTTCCCTCGTATAAGGGAATTACGTATGAACAGGTGAGAAAACCAGAAGCGATCTGCTGGCCTGCCACCGTGAAAGGAACCATGATTGCAGTTGATTACAAGGAGGCCTGAAGATGTCGGCAAAAGGCGATATGGTATATGCATGGGCAAAAGATCCAGCTATCCTTGAGAAGGGTGAACTGGGAGGTGCTGTCACGGCACTCTGGAAGTATGCCCTTGAGAGCAAGATGGTTGATGCAGTCCTTGCAATCACGAAAGGGAAAGATCTGTATGATGCGGTCCCGACTCTTATCACAGACCCTGCGGAAATTATCAATACTGCCGGATCCCTTCACTGTGGTACACTTCTGATCCCGAAGATCATCAAGAAGTATCTGCAGGGTGCCGCTAACATGAAGATCGGGGTCACCGTGAAAGGTTGTGACGCAATGGCCTTTTACGAACTTGCAAAACGGCAACAGATAAACCTTGACAACATCGTGATGATCGGGGTGAACTGTGGAGGTTCTGTAAGTCCGGTCCTAGCGAGGGAGATGATCAAAGAGAAGTTCGAGGTTGATCCTGACAGTGTTCACAAGGAAGAGATCGACAAGGGCCAGTTCATCATCGAGTACGAAGGAGGACACAAGGGTATCAAGATCGATGATCTTGAAGAGGATGGATACGGCCGCCGGTCCAACTGTCGCCGCTGTAAGATGAAAGTACCCCGCCAGGCCGATCTTGCCTGTGGTAACTGGGGTGTCATCGGCGAGAAAGCAGGAAAAGCAACATTCATCGAGGTCTGCAGTGAGAAAGGTGCAAAGCTCGTTGATGCAGCAGTCAGTAACGGCGCTCTGGCAACCGAGGCTCCGAACCCGAAAGGAATCGAGATACGGGGCAAGGTCGAAGGGGCCATGCTCAAACTCGGAGAATCCTGGAGAAAACGTGACTTTGAGGCCCTTGGTACCGGCAGGGAGAGGTTACAAAAGATCCTTGAAGAGACCCAGCGCTGTATCAGGTGTTACCAGTGTATCGATAACTGTCCTATCTGTTACTGTGTTGACTGTTCGACAAAGAAAGACTACATCATCCCGTCTGACAAGACCCCGCCCGGAATCATGTTCCACCTGATTCGGTTTGCTCACATTGCTGATTCCTGTGTGAACTGTGGCCAGTGCGAGGAACTCTGTGCCGTCGATATCCCGAATGCACTCTTCATGCATGCCATGCAGAGCGAGATCCAGAAGCAGTATAACTACATACCAGGCCAGGACTTAACACCACCAATCCATTCCCTTGTCGAGGAGATGGAAGAGCGTGACCGCTTAAACGCAACCGGATCAGACCAGATATTTGATAATATCTTTAAAGAATAATCGAAATCCGCGAGCAAATGTACCGGAAAGGTACAATGAATACTTTTTTTTGTTCGGTTCCCCAAAAAATGCTCCCAACACCCGGAGCAGAGAAAAGAAATTGCTGCCAATCCCGATTTGAACCTCTCGATTGAATGAAACCCAGGCATCATACCAGAGCCCACGTCAAAAGAACCATACGAGTGAAAGAACATACAAAGTGAAGAAAAAGAGAGGGGAAAAGAGGTTATGGTTTTTCATCCACCAGCCGGAATTATTGCCAGAGGTGCGGATTCAGGCAGATACAAGAGTGAACTGCCGTTCTGGAACATGGTTCTTCGGGGCTTTTTGGCAGGAGCCTATATTGCCATGGGTGCCGCCCTTGCAACCGTTGCGTTCTGCGGAACCACTGAGATCCTTGGTATTGGCATGGCCAGGATAATGCTCGGAGCGGTCTTTCCTCTCGGCCTCATCCTCATCGTCTTAACAGGAGCTGAGCTCTTCACCGGTGATGCAATGCTTGCTCCGCTTGCTGCTTTTATTCACCGGATCAGATGGAAGTCTGTTATCACACTCTGTATCTGGGTCTACCTCGGAAACTTCATCGGGTCTGTCTTTTTTGCGTATATCATGGCGAATGGCCCGTTTGTATCATTTGATGCATCAGGCACTGCCACGGTGAATGCCATGGGTATGACGGCTGTGATGATAGGAGCAGGAAAAGTCCAGTATATCGGCATTGCAGCGACCTGGTCATGCTTCTTAAAGGCTGTTGCCTGTAACTGGCTGGTTAACCTCGCAATCCTGCTCGGGATCTGTGCAGATGATCTCATCGGTAAGTTCTTTGGCCTCTGGTTCCCTATCATGGCGTTTGTAACGCTCGGATTTGAGCATAGCATCGCGAACATGTACTTCATCCCGGCGGCAATTTTCACACGCGAATACCTCTCACCAGACCAGATCTCCCTCATCGGACACGAAACACTCGATCTTCTTACCTGGGGTACCATGTGGACGAACAATCTTGTCATGGTTACCCTCGGCAATATCGTCGGGGGGCTGCTCTTTGTCGGGCTCCTGTACTGGATTGCATTTAAAAAAGAGATCAATGAATCCTTACAAAATCCGTAGAAAAAGAAAATCTGTGCAATCCAGATTTTTCGGATACGTACCGTATCAAAAGAGATAAACCCCTTTCCTGTCTCTCCTTATTCGTTCTCTCTTCATTACCCCCAAACAGATCTGTCTTTTTTTACCTGGGTTCAAATCCACAAGCCTTCAGGATCTCCTGTTCATCAAGCGGATAGATCCGGCTGCTTCTGATGACAAGGTCTGAAAGGTACAGGATCGAGAGGGGGATAGGAACGGAATATATCTTTGCATAACTGACACGCGGGAGATTTCGTTCAGAGAAGTTACGTATCGTTCCGCGATCGACAATAACTCCCATGGCATGCAGGATCTTTGCCGTATGGTTAAACGGATACGTCTGTGACAGGGTGATACAGAGATCGATTACCGGGGATCCAAACTTGGTATCAGGATAAAATGGTGCCTTTGCATAACATAACTTCCCGCATTTTTGGCAGTAATACCGGTGTACCTGCACTGAGATAATCCTTCTTGTATCATCTTCCTCCCTGATGGTGGCAAACCGTTTCTTCCTGTTATCATGGTATTTCACCGGGCCGGAACAGTACGGGCATTCATACAGAAGGGTAAAGGTCATCGTATCCAACCCCGATAGGGCGTTTAAAACAACTGCTGACAACATCGGGGGTATTTGTATCGGTTTCATGGATTGGCAATGATTCAGGGTAGGATTATCCCGGTACTGGTTCTACCGTTACCCTGGTTCCTCGGTGCGTTAGAGCGGCAGGGGGGGTGTGCCATACTTTTGAATGAAGGTACTATTCTGGCTGACAGAATATCATATAAAACCGGGAGCATTAAAGAAAACAGAACGTTTTTTATCACCGTTACGGGTATAAATCCCGGTTGCATAATACGATAATCCCCTTCTCCACAAATTCTGACCCCCATGGGTATCCATGCAAAACATTAAGACAGTATCAGCATGAAAATATGATAAATGATACCAATACTAAGGTTTGTCCTTACTGAATCAATGCTCAGGATGATCCTTGGAACCTGCCTTTTTCTCATCATCTTTGCGACGTATATCAACATCTCCTTTACGGATCCAATCTTTCCTGATGATGTAAGACCCTTCTCAATCTCTTCAGAAGCGGATGGAGATGTCTATTTTGTCGGTGTCGTGATGATCGATAAATCCACAAATATCGTTGCCATGATACAGGAGAAGAACGGAGACTGGAAGAACCAGTCACCCTTTGTTTTGTCTTTTGCAGAGCCGCCTGAATATGTCAATGTACTCGTCAATCCGCACCGCAATTATAAACAGAAGAACGCAGAAGTCATCGAGTTCAAGACCATGCGCTCGGTACCGTACGCAGAGATGCTCTATGTCTCAAACGTGTCAGGTAATGAAACGAGTTACGACATCAGGCCGGATCAGATCAGGAATTATTTTGGCATCGAGTGTAAAATGCAGAATATCACACGGAAGGTGAGCGAATCTGAGGTTTCCCTCTCAATTCCTGTCAAACAATACCAAAATTCCACCGTTTCCGGATACCGGGAAGTAACTAACCTCTTCTTCCAGATCGTTCCGCCAAAGAACTACGAGGTCGTATATGCCCTTCCGGAAGCGGTACTCTTCCGTCTTGTCGGTAAACATTACGGCGCATACGAGTTTGAGGTGAATACTGAAAAAACCGATCTCTTTATCCTCTTCCAGAACCGGTTTATCGCCCGGGACATACAGATAATCGAGATAATCCTTGGTATGCTTCTCTCGATGTCAACCTACCTTATCGCGACCGGATTTATCGAACTCGCAGCACCACTGCATGATATGTACAAAGAAAAATATGACTCAATGAAGATGGTACTCTTCCGGAAAAAGGGATAACTGTGGATCTGAACTGATCCTGTCTTACCTGTTTTACAAGTACCGTACCGGCAGTATCATGATTCCAATCATTGAAGTACTACCACATCATACAGTAAATTGATTGACATGTTTCTGGATACCACTTTTGTTAGAAGATATCATCTATTTTTCTCAATCATTCTCATTTTCATTCTTATCCCGGGTGTTGTTCATGCAAACCCGAATAATATAACCGGCATATGGATGCCAAAATCCGTTATCGGACTTGGTTTACATGATGGTGCGTTATCAATGACCAGGGATTATGGTTTAATATCGGTCGAGGAACTGACAGAAGATGGTTTTTCCGGTGCAAGGACGATAACAAAGGACGGAGAACCGGTTTATATCTCCTGTAATGGAACATACCTTCCTGAGGAAACGGGATTCATCCTCACCGATAGCGGCGGGGGGGTACAGATAGCAAAGGTAACCGGACCTGACACCTTCATTCTCTATATCATCTCACCATTTCCTGAATCTGATGAGGAAATAGCCGGGGCAGATATAATCATGATCACGTTACACAAATCTGAAAAATATCCTGATTCTTTTCGTTTTTTCTCATCCTACAATATGCTTCTTGGAGCCATGGTACCGGCGTATATGAAAGAACAGAATGAACACAGAGATGCAGAGACAGCTGGAAAAGAACAGCACGAACTCTATGCCGAAAGCCCGAATGCAACTGAATGCGATGAGAACGGGTGTTCCTGTGAGGGTGAAGGGTGCCAGTGTCAGGGGGATGAATGTTATTGTGAAGGGAGTCACTGTGCATGGGAAGAAGATATATACCGTTGTTCAGGTTGGGATTGTACGTTGATCTGCTCTCCCGGTGCAGAGTGTTTATTGGAGATATGAAAAAAAGATAGTCTTTTTAAGGAACACTATTCACTGCACCATACCTGAATCTTCCATATTCTCTCCCTGGATACACAAACACCCGGTTAGAAACCAGCGGTACCGTACTTGTAATACCTATGGTAATATCAGATACGAACACATTGTGATTACCATTACAGAGACCCGTTCATCATCATTAATCGGAGATCGGATTATTTTATACTATTTACCACTATCACCGTATTTTTAGTTCTCACGATTCCGGCATATATTTATAGATATACTCAATATGATCAATAGAGGACTTCCTATGATACGACACGTAACTCTGCTTTGTGTACTCCTTGCTCTTATTATCATGCCTGTTGTAGCTCTTGAACTATCGGCTGGTGAATCAAAGCTTACCGCAGTTGCAACCAGTGATGATGGTCAAATACAAGAGAATGTAATTATCGGAACCGGGATATGGATTCCGCAATCAGGAACAGGATTTGTACAAGACGGACCTGCACGTAATCTGATAGATATCTACGAGGCCTTTACTATTGATGAATGTACAGAAACCGGTTTTTTAGGGACTCGCACGGTGACAAAAGATGGGAAAGCACTGATAATTCCATGCAATGGAACATTTCTCCCAGATTTTAAAGGATTTGTTCTCTCTGATACCAATGGCGGAGTACAGTACGCCAGGTTAGAGGAGCCGGATACGCTTATCCTGTACATTCTCTCTCCGTTTCCCGGAACCGAAGAAGAATCAGCAGGGGCTGAAATCATTCGTATCACCTTAAAAAAGGAACTGCCTGAACGTGGGATTAATGTGCTGGTAGGTGCCATGCAGTCTGCGTATTCCACAGACCAGGAGGAACAGGCCGCCATCGAGATGGCCGGAAAAGAAGGGCACGAACTGTATGCCGAATCATCGCAGAATACCGAATGTGATGATGACGGGTGCTATTGTGACGGGGAGGGATGCGAATGTACCGGTCCTGCCTGCTACTGTGAAGGGGGGAATTGCGAAGAGAGTGATACAGGGTATACCTGTTCAGGCTGGGACTGCTGGCTTTCCTGCAATACCGGTGATGACTGCTCGATGAGTATCTAAACGAATCCCTTTTTTAAAAGAGCATCACCGTAGCCAGAGGATTTTTATTACATGTATCGTCATGAATATTTTCGCGATGCCATCCTCATCATAACGGTCTTTTTCTTTATCGGGATTACCGCAGGCTATGTTGGACTCTCTCTCTTTTCAGGGTTATCCGGGGTCATCGCTGAAATGTACGAGGGTATGGAGATAACCGGAGATCCAGATGAATCAACATTACTCTACGGGGCAAGTGTCTTTTACAACAATGCCCAGTCATGTGTTTTCGCATTTTTGGGAGGGGTTGTTTTTTCACTCGTCCCTATCGGGATAATTCTCTTAAACGGCTTTTTCCTCGGGGCATCGATAAAGTTACTCAGCCACCAGGGGAGTATCTTCTTCCTTCCGCTCATCCCTCATTTCTTTTTTGAGATCCCGGCACTGATACTATCAGCTGCTCTTGGCCTTATGCTGGGTCAGAAGGTTATCTATAACCGCATCCTGCACCGGACCGGAGAACCCATTTTATGGAAGGAACTTGTGAAAACCTTTATCATCTACATTATCCCGATGCTTGTTATCGCTGCTTTCCTTGAGGCGTACCTGTCCACGTACCTGCTCTCAATCCTCGTGTAAGTTCTTCCTGGATAAAAAACAGGTAGATATTAAAATGGAGGTGATGAATCTGGCTGTGAGTAGAAGTAAACCATCCCGGCGTTTGCTTCCGGGTTCTGGTACTCCCACTCTTCATCACCGGTTCGCGCAAAAGCCGGCATTTCCATGTTTATCCCGGGTACAAATCCTGTTACATCCGAGAGATCACTCTGCAATGCATGCATGAAAAGAGAGAGCGGGATATCCATCGGGCACCGCTCTTCACATTGTCCGCAGTTGATGCAGCTGTCGGCAACATGGGAGAACCTGATGAGATGGAAGAGGAATGGTGGCGGGATGAGACCGGGTGGAACCAGCCACGGTTTTTTCGTGGAGCATTCCTCACAAATGCAGAGGGGACATGCCTCGATGCACTGGTAACACTTGATACACCGGGATGTCTCTTCTATCATATACAAAAGCCTGGTTCGACCCGTTCCGAGCTCCTTAAACTGCCGTCTCTTCTCCTGTTGTGCCAGATGTATCATCACATCTTCAGTCTTTTTCCGTGCTGCAATTCCACTGGCCGGTGCCGGCTCGAGTACCAAAGAACCGTCCCGTTCTGCATCAAAGATGAGTTTCCGGCCGCGATCACTGCAGGTCTCGATAAAAGTGACGGTTCCTGCATCGGCACCGACCACCCCCCACCTTCCGCAGGCGATGTCACACTGACGTGGTATCATCTGTTCACACCGTCTGCAGTTGTTTCTCCTGGCAAACCCCATCTTCTCAAGCGTATCTATCCGCACGGAAACGGTCCTGTCTTTGGAGGTTACCTGATATTCTCCTCTTGCGACCCCGATAGAATCAACAGAGCACGGATCCATGCAGAACGCATCCTGTATCATTGACCGCATCCCTTCCGGACTCATCGTGCCGGAACAGGTTAGACCAATCATGAAGATATTTTCGAGATCTACCCTTCCCCGCTTTGCCATCTCATAAAGAGCCATGGCATCACAGCATTTCAGGGGTATGGCAACCCGGATGCCGGGATGATGAGTCAGGTATTCCTGCAGGAATTTCGTGAGAAGAATGGTTCCTGACATACAGGTACCGGCAGCAGAGACGACCTCACGAGGATCCGACAGTAAAACCGGTACTGCATCGTAGAGATCTGCTCCCCCGCGAACCGTAAAGACCGCATCAACCCGGTTTGTTTCAAGCATGTACCGGAGCAGGGCTGATACCACCCCTCCGCAACTTCCGGCCGACACGAATGCCGGATCCGCTGCACGAGCATACAGGTATGATGCATCACTGTCCATTTAATCACCAGGGATTCTCTCTACCCGCACGGCACATACCTTGTACTCAGGTATCTTTGCTACCGGATCATCTGCATCACTCGTCAGGCGGTTTGCTGCACACTCAGCAAAATGGAATGGCATAAATGTCACTCCTTTCATTATCTCCCGTGATACCCGTGCAGGGCAGATAAGTTCACCCCGCCGGGAGGTGATCTTTACCTTCTCGTTATCCCTGATTCCAAGAGTATAGGCATCTTCACTATTTATCTCGATATACGCCTCGTTCACCTCGTCCGTCAGGTTCTTTGAACGCCGGGTCATGGTCCCGGTATGCCAGTGCCAGATTATCCTTCCCGTGGTAAAAAGGAAGGGATAGGACTCATCAGGCATCTCATGGGGTGCTTTGTACTCGACTGCATGAAAGACCCCCCGGCCGTCAGGAGTCTCAAACCGATCGCTGTACAGGATGGGGGTTCCCGGATGACCCGGTTGTGGGCATGGCCACTGTACTCCACCCGGCTGCCCTGCCTGATTCCATGTTATCCCTGCATATTGTGGAACCAGAGATGTTATCTCAGAAAATATCTCTTCTTCTGATTGGTATGGAAACTGATCCCCGTACCCCATGACTTTGGCCAGTTCACAGAGAATCTTCCAGTCAGATTTTGCCTCACCTGGTGGTTCCTGTGCTTTTCTTAATCGCTGAACCCGGCGCTCGGTATTGGTCTGGGTTCCATTCTTCTCGGCATAGCAGGCAGCAGGCAGTACGACATCAGCGTACCTGCAGGTCTCGGTAAAGAAGATATCCTGAACGACAAGGAACTCGAGGTTCTGTATCGCATCCTCGACACTGTTGAGATCCGGCTCAGATACAAGGGGATTTTCACCCATGAGATACATGCATTTTATCTCCCACGGACGTTCCAGCAGGAGACGAAACATGGTGGTTATCTCGTACCCGGGACGAGGGTCACAGATTGGTCCTGCAAATCCCCAGGAATCTGAGAAGAATTTGTGTACCCTGCCATCAGTTACCTTCTGATACCCGGGAAATACATGAGGAAGACACCCCATATCACAGGCACCCTGCACATTATTCTGACCCCTGAGCGCATTTACTCCGGTGCCCGGTTTCCCGATATTCCCGGTAAGCATGGCAAGATTCGCGACAGACTTGACATTATCGACGCCAACCGTGTGCTGGGTTATCCCCATGGAGTAGAGAATGGTTGCGGTCTTTGCCGTAGCAAAGAGCCGAGCTGCATTCTTGAGTTGTTCTGCCGGAACGCCGGTGAGCTTCTCCACGTTCTCAGGCAGGTACCGTCGCTGCAACACCACTTTTCTGAGAGCTTCATAATCACGAGTATGATCCCTGATAAAATCCGTGTCCGCCCACTCGTTCCTTATTATCTCTCCCATCATGCAGTTTAAGAGGGCTACATCCCCGCCACTGTAAAACTGAATATAGAGATCTGCCTGCCGTGCTGTCGGCGTGTACCGTGGATCTGCATAAATAAAGGTTGCACCACTCTTTTGTGCCTGGATAATCCGTCTTCCCACGAGCGGGTGCTGTTCGAAGGTGTTGGAGCCAAGACAGAAGATACAACCGGATTCTGTGATATCAGGGATGGAATTGGTCATAGCTCCATTCCCAAAACACATGGTGAGAGCTACAATGGTTGAAGCATGGCAGAGGCGTGCACAATGATCAATATGCCGGGTCCGAAGAACCCCCCGGGCAAATTTACCCATGAGATAGTTCTCCTCGTTGGTACAGCGGGCAGATGAGAGGACTGCTATCTCATCAGGGCGGTAATACCGGAACTGCTCTGCAATCAGTGCATATGCATCAGCATAACTTGATTCGATAAAGATATCACCCTTCCTGATAAGGGGTTTTTTTAACCGGTCCCGGCTGTTGATAAATTGCCAGGAGTACGTTCCCTTCGGGCAGAGTTTCCCTTCATTAACCGGAGACCGGTAATGCGGGGCTGTTCCAGTAATGACGTTGTCTGTGACGACGAGGTTTAAGGAACAGCCGGTTCCACAGTAGGGGCAGGTTGTTGTTACCTGTTTGTACTCCATTTCCGGGAGATGATTATCCTCGTATCCATATGAATAGTAGTACCTGTTCTGTAGTTACTGATGATTTGTAGTGGATCCAAAGGGATGCTGACCTCTCAATGTTCCGGCTTGTATCTGCACATTGTAGCGCTTTCTGATATCGGAATTCATTCTAAAAAATTTACCGCATTACCCGGTTTTTGAGAGAGATCCCTTACTGATCCGAATGCCGGGTTATGATGTGATAAAGAACACGAGAGGTGAGGGCAGGTCAGGCATTGTAATCCGGATTTTGAGGGAGAGGGGTTCTTCCTCGTGCCATAGGCAGTTTTTATAGGATGGAGCAATAATTTTGTTGTATTCAGGGAAAAATATGATGGTTTCATGATGGAGAGAGTGACCCGATTGCAAAGCAGAAAAAACGTAATCCAAACATTCTCCATTAACGCGCAATGAATTCGGAACGCATGAGAAAGTGTATATACCATTCCCGGAAAGCAGAGAGTATGATAGCACCTGTGTTGTACTACTCTATCAAGCTAATAAGAATATCTGAACAAAATTCCATAAAAAACGAAAAATCATCAGGATCACTTCAGAACATTTATCTAGATTCTTTCCCAACTTTTGTTTAGTCGGTTTTCTTAAATCGATCAGGCTGGTGCGAAAAAAATGGCATTTGCAGTTCATGTTAACATGGAACGTTGTACCGGCTGTAACAATTGTGTGGTGGCATGTCCGGTCGACGCACTCGAGCTTCATACCGTGGATCCTGTCTCAACCGAGAAGATTTACAAGGTTATCAATGGTTCTGCAGTCATCCTTGATGTGAAGAGCGAACTCTGTGCAGGCTGTGGAGTATGCGTTGATGCATGCCCATATGATGTGATACAGTTATCAGGACAAGCCCCTGTTGCAGTGAGTGCATAAGGGGTTTTTCTGATTGTTGCGCAACGAAGGTTAGAGGTTTGAACAAAAGAGGTATCTTAATGACAACTCTGTTTCCTAAATACTCCAAGAAGATTGATGGAGCCTCTGTTATTATGGAGCAGAAGCTCCTTCAACAGGTAAACAACCTGATTCTCGATAACGAGACCTGTACAGGCTGTGGTATCTGTTCAGAGGTCTGCCCAGAAGAGGCAATAACCGTCGGAGCAGTCGGAGGTTCGCAGAGAGGTCTCATCGCCGATGGTGCAAAGATCACGGTAGATGAGACGAAATGTTCGTACTGTGGTGTCTGTGTCATCATGTGTCCGTTCTCTGCACTACGACTGCGAATCGATAACGAAGAACGACTTCCTATCCTCGAGAAAGAGGGGTTCCCTACCTATGACAAGGGGACCGCAATAGACCAGGAGAAGTGTGTCCGCTGTACCATCTGTGACGATGTCTGTCCCAGGGAAGCAATAAACCGGGATGTCCCGCTCTTTGAAGGACAGGACAAGGATGGTCTGCAGAAAGGAAATGCTGTCGATCTGAAAATTGACTTTACGGTCGATGACGAGAAATGTACAAAATGTGGCCTTTGTGGCACTCTTTGTGAGGCTATCACCGTCAATCACAAGCCATTTACCCCTGAAACCGGGAAGATCGAGGGTGAGGTTGTCTGGAACGTAAAACTCTGTGACGGATGTAATGTCTGTGCGGAAGCCTGTCCTGAAGAGGCCATTACCGTCAAAAGAGAGGTCGTCGGCCGTGTGAAACTCGGTGAGGTAACCATTATCGATGAGGAGTGCTGTACCTGCCGGTGGTGTGCAATAAACTGCCCGACCGAGGCTATCACCGTGAATAAGATATTTGAAGGTGAGATCGAGTTCCATGCAGAGAAATGCCCGGGCGGGTGCTCAACCTGTGTTGATGTCTGTCCTGCAAATGCGATTTATCTGCCGACACCAAAGCCTGCAAAAGATATGAAAGGAGAGATAGAGGCCAATATCGCGGTCAATAAAGATTTCTGTATCCTGTGTGGTGCCTGTATCAATGCCTGCCCAGGTGAGGATATCATCGTCCTGAAGCGAACCAATGTCAGGATCAAAGGAAAAGAGACCGATCTCTTCAGGAAGATAAAAGAGAAACTCTGCACCCCGAGAACATCACGAACCCACGAGGTAGGAGTTACACCCGGCCAGGTAGGGTTAAAGGTCCTTGAGTAATGGTGAGGAGTAATTATGGCAGTAAAAAAATACGACAATCCTGAACTGGAGAAAAAACTCAAGGATCGCAGATATCAGACGATCGATTCAAATCCCGAGTTTACAAAGAAGGTCCTTGATATCAGCAGGACTATCGCCAACATGTGTTACCAGTGCGGTACCTGTACCGGTTCCTGTCCATCGGCCCCCCGGAGTTCCTACCGGATACGGCTCTTCATGCGGAGGGCGGTTCTCGGGCTTGAGGACGAATCATTAACGGATCCGGACCTCTGGCTCTGTACCACCTGTTATTCCTGTACTGACCGGTGCCCCCGGGATATTGCCCCGACTGATGTCATCATGGCGATGAGGAACCTGGCATTTAAGAGAGATATTATTCCTCGCAACTTCTTAAAGACGGTTCAACTGATCTATACAAGCGGACATGGTGTTCCGAATAACGATGTAAACCGTGCAGCAAGAAAGAAACTGGGTCTTGATGCAGATCCGCCTACCACACATTCCTATCCTGAATTTATCCCAGGCATCCAGAAGATCATCGATCACTTTGGAATGAAACAAAATGCAGACAGAATTCTTGAGGGTGAGTAACCGTGCATGAATACGCTTTTTTCCTGGGCTGCATTGCCCCGAACCGGTACCCCGGTTGTGAGGCAGCAGCTATCAAGACCAGTGAGAAGGTCGGAATTAAACTACTCCCACTCAAGGGGGCCAGTTGTTGTCCGGCACCGGGTGCTTTTGGATCCATTGACCTCGCTGTCTGGTACGCAATGGCAGCACGCAACGTCTGTCTTGCAGAAGAGATGAAGAAGGATATCACTCTTATCTGTAACGGGTGTTACAAGTCTATCTATGAGGTCAACCATATCCTCAAACACAACGATGACCTTAAGGATAAAGTAAACGAAGTCCTTTCAGAGATTGATATGCAATTCAAGGGATCACAGGATGTCTGGCACCTTGCCGAACTCTATTATGATCCTAAGATCTGTGGCGTGCAGAGGATCCGTGACAGTGTCACAACCCCTCTTACGGGTGCAAAAGTGGCCGTCCATTATGGCTGTCACCTTATGAAACCACAGAAAGAACGCCATTTCGGAGACACCGAGAACCCGATGTGGTTAGAAGAACTCGTTGATGCCCTTGGCTGTGAATCGGTCCAGTACCGGAACAAGATGCAGTGCTGTGGTGCCGGTGGTGGTGTCAGGGGATATGATCTTACCCATTCACTTGATATCACCAATGAGAAGATGATAAACTTACAAGAAGTCGGAGCAGATGCTCTTACGGAAGTTTGTCCGTTCTGCCAGCTGCAGTTTGACCGTGGCCAGATCGAAATTCAGGAGACATTTGGGGTTTCATACGGGCTGCCAATTCTTCACTACAATGAACTGCTCGGGCTTGCCCAGGGAATGAGCCCTCAGGATCTTGCATTGGATCTGCATGCAATCGACTGTACCCCGTTCCTGAAAAAGGTGCTATAAGGAGGATGAAAAATGGCTGAAAAAGAAGAAGCAAGAGTAGGTGTGTTCCTCTGTCACTGTGGTACCAACATTGCCGGGTCAATCAATATCGATGACGTCGTTGATTTCGCAAAGACAATTCCAGGGGTTGCCCATGCAGACCAGTACCAATACATGTGCTCAACCCCGGGACAGGGCAAGATTGTAGAGGCAATTAAAGAGCATAACCTGACAGGAATCGTTGTTGCAGCATGCAGCCCGCGTCTGCACGAACCGACCTTCCGTGTTGCCACCAAAGAAGGAGGACTCAACCCGTTCCGGTTCGAGATGGCAAACATCCGTGAACAGAATTCATGGGTGCATATGCATGACAAGGAGAGTGCAACGGCAAAGGCAAAGGATGCAATCAAGATTGCGGTTGCAAAGGCTGCACTCCTCGAAGATCTCCTTCCCAAGAGTGTCCCGGTCGAGCACACCGCTTTGGTTGTCGGTGCCGGTGTCGGAGGGATTCAGGCATCTCTTGACCTTGCAAGTGCCGGTATCAAGACGTACCTTATCGAGAAACTGCCGACAGTCGGCGGAAGGATGTCTCAGCTCGATAAGACGTTTCCCACACTTGACTGTTCCCAGTGTATTCTGACACCAAAGATGGTGGATGTCGGCAGGCACCCGAACATCGAACTGATGACCTACTGCGAGATCGAGAAGGTGGAAGGCTACATCGGTAACTTTGATATCACTATTCGTAAAAAAGCCCGTGGAGTGCTCTCTCCTGATGAAGCGACTGCCCGGGGTATCGAGGGTGGCGGCTGTAACGGGTGTGGAGACTGTGCCGAGGTATGTCCGGTCATCAAGCCAAACCCGTTCGAGATGGGGATGGCACCACGAAAAGCGATCTACATCTACCATGCCCAGGTCATGCCACTGCTCTATACGGTTGACTTTGATGCCTGTGTCAAGTGTGGTCTGTGTGTAGATGCCTGTGGCGATAAGAAGGCAATCGATCTCGAGATGGAAGACGAGTTCATCACGTTAAAGATCGGAACCGCGATCATCGCAACCGGTTATAACCTCATGCCAATAGAGAACAAGCGGGAATGGGGTTACAAGCAGTTTGATAACGTGATAACCGGTCTTGAGTTCGAACGGCTTATCTGTGCTTCAGGACCGACCGGCGGACATCTGATCCGTCCATCTGACGGAGAGACCCCGAAAAGTGTCGGGTTCGTGCTCTGTGCCGGGTCACGTGACAATACCGGGAATGGAAAACCGTACTGTTCACGGTTCTGCTGTATGTACTCGCTCAAGCATGCCCACCAGATCATGGAGAAGATACCGGGAACCAAGGTATACCTCTTCTACATGGACATTCGTTCGTTTGGTAAGATGTACGAGGAGTTTTACTACCGTATCCAGCATGAGGGTGCGAAGTTTATCAGGGGCCGTGTTGCAAACGTGCTTGAGGATCCAGAGACCAGGAACCTGTACGTGCGTGCCGAAGATACTCTCCTCGGTCGTCCGGTAGAGGTCGAGTGTGATCTCGTTGTTCTTGCAGCGGCAGTTCAGCCGGTTGATGAGGAAGACGTAATCCGGAAGCACTTTGGTGTCTCAAAGTCACAGGACGGCTGGATGCTCGAAGCTCACCCGAAATTAAATCCCTGTGGAACCACGACTGCCGGAGTATTCCTTGCCGGGGTCTGCCAGGGACCAAAGGATATTCCTGACACGGTAGCCCAGGCAGAAGGAGCGGCAAGTGCAGCAAGCATCCCGATTCACATCGGCCAGGTCGAACTCGAACCCTACTTTGCCCAGTGCATGGAGGAGCTCTGTGCCGGTTGTGGTATGTGTATCGAGCTCTGCCCCTACCAGGCACTTGCACTCGTTGACCGCAAAGACGATCCGACCCGGAAAGTCATGAGCGTGACCGAGGCAAAGTGTAAAGGTTGCGGAACCTGTGGAGGGTTCTGCCCCGGTGGAGCCATCAAGATGCAGCACTTTACATCGCCCCAGATCCATGCCCAGATAGATGCATTCCTCTGTGGAGGTGAGCTGTAATGGCTGACGAATGGAACCCTAAAATTCTTGCCATTATCTGTAACTGGTGTTCCTATGCAGGAGCAGACCTTGCCGGAGGAGCCCGTATTCAGTACCCTTCCGATGTCCGGACCATCCGTGTCATGTGTACGGGACGTATTGACATGCTCTTTATCATGAAGGCATTCGCAAACGGTGCAGACGGAGTTCTTGTTTCAGGATGTCACTTTGGTGACTGCCATTACCTCGCCGGTAACTTCAAGGCTGCAAAGCGGATGTTCATGGTCAAGAATGTCCTTAAGAATCTGGGTCTTGAGGACAAGAGATTCAGGATGACCTTTGTTTCAGCTTCAGAAGGAGCGAAGTGGGCAACGGTTATCAGCGATGTGGTAAAGACCGTAAACGAACTCGGACCAAGCCCGATTGCAGAGTTTCAGAATAAATAATCTTTTCTCTCTTTTTTCAGGTCAGAAAACACCCTGGCCTGTGGTTTAATTACTCATATGAAGGATTCAGGAGATCTCTCCCCTCCTGCTGCAAGGATTCCTCTCCACAGTGATACGATCACGGAATAATGATCTGATAATTTACAATTGAAAAGAAACAGGGAGCCAAAGGATTCGGATTCCTGGATATGGTAGTCAGGATATGTCAGGTAAAAACATCGCATCCAGATAATAATACCATTTTTTCCCATGAAAATTCACACCATGCCTCTTACTGATATTCCCCATTGATTACATATCCCCGCTGATCGCATAGGGGAGAGAAAGAAGAGCCAAAATGAGCGCCCGGTAGGGCATCAATTCACTCTGACATTGTTCCCCTTTATCACGGGATTGACGATCTCTGCTTCCCCGGATAGGTTGAGGTAATCAGTCCTGAATAAGGCCGCGTGGGTAACGTCTGATACCCGGTGAATTGAGTGGGTTTAAAAAGCACAAAAGAAAAATGTAATGCTACACACAACTTGACATACTATCCAGATACTATCTTTGAAAACGATAGATAATGACATTATGTCAATTACCTGGTTACTATAGCCCGGTATTCTGAACTGATGAATGACACCGTGCACTCGAGGATGATAAGGAGATCAAAAAAGATGAATCAGTATCGGGAAGAACTGAAAATTTGGGGGTGATTCCATTCCATCACATGAGTCTACAGGTGTCTGGTTCTGGCAACGGAGAGAGATAATGAACGTGCTCATTGTGGATGACCAGTATGAAAACCGGTACATGCTCACAACACTTCTTCAGGGGAACGGATTTACTGTTTTTGAGGCAGTAAACGGTGTTGAAGCGGTTGATATGGTACAAAATACACCCCTGGATCTCATTATTTCTGATATCCTTCTTCCCCGGATGGATGGATTTTCATTCTGCAAGGAGATAAAAGGTAACCCGGAGTTCCAGAAGATCCCGTTCGTCTTTTACTCAGCCGCTTATACCGATATGAAAGACCAGGAGTTTGCCATGAGTCTCGGTGCCGATCTCTTTATTGTAAAACCAACCGATCCGATTGAGTTTATCTCCATTATTCAGGAACTCCTCTCACAAATCCCTTCCCATGTGGTACCTGATTTTGATAACCCCCTCTCTGAAATAGATTTTTTATCTGAACATAATCGTCGCCTCTTATCCCAGCTTGAGAAAAAACTTGATGAATTGCAGGAAGCAAACGACGCCTTAACCCTCTCTGAGCGACGGTACCGGGATCTGGTTGAAGAGGTAAACCCAGAGTAAAAAACCAAACCACCGGGTACGGGGGAGTTATTGAATGCATGCAGCGTGTTCCAAAACAAACAACCTCCTGTGCTGGTGAGTTCTAAAAAAACGTCAGCACGATCTGTACGTTCGAGATCGCTTCTGGAAAAAATGAGGGGGTAATCCCCATCTACCTACAATCAAAAAATCTTTCAATATTAGATTCTTTTAAAACCCAAGCTAACAGCGAAAATTCTGACCTTCTCTTTAACTCATCGGGTAGTTTCTTTGGATATCTCCACATCGTAGGTTTGTTTCAGATTAATTCTCATGCAGCCTCATTTCATGGGCGGAATCCCACCAAAAAAAGATATCGCGGTTTTTTGTCTCCGTGTAAGGTGTTCAGGAGAGATTGAGGGCTGATATGATTTAAGAACATGAATTGGGGACAGTTCTGTAATCAGTGAATCAAAAGAGGATATTTCCGGTATTTGTGCATACAAAAGGCGATTCGTGATAAGATTTTTTATAAGGACTGCCAGATAACAGATAAATATCATCCCATACTGGATCCGGTCAATCCGAAAAGAGATAAAGTCTCTCTCGAACTGTGAGAGGTACTGATTTATCTCCTGTTCCAGTGTTGCTCTCATCTGCGTCAGAGTAACGCATTCTTCCCAGGTACGGTCTCCGGTGTACAGGAGACAATGATGCCCGAATTGCCTGACAACACGATCCACTTCAGAATTATCTATCCGAACCTGTTTTCCACCCCTCTTCTCATCAAGGTGAAAAAACCGGGAATATGGTCCGGCTATTTCCCGGAGAGAGAGAGAGTCTGTGCCCAGATAATCCTGATTACTCTGGATGTAATCACGTATCCGGTGAATCGTTCTTGTCAAGGCAAGTTTTTTTGCCTGTTGTTCTTTCTGGTTACGGACAATAAAGCCGGAAACCGGCACATGATTTATTTTTATCGTTATTTCACTGACACACCATGCTTCATTCTTTCCATACCTGAAATCGTGATCGTCATGTACTTCATCTCCCAGGGAAGAGATAAGGGAAGCAACCGGAGGATATGCGGGATCAATACCGGCAATAAAATGACACCGTGCATTGAGAAGACAGGATAAAAGAGCAGGTGAAAATTCATCCCAGAACGGGACAATTATCCCTTCAAAGTTCTCATTAAAACAGACCCGACCCAACGAATCAGACAAACCAGTGAGGGGCAGAGAAAAGGTATCAATGTCTGCGAGTACTTTTTTCCCGGGATAATACGGGATCCATATTCCCTGGTCCTGCCCTGACACAAACGGATATAACCCGGTCTCGCTGTTGCATAGAAACGGTGAGTCAGGTAATCTTTGTAATGCATAGAGTATCTGTTCTCCGGATAGATCATGTATTGACGCAAACATGTGTGAGAAGGCACCAACGACCGGGCGTTCTGATATTTTTTGTAACACCCGGGAAAGGTTATCATGGTGGAGATCAGCGTCAGGAATCAGATGGGAGAGGTATGTTCCCTTAAGCCAGGTTGTGAGGTTTGACGGAGGGCAGGGATCCAGTATCCGGTTTATCGCAAGAAGAACAACAGAAGCAGCTTCATCAGGCGAGCAGGATAAGAAAAGGGATTCTAATATTTTATACTCTCTGACTGCCCAGTAGGCAGGGATGTATTCTCCAAAATTTAGGATCTGCCCTGTTACGCTTTTCTTCTCCCGGCGTACCGGCTCCCCATCCCTGTTTTTTCCGAGATAACGGGTTTTCTGACGCCATTTCCCCGTTTCCTCATCATAATACGGAGTAACCTCATACAGGTATTCATTTCCTTTGATCAGCTTGGTTCTGATAAACGGTTTCATCGGATAGTGTATTAGAGCAGGTTAGGCACAAAATTTGTGATATAAACAATAATCAGAGAGAAGTTTGATAACACGGTCAATTTTTCGGTTTTTTTAATGGGTACTTGAATCGTAATAAATGATTTTCTTTCCTATTCTATTTAAGTATCATCCCGATCATCATCTGAATCGGAATGGTTTCATTTTACCCGGGAAAATCCTATTGAAATGATTATTTTGCTCATCAGAGATTACCCTTGGTTTTTTGTTAGAAGGGGACAGATCTCTCCCGAAGGTATGGGAATATAATCCTTCTCACACCTCATCGTTTCATCAATGAAAAGCTCTCTTCCCATTCCAACCACGTAACATACTCATCCTGCGCTTTTTTTAGAGTGGACCTCTCATATGACAATCCATGCAGATTGTATCGTTTCTTTCTCTTAAACATAATAAATTGACCTTTAAAAAAAGTTAATAATAATGATTAATTTTTCCATCGACATAGTGCCTAACTTTGTCAATTTTTATTCCTAAAATAGTAGAGATATGCACAAATTCCCGGGATATTCTAACCGAATAAATCAAATTTTCTGGGTTTTCCCGAAAAAAGAAGAGATTTACAATGATATTGCAATAGCATCATTTCAGGTATTGTGCCTAATTTTACAATTTAACACCTATAAATATCAGAGTCAGAAGAATCTCCTATACTGATCTGATCTCTGTGAGATTGTGCGTACAACGCCCATCTCTGATAAGAGAAAAACCAGAAACCTGCTGATCATCTCATAAAGGTGTCGTACAAAAGACATCACCATGATTTGTGGTAATGCCTATAAATCACGGTGATGCAACGGGATTATAAGGAGTCCTGTATCAGACTACGGGCACACAAGAACAGAGGTTTTGCGGTTTTTCCTAAGATCGGCAATCAGATCATCGCACACCCGGTATCCTGCGAAATACCGGGCTTTGGAGAGAAGAAATGACAGAATCAATCGCGTTAAACATGATTACCCAGCGGGCTATCGAGGAGGGCATTGCCATGGAGATCGGAAAACCATCTCCTGAGTACTTTGCGGCCTGCTCTATCATCGAGATGAACCCACAGGACATGAAAACACTCGGTATCCTTAAAAATACCAATGTCCGTGTCACCAGTGAGAGCGGCCAGGTCGTCGTTAAAGCTGTCGAAGGACGGCAGACCCCGTACCCGGGCTTGTGTCATATCAGGCAGGGAGTATGGGCAAACCAGGTCGTCCCGCCACGGACACAGTCAACAGGAGCTCCCCAGTACAGCGGATTTCCGGTTACCGTAGAACCGGCACCGAATGAAAAACTGAAATCTGCTCTTGAACTTGTTCAGGGCGCAGTAGGTATGTGGAAGGGTGAGTAAGGATGCCGAAAGTAATTGAAAATGTCGGATGCCCGTACTGTGGCTGTTCGTGTGATGATGTGCGGGTCACCGTCTCTGACGACGGAAGAAAAGTATTAGAGGTCGAGAATGTCTGTGCCATCGGTCATGAGATCTTTAAGCATGGCAGCTCAGAGCACCGGATAAAATTACCCCGGCTCCGCCAGCCTGACGGCTCCATGAAGGACATATCCTATGATGAGGCCATTGACTGGACTGCACGGCACCTTATCGCCGCTAAAAAACCCCTGATGTACGGATTTGGATCCACCAACTGCGAAGGACAGGCAGCTGCTGCACGGGTAATGGAAACCGCAGGCGGTATGCTTGATAACTGTGCAACAATCTGTCACGGCCCGTCATTTCTTGCTATCTTTGACAACGGGTACCCAAGCTGCACACTTGGAGAGGTAAAAAACCGGGCAGATGTCATCGTGTACTGGGGATCAAACCCTGCGCATGCACACCCGAGGCACATGTCCCGGTACTCCATCTTTCCCAGGGGATTCTTCACCGGGAAAGGCCAGAAGAAACGAACCGTAATAGTCGTTGATCCACGGAAAACTGACACGGCACATGTTGCTGACATCCATCTCCAGGTACAGCAGGGTCATGATTATGAACTCTTCAATGCCTTTAGAACCGTCGTATACGGCAATGCTGATGCCCTGCCTGACGTGGTAGCCGGGATCAAGAAAGAGGATATCCTCAAAGTCGCAGACATCCTCGTAAAAGCACGGTTTGGTACCATCTTCTTTGGCATGGGACTGACCCACTCTGACGGCCGGAACCATAACATCGATATCGCCATCTCCCTTACCCGTGACCTGAACAAGGTTGCAAAGTGGACCATCATGGCGATGCGTGGACATTACAACATTGCCGGCCCGGGAGTGGTATGGTCATGGACGTTCGGGTTCCCGTACTGTCTTGACCTGACCAAGAAGAACTATGCCCACATGAACCCGGGAGAGACCAGCTCGGTTGACATGGCAATGCGTGATGAGGTTGATATGTTTATCAACATCGGAAGCGATGCCGGAGCACATTTCCCAATACCAGCAGTCAAGCACTTAAAGAAACACCCCTGGGTCACTATCGATCCCAGTATCAACATGGCTTCAGAGATATCTGACCTGCATATCCCGGTCTGTATCTGTGGTGTTGATGTAGGCGGTATCGTCTATCGGATGGACAACGTTCCGATCCAGTTCCGAAAGGTCATCGAACCACCGGAAGGTCTCATGGATGATGAGACACTTCTAAACAAGATTGCTGACCGGATGGAAGAACTCATGGCAAAGGGGGCCTGAACATGTCTGAATTACTGATAAAAAACGGGTATGTCTTTGATCCCATCAGCGGTATCAAGGGTGACCGTGCAGATATTGCGGTAAAAGACGGAAAGATAGTCGATTCCGTCTCAGGAAAAGCGAAAGAGATCGATGCCAATGGCAAGACCGTGATGGCCGGAGGCTGTGATATTCACGCACATGTTGCCGGTCCGAAAGTGAATGCCGGACGAACCATGCGGCCCGAAGACAAACTCTTCCGTGGCGATTACCGTGGCGGTATCGTCAAGCAGGGCAAACGCATGGAGATGGGTTTCTCTATCCCCTCGACCTGGAAGACCGGGTATGCCTATGCACGAATGGGATATACCTTTGTTAACGAAGCTGCGATGCCACCCCTCCTTGCCCCTCACGTGCACGAGGAGTTCCGGGACACGCCAATCATTGACCAGGCAGCGATGCCGGTCTTTGGGAATAACTGGTTTTCTCTAGAATACCTGAAGAACAAGGAGATCGAGAATAACGCTGCGTATGTGGCATGGCTGCTGAAATCAACCTATGGTATCGGTATCAAGGTTGTCAATCCCGGTGGAACAGAGGCATGGGGCTGGGGAGAGAACTGTACAAGCATCCATGATCCGGTTCCGTACTTCGATATCACCCCTTCTGAGATCATAAAGGGCCTTATCGAGACCAACGAGTACCTCGGCCTTCCGCATTCAGTTCACCTGCATGGGAACAATCTCGGAAACCCGGGCAACTACGAGCATACCATCGAGACACTCAAGCTTGCTTCTGGATACAAGCCAAAGAACAAGTTCGGGCGTGAACAGGTCCTGCACAATACCCACCTGCAGTTCTTCGCCTACAAGGGAGAAGGATGGGGTTCCTTTGCATCAGCTGCAAAAGAGGTCATGGATTATGTCAACAAAAATGAGAACATCACCGTTGACCTTGGCTGTGTAACCCTTGACGAGACGACGACCATGACGGCTGACGGTCCTTTTGAACACCACCTGCATACGCTCAACCATATCAAGTGGGCCAACGTGGATGTTGAACTTGAGACCGGATCCGGTGTTGTTCCGTATGTATATGATAAGGACATCGCAGTCTGCGGGATCCAGTGGGCTATCGGGCTTGAACTGGGACTCTATGCAAAAGATCTGATGAGAGTACATATCACCACCGATCACCCCAACGCAGGACCCTTCACCCGGTATCCGCGTGTGATTAAGTGGCTGATGTCCCAGAAGGCCAGGGAAGCTACGCTTGATACCATGAAGAGAAAGGAGAAGGTCATCAGTTCATCTGACATTGCAGGAATGGATCGTGAACTTGGTCTGTATGATATCGCCATGATGACCCGTGCAGGCCCTGCAAAGGCACTTGGTCTCTCACACATCTATGGATGTCTAAAACCGGGAGCCGATGCAAACATCGCTATCTACGACCTTGATGCAAAGAAACTCCCGAGCGATCCCGAACTAATTGAGAAGGCGTTCTCAAATACCCTCTACACCATAAAAGAGGGAGAGATCGTGGTTCAGAACGGTCAGATCGTGGCTGAACCGGCAAAACACACGCTCTGGACCAAGGTAGTGGTTCCTGAAAATGCACAGGTAATGCGCGATATCAAGGAGAAGTTTACCCACAGTTATACGGTAAACCTTGAGAACTACGCGGTATTTGACGAGCATGTTCATCACCCGAGAGCTATCGAGGTAGAGTTTTCGTCATAAGGAGGAGAAGAATGGAAACCATAACAATGACACTGGCAAAAGAGCCTGAACTGTACCTTGAATGCTACAGCGTAACTCCGGATCATTTTGCCGGGAAAAGTCTGGCAGAGATTGCTGATCTTCCTGCCCACGAAGGCAAGATTCAATGGAAACTGGGAGATTTCTTTACCTTTGACGGAATGGCAGGGAAAAATCCTGAAGATACAAAGATTGTCGTGAACGGCAACGTCAGAAAGATGAAACGGTTCGGTCAGCAGATGACCGGTGGCGAGATTCTCATCAACAACGACACTGACATGTACGTCGGCGCCTGGATGAGAGGAGGAAAGATAACCGTCAAGGGCAGTGCAGACGCATTCCTTGGAATAGCCATGGAAGGAGGCGAGATCCTGGTTGAAGGGGATGGCAACAATCACGTGGGAAGTGCCTACCGTGGAGACTGGAGAGGCATGAGCGGCGGTCTTATCCGGGTAAAAGGAAAAGCAGGGAATGATATCGGTACCGCCATGACCGGAGGTACCATTATCATCGAAGGAGACGCCTTTATCCATGTCCTGACCCATGCAGAAGGAGGAACGGTCATCATCAAGGGTGACGTCGAGGGCAGGGTCGGTGGTCAGATGGTGAAAGGAGATGCCTATGTCCTTGGAAAAATCCTGTATCCCCTCCCAGGATTTAAGAAAGTCGGGACCGTTGAGAAAGAGGTCGATGGCGTAACCTACACCTTTGACCAGTATATCGGTGACCTTGGAGAGAGAAAGGGGAAGAAGAAGGGAGAAGTTATCTACGGTAACATCTACCAGAAAGTCTGATTCTTCCCATTTTTTCTTTTCGGAAATTACCCTTTTTCTTTATTAACCCGGATTTTGCAGCCCCTTTCCGGACTCCCGGGTGAGAATACCAAAACAAAAAACCCCGAAAAAATATGACAGAAGAGATCGACCTCATTACATCACCAGAACTACCGGTTATCGAGATCGTAGATGATCCGGTACAGGTTTTTAAGGAGTTCATGGTTATCAGGGCAGCACTGCAGATCAGGCTATTTGACTGGATGGCCCATGCCGGTCCGTCGACACCCGAAGAGATCAGGAAAGGCACCGGTATTGCCGGTGAGTACATCCATGCCCTTCTCGGTATGTTGCATTACCTTGACATTGTCAGGAAAACAGACGATAAATACTCGGTTTCACCCTCTGCAAACCTCCATTTTGTCAGCACAGGCAGGTATTACCAGGGTGATTATATCATCTCTTTGGGCAGTACAGAGTCACCCTGGAATGATATAGCGATGTATCTAAAAAAACCGGATGTAAAGACCACCTTTGAACCGGAGACGGAAGAGAACGGAGCATCTCTTACCGAACAGGAGATGCGGGGGATGGTGAAAAATATCACGACCGTCATGAGCAGATGGGCAGGATTTAAGAATGCAGAATCAATGCTTGAGATTGGCACGGGCCATGGACTCTATGCCATCGCAGCATGCCAGATCCATCCCGATATTCATGCAACCGTCTGTGAAAAACCGGCAACGAAAAAAATCCTTAAAAAGAATATCGATGATTTCGGGATGGAAAGGAGGATAGATATCTGTACTGATAAGCCGGGGTCTCTTCAAAAAGACGGTCGGTACGATATCGTTCTTGCCTCACACGCGTTGTATGATGACCAGGACGAACTCGCAGGGATTATGAAGGACATCGCTCTCCACCTGACCCCGAACGGACTATTTGTCTCGAATCACTGGTTTATGCGACCCTCCCAGGGGACGGGTATGCAGGGGCTTTATGAACTTGAACTTGCTATGCATAACCGGTACCATGCAATCCGGGACCGGGAAAGATTCGAGGAGATCTGTAAAAATGAAGGGCTCTCGATATTTCAGACCGGTATGACCCGCAGTGCATACGGAGAGTCAACGATTCATATGGCAACAAAGGAAGTGAGGTAAAAATGGCACCAGAAGAGAATCGTCCCAGTTATACTCCGTTTGATCTGCTGACCGATGATGAATTAACGGAAGCGATGGTGATGCATATCAGGATGGGATATATCTTAAAAAACCCGGGAAAAAGCGATGAGGCAGAGACGGTTGCCCGGGATATCGTCTCAAGGCTCACCCTGGAACAGTTAAAAGCGATCCATCCCCATACGTTCTTTGCCAATAAAAAGATGGGAAATGTCCCGGAAAATCCCTACGTTATCGCCATAAAGATGTTGGGTCAACAATAATCCGTTTTTACTATTTCCAATCCGGTTTTTCTGTACGGTCGTCATTCTTCTCTCTTTTTTTCAGGCCAGATATGACAGGTGATTCTGAAGAAATACCCGCACGCAAGACAAGAGATGAGAGCCGGGACAAAAGAAGCCAGGATAAGCGAATATTCATAACAAAACCCGATAATGACCCCTCCCATGAAAAAACCTGCACCGTATACGGTATTGAAGATTCCAAACGCTGTTCCCCGCTTTTTGATAAGGATGGTATCAGCAACGACGGCACGAAGCACCGTCTCCTGAATACCCATTGAAACGCCGAAAAGGATAGCAGCTGCATAGATTACCTCCCTGCTCATCCCGAACCCCAGGAACGGGATGAGAACACCGGTTAGCGGGATGGCAAAAAGAACAATGATGCCTCTCTTGTCATAGAATCTCCCGGCAACCGGGGCTACGACTGCATCGACCAGCATCGCAAGTGCATACAGAATCGGTACTTCAAATACAAGGAGGATTCCGTTTGAAATGGCATGGAAGGAGATTAAGGGGAAAGAAAGGAAACCGGTGGTGCAGAGCAGCGAAAAGAGAGAGAATCTGAAAAAATCATGATCAAGACCACTTCCCTCGTCTTTGGTGTCACCCTGTTTTCTCTCAAATCCTGCCGGGTCGGGCAGGAGCCGCCAGGCTGCAACTACAAAGACCATAAGGAAAATGAAAGGAATGAAGAGGAACAGAAAACCCTGGTGATAACCCCCGGATCCTGCCAGAGATACAGCCAGTACCACCGGACCGAGGACCGCTCCGATCTGATCCAGCAGTTCATGGATACCAAATCCCAATCCACGCCCGACAGGAGCGGTTGCATTGGCAAGAATGGCATCCTTTGCCGGAGACCGGATCCCTTTTCCTATCCGTTCGAGGATGAAGAGCAGGGCAGCCAGCTCCCACGAGCCGGAAAAAGCCAGGAGTGGTATTGCGATGAGCATCGCATATCCCCCGATGGTCAGGGACCAGTAATGATGGGTGAGATCGGCAAGTCTGCCTGATATTAGTCTGACCGCATATCCCAAAAACTCCCCGGCCCCGGTGATGGTCCCGACAAGAACTGCAGAACCACCCAGAGAGAGCAGGTATGGTCCGCTGATACTCCGGGCTCCTTCGTAGATGATATCTCCACATAGTGCGACTATGCCAAGAAGGACAATTACCAGATATGAGTGACGCAGAATATCTGCATCCCGTGCCATAGAAGAACGTAATTCACTTCCTATATAATGGTTTTTAACTCGGAAAAAACGGATGTGACAAGAGAGAAGTCTGAAGAGATAATAATGGTACTTCTTTTTGGTTTTTTTTGCAGAGGAGATGGTATCAGGGATGCCTGCCTGTAGTATGGAGCAGTTTTTACATCTTTACACCCTGAGAAAGGTTGTTTTTTTGCATCCCACTGGTCTGTTGAAAATTTCAGCATCTTCCGGCATTGCCGCATACAATACAGAGAATGATCCCAGCAATATTCGTTGATCCTGAATATGGTTTATCACATTCTTTTGATTATGTGTCAGATTTTAATACATAGGGTAATCAATTAGTACCAGTCTTTTTGGGTGTTTCTATGAAACAGAACGATTCTCGCGGCACGATAACCAAAGAAAAACCAGCAGACACCTCGTCCCGGAACAAAGGATACTTCTTCTCAGTTGTTTCTCTGGATACGGCAATCGAAAAACTCTGCAGTATCGCCCATGAAACGGGGACCGAGAGCATACCCCTGGATGAGGCTGATGGACGGGTTCTTGCAGAACCGGTATATGCTTCTTCTGATATTCCCGGTTTTGACCGGTCATGGAAGGACGGGTATGCAGTCATTGCTGCAGACACCCCGCGGGCATCAGAGGCTGCACCGGTCCTCCTTACCTGTACCGGAGCAGTTGAGATGGGGAGTGATGATAATGATTTCGTTGCTCCCGGCCAGTGCCGGTACATCCCTACCGGGGGAGTTCTTCCAAAAGGAGCTGATGCCGTTGTTATGATCGAGTATACGGAGCGGCTCTCTGATACCATTCTTATACGAAGACCAGCGGTTATCGGAGAGAACATTATCAGGAGAGATGAAGACTTCTCTGCCGGTGACTGTATCTTTGAGGCAGGATGGGTCTTAAGACCACAGGACATCGGAGTTCTGGCAGCGATAGGAAAGACCTTTGTTGCTGTTGTGTCCCGTCCCCGGATCGGGGTTATCTCTACCGGCAGGGAACTGGTTGGCGTGGATGCTACACCCCGGCCAGGCCAGGTGCGGGATGTCAATGCATCGCTTATCGCAGCGATGCTCAGACGCAAAGGGGCCGTACCAGTCCAGTACGGGATCGTTTTTGATGATGAGACCCATCTTGTCAATCTCCTCTCTACCGCCTGCAGGGAATGTGATGCTGTCCTTGTGTCAGGCGGGAGCTCAAAGGATGAGAAAGACATCACAGCAACGGCAATCGAAGCGTGCGGGACTGTGCATATCCACGGGATCTCCCTCGCCCCGGGAAAACCAACCATAATCGGGAGTGTCGCCAATACACCGGTGGTCGGACTCCCCGGACATCCTGCCTCGACATGTCTTGTGCTTCTCCTTGTTGTCGCTCCGCTCCTGCAGGTGATGGAAAAAAGACCGGCAGGAGCCTCGGTCATTACAAAGGCCAGGATGGCAGAGAATGTGCCTGCTGAGAAGGGAAGGGAGACCTACATCAGGGTCAGGGTAGAGAACGGAAACGTCACCCCGCTTTTTGGAAAGTCGGGATTGTTGAACACGCTCAAAGAGAGTGACGGTATTCTGAGGGTTCCTGCCGGTGTTGAAGGGCTCGAAGCAGGGGAACTGGTGGAAGTGATACAATGGTGACCCGGTACTTAAACCTCATCTCACTCGCAGAGGCAAAAAAGATCATCTGCACCGCGTTTTCCTCACGCCCGGAAAGAACAACGACCGTTGCCCTTTCCGAATCGGTCGGACGTATCGTGGCAGAGGATCTGGTTGTTCCTTTCACGGTTCCCCCGGCACCGCTTGCCGCGATGGACGGGTACGCGGTTGCGAGTGCATGGACTCATGGTGCATCGGATCAGAATCCCGTTGCTGTTCCTGGTGCAATCAGGGTAAACACGGGAAATGTCATGCCAGAGGGTACTGATGCGGTCATCATGGTTGAGGATACATGGGATGTCGGGGATGGGATAATTCAGGTCCGAAGCGCTGCCCGTCCGGGGCAGCACGTTCGGCCTGCAGGCGAAGATGTCACTATCGGACAGATCGTCTTTCCTGCAGGTCACGGTATCAGGCCCTACGATACCGGTGCTCTTGCGACCTATGCATGTACTTCTGTTCCGGTCCGTGATGTATCGGTCGGGCTTATCCCTACCGGATCGGAACTCGTCCCGCCAGGCACCCACCCGGAACCGGGCCAGGTTGTCGAGAGTAACATGGAGATGACAGCAGCATTTCTTTCGGCACTCGGGGTAACTCCGGTGATGTACCCGATAACACCTGATTCGCCTGATGCTATCAGAAAGGTGGTTCTTGATGCCATACAAAGAAACGATATGGTAATCATATCTGCAGGGTCCTCTGCCGGCACGAGGGATTTCACTTCGCGTGTAATAGGAGAATGTGGTGAGGTGCTGTTTCACGGGGTCTCGATGAAGCCGGGAAAACCGGTGATCTGCGGGAGCATTTTTGAAAAGCCGGTCATCGGGATGCCAGGCTATCCGCTCTCTGCAGTAGTCATTCTCGAGGAACTCATCGCACCGCTTTTTGCAGTCTGGGGTTTTTTCGTTCCCAAACGACAGGAGATAGAGGTCTTTCTTGCGCAGAGGCTTGCGAGTGACGGGGGTATTGACGAGTTTGTCTACCTTTCTGCAGGAAAGATTAACGGGAAGTACATCGCCGTTCCCTTATCAAGGGGTGCCGGGGTGCAGATGGCTGCCCTTTCTGCCGATCTCTGGCTCCATATTCCTCCTGAAATCGAGGGGTACGCAGAAGGGACGGTTGTTACGGCAGCCTCCCTGTTTCCACAACCTACCCTTGATGCAACCATCCTTGTTGCCGGGGTGCATGATCCGATTATCGGGGTCGCAGACAGTATGATGCGGGGGAGAGGGCGGATCATCAGGTTCCGCAATACCGGGGAGGTCTCAGGGCTTCTTGCTCTTGCAACCGGTGCATGTCACCTCGCAGCAGTCAGGTATGATCCAACTTCCGGTAGTGTCAGAGATGTTACCAGAAGATGGCTTTCCGGTATCCCGGTACAAACAGTGACGGTTGCTGATATCGTGTACGGTATCGCAGGAAATGCCGTATATTCGATTCAGGATATTTCACAGGTTCGGTTTATCTTTCCATTACAGGATAGTCCACAGGAAGCACTTCTGTACCGTCTGCAAAAAGAAGCAGGAACAGACAGAGATACACTGATAGAGAACAGTATCCGGAAAGATGAGGTAGCCATCCTGTCAGCCCTGAAAAACGGTTCTGCCGATGCCGGTTTCTGTTCAGAATACAGCGCTACGTGTGCTGGCCTTTCCTTCTCGCCAATGGGAACCCTCAGATACAGTCTGGTATACCGGGCAGAGGCGGAGCAGGAACAGGCATTGTCAGATTGTATCAGATTGATTCGATCCGACACGTGGAGAAGAAGGGTTTCAGATATACCCGGGTATTCTCTATTAGATCAGTCAGATGTGTGACAAAAAAAGCGTACAGACATCGGATCAAATCGCATAGGAGGGAAGGAACATAGACCTGATAATCTGATGAACCCGGTACTTTGATGTGTGCATGAAGATTAGACCTTTTTGATCAGGTATTTCCCGGATAAACCCCTGATAAAAAAATGAGACAAGAAGGAGTGAAGGGTAGTTCATATGAGATCCAATATAAAAAATGACACTTGTTATATCATTGAATGTATAACCAATATACATCAAGATTGGTTTCTATGAACATTAATATCGGAAGACCGTACGAAGATGCTATCCGGAGGATAATCGAGAAGGGATATGCGGGGAATCAGACCGAGGTTATCAGACAGGCAATTCTCGCATATGAAAGAATACTTGAGGAGGAGGAGATGATGCTGGTCCATAGAGGCGTCTCCATTGAGATGGGAGAGGTGGTTTCTGGCAGTAAATCTCTCTATAATCTCGAGGATATGAAGAAGCTCTCGAAGAAGTGACCATAATGGAGATGGTATTTACCGAGTATGCACTTAGAGAGTTTGAACGATTTCCCCGTGATCTCCAGACCCTTTTCCTCTCACATTTTGAGAAGATCCAGTCTATGCCACCCCGCCGTCACATGAAATATGGCATCCCCTTGCATGTGGAGAATGTAACACGGCAGGCACGGATCATCTATGAAATCCGGGAAGAAACGCTCTATATCCTCCATTGCTTTTCATGTCACAAAGACTATGAGCAATGGTATAATTCATACCGATGATTTTCGTACATTTACCCTGTCGAACAACCCGGAATTTGCCGGCCTGCCAAAAAAGAAGATATACTCTGCAGGGAGTGCGGACTGATTCTCTCTATCTGCAGAAAAACCCCGGATTAGCACACCCTTTCCCAGGGTGCAGAATCAAAGACCCCTGTGTCGATCCTCAATGCAGACAACCATTCAAGATGGCAGTTCCTGTGAGAGGCTATCAGTCCTTGGTTACCAGATCGGAAAAGATCTGCTCTCCCATCACTCTCGCACTCTCCCGGGGATACCTATCCCGCATGATGGTCAGGATCCGATCGGTACCTGTGGCAGTAGTTAGGATACCAATACGTTCTGCACGCGTAACGAGTTCCTGTTCTTCCATCATCGCAAAATAGGGCAGGATATAATAATGGGGCACATCAAGGAATTCTGCCAGGCGTCTTGTCGTAGGAAACCGGATACGAATGCCTTCTCCTGAAAAGGTAATGGTTACTGCATTATCTTCGAAGAGAAATATCTGCACTGCAGATTCAAAAAGTCCCTCGATAGAGAGAGATGGCATACTCCTTACGTATACCATCCTATCGAGATAAGCATTCACAAAAAGTGTAGTGAATTAGTGTCTCTTCTTCTCGTCATCAGGGACCGGTTGGAGCCAGATTATCTCTGCGCCGATATCCTGTGCAATCAGCTCAAGTTCCCTCTTACGAAAGTGCGTTGCAATGACCTGTATCTCTCCACCGGTTATCGCAACAATCCGGTATTTCGGCTGTCTGACCCCATCACCAACCTTCTGCCGCTCGCGTACATAGATCTTCATGATGTATCCCTCCTTTTTCTTTGGTATGCCAGTTGTTATACCAACTGATATAGTACAGTTATTTCGTGGCCTATCTATAAATATGCAAGGGAAGATTATGCACAAACGTTTTTTGTTAAAGAGCTACCTGCAGGATGAGACCCTGGTGCGAGAGGGATTATTTGACGCATATAAGGACAGGCCGCTTCTGCGGATACTCCCGAATTTACATGTTATAAAGATCGGAGGACATGGAATCATCGATTATGGCAGGGATGTAGTCCTTCCCCTGGTAGAGGAGATTGGTTCACTCTCGCAGAAGAACCAGATGCTTCTTGTTACCGGGGGAGGAGTCAGGGTCAGGCATATCCTTGATATCGGACTTAACCTTGGTATGCCCACCGGAGTCCTTGCCGAGCTCTGCGGTAAAATATCAGAGCAGAATGCAATCATGCTTGCGACACTCATGTCACCGTACCGGGCAGTGAGAATCCACACCGGAGATCTCCTTGAGATCCCGACATTCCTCGGGATGGGTGCGCTCCCGGTCATTCACGGAACACCCCCCTACGGCCTTTATGAACAACCATCTGAAAAAACCCTGGGAGGGATCCCGGCCCACCGAACCGATACCGGCGCATTTCTTGCAGCAGAAGTGCTTGGAGCAAAGAGTTGTATCCTTGTCAAAAACGTCGACGGACTGTATACCCGTCACCCCAGGTATCCGGATGCGGAACTGATCCCAGAGATCACTGCAGGAGAACTGTTAGAGATGAAGATGGATGACCTCGTCCTTGAACGGAAAGTAATTGAACTTCTGCCAGAGTCCCGTTCAGTACGGGAGGTTCGGATCGTAAACGGTCACAAACCAGGAATGGTTACCCGTGCTGTTGCCGGCGAGAACGTTGGTACCATCATCAGGGCTGATTAGTACATCCTATCCCGTTTGAACGAAAGATGCCATCCTCTGAAATATCAGGTGACAGTATCAGCGGATCCCGGGCGTATCTTCCCGTATTGTGAGAATTGAATCAGAACGAAAAAACCCTTGCATTAAGAAACCATAGGTTTTCCTGCCTGATACCTGCACCCATGACAGTCAGATTCATGTGCCATAATCCCGCGCATGACATCTGCCAGATAGGGACGGATTTTGTATACACGCATCTTCATACATCAAAAAACCTAAATCCTAGGGTATGGATCCTCTCCTGTATACCGGGTACGTCGGTGGCATCTGTACGACACTTGCATTCCTGCCGCAGGTTATGAAAACCTGGAAGAGCAGAACAGCCCATGACATCTCATGGGGGCTGCTTTTTTTACTCCTTGTCGGTGTATCTCTCTGGGTTATGTATGGAATCGTGGATACGGATCCTCCCCTTATTGCCGCTAATACGGTCACCGGATCACTTATCGCCGCTCTTGTTGGTATGAAATGGTGGTTTGCACATACCAGCACCGGAAGAGACGGTACTGATTAATATCACCTATTTTTCAACCGGTACTGCATGAATGCAGAGAAGATAAGACCAGAACAGAATGCAACCGTCAGACCCAGCGGAATGGCGAGAACTGCCATCATTCCCGTTGTCAGTCGATCTGTTGTCCTGACTCCGTAGACAGCCAGTTGATACGCAACAACACACAGGAGTACCCCAAACATTCCCTGTGGGAGAGCACTGATGATATCCGGGAGAGTACAGATGATTGCAAGCACAAAGAGGAGGATTCCTCCAAAGACAAGCGAGAGCCCTCCCCGTGCACCAAACCGGTAATGGGCGGCAAGACCACCGGCACCATGACACATCGGAAATCCACCGAAGAGGGAGGATGTGATACTCATTATACCAACCGTTCTGCAGAGACGGTCAGGAGAAATTGTTTTTTTATACAGATCGGTTACGAGAAGGGAGGTAGCAAGAACCGCATTTGTGAGGGTGAGCGGGATCTGGGATGGAACGAGAATAACTGAGGCTTTCAGAAAATCCTCAACAGAAGGGATAACCAGGACCGGCAGGGGGAGAATGCGAATATCCGGGATGGAAGGAAATCCTGCCTGAATGCCTGCAGCAAGAAATCCTGCACAAATAATGCATATTGCTGAGAGATCCGGAATGGCATGGTACCGTCTGATAAAAAATAGTACGCTGATAATACCTACTGAAATTATCGTAAACCAGAGATCTTGGAGGATGAAATCAAAGAATGCACTTTTCACAAAGATAAAGGCCAGACCCAGCTGAACTCCTCTGATAACCGGCTGCGGAATTATCTTCTCGATCTTCTCCATGCAACCAAGCATCCCGATTGCAAGACAGATGATTCCAACAAGGATTCCTGATGCTGCAACCAGGTTTGCCGAGAGGTGCCCGGCGATAGCTATCGCGCCTACCGCTTTTAAGGGTTCTACCGGGACAGGGATTCGGTACCAGAAACCAGAGATCCCATAAAAGACAGCAGCCCAGACCAGCATAAGAGAGATACTCATCCCGCATGTAATCGAGACCGCAAATAACAGGGGAAGAACTGTTCCAAAATTCCCTCCACTACCGGCAAGTTCCCGAACGATGTACGGGAACCGGGATGTGAGCGTATCAGGCAGCATGGGAACATTCATCCGGAATACAGTGAACTGATGATGCTTTAAAGGATACCGTTACCGGGATGCCGGGTGCAAGAAGAAGATCCTGCATGGACTGCCAGGTGACCTGCACCGACAACCTGAATTTTCCATGGTGTATTCGTATTGTACTGATCATCCCAAAGGGCTGAACCGATTCAATGACTCCGGTAATAACATTGCGTGCACTTGTCTCTGCATCGGGTCCACGGTGAAGTGTTATCTCTTCTGGTCGTATCGCAATGGTTACCGGCGTTTGTGACGGCATCTCACCGAGTGCATATACCAGTACTCCATCGGTTTGTATTACCGCCATACCGTCTTTATTCCTGATAACTGTCCCGGTAAGAATATTGCCAATCCCGATAAATTGTGCGACAGCTCCGGAACAGGGACGGGAGAAGAGATCTAATACGGTTCCTGACTGGATAAACCGGCCTTCCATCATCACGGCCACCCTTTCTGCGAGCCGTTGGCCCTGGAAAAGATCATGGGTTGCCATGATGACCGTTGTATTACACTCCCGGTTATAGCGGCGGATGAGGTTCTCAATCACCTCAGTAGAGATGGGATCAAGATTTGCTGTCGGTTCATCGAGGATGAGAATCTGAGGATCGGTGATAAGTGCCCGTGCCAGAGCCACCCGTTGTTTCTCACCACCAGAAAGGGTAGACGCGTTCCGGTTCTCAAACCCGGACAGTCCAATCTCCCCGATTTTCTGCATAACCCTTTCATCTATCTCTTTTTTGGAGTAATGCCGATACCGGAGACCTAATGCGATATTGTTAAAGACCGAGTCATGAAATGCAATGGTGTCCTGAAAAACCATTCCCATCTTCCTTCTTACCTGATTCCGGTCTTGTGTCTCGTGGATAGAAACGCCGTCGAGGAAAATCCTCCCCAGAGAAGGGGTCTCTAAAAGATTGAGTATCCGTAAGAGTGTCGTCTTCCCCTGGCCCGAAGGTCCGATAATGGCAAATATCTCTCCTGTTTTTATCGTCTCAGAAACCCCGGAGAGGATATCCTTCCCATCAAATGACTTCCTGATGTTGTCTATCTGTATCATGACCTTCACCGGTTCTGAACAAAGCCGAGCAGTAGGTTAATTACCAGTGCGATAACGAGGAGGATGATCCCCAACGCCAGGGAGAGACTGAAATTGCCCATGGAGGTCTGGAGTGAGATCGCGGTTGTAAGAACCCGGGTATGGCCCTTGATATTTCCTCCTATCATGATAGCGGTTCCAACTTCTGATATTGCCCGTGAAAATCCCACGATCAACGCTGCCATGATGGCAAACCGTGCTTCCCGTACATGGCTGCGCAGAAACTGGAGAGGAGAGGCACCTAAGGATCGGATCGTATCGGTGATGCCGGGATTAACTGACTGAAGAGCAGTGATGACGAGGCCTGTCATGATAGGGATTATCAGCACGGCCTGGCCAAATATCATCCCGTTTGGAGTGAACATCCAGCCAAGGTACCCGAGGGGTCCGGAGCGGGAGAGTATCATGAAACAGAGGAGACCGACAACGACGGTAGGGAGTGCATAGAGTGTCTGAATGACACTAATCACGGTTCTTTTCCCTGGGAAGTCCCGGAAGGCAATTACTGCCCCGATTGGCAGCGCAATTGCTGCACTGATAAGCGTTGATGAGCATGTTATCGCTAACGTCCTGACCGTGATGTCGATAACCTCAGGATCTGCCGCCATTACCAGTCCAAACGCAATACCGATACCGGTGATCAGATCATTCATAAGAACGAATGGTATGATGAAAAAAGAAGAGGAGGTTATACAACCGGGGTGGTAGTCTCTTCAACCAGCACACCGATCTTTTCTTCATTTCCTAACGCAGGGCTGAAGTAGGCTGTTCCTTTCTCCAGGGTGCCGTAGGTTCCGATGATATCCTGTACTTCAGGGCTTATCATGAAGTTCTCCCATTTCTTTGCCATCTCCGTGTTCACGTCCGGACAGAGATCAGGGTTAATCCGCATGACTGCGTAGATATTGAGGAACCGATCATCATTCTCAACAAGCGGGATTAAGGTTAATTCACTCTCGTAGGCTCCCCAGGTCGAAGAGTCAGAGAGAGAATATGCCTGCAGTTCTTCAGCCATGGTGAGCGTCTGGCCCATGCCTGCTCCTGCTTCCCGGTACCAGGGCGATGAATTAATTACTGCATAATCATACCCCCCTCCTTTCCAGAGGAGTTTTTCACGGGAGTGGGTTCCGGAATTGTCACCACGGGAGACGAAGATAACCGCTTCATCAGTCTCTCCCGCTGTACTTATCGCACGAAAGGCTTCAGTTGCATTCAGACCGGAAATTTGTGCAGGATCGCTCCCGGGTCCGACCAGCAGGAAGTAGTTGTACCCAAAGATACGCCGGTCAAGACCGTATCCCTCATCAATAAACTTGTCTTCTGCAACCCGGTCGTGCACCATGATGATATCGACATCACAGTTCCGGCCGTACTCAATAGCCTGTCCGGTTCCGACCGCGACCCACTGGACATCTATTTCGTTCTCAGCCTCAAACATCTCTGACAGGACGTCTAAGAGTCCGGTCGCATCAAGGCTCGTGGTGGTTCCGATGAGGAGGCGGTCTGCACTGTGTTCCGGGAGTGCCTCTGCAGCCAGTACCGGGCCGCAAATAAGCACTGCTCCAAGAATTAGGGCAATCAAAAAAGTCAGTTTCTTACCTGTCATTCACTATCTTTTCAGCATGTGGACATATATATTTTAGTTATTTTCGGGGAAATGGTAAATGGAAATAATAAACAGGTGATATATCACCTGTTATTCTTGTGATATATCAATTGGTTGAGAATAGGGTTTTACGATACTCACTCCGGTATGGAGAGATACGCACCTCTCGCGTGAGGAAGCATAGGAACATTGTCCTGGCCATTTGAAATTACCCGATGGAATGATTACAGAGAAACAGTATGTATCATATTGAATGAAACACTAGCGTCCTTATAAGGAGTGAGGAAAAAAACCTGACAGTTCGCCGGGTATGTTTTTTTTCTCTCCTATGAGGAACAACCGTCCCGGGGTTTGGTCCTTCCTTTTTGAAAAATGAGAACAGGGGATGGAACCGTATTCGGGAACCGTTCATGATGCGGTAATTCCTATCCTGCAGCGTGTGCAAAAGCTTCCCCGGCTTCTGCCCCCCTTCCTGCTTTCTGCAATGCGGTTCCCAGTTTCTCATAGACAGCAGGAAGTGAAAGACCATTTTCTATGGCCTTCTGGTATGCTTTGGCAGCAGAATCGGCATTATCGAGTGCCTGATAGACATCTCCACGTGTCAACCAGCTGACCGGATCGTTCGCATTTATTTCAAGTGCTTTTGCAAGAGTGTCCTGTGCTTCCTTGTATCTCTCAAGATGGAAAAGAGCAATTCCTTTACCAGAAAGGGCAGATGATGAATCCGGGTCATTACTAAGGACTTTTTCATATGCCGAGACTGCGAGTTCATACTCTTTTAGGGCCAGGAGCGCCTCTGCCTTTCCAAAGAGAAGATTCGTGTCATCAGGAGTTTTTGCAAGGGCCTCTTCATAGGTATCATAAGCTTCCTGGAATTGACCGGAAAGGGTCTGGGCCTGGGCCTTGTTATACAAGAGCAGGGTATTATCAGGCGAGAAAACAAGAGCCTTATCAAAGACTGTTATGGCTTTATCCGGCTCTCCTGTTGCAGTGAGTGCCATCCCGTACATCACCGCGATTGCGGTCTTTTCAGGCAGGAGTTCTGCAGCAGCCTGTAATGCCTCTAATCCCTCAGCGGTTTTTCCCAAGTCAAGATAGAGTTTTCCTGCGGCATACCAGATCTCACCATCGGTGCCGCGGTACTCAAGGTACGAAAGGAATGAGGATAACGCCTCTTCTTTCATCCCTTTTTCTGAGTATATCACACCAAGAGCCTTGTATGCCGGGTAAAAGGTCTGGTCTGTCTCGATCACCTCTTGCAATACCTGCACTGCATTGTCACGGTCACCGTTCCCGTAGAGGGCGACTGCATTTTCGTACCTGGCTGATACATTCTGTGAAGACCCAAAAGATTCTGATCCTATACAGGGAGAGATACAAACAGTAAGGAGAAGAATACCAAGTACCAGAACCACCTTTACGCTGCAGTATCCTGCGGCATCATGATTGACCGGTTTTTTATCGATCTTGTTTTTTGTAACACTCGTTTTTATTTTCATCGTATATTACCTTCAAAAAAGTTATTCTTATTTCGCAAAGGGATTTGAGAGATCGGGAACATCACGAGACTGGCTGTTTGCAGCAAGATCCTCGGCGACCAGATGATCCCAGGTCTCACCACCGGGAAGTTCTTCCCGAACGACTTCTATTGGCCCGGTTACGGTTATCTGGCCGTACGGAATGAGGGTGTAGGAGATCCCGGGCTCTTCGGTATCAGCCCCGGTGACATCCATCCGGGAGACATAGGTCGTAATGATGTCCCCTTCCTCGAACTGTACCGGGGACCGGGAGAAGAGGAGATCGGTCCTGCTGTCACCGGTCTTTACCCCGCTCTTCTCATAGGGAATGAGCGAGTAAACGAGATCAGAGCCGGTAACCCGTGATTTTGAGAGGACATCTATGTATGCAGTGATATTTTCACCATTCCGGTCGATCGAGATGACCCCGTGATTAAAGTCAACCCCACTCGTATCAGAGCCGGGGGATATTGTCCAGAAGAAGGCTTCTTCTCCCGAGTTCACGTCCCGTAATGCATACCCGGTCTCGGATGGCTTTTTCGGGTCATACGTGCCTGACCGGTCAAGCAGCGCAGGAGCGGTCCTGATGAGTACCGATGGTTCTTCGAGTCCGAACGGCCACCAGCGAGTAGCGACCTTCGTTTCTGCATCCTCTGATGTATCGATGACATGATACCGGCCGTCATCAGACTTGGAAATAACCGGACTGTCAAGGTCTGATGAGATGTACGCGATATATGATTTCAGGAATAAATCCCAGTCATCTGACAGGTAGACATCCGATGGAAGCGCCTCTAATGCATCGACCCGGATCTTTCGCGGGGAGAATATGGATACTCCGTGTGATCCCGGCCGGGAACCGTCATCCCTGGCATAGATGATGAAGTTGTTCATTGCTGTCTGCAGAGCCCGCGATTGTGAGCTTGCTGATGCGACGTTCTTGTTGATGTTCTCTGCAAGACCGATGAGATCGATGGTGACCTCGACATCTGCTTCGGGGTGGTACCCAAAGCGTTGGGAATCCCTGACTGACTCACCGATTGCCACGTATCCTTCCTCAGGGATGAGCGGGGTGAGTTCTGTTGCAAAACCATCAAGAGCAGTCATCACACCCCCGAGTTTTGAAATATCAAGAAGTGAGAGCGTCTTTTTCATTGGTTCATGGTCCGGGTTGTCAATATACGAGTCTATGATGCTCTTTCCAAGCGCTGTTACCCCGATACCCGGGGTCCGGGCAAGGGTGGTGACAGCAGGTGTGTAATCCCAGCCGTGACCGGGTTCGACTTCTTCTGATATGAGGATATAGTCTGCGGTCCCGTTCACGGCACGGGCAACCTCAAGACTCCCCATGAGACAGGCGTCCATCCCGATGAGATCGAAATCGGTTCTTCCACTCATGAGCCCCTGCCTGAGCTCCTTGAGTGTCAGGGGATCCATCTCATAGTTCTCATCAAAACAGACCCCGTAATAGGATCCGCCATGATCCCAGAAGATGAGGATCTTCCTGCTGTCGGGGTAGGTTTCCCTGATATGCGCAATAAAAGTCTCCAGGGCTTCACGGGATCCCATGTTCATATCTGGGTAAGACTCCTGTACCAATCCTTCGTTGCCGATGATGTTATCTGCCATATCTGCACTGAGATCAGCAATGGTTGCAATCTTCATTCCTTCCCAGCCGTCCTTGTCAGAACCACCATACGCGACAACAAGTGAGAATTTCGCCGGGTCAGCATTTTTGTAGCCTTCGATCATCTCGGTGATGTCATTTGTAGCTGATCCAAATCCTGACTCAAGATCGCTTCCGACCATGTAGACAGCAAGCACGGTTGTAGAACCGGTCGTCTCTGCCAGAGCAGGCGGGGAGAGAGAGAGCACCAGGAGTATTCCAAAAATAAATAGTATTACGGTTTTCATGATCTTCCTGTCAATATACACCATATAAATTTACTGAGTAATAATCATATTGCTTTAATAAGGACAGGTAAAATGAGGGGATCTTGAGAGGCTGTGTATCTCAAGAGAGTGCCATCAGGCATACTAATTCCGGCTCCGTTCTGCCATATTTTAAGTGAGCATACCGCGATATCCCATCCTCGAATGCCAAAGATGCAAGCGTAAAGGCATTATCTGGGA
>CAZSDZ010000010.1:0-68365 GCA_964605795.1 uncultured Methanoregulaceae archaeon
AGCCTGTACTGAGATACGAGAGTTCTCGGGAAAACTCCCTCGCTGCTATTGTTCACGAAAAAAAAAATCACAGCGAATGCTTTTTTTAATCTGCTTACGCAATGTAATACGATTGATTCAATCTGATACGGAGTGTGTGATATGGCCATCCTGACTGTTGAGAAATATGAATGGCTCGTTTATTTATTTGATGCAGTATGCCTTTTTTTATTGGGTATTTTTATCATTATTATCTCACTCACTGATCCTGACAAATCCAATGTGCTAGCCATGCTTATTGCTTCACTGACAAGTATTGTGATGTCGGTGTACTTCTTTGCCGAGGCTTTTTTTGCCAAACGAAATGAACCTTTTTCCCTGACGAACCGATTCAGAAGATTTTAATCCTGCTTTATTCTGGTTATATCCTGGATTATTAATCGGTACCATTGATTACTGAGTGGTAACCCTTGTGTGTAATGGGTTATAATAACATGATAATCTTATCATTATCAACCGAACAGGTGAATCAAATGAAAATGCATGAGATTCTGCTCTGCATTGTCGTAAAACGATACCGTACGATAGAGTTCTCACCTGCAGGTATTAAAAAAGAAAGTTGTCAATAAAAATAGAATACTAAAACAGAATAAGAGGCAGGTTTAGGAAGAAGAACAAGCCATCTCAATATCTTCTGCTTTGATAGTTTTCCTTCCTGCGTGTGAGGCTAGCTTCGTTGCTTCTTTTGCAATAGATGCAATATAATCTTCGGTTTTCTGAACAAGTGCTGCTGCTGCATCGCTCCCGACACGATCAGCTCCATTCTGTTTGGCAATTCTAATAATTGCTGCAATAGGTAAGTCTGCCATGTATTTACTCCTTATAAGAATATATCACAAGCCATTTATTTATTACGCCAGATATGGGAAAATATACGGTTACATCGCTATCAAAACAGAGAAATTTGCAGAAAAAAATAGTGTCGCACGATATCACTGCTTAACCCTAAATAGTCCGGGATAACACGTTAAACGATTATTTCTATTCTTGTTACACCTGGATCAGAGGGAAAATTTTGTTTATCGGTCTCGGATCATAATTTTCTTTCATAAAATGGAATTTAGAGAAATAATCCTCTCAAATATCCACAAAATATATATTAGATATCACAAAAAAACAGAATACAGGCTTTACATGAATATTCGAATTATATTACACCTGATTCTTTTCCTCTTTCTTGGATCTTGTTTTTTTGTCTTTCCGGTTAGTGCGTTTGATGATATATCAATTACCATATCAAATGATGATGCCCGATTTCTTCAAACAATGAATCAGATATGGATTCCTGATATCTACTCAATACGAGGTAAACTCGATCTTGCGATATGTTCTCATGATGCATATCCTGGTTTGTATAATGCAACTATTGCAGATGCCAAGGTAACCTTGATGAATAATATTCAGGAGATGTTACCATATAACCTAACCCGCCTGACTGATCCTCTCAGATCAGATTATCAAAACATTACTTTTAGCAGTTTTAGGGTATTAAATCTGATATCACAACTGGATTCCGATTCCTCAGGTTTTGAGGATAATGCAACAGTTCTTGCCGATATTATTCCGGTATATGGGAACTGGATAACCTACCGGACCCATTATTCTTCCTTTACCTGTGACATTGCACCTCCTGATTACGCATCGTTGCCGTCTCAACAAATAACCGAGGTCATGGAAGAGCTTGCTGACACCGTGGTATTATCTGCCGGTACCAAAGCTTCACAAACCGGAGATATTATCTGATGAAATGGATTCATTCAGGGACAAGAGAGACGTTTTCTTTTTCAGATTAATCCTCTGACATCTGTGGATAGTACTTCTGTCAGGAAAGAATGGTATAAAAGAATAAGATATGCTGAAAAAATCTCTGGATGTAATTGCGAGAGATACAGGAACATCATGAAGATACAGGTAGCAATCATCGGATCGTCGGAGGCCACCATCGAGGAATTATCTGCTGCATATCTCATTGGGAGTCATATCGCCATAGCAGGAGCAACTCTTCTCTGTGGAGGAAGGGGAGGAGTAATGGAAGCCGCTGCACATGGCGTTTCTGATCATGGAGGTATGACCGTCGGCATTCTTCCGGGTATTGGTGATGCGAACCAGTATGTCGATATCAGGATAAGTACCGATATGGGAAATGCACGTAATGTTATCCTTGTTCTCTCTTCTGATGTTGTGATTGCTATCGGGGGATCGTACGGGACCCTGTCTGAAATAGCCATCGCCAAAAAGGTTCACCGGCCGGTTTATGGATGGAAAACATGGGATATTGATGGAATTTTTGCCTGTAAAACTCCTGAAGAAACCGTTTCTGCAGCAATCGCCCGGGTAAAGCCATGTACAGATAATCCTGACCCGTGCTGAATACTCATAAAACCGCTTTATTGTGAAATGATAATTTGTGTTGGATTGAGATAACAATGAAAGAACCGGATACAATACTCCTTGTCAGTTCCCGCCTGGATCCCGCAGGAACACATATTCATGATGCAATCTGTCACGAGCTTGAGAGCAATCCTGCTCATGCATACTCCTATCGTCATTGCCGATCTGATGAACGTCTTCTTTACTGGGGATACGATCCTTCATTTTTTTCAAAAAATCCTCCTGATCGGATCATTTTTCTCTCGCGACATGCCTCAAAGAACCCAAAACCGGTTCTTACGGTTCATGTAACCGGTAATTACCAGGAGGCTGATCTTGGGGGAGATCCAGGCACTCTGACGCCTGCAGATCCATCACTCATGTATGCCGTATTGCAAAACCTTCTCCGGTATGCACCTCCCGGCTACGCGGTCTCGTATGAAGTAACCCATCACGGGCCGACCGGGTTGCCTCTCCCCTCTTTCTTTGTGGAGATAGGGAGTACTGATATGGAGTGGAATGATACGATTGCAGCATGTGCAGTCGCAAAAGCAGTTCTTCTCGCAATAGAAGAGCCGGTTATTCCCATGATCGGTTTTGGAGGAACTCATTATGCAACGCGTCAGACAGAACTCTCGTTTGTATCCCGTGCTGCATTTGGTCATATCGTTCCATCCCGGCAGACAGAATCGATTGATTTGGATATGGTCAGAATGATGACGGTTATGACCAAAGCAGAAGCGGCATACATTGATAAAAAATCACTTTCCAGAGACGAGATAAAAAGGATAACCGATCTTTTACGTGAGATAAAACTTCCTGTTCTTGGACAGACCGATCTCGTAGTCCTGAAACATCTCACCCTCCCGCAGTATACGGGTATTATTACTATGGCACAAAGAGAAGTACCCGGGTGTCATGTCAGGGTGCAGTCAATGCATCGTTGTTTAGAACCGGTCGTCGTCAGGATTCCTGCTTTATTACTTGATGAAGCAGATAAGCTGGATCACGATAATCTGTTTGCATCGATCTCTGTGATGCCTGTTGCAACGCTCCGAAAGGGGGGTAAGAGTCTCCTGCCGGTTTTTATTGTGGATAAAGAAGATGCAAGGGTTGTCAGGCATGAATTAATACATCTCTGCATCTCAGTTGTACTTGCGAACACTGACGCATTGGTAGACGGAGAAATTCTTACAATCAGACGTCTTAAGTTTGATCCAAAGAAGGCAGAGGAGTTTGGGATCCCTCCCGGACCTTTATACGCTACCCTTCTCTCAGGGAAATCAGTCCTGTTCGAAGGCAGGGAGATAACACCAGATATGGTCATGAAAACAACGGTAACGAGAATAGAGATCCCGGCGGAGAACGATGCATGAAATCAATCGTTGAAGAAGCATTATCACGGGCAAAAGAAGAATCAGAACACATATCCAGGAATAATGATGACTTGGAACAGGTTCTTCGGTCCTTAATGACAAAGATCACGGTAATTGGATGCGGGGGAGGAGGGTGTAATACGATACACCGTATGAAGGAAGAGGGAATTTTGGGAACCACCCTGTATGCCGTTAATACCGATGCCATGCACCTTGCAACCATCCACGCTGATGAACGGATTCTTATCGGCAGGCAGAGGACAAGGGGGTTAGGGGCAGGTTCCTATCCTCAGGTTGGCGAAGAAGCAGCGCTTGAGAGTGAACATGATATCAGGCGTGCGGTTGATGATGCAAACATGGTTTTTGTTACCGCCGGGCTTGGTGGGGGAACCGGAACCGGTTGTGCACCTATTGTTGCACGATGTGCACGGGAAGAAGGAGCTCTCACCATTGCGGTTGTTACCCTGCCTTTTACTGCAGAAGGCAGTATCAGGATGGAGAATGCAAACGCAGGCCTTCAACGACTACGTGATGTGGCAGATACCGTTATTGTTGTTCCCAATGATCGCCTGATGGAGGTAGTTCCAAAACTACCCCTGGCCGCTGCCTTTAAGGTATCAGATGAGGTGCTGATGCGGGCAGTCAAAGGTATTACCGAGCTCATCACCGTTCCCGGTCTCGTTAATCTTGATTTTGCTGATGTCCGGACGGTTATGGAGAAAGGTGGCGTAGCGATGATCGGAATGGGTGAGAGTGAATCCTCAGATAAGGCTTCAGATTCGGTAAAAAAAGCGATACGCTCACCACTTCTTGATATTGATATATCTGGTGCAACGACTGCCCTGGTCAATGTTACCGGGGGTCCTGATATGACCATGGCCGAGGCTGAAGGAGTGGTGTCAGCTGTCTCTGAACTGATTGATCCTGATGCACGGATTATCTGGGGAGCACAGGTAGATCCAACGATGCAGAATAAGATTCGGACCCTTCTCATCCTGACCGGTGTACAGTCGCCACAAATATATGGGAGAAGTGAAAAATATGTTCCCACATTACAGAAACATTTTGAGATCGACTTTTTACGGTGATATCATATGGAAATAACCAAAAAAAATTATGCTAAATATTTAAACGAAGAACTGTTCCGGAAGTATATCCGTGTTTTAAAACTGGCCCGAACGCCAACCAGGCAGGAATTTGTAAAGATTGCCGGTGTAGCTGCAATCGGGATCCTCATCATTGGACTTATCGGTTTTATCATATTTGAGATAATGCAACTGTTGTGATCATGAATTCAATTGACGATTCTTCTAATCCAGTGTCGTTTGGGATACCTTCCACCAGAATTTTTGCGGTAAAAACTACGAATCGTCAGGAACGTTCGGTAGCTGACAACATTGAGAAGGCAATACGGGATGATATCGATGACATCCTGGTAACCGCTGTTATTGTACCTGATGAACTGAAAGGATACGTACTGGTTGAATCTCCGGAACCTCTGGCACGGGTACAGGAGTTGATGGAACGCATTCCAAATGCGCGCACGGTTTTATCAGGCGCTACCTCTCTTGAGGAGGTCGGACATTACCTGACACCCAAACCAGCGGTTAGCGGGATAGAAGACGGCACGATTGTTGAACTGATTGCAGGTCCTTTTAAGGGAGAAAAAGCAGTCGTCAAACGTGTTGACCCTGGTAAGGAAGAGATTACCGTCGAGTTATATGAGAGTGTTCTTCCCATTCCTATCACGGTTCGTGGTGACAATGTTCGCATTATTGACAAGGGTGAAGATCGGTAACAACAAGAGCACAGACCCCTGTTATACAGTACTTTTTTAAAAGTATACTTCGACCTTTATCAACCCACGAGGATTATGCAGGTATGACCTGAGCCTCACATGGGTGATAAAAATGGCAGAAGTTGTCGAGGTACTAGTACCCGGCGGGAAGGCTACTGCTGGTCCACCATTGGGCCCTGCTCTGGGGCCTCTCGGTATTAATGTCAAGGCAGTTGTTGATGAAATCAACGTAAAAACCGGTTCTTTTAACGGAATGCAGGTTCCTGTCAGGATTGAGGTGGATGCAAAGAAGAATTTCACCATCTCAGTCGGGATTCCCCCCACTACAGCTCTTATTAAAAAAGAGGCTGGTATCGAGAAAGGATCAGGAGAACCCAACACAACGGTTGTTGGAGACCTGCCGCTTGACGCCGCTGTCAGAATTGCCCAGATGAAACTGGACGGTATGCTCTCATATGATATCAGGAACGCAGTAAAAGAGGTCATTGGTACCTGTGTGAGCATGGGTGTTACAGTTGACGGCAAAGCACCGAAACAGGTGTTAGCCGATATTGATGCGGGTAGTTATGACAAGGCGTTTGTATAGTCAGTAAACCATAGAAGATCGTAAAATGTGACGGTCGCGGAACTATGGAGGAGATAAATGGTTCAGAGAAGCGTCATTACAGACGCATTGAAATCGGCTCGGGAGAACGCGCCTGATAGAAAATTTACCGAGAGTGTTGATATCACGGTAAATTTAAAAAATATCGATATGGCGCAGCCAAAAAACCGTATTGATGAGACAATTCTTCTCCCGCACGGTAACGGCAGAAAGGCAAAGATTGCTGTTCTTGGTGCTGGTGATATTGTAACCCAGGCGAAAGATGCAGGGGTGGATATTATCATCGGACCTGAAGAGATTGAGCGACTTGGTGGAGAACCCCGCGAAGCGCGAAAAATTGCCAATATGTATCATTTCTTCCTCGCAGAAACCGGAGTAATGCCACTGGTCGGAAGATGGCTCGGTCCACGACTGGGTCCCCGCGGAAGGATGCCGCAGCCAGTGCCTACAGAGATGGACATTCGACCCGTTGTTGAACGTCTCAGAAACTCTGTCAGGATACGGACCAAAGATAAAACATCTTTCTCTCTTAAGGTAGGGATTACCACCATGCCTGATGAAGAGATCGTTGAGAATATCGAGGTGGTATTACGGAGAATTGAGAGTGCTCTTGAACAGGGAGCATTTCAGATTCGTTCGGTGTATGTAAAGACGACCATGGGGCCGTCTGTGAAGGTGGTGTAATGGGATTATATGCTGCACACCTTCCTGAATGGAAGAAAAAAGAGATATCAACCATCAAACGTCTGATGGAGGAGTACAAACTTGTTGGTCTTGTGGATATGTACGGAATTCCTGCACAGCAGGTCCAGGATATCCGCCGGAATCTACGGGAACGTGCAGAACTCCGTATGACGCGGAATACGCTTATCAGGCATGCATTAGATGAAGTCGGAGGAGGAATCGAGGAGCTCAAAGGAAGTATCCAGGGTCACTCTGCTCTCATCTTTACCAATGAGAATCCCTTTAAACTCTTTGCAACGCTTGAAAAGACGAAGACCAAGATGGCTGCACGTCCGGGTGAGAAAGCACCAGAGGATATCGTTGTCGAGAAAGGACCAACGAGTTTTAAACCAGGTCCGATTGTAGGTGAACTTCAGCAGGCAGGTATTCCTGCAGCAATTGAAGCAGGTAAAGTAACAATCCGTGAGACCAGGACTGTTGTCAAGGCCGGAGAAGTTATAAACCGGAAATTAGCTGAGTCGCTGGTAAAACTCGATATCAAACCGATGGATATCGGTCTGCTTTTGCAGGCTGCATATTACGAGAAGACATTGTATGACCCTTCCGTCCTTGCAATTGACGAAGCTGCATTCTATCAAAAGATCATTACTGCAGCGAGTGAGGCATATAATCTCTCGGTGAATGCCTGTATCTTAACAGCAGATACAACAGAAGCAATTATTACCAAGGCTGCCATGCAGGCACGCAATCTCGCGATTGAGGCATCTGTATACAGTCCTGATGTAATTGAAGGTATCCTCGGGAAAGCACAGGGACAAGCAGTCTCGCTTAAAGCGACAGTTGATAAGAAGAATTGAAGAATTGTTTCATGAAAAGGTGATTAAAAATGGAATATGTATATGCTGCACTCCTCCTGTTTAAAGCAGGAAAGGAGATATCAGAAAGTTCAGTAAAGGCAGTTCTCTCTGCCGCCGGTATTGACGTTGACGACGCCCGCATCAAGGCTTTAATAGCAGCTCTTGACGGTGTAGATATACAGGATGCAATCAGCAAGGCGGCAGTAGCACCCGTTGCCGCAGCCGTTGTTGCAGCCGCAGCCCCTGCAGCAGTTGCCGAAGAAGCAGCTGCTGAGCCCGAAGAGGACAAAGCAGAGAAAGAAGAGAGCGGAATGGCAGGCCTTGGTGCCCTGTTTGGCTAATCCTTCCCTTTTTTTGCATGAAAAACTCTACCTTCACGGTATAAAAGTAGTAGAATTATCGGTTTTTCATTTGTCAGGTTTGAGGCTCTGCCTCATGGGGGTTTTGTTTAAAAGTTTCTCATTTTTTGCTTTTCTTTGAATCACTCTTTGTTATCCTGATTATCTGGTCAGATGTTCCTAAAACCGGTATGAGAACTGAGACGATAAAAGGTTCTCATCCATTGCGTCTGGTATTAGTTCGGGTATTGAACCGGCATAGGTTCCGTCTGGGAGGATGACCTCGGCAGTTTCCCTGATTATCGCCCGTGTGAGATGGCTGAACGGTTTGTCGAGAGTTTTTCTGAGGTCATATCCTGCCAGTTCATTGCAGGAGGGGATAAAAAGGACCCGGGTAGTTCTCTCTGATGAAAATCCGAGGATTACCGGATCGAGTTCTGCCAGGAGGTAACAGTCGGTTTGCAGAGCAATGCCAACCTCGTCATGTAATGCAAAACGTGGATGATGGTGCCCGGAGATGATAAGATGTCCGGCGAGATCGGGACAGGGACGGGTATGTCCGTGCATAAACCCGGTTCCATCAAGAATTATTCCAAAAGATGGATAGAGTTCATCTGGTTGCAGGAACTGTGCTATTCCCGAATCATGGTTTCCAGGAGTAACACCAAGCCGGCAGTACATCCGAATCTGTTCAAACAAAACAGGGATCTCATGGTATTCCTGGCGTGAAGTGCCGGTTATCTGATGCTTGATATCACCAAGAAGGAGCACCCGATCCGGCCTGGTCTTTTTGATACCGGAAATTATCTTCTCGATCCGTTCTAAACCCCTGCTTTTTATATGGATCCCAAAAAAGGCGAGATCTGTCTCTATCCCCATGTGGATATCTGCAAAGACAAGGATACGTTCGGTATTCTGGAGTAGTATCGCTGGTCCTTCAGGCAGGAACGAGATTGTCATAAAATCTTGACATATCCGACAGTAGGCTGGTAGATCTCATCATCAGCAATGAGTGTGCGTACTATTGCAAGTACTGTCTCTTCCGGTATCATAACCTTCTTTCCAAGGTGTATCAGATCCGTAACTGCAATCCCCCGTGGTCCGGCATTATCGGTAATGAGCGAGAGCAGTACCTGATTGATATCTGAAGGTTTTATACCCGTGCCAACCGATTCAGATCTGGTAGCAGGGATATGGGAGAGAGCAAGCGTTATCATCGCTGTCATACGTGAGATCTCTTCATGAGTAATCTGGTACTCTGTAGGAATCTTCTCTGTCAGATCTTCAGGAGGTGATTTTGTGTTACTCTGTTCTGATAGCAGGACGAGACGATCGAGCATGAGGTCAGCAGTCTCAAGTATCCATGAATCACGGACTGCCTTATCAATCTGCATTATTCCAGTTGCAACAAATTCAGGGGATCTTTCATCGGTCTTCTTTTTTGCAACCGGTTCTGCATAAAGAGTGATAAAGACAGGAGGATTGAGATTTGCAATCATATCATGAATCTCCTGATCTCCCGGTCGGATTGAAATGGAAATTCCTCCGGTTGGATCAGCGACCCGTATTGCTGATATCATCTCGTTTTGTCTGATAACCTCAGTCAGAGCCCCACACCAGTACAGGTTCCCAACAATTGCTCCCGAAGGGCTGTGATACCCTGATGATTCTGATCCGGATCGATGGAAAAAAGAGTATATCTCCTGTATTTCCTGTGCAAATACGCGTGAGTACGCAATTATGGATGTCATGGGTTCTAAAAAGATACGGTTGTGGGTTTCCTCATATTCTCTCAGTTCTTAGATGATATTTCCGTTATTACTGCTTTTATCTTTTTAGCAAAAGACAGAGTGAGGTCTTAATGAAGCAAAAGATGAGGGGAAAAACATATGTTTGTTCAATTGATCTGTCTGGAACAGGAATACCGGCATAAAGACTTGGATCCATGGGTGATCCCCTTTCCGAACCCTATCGTCTCTCATTTTTTGTTAGCATAATACCGTGAAAGGGTTGCCTGACGTTGATGCATGTATTTGGCATCACCTTTGGTGTTATACGGGCAGGCGGCCCTCTCAGTAGTATAGAAGACAAGTTGCCCTATTGCCATACCTGCATACATCTTCACCGGTCTCTGGTTTACATTGCACATCTCAAGCGTGATGCTTCCGCAAAAACCAGCATCAATCCATCCTCCGGTCTGGTGGAGTTCGACACCGAGCCGTGCAATACTGCTTTTCCCTTCAATACTGGCAACAATATTATCGGGAAGTCCAATAACCTCAAGTGTCTCTGCAAGCACAAATTTTCCGGGTGGAAGAACAATGCTCTCTGCTTTGAGTTCCTCGGTATTGATACAGACACTCTCTTTATGGAATGGATCGATAACACCGTCACCCTCCTCGTACCAGACAAAATGGTCTCCGAGACGGATGTCCAGAGAGTTTGGCTGGATAAGGTTTGGGTCAAAGGGATCTACACTGATATATCCCCGCTCGATCCGATCATGAATCTGCCAGTCAACAAGGATCATTCCATACACCTTTCTGAATCAGTACTGATAAGCTTATCATCCCGTCTCCTGAACTGATCCAGGTCAGGATTAATGTGCCACTCACTTCTCCTTAGTAATCCGTGCAGGGTAGATGCTTCCCGAACCGTTAATTGTGATCTGCCGAGCACCCGTCGTATCAGTACCATGGTCATGAGACGTTTGTGAATCGGATGATTAATCAGGTCAAGATACTGCTCAATATGATGATACAGATGATCCATCTCCTTTCTCGCTGCAACAGGGTATTCTCCCCTGCCCATCCCTGCCAGTTCATAACAGATGATACCAACGGCATGGGAGAGATTCAGAATCGGATATTCTGACGATGCCGGAACGGTGCAGATGAGATCGCATTGTTGGACCTCATTATTATTAAGCCCCCAGTTCTCTCTGCCAAAAAGAATAGAGATTGTTCCATCAAGATCATGGACCATCTCCCGGATCTCACGCGGGACAAAATACGGCATTCGCATGGAATGACAGACTGATTTCGATACCTCTCCGGTTGTAGCGATGAGGATATGGCCTGTTGACACCAGTTCATCAAACGAGCAGATTGTGGCAGTAGAAAGGATATCGCCCGCATGTGATGCCCGTGCATATGCTTCATCGCCGATCGGGCAGGGATCGATTAAAACCAGGTCTTTAAACCCGAAATTTTTCATTACCCGTGCAGTAAACCCGATATTGCCCTCATAGAGGGGTTCAACAAGGACAATACGGATATCTGGCATGGGATCGTGAGAATATCTTTATTGGATAGCCCTGACCGTTGCTTTTAAGGTCTCAACACCTTTTTCATAGACTGCATTGCCGACAACAATAGTATCTGCATATCGTGACATCTCGTATGCCTTTTCAGGGGAATCAATGCCTCCGCCATAATACAGGATACTCCTGTTGATAGACTCAGATGCCTGTTTTACAACAGTCGGATCTCCATACGTTCCACTATACTCGATGTAGATAAGAGGGAAGGAGAAGTACTGGTCTGCAACTTCGCAATATGCCATGACCTCCTTGTTTGAGAGGAAACACTGGGCTCCCGTCACCTTTGCAACTGATGAGTCGGGATTTAAGACGATGTATGCTTCAGGGATAACCCGGTCCCAGGTAACCTTCTCCTGCATGACCCATGATTTATGTTTCCCAATGATCCATTCCAGGTTTGATGTATTGAGCACACTTGGGATGAAGAGAAGATCGATACCCTCGGCAATCACCGCATGAGGACCGGATGGTTCAACTACCAGAGGAAGACCATAGGATGAGACCTGATCCCGTAACATCTGCATATTTTCCCTGGTGATATTGAGCGTCCCTGATAACATCAGAGCATCAGTTCCGCTCGTTGCGATCTCAGCAATGTCGGCGGCATGCAGTACTTTATCAGGATCCAGTTTCGTAACGTGTGCCCAGTTTTTCCATTTTGTGAACATGATATCTCCAGGAATTGATCAGGGTTTCTCTCTTTTCTTGAGTATTATACAACGATTCATACGCTGCAGTTTATAAAAACACTTTTTGCATCGCTAAAACTCGTTTTTCCGGCAATCCTAAAATCAATGCCATTTCTTTCGGGTCGGCACCCTTGATCGTCTTACCATTATAGATACCGGCACGATAGAGCCGTTGCAGGGTCGCTTCACCGATTCCGTCCCCTGCAAGGAGTTCTGCTTTTCCTTTCAAAAAGGCAGTATTGGTTACTTTTTCAGGAACAGGCTGTCCCAATGCCCTGGCGATCAGGGACAGGTGGCGGTAAACGGTCTCAATGGTGATTCCGGTCTTACTCGCAATGTAAGGCATCGGAGTATTGATAAGGCTTTCCGGAGTAATGAACCCGGCATCCTGGTATCTGGTGATACTTACCGCCGGAACTCCATAGGATCGCATCCTCTCTTTCCCTGAGAGCAGTAACGCAGAGTTATGAACCGCAGTTGCTTCATCCTCAGTCATTCCTGCATCCCGCAGTTGCCCAACCGTTGCGTTTGCCAGATCATTTACCTCGTTAAAACCCATCGTATGTAAGGCATTCATTACGCGGGCGTGACTTCTCCCCTTTTTTGGCGGGATAAGTTTTCTGATGAATTTCTTACAGAGCGATCGTTTCTTTAAGAGATCCATCACCGTTGCAGCCTCGTGGTTTATTTTTTCTGCAAGAATCACATCAATTCCGGTTCTGCGAGCCAGATCATCTCCTTTCATCTTCGAGAGATCGTATACCGAGAATATCCCGCTCCCGGTTATTGTGCTCCAGATCTCATCCGTCATTGAGGGCATCATGGCATAGATCTCTCTCTGTTGAGAGAGATGATGACAGAACGGACAGCCTATCTCCCAGGGTCTGGCACCCTTGGCAACAAGATTGACATGATACAGATGGTGCTGGTCACATATGTTCTTTGTCCGTACTGCAAAACCCCACATACTGCCGGGCAGCCCGATGTTAAAGGTACAATCCGGATAGGCTGTGCAACCGATAAACTGAGTCTGCCCTCGTATATGATGAATCCGTAAATCATTTCCACAAACAGGACAAGGACCAATCGTATACTCCTCATTTGTCTGTTCCATGATCTCTCTGCCGATCTGCTCCCCGTTTAACTCCAGAGCATCAAAGACGTGATGAAGCATTTTTTGTGAATCAGAGACGACCTCATCTTTTGTTATCTTCCGGTCACGGATGTTACCCATCTCCTCTTCGAGAGCACGTGTCATATCCGGATTTGTAATGGCATCAGCGTGGGATTTAAGGGATTCTGATACTGCTCTACCAACAAGGGTGGGACGGAGTGGTGATCCTTCGATATATTTTCGTGAAATGAGCTTTTGTATCACCTCATGTCTGGTACTCTTCGTTCCGAGGCCTAACTCCTCCATCTGCTGGATAAGCTTACTTTGTGAATACCGGGGAGGAGGTATTGTCTCTTTCTCAGAAAGATCTATTGATATGATAGGAAGGATCTCCCCTTTGGATACCGGGGGCAGCAGGTTATCTTTTGCTTCACTGTAGGGATATACTGTTCTCCACCCCGGTTCCTGCAGGCGGCTTCCTGTTGATGTATAGGGTTCTTTCCCGGCAGCGAGTGAGATCTTTACCGTCAGCCACAATGCATCAGGGGAGAGGGTTGCAAGGAACCTTCTGACGATAAGTTCATACACCTTCCAGTTCTCTCCAAGCTGATCCGGTGTTGCTCTCCCGGTCGGGTGGATAGGAGGGTGATCGGTTGAAGATTTCTTCCCCCTTGTCGGGCTCTCCCGCTTGTTTTTTCTGACCCACACAATCTCCTCGTCAAAAGAACCCCCCGATATATCGGTTAAAATTGTGTTGATAGAAAGAGATGGCGGATAGATGGTATTATCAGTCCTGGGATAGGAGATAAAACCGTTCATATAGAGTTCTTCGGCGATACGCATGGCATTTGCAGCGGAAAGTCCGAATCGACCTGCTGCAACGATAAACCCGGTGGTATCAAACGGGGTTGGTGCCAGGTCACGCCTGACCCCTTCTTTTGTATCTAAAACGGTTAGAGGCTCTTTCGTTGCCTGATATGCAACCTCTGCCTCACTTTTGTCCCAGAATTTTCCATGAACGTGTCTGGCAGAAAAGGGCGTACCATCTTTCTCTGTGGATACACTCAGTTCCCAGTATGGTTCAGGAATGAAAGCCTCGATCTCATGTTCCCGATCCACGATCATGGCAAGTGTCGGGCTCTGTACCCTGCCGACAGATAATATGTTATTTCCACCCCGTTTTGCTGCAAGACTGATAAAACGGGTAAGAGAAGCTCCCCACATGAGATCAATAACCTGTCGCGCCTCTCCTGCAGATGCAAGATCGAAATCAATCCCGGTGGTGTGAAAGAATGCATCTTCAATCTCTTTTCTGGTTATCGCCGAGAACCGTGCACGGTCAACCGGTACCGTTGCATGAGCAGACCTCACAATCTCGTATGCTTCCTTTCCGATCAGTTCTCCCTCGGTATCAAAATCAGTAGCGATAGTGACGCGGTCTGACTTTTTCGATAGTCTCCTGACAAGATTAACGATCCCCGGTTCTGTCGGCCTTTTTAAGGTTTTTGCATCGATAAGAGACCGGGGAGGGAAGGTCTCAGAACGCCAGTTGGAATATCCGGGAACAAAATCAACCTCAACGACATGACCACGCAGACCGATAACGGTGGTATCAGAAAACTGGTAGATGGTTGTTTTTCCCTCGCGCTTCTGGGAGACTTTTCCGTTTCCCGCAAGAATCTGTGCAATTCTTGCAGCAGCGATATTCTTCTCGGCAATAATAAGATGCATGGATGTTTATTCCTCTTTCTTAAGCCTGCTTACTAATAAGGTGTTTAACTGGGCAGGATCTGCACGCCCCCTGCTCTTTTTCATGACCTGTCCAACGAGATAATTCAATGCTTCTTTCTTTCCATCGTAATAATCCTTTACCGCCTGCGGATTTTCTTTAATAACATCCCCGACCATCCCTGCAATCTCGTTTCCTCCTGTTTTTGCAAGCCCCAGACGGGCAATAATTGCGGTTGGTGTCTCGATAGGTTTTTCTTCTGCTACCTGATCCAACATGGCCCGAAGGACCTCAACGCCACTTTTATCGGTAATCACCTCTTTTGCAAGATGACTGAGCAGGTCCGTGAAGTGGGATGGCGGTACCGAATCAATTGACATATCACGATAGTTCAGTTCCCCGAGGAGGTAATCTGCAATCCATGTTGATGCAAGTGCCGGGTTATTGCCTGCGACACTCTCAAAGAAGTCGGCTGTTTTCTTGGATCCGGTCAGGGTTTTTGCGTGTTCTGATAAACATCCGTATATGGTTTTAAATCGTTCACGCCGTGCATCCGGCAGTTCGGGTAAAATTATCGTATCTACCCATGATTTGACCTGCAGGGGGAGCAGATCAGGTTCGGGAAAATATCGGTAATCATTCTCTTCTTCTTTCGATCGGGATGAGGTTGTAACTCCGCGACTCTCCAGGAAATGCCTTGTTTCCCGTTCTACGGTAAGTCCCCTTCTGATAACGTTCTTCTGTCGTGTCACCTCAAAGAGCAGGGCTTTCTCAACCCCTTTGTAACTCGAGATGTTTTTTATCTCAACACGGTTACTGCCCTTTATCGAGATGTTGGCATCTACCCGGAGCGATCCCTCTGCCTCACTGTCAAATACATTCAGGTACTCAAGGGTAGCTCTCATCTTGTTGAGAAGACGCCGTGCCTCTTTTGGTGACCTGAGATCCGGTTCGGTAACGATCTCGATAAGAGGTATTCCGGCCCGGTTGTAATCAACCAGAGTATATCTTCCCCGTTCCTGCGAACCCATATGAACTGATCTTCCCGGATCCTCTTCAAGATGAATCCGTGTTATCCTTACCTTCTTCTCTCCGTTATCCCCGTCGATTAAGATATACCCGCTCTCTGCGAGTGGTTTATCATACTGGGTTATCTGGTATGCCTTGTCTAAGTCAGGGTAAAAGTAATTTTTCCGTGAAAACTCACATTCAAAGAGAACCTCACAATGCAGTGCCTTTGCGACCATAAGGGCATATTCAACTGCCTTTTTATTGAGCATCGGCATGGATCCCGGCAACCCGAGGCAGACAGGGCAGGTATGTGTGTTCGGTTCATCGCTCCGAAAATCAGTATCACATCCACAGAAGAGTTTTGATGCAGTATGTAACTGGCAGTGTATCTCAAGTCCGATAATGATATCATCTGTCATGTTTCACCTCCTGCTCAAAGGCATATGCAGCATCAATAATACTCTCCTCTTGAAAGGGTCTTCCCATGATCTGTAGGCCGATCGGCATCTTTTCGACTGTTCCACAGGGAATGGATATTGCAGGAACTCCTGCGAGGTTTGCAGGAACCGTGAGGATATCTGCAAGGAACATCTGGAGTGGGTCTTTTGTCTTTTCTCCCAACCGGTATGCAATGGTTGGCATCGTCGGACCAACGATAATGTCTACCTGGGAGAGAATCCTCGTAAAATCTTCCCGTACCATCCTTCGTGCAGCCTGTGCCTTCTGGTAATATCTGCCATAGTAGCCTTCTGAGAGTGCAAACGTTCCGAGCATTATCCGGCGTCTGACCTCTTTTCCGAAATATTCGTGCCGATAATCAGAGAACGCATCGTGCCAGCGTTTTTTCATGTTAACGGCCGGACCATAGCGTATTCCGTCGAACCTTGCAAGGTTTGAGCTTGCTTCGCTTGTGCAGATAACATAGTACGCTGCGAGGGAGTACTGCATTGAGGGCATCCGGCAGGGGATGAGTTCTGCTCCCATGGATGAACAGATATCAAGTGCACCGGTAATGGTTTCCCTGACTGCCGGATCAACCCCCTCTCCAAAATACTCATCAGGAATACCAATTTTCAGACCATCCATAACGCCAGAATCAGGTTCATGGGTGTAGGGCCGGTCTGCGGATGTTGCATCGCGGGGATCGTGCCCGGCAATAACAGAAAAGATCCGGGAAACACCGGTAACATCCCTGGCCATCGGTCCTATTTGTTCGAGAGAGTTGGCATATGCAATCAGACCAAACCGGGACACCCGTCCGTAACTTGGCTTTAATCCAACGATACCGCAAAAAGATGCAGGACAGCGGATGGAACCCCCGGTATCTGACCCAAGAGCATACGGAACCATTCCGGCTGCCACGGCAGCTGCTGATCCTCCGGAGGATCCCCCGGGAACCCGACTGCTATCATGCGGGTTTGTGGTGGGTCCGAATGCACTTGATTCTGTTGTTGTACCCATCCCGAACTCGTCCATGTTTGTCTTTCCCACGATTGCAGCACCTGCACGTCTGAGGAGGGTTATTACATGGGCATCGTAGGGAGGAATATATCCCCGCAATATCGCAGAACCACAGGTCGTCTCGATGCCTGAGGTAGATATATTGTCTTTTATTGCTACCGGTACCCCTGATAATGGACCCTCTGAATATTCTGCATCCCGAACCGTTGTGATAAAGGCATTATGGGGATCCAGAGGATGGAATGTCATGCTTCCCATCACATCACCCGGGGGGCCTTTATGTATCCCTCTTCTGTCTCCCCTGCATTGCGGAGGGCATCTTCCGAAGGAAGTGACGGGGTAATCCTATCTTCTCGAAGAATGGTGTGGAGATCCCCGGCATGGGTTCGTTCTTCTGGTAATTCCTCGAGAACAGCAAAGTAGTCAAGAATCCGGGTAAACTGATCTGAGAATTCCTTGAGCTCTGACTCATCAATTCCGACGTCAGCCAGCTTTCCGACATGCATGACGTCTTTTTCGGTAACCATTGGTGTTCAGGTCCTCCTTAAACTATTTATGTAGTCTTGAACCGACGTGTTATAACCATTATGACGGGCAAGCCGTTTTATCTCTTTCCAGATCCCTGTCCCGTATTGCATTGCTTTTTTCTCATAATAGGCAAATTCTGCAGGGATGTGGCGCGCAGCAACAGTTCGGAGCGGTCGTTTTCTGACTCCTTTCGTGATCAGTTCACTAACTGGTATCTGTGATGCTGCGCAGACAACACGCGTGTCAAGGTAGGGCATCGAGAGGTACGTCGCATGACAGGCAGCTGTTCTCTGGTCCCGGGATAGCTGGTATGCGAGGTTGAGAAAATCCTTCTGTAATACCGATGCCAGGTCTGGTGAGTGTACGTGGCGGGTGTATCCTCCAAAGAGTTCATCGGCGCCCTGACCGGTCAGAATCCGCCGGTATCCGAGTTCTGATGCATACTCGCTGATACAAAAGAGCGAGGTTGCGATACCGACGTCAACCGGTGACCATGCGGGATCAAGAGTAACGACGATGGTTAGCGCCTCTTCGATATCTCGTGGAGTGACGATTCGTGTCTCGAGCGATAAACCAAGGTTTTGGGAGACATGCGTTGCCTGCCTGATATCATGGGAATCTTTACAGCCGACAGAGATGCAGGGCAGTCTGGAGAGGTATGCGACCAGGGTTGAGTCAACACCGCCTGAGAGAGCAGTAACGCCGGTATCAGAACGTAACCTGACTGCAGTGATGATGGCTTCCTCGAGTGTCAGCTGTTCTGCCGGTGGCTCTATGGTGCCGATGATTCTGCCGTTATGAGAAAGCGTTCCTGCAGGACAGGATCCCGGAATAATCCCGTAATGATCGCGGGCATTGTATCCATTCCATGAAAGATAGAATTCTCCCCCGCATGAGAGAATTTTCTGCGGATTTGTTGAGAGGGTTGTGATAAGTTCAGCATTATTGAGAGGATTGCCCTTGTACTCGACCCATCCGGTGAGATCCATAAACAATCTCATCTGGTAGAATCTCTTTCTACTAGAATTTACCGTTCAGGGACCGTCTGAATTTTCGGCTGAAGACCACCGGTTTTTTGGATCCTCACTTCTCAATATCTATTTTACCTCATGCGTTCAACGTGATTAGCGCGAGGGTAGCTAAGCCAGGCCAAAGGCGGCGGACTTAAGATCCGTTCTCGAAGGAGTCCGTGGGTTCGAATCCCATCCCTCGCATTGTTCTTTTGGATCATTTAGGATTTGAAAAAACAGAACTATTTTTTCTGGTTCATTTCCAAGTACTCACTTAAACGAAGCCTCAAAGGCGGCAGTTGAAATAAGAATAGGGAGTCTGTTGGGATTTTAGAGAGATTAGAACCCTTTTTTTGTATTCCTCTCAATCTATGACTTGATCCTCAAAATTCCTGATCAGTATGATGGGTGTGATTCTTCTTTAAAAAGAGGGGCATTACGTATTCTTTTTTCCGGATAGCGTAATGGTCTGCGTAAATTGAATTCATTTCCCTGGTATACTGGTGACGGTAAACCTGTCTCAAGAAAGTATTTGTGCGTGTACCATGCACGTTTATGGCATGCAAACCAGGATAATCCTAGTGCTAATGAGTATTGGAATCCTGTTTGGTGGTGGTATTGCCGCAACGGTGACCGCTGCTGAACAGAATGCTACTGCTCTCTACGAAGAGGGCCTTGCCCTGTTTGAGAGTAACCAGACCGAAGAAGCAGCCCGGTTATTTGATGAGGCAATCGCTATCGATCCAAATTACACAGATGCGTGGTTTAAGAAAGGAGGTGCAGCGTTCCTTCTCCGGAATTACGAGGATGCAGTAAGCGCATACACCCGGGTTACCGAGCTGGATCCTGAACGGGTACAAGCATACCGCAATATTGTCTTTATCTATAATGAACAGAGGATGTTTGATGAAGCTCTTGCTGCCGCAGATAATCTCTTATCCCTCTTCCCTGACAATGATCAGACCTGGTATGATAAGGGGCGTATCCTCATGGAGATGGAAGATTATGAGAATGCAATAGCGGCATTTGACGAATCGATACGCCTGGTTCCTGAGAATGACGCTGCATATTACTGGAAAGGCATTATCTATGGCGGGATTCTTGAGGATTATGAGCAGTCACGGGATGCATTAGAGAAGGCGTATGAGATTAATCCTGATAATTTTGCAGTCAATTATGAGATCGGACTGTTATATCTCGATCATGACAATCTCTACGAGGATGCCCTGGCATCCTTTGATGCAGTACTTGAAACTGAGCCTAAGTATGTTCAGGGATGGTACCAGAAAGGTCGTGCAAATCTTGCTCTGGGAAATGAAGAAGAAGCAATAGAAGCCTTCCAGAAAGTCGTGGAGCTCGATCCTGATAACCTGAGTGAACTTCTTGATGATGCCTGGTATTACACGGGATCAGCCCGGTACGGACTCGGCAATACCGAGGAAGCAATTGAGGCATACCGGCAGACAGCAACGCTCAATCCCGAACATGCCGCTGCGTATGTGGATATCAGTGGTATTCTCAATGGAGAAGAGCGGTATGATGAAGCAATAGAAGCGACGAATGCAGCTCTTGCGATAAATCCGGATCTCGCACCCGCATATTACAACCGCGGAGTCGCGAATATGGGTTTAGAGCGGTACGATGATGCAGCAACTGACTTTAACAAGGTAACCGGACTTGATTCCACAAATGCGAATGCATGGTTCTATCTTGGCAATATCTACGCTGACAAGAAGGATTTCGAGACAGCAATAATCGCCTACGATAAGGCTGCAGAGATAGATCCGACAAATATGGATGCAAAGTACTTTGCCGCAGTATCGTTGATGGAGATTGAGGACGTTGAACTTGCTGAACCGGTTCTTCAGACGGTGGTAAACGACCCGTCCTACCAGGACAATGCTGCTGCCTGGGAGATGTATGGACGAACCCTCGGCGCAGCAGAGAAGTATCCCGAGGCAATTAATGCCTTTAACAAGGCAATTGAATTGGATCCTGCATTTACTGAGGCGTTAATTAATCTCGGAACAATATATAATGAGCAGAAAGAATACGAAAAGGCACTTGGTACTTTCAAGGATGCACTCGATCTCGGTACAAACCTGACCGAAGTGTACTATAACCTGGGAACAACCAGCCATAATCTGGGTTCCTATGAAGATGCTCTCGGGTATTATGACGAAGTAATAGCCCTCGAACCTGCTCTTCGGGCGTATAACAGCAAGGGTCTCACCCTCCTTGAACTGGATCGGTACGAAGATGCGGTAGAAGCCTTTGATGAGGCAATAACATTTAACCAGCATGATGCGACGGTCTGGTTCAACAAGGGAACCGCTCTGTTTAAGGCAGGAGATCTTGAGGAAGCAAAGGAAGCATTTCTTGAGGTTATCTCAATTAATCCTGATGATTCCGTGGCAAAAGAGACGGTAGAACAGATCGATGCGCTCCTTGCAGCACCCGATTCCGAACAGGTCGTGTCTGATGAAAATACCGTAAGTACCGAAGAAGCTGAGAGTGCCGGCGACGAAGAAGGTCTTGCAGCAAACCTGACCGAAGAGACAGGTCCGGATCTGGAAGAATAACCTGCTCTAAACTCTCATAAAATTCTCTTTTTTTAAAAGCCCGGCTTTAATTGTTACGTTCTATTGACCAGATCGATACCATCAAGTCTTCTTCTCGTTTCACCTATAATGTACAGAAAGAGATCTGGTCAGGACCATACTGATAGTTTCATCCTGCAGATCGTCAGAGCGTGGAGTGAAGAAATGGAGCAGGGTCATACCATATGGATAGAACAGTACCGTCCAAAGAAACTGAGTGAAATTGTAGGACAGGCCAATATTATCGAGCGGCTGATGAGTTATGTCGATGCTGGTTCTATGCCACATCTCCTCTTTACCGGCAATGCCGGAGTGGGGAAAACAACAGCAGCGGTTGCACTTGCACGGGAGTTCTTTGGAGAGGACTGGCGGATGAACTTTCGTGAACTGAATGCCTCAGATGATCGCGGAATAGATGTTGTCAGAAACCAGGTGAAACAGTTTGCACGGACATCACCGTTTGGAGGTGTAGCATTTAAGATCCTGTTTCTGGACGAGGCCGATGCACTGACCAGTGATGCACAGTCTGCGCTGCGCAGGACCATGGAGACATATGCAATGTCCTGCAGGTTTATACTCTCCTGTAATTACTCGTCAAAGATAATCGATCCCATCCAGAGCCGTTGCGCTGTATACCGATTCCGGTCGCTCGATAATGAAGCAATTACAACCATGGTCCAGAGAATTGGTCATGAGCAGAATCTTGTCATTACTCCTGAAATTTCTGATGCCATCTGTTTTGTTGCACAGGGAGACATGAGAAAAGCCATCAATGCTCTTCAGGGCGCTGCCATCCTCTCATCTGAAATAAACCCTGATATGATCTACGCTATCACGGCAACCGCACAGCCAGAAGAGTTGCAGGAGTTACTGGATCTCTGCAGGAGCGGGAACTTTGAAGGAGCAGAGCAGGTACTTGGTACGTTATTGCATGAACGCGGGATTGCACCGCAGGAGTTGCTTGGTCAGCTGTACCGGGTAGTTACCCGGATGGATCTTCCGACTGATGTCCGCCTTCTTCTTGTGGATAATATCGGTGAGACTGATTTCCGCCTGTCAGAAGGGGCTAATAGTGACATCCAGATGGAAGCACTGATTGCAAAGTGCGTCATGGCTTTCGAACGTTCCCGGTAATAACCAGTGATATGGAAGTAGAGATAACCGACAGGGACACAGACTGGAAGCGGTTTTTAAAGGCGCGCTACAAGAAGGAACTGGAAGAGATATCCCGTGAATATCCCTTCCGTCGATCCCTGCAGATAGATTATCACGATGTTGAGAGTTATGGGCGTGTCGGAACCCAGATGGCCGATGAGCTCCTTGAGACTCCGGGAAAAGTTATCGGAGACATCAGGGACTGTATCAAAAACCACCAGCTGATTATTTTAAAGAAGGATAAATCGGTCCCCCAGGTAAATATCAGGTTTGTCAACCTGCCAAAGAAGATCTCAATCCGGCATATCCGTTCTGACCATATTGGAACATTCATCAGTATCGAGGGGATTTTACGGAAAATAACAGAAGTACGACCACGCATAACGCTTGCGAAATTCAGGTGTCCTTCCGGTCATACCACTTCCCGGGTCCAGGGATACGGAAGTTTTATCGAACCTGATGGGTGTGCCACTGATGGTTGCACCCACAAGAAACTTGAACTATATATAAAATTATCTGAGTTTGTTGACTCACAGAAACTGAGGATACAGGAATCCCCGGAAGGGCTTCGGGGAGGTGAGCAACCGCAAACCCTTGATGTCGATCTTACCGATGATCTGTGTGGGGTTGTAGCGCCCGGGGATCGGGTAATCTTAAATGGCATCCTGAGATCCATGCAGCGCCCATCATCGTATGGGAATAAGAGTACGGTCTTTGATATATACCTTGAATGCAACTCAATCGAGATATCAGAGAAAGAGTTTGCAGAAGTGGATATCATGGATGAGGATATCAAGGCAATAACTGAACTTGCCTCTGATCCCCTTATCTACCGGAAAATCTCCAAATCAATCGCACCAACCGTGTATGGTCATGATGAAGTCAAGTTAGCGATAGCACTTCAGTTGTTTGGTGGTATCACAAAAGAGATGTTGGATGGCACTCATCTGCGAGGAGATATTCACATTTTGCTGATTGGAGATCCTGGGGTTGCAAAATCACAGATGATACGGTACGTCTCACGACTGGCTCCCCGATCGATCTATACCAGCGGACAATCTTCAACATCAGCAGGATTAACAGCAACGGCAGTAAAAGACGAATTTGGAGACGGGAGATGGACGCTCGAAGCAGGTGCACTGGTTCTTGCAGATATGGGGGTTGCCTGTGTTGACGAGATGGACAAGATGAATAAGCATGATCGGAGTTCGCTTCATGAAGCAATGGAACAGCAATCGATCAGCGTGGCGAAAGCGGGTATTACCGCAACGCTCCGCTCCCGGTGTGCACTTCTCGGAGCTGCAAACCCGGCCATGGGACGGTTTGATGATAATATTCCGATTGGTGATCAGATTAATATGCCTCCCTCATTGCTCTCCCGGTTTGATCTGCTCTTTACCATGACTGATAAACCGGAAACTGAGAAAGATCGGGCTATTGCTAACCATATCCTGCAATCACACAAGCTCGGGGAACTTATCGCACAATATACATATAATCCTGAATCCGGGGTTGAGGAGAGTTCCCTTGAGAAAGAAAAAAAGGGAGTTACTCCTGAGATTGATGAGGTATTGTTCAGGAAATACGTTGCATATGCAAAGAGAACCTGTTTTCCATTGTTATCAGACAAGGCACGGGATATGCTGGTAAAAAATTACCTCACTCTGCGTGAAATTGCACAACAGAATATGCCTGTTCCAGTTACAGCACGCCAGTTAGAGGCGATTATTCGCCTTGCCGAGGCCAGTGCCCGTATCAGGTTATCATCAACAATCGAAGAGAGCGATGCTACTCGTGCCATTGATATCATCAATGAATGTCTGAAAAATGTTGCGTATGACTCAAAAACGGGTGCATTCGACATTGACAGGATTTCTGGGAATACTAAATCAAAGCGGGATCTGATACGCACTATCAAGGAGATGATAAGAGCAGGAGCAAATGAAAAAGGTCACGCGAATTATCCTGACGTTATTGAAGCAGTGAAAAAAATGGGATATGCCGAAGATGATGTGAAAAACCAGATCGGACTCTTAAAACAGATAGGCGAAGTGTTAGAGCCTAGAAGAGGTCTTATTCGTCTCACATGATCCCTCTTTTTCTCATAATTGGTTCTTATCCCTCAATCCCGTTTCGTGGGGCAATAATACCACATTCCGGAATTCTGATGGTATTAGTGACGTTGCATCGTGTTTCATTATCTATTCATCATCGTTTTTTTGGATTGCCGAAAGGCTCATGAGGTCTCTGAAAGAATGGAGCGTATAATCGGGAGTGAGATCGCAGGGATTATCGAACCGGTTCCGGTCTCCATATGCGGCATACGCAGTCTGCATTCCAAGGATAAGAGAAGGGCGCATGTCACGGTACAGGGAATCTCCCACGAACAAAACCTGCCCGGGTGGGAGACAGAGGCGCTGTAGTGCAAGAATAAAGATATCAGATTCAGGTTTTAGTGTCCCGGTCATCTCCCCTGTCACAAGGATGGTAAAGTAACGGGATACCTGCAGGAGTTTTAGTTTCTCTCTGGCGATATGGGTTTTGGAATCAGTCACTACCCCTAGGATTACCTGGTTTTTATGTAAGTATGAAAGGGTTTGAGACACTCCCGGATAGGGGTAGGTGTTAGCCTTCTTCACAGAGATGTAGATCTCTTTACATCGTTCAAACTCTGACCAGGATATATTCCCGTGATGGTTCATATATTCCCAGATTATTTCCGGATCTTCAAGACGCCAGATATCACGAAGAAAAAAATGCAGCAGTTCCTTTCTGCTTCCTGATCCGAGACAGGAGATAACCGCGTCACACGCTTTTAATTTTGCTTTGACAAAATCAAACAGGGTATTATCCAGATCAAACAGAACTGCACGAACCGGTTTTGTGGTTTGCTCTCCTGTTTGTGAACCTTGGTTTTGTTTTTCAGGGAGGATGTCTCTCTTTTCTGCACGAATATCGTGTTCTGCTCCTTCTTCTCTCATCCCTGGTGCATATGTTTCCATCTTCTTCCTCCTAAACCCGATGCTCCTGGATCTTCATAGGCATCAAGATAATACCGATTGATGGCGAGCACGACACGATCGCAGTCCTTTACCTGATGGATGTGTGAGATTGTGAAAATATCTGTATCTTTCTTTTTAATTGTTGTTGCCTTGTTTGCGTAAATCCATCGCAATACCCTGATTTAGTTGTCATTATGAAGGGGTGTGCGAAGCACTTCATCGATTCTCCTGATTAATTATATTTTAAGGAAGGAGGGTGCTTCTCGTCCCAAAAATCATATCCCTCCAGACAGATCCGGGAATGCCTGGTAAACCTGGATTTTTGTTAGGATATCCAAAAATGAGAAGATATCATCGGTATAAAAGATACGGCAAAAAAATCACTGCCTGGGAAACCATAACAGGTCACTGAATCTGTCCATGAAGGAACAGGGGTATTCCTCGAGATATCATAGGAGTACCGCTGATATGAGGGGACGGTTCTGTTAGGATATGCATCTCGTGAAAATACGGTGATATCAGGATAAAAAGGTAACACCGGTGCCTGTTGCTCCCGTACAGTCTCAGGAAAGGAATTATAAATAAGGTACAATTTTTTGACAGAAGTTATCAGGCAGGTGTCGCGATCGTAAAGCAAAGCTGATATTGTCTGAAATCAAAATATTCACGCAATGAGTCCAAATCCCTTCAAGTCTCTCTTTACTTCTGCTCCTAAACCCCACATCGTTACCAGTCCCCCTCCGCCCCTTATTATATCCGGGCCGGGACTTGAGAAACGTGAGTATAATACAAAACCCTATTTTATTGTTGCTTCTGTTGAGATGGGCAATACCACTACCAAGTGTATTCTAACCGGTGTTGATCTGGAGAAGGGGGTCTGCTATGTAATCAATAAAACCGTCAGCATGAGCAGGGATGTTCGCAAGCCAAAACCGGGTGAAGAGATATTTGGCCAGACTCTTGACGGAACGGATCTGACCCGCGAGTCTGTTACTGAGCTCGTTCGGGAGACGATTATTACCTGCCACGCAGAGGCGAAACTGGATATCAAGGATGACCTGGATTTTGTAGTACGCAGTACCGGCGTTGTTGCAGCAATGGATTCACCTGATCAGGTAGGAGATTTTGTTATTGCGCTTGCAAACGGTTGCCTTGCAGCAGGGGTTCCTCCGAAAAAGATGACTCCCCCGATGTCAAAAGCAAACCAGTCGAAAAAATTACAGCCATTCTCTTTTGCGGATCGGGTCAACTTTTCCGGTGCAGTTGCAGGGGTTGTCCCTCCCCGGGGGGCGACCGGTGTTGAGATGGTGGCAAATGAGATGGAAGGAGAACTTGCGATGGCAGGTATCAAAGAAGGGGCAAAATGGACCCCGGTTGATTTCAGGAATCCCTGTATTGCGATTGATTTTGGCACGACACTTGACGGGAGGATTACCAGTGACGTTCCTCCTGATGCAAGTGATCCTTTTGCAAATACCATAGGGAATTTCTGCGGTCTTGCCGGTTCGATCCTTGATGGTATTATCAGGGGTACTGGCCTTGTGGATGCCAGAACCGGAACTGCACTTGATATCTTTGGTGACAGTCCAAAAAAGATGATGGGGATTAGCAGCGCGAAAAAATCGCGCATTATCGATGAGTATGTTCATCGCTGTCATGAACAGATATCGGTAGAAGTGGTTCCTTCCCATCGCAGGAAATATGGAAAAGTACCCGTGTATGCTGATATCGCACAAAAGTCTGGTGTAACCCTTATTGGGATTGATGTCGGGGAGAATGGGGATGCAATGGACAAGCTTGAGCAGATCGGAAAGGAGGTTTATCACGAACAATCACTGGATGTCTTGCGAACCGTCATCGATAGGACCGGTGCAGAGATGGCACTGCGACTCATCGATATCTCTGCCGAATGCGGTTTTATTACCGAGAATACTTCGATAGGGTTCACCGGCCGGGCGGCGATCTCAGGGAATAAACCCCATTTTATCCTTGATGGCATCATGAAGCGGAAATTATTTCATGATCCAATCAATCATCTGGTTTTTGTGGATGACGGACTCGCACGGGGGGCAGCCCTTATGGGAAGATGCATGAACTCGCTCGGGAAACCATCAATGCCGATAGGCGGAGCAACCGGAGGAAAATGTATCATGTCACGAAGGATCGCTATCGGGCGGTGATTTCCAGTCCCGGTTTTTGAAGGATCGGTACCTATTATTGATTTTCTTCATTAATTGTTGAGTTGAAAAAAGACGAAAATACAAGAAGATTTGATTGCACACGGAAGATAACATGTCCCAAATTAATAATAATCAGGATAATAGCAACCAGAATGAACCGTTATATGATCTCATATTCCCTCCGGGCACACCCCGTTCAATCATCAGGGATATCATAACGAGGTTTGATGTTGAGATGGTTGAACGGACAGAGAGATTGTCGTTTGCGAATATGGACGGGGATGCCCGTACACTTCTCGCAGTTCGGGGTCCCCATGCCGTAATGCAGGAAGTAGAAGCGTATTTTAAAGAAAAGATGGTTGAATTTGTCAGTTAATCTCGTGAGTTCTTCGCTTTGATCTGCCTAAAAGAGAGAGCATACCAATACCAAGCGGAGCAATAAAAACCGAAAGTGGCGTTGATGGCACCGTCACCGGTGCGGTAATCTCTTCTCTCGTAACCTCATGGGTATCCGGTGTATCAGAAGATTTTGGTGGTAAAGACACAACCTCTCCGTTACCGGTGTCGGGTATCTTTACCGCATTTTCATTCCGTTCTGTATCTGAAGAGAAGGCGGGTTCAAGAAGGTTAAAGGTCTCGGTCTGGATGTAATTTTTCCCGATAACCTCTGTTCGAACCATGTAGAGATCCGGGCTCCACCCTGCAGTATCAAAGGTAAACGACCAGGTATTTCCTGTTGTATCCTCAGTCTTTAGAACCGGAACAACTCCTGAAATTCCTCCCATAATGGCGGGATCAAATTTCTGAACTGGTCCGAATGATGCCGGGTAAATCTCTATCAGTATCTGGTTATCGGGATTAAAATTGGTGATGCCCTGTATGGTAATCTCGTCAGATACGATGTGATCACCAGGAGGGAGCATACCGGATGCTGATACTGATGCAATGATAATGATTACAATACAGGAACATGCAAGACTCATGTTTACGATTGATTTCTTCTTGTGCATACGTATTCATTACGATTCGTCTTATTTATGATTACCAGGTGTTTAATACTTCTGCATAAATTGTGTTACCTGATCATTGCACGGGTTTTGGTGTGATATTTTTCTTGGCACGCCATGCACAGATTCAATTAAAGAAAGAACATAAAACAATAAAAGCATTTGATCGTGTAGAGAAGGATACGATAGTGGTAGGATAGTGATATATCATGCAATATCAGAACGGGGGAATAGAATGATATTAGTCTCTAAAAATATTATTCCCTCTCTTTTGGTTGTTTCCCTCATCATAATGGGGTTAAGTGGCATAGGAGAGGCAGCACCGGTTGATGAACAGTTTCCTGCAACAGATCTTCTGACTTCTGTTATCGGGATGATACAAAAAACTGCAGCAGGGACGGGGGAACTTTCTCAAACGCTCAAAAACCGGCCGTTTCAGACCGCCGAACAGGAAAAGTGGCATACCGCCATAGAGTATCCTGATGACTGGCTGCAACAGGGGAACCTGCCGGGAGGTATTGATCTTTTCGTATCTCCTGATGCAAGAAGGGGAACGTTTGTTGCCGTTGCGATTCCGGTTGTCACCGGATATGAAAATACACCCCAGGGATTGGCTCAACTTGAGAACCTTGCAGCAGTTAAGGTAAAAAACAGTCTTGGCCTTGAGAAGATATCCGGTGACGACGTCTCCTTTCTCGGTCTCCCGGGAAAAGAGATCCAATTTTCTGGTTTAGATGGAGCAGGGTCTCAGATTATTGTGGGAATCGTATTTACCGTTATAGATCACCGGATTTATGAGATTGATTACGGGTACTATGATCTTTTCAATTATCCACAGACTGACATCCCGGTTATCAGAAAGATGATTGATTCGTTTACGATTGATCTGACCCGGCCGGCAGGTGTCTCTTTTTCCGAATCCATTGAGACGAATCCTACTATCTATCTTCACCCCGCAACAACTGCAGTTGCCGTATCAGGGAATACTGATGTATCGGTTCTCATGGACATGGCTCCTCTTGGGTTATCAGGATACCAGATACAGATCTCACTTTCAAATCCATCTCTTGGTGAGATCACAGAAGTGAAACAGCCTGGTTGGGCAGGATTATTCTCGGTAGATCCGCCGCGAGGATCATCGGTAACGGTGAAAGCTGCAGATACTGCCATGGACGTAAACCCGGGAGATACCGATATTCTTCTTGCTACCGTAACAATACAGGGAAAACAGGAGGGTGAATGTATCATCACTATTATACCTGATATCGTGGATGATGACATCTCTGATCGCTATAATCCCACAATCGTGCCGGGAACACTCACGGTCACCGGAACAGGGCCAGGACCCTCGCTCTCGCTGGATCTCTATCCCGGATGGAATTGTATCTCATCTCCACGGCAGTTAGCTCCCGGGTATGATACTGCATCGTTATTCTCAACGATTGACACGGCCGGCAGAAGTATCTGGCTCTATGATGCCGGTATTGACAGCTGGATAAGTGCTGATGCACAGACGGTGATTAACCCGATGCAGGGGATCTGGATCTACTCCCAGAATCAGTCAACGGTGACATTCATCTTTAAACCAATCCAGAAAAACCCTGAAACTACCCTAGAGAGAGGATGGAATCTTTTTGGACCCGGGATCCTGGTACCAGGAAAAGCAAAGGATGTTCTTGTTCCTATACAGTCCTCCTGGACCCAGATCCTACCGTTTCATGCGAGCAACCAGATATGGGAACCTGCGATAGTTAACGGTGGAAACGGCCAGTTCTCTGATGACCGGGTTATATATCCCGGTCAGGGGTACTGGATATATATGACAGAAAAGGCACATCTTACGGAACGATAATTTATGAGCAATCATCACCTGAAGATCTCTGCCCTCGTCATTTTGTCCTTCTTTCTTTTTGGCAGCGGGATCTGTACTGCAACCCCGCCCCTCCCCTGTGAATTTTATGGCGGTGTTTTTATCGATGATATCCCGGCACCTGCTGGAACGAAGATCACTGCTCTTATAAATGGAATCTCTCACGGAGAGATAATCACTGAAAATGACGGGTTTTATGGTGGTCCTGCCCTTTTTGATCGTCGTCTGACCGTTGCTGCCAGTGAAGACGAGCTTGGCTCTGGTATTGGCACCATCGTATTTCTGATAAATGGGATGCAGGCACGAGAGACCGCAGAGTATATCCCTGGTCTCTCTCAGGAACTTTTACTGACTGCTGGCGGGGATAGGAATCCGGATACAACGGCTCTACCGACTGTTCTGCCAACCATTCCGTATCAGCCGACACCACCGCCCGGATCCGGTTTTGAGAGTGCTACGACCTATATATCAGATGATGGTCAGGCGAGGCTTTTGTTTGATGCAGGTGCTCAGATCCTTGATAAAGGAGTAGCCATTGATCAGGTAGAGATCATCAGAACTGATTCTGCAATGCTGCCTCCGATGTCAGAGTCCTTACAAAAAACATTTACCGGATATGGCTATCGTATCGTTCCTGACGGGGCTGTCTTTATTCCTGAGGCTACCTTTATTATCTCTGTCCCTGCTGGTGACCTGCAAAATTATGTCACGAACTTCGCTGTTTTAAAGATGTTCAGCCCTGCAACCGGCGGATGGCAGAATCAGAATACTGCAATCAATACAAATGCCGGGGAAGTTCATTCAACAGTGACCTGGGCTACCGCGTATGCTCTCTTTGTTCAGGAACCAAAACCGGATTCCCCGGCCGGGATTACGATCCCTGATACCCTTCAGGAGCCGGGTACATCCATGGTACTGCCACCCCTTCCTCCTGACGGGATAACCCCGGGTGCGTTATTACCAGATGAGTCACCGGGATTACCTGATAAATCACCGGGAGCAATACCGCCTGCTGAGATATCAGATTCACATGCAGTACCTGCTCAGGCAACGGAGGATGTGCACGGGGAGATCCCGCAACCAGAGATGAAAGGATCTTTCTTTGATATCAGAAAAAGTATGGATGCTGTAAAGAACCAGTTTTTTGGCGTTTTCCAAAGCGTAAAAACCGGTTTGTACTCACTGCAGCAGCGCCTTTTCTCTCCGGTTGGTTACATCGTACTTCTCTTCCTATTCATTGCGATTGGAAACGTGGTAATTTACCGCTGCTATCAGATAAAATGCAGGAAATAGGATGCGTTCCCGATTACAGGATATTCTTATCCAGCAGGTAAACCGGTCGTTACAGAAGAAAGACTATGTTGGTTGTACCAGGAAACTGGATAAGATTATCAGGACTGATCCCGGAAATGTCCCTATCTTAAATCTGCTTGGTATCTGTCACGGATTACAGGGGAATCATGAGCAGGCACGTGATTGTTATCAACAGATCGTTGAGATACAACCTGATGTTGCCCTGCATTACAACAACCTGGGACTCTCTTATCAGAACCTGGGACAATACGATGCCGCAGTACGTCTGTTTGACAAAGCGTTATCCCTTGACCCATATCTTTTTGAAGCACGGTATAACAGGGCAAATACCTATCTTTGTATCGGAAGAGTTACCGACGCTATTGATGAGTACCAGCAGATACTTGACCAGAACAAAGATCATCCTCTCACACTGCTTAATCTGGGGAATGCATATGGAATTCTCGGTCTTCATACCGATGCGATCGCATCATACCAGAAAGCATTGCATGTAAAGCCAGGATATACTGATGCGGCCTATAATATCGGTCATTCGTATGAACTGATGGAACAGTACGAGGATGCCCTGGAATGGTATGAAAAGACCCTGGAATTGGATACAGAGTATATCGCAGCATGGAGACAAAAAGCAAAAATTCATCGCTCTTTCGGTGAGGTATGCAAGGCAGAGGAGGCAGAATCAAACCTTGCATTGTTGTCTGATTCGTGACATTTCCCGCCCGGATATTTCTTTTCACACGCTGTCAATATAGAAATCGGTTCAATCCTGATATCATCTCTTTATGGGGGGGTAACCGGAGCGGAATCAGTGGTCTGATATGACCCGATTTGGGTTGCCTTATCGTTTGCGATGACCTGATGAAAGGATAGTGGCACTACCGGTTATCCCAGGGGTATAAGCAGGTGCAAATATCCGGTATCCCTTTTTTTTAATCCTTTATGAATATTGCATGAAACAGATTGATACAAAAGAAGATCAAACACTACTATTGCGAACCGGTATGAAATACACGTACGCAGGGATTATCAGTGTCTTTGGATAACAGAGAGAACAGTCGTGAGATGAACAGGGGGAATGAGAAGAACAGGGATTCATCCCCTGTTGTTTTTTTCGATTATCAGAGGATGATCTCACTTCTGTCTGAGAGCGATGATGTATCTGATCTTGATATTCCAGCCGAATGGAAACCTCTCCAGGATAGGATTCATTCTTTACAGAAAAGAAAGACAGAGCCTGGAAGTGGGTATGATACCGTACCAGATCTCGTGAATCAATGCACGTATCCGCTTGCCATCCAGATTCGTGACGAGATCGTTTTTGCAAATCAGGATTTTTTAAAGATCGGTTTAAACGATTCTCGCTCTGTTCCCGGATGGATGATGGAGCGTGATATAAACGGTCGTGAATACCAGGCATTGGATCATTCTTTTTGGATAATCTCGGTAATCCCTCTGCATGACGGTACATCTCTCTCCCGAATAATTGTCCTTGTCCCACAGGATTGTGTTGCGATGGGTGAGGATTCTCTCTTCTCCCTTCTCCCGTATCCTGCTCTTGTGTTAAATAAGGCAGGTTTCATCGCCCGGGTGAATCCTGCGTTCTGTTCGATGTCAGGGAAGAAGGCTCCGGAACTTCTCTATCATGATCCGGTCTCAGTCGGGTTTCCTGAAAGCATCAGAAACCAGTGTGATATGGTTATCAGAACAAAAACACCCTGTACTATCGGGATGCATTATTACTCTGCTTTTGGAACCTCTCACGATCTCAACGTCTACATGGCACCAATGATGGTAGTGCCCGGACAGGTTGACCGGATTTGTATCCTCATATCTGACGTGGATGCTGCAAAAACCGGTGATTCCGGTATACTACGGGATACCGGTTGCACGGCATTGCGAAACCGTTTTCTTACCCTGCGTTCCGGACTCCCTCTTGCAACCGCAGAGATAGATGATGCCGGACTGGTTCGGTCGGTCAACGATCCCTTTGCCATGATATTTGGTGTTGATCCCGAATCTCTCATCATGCGAAAGATGAATACTCTTATCCCGGATATCATTCCTGAATCTGATCCCAAACAATTATATATTGATAATGCCGGCATTACCCGGGAGGGTATGGTTTATCTCCCTGGATATCAGGGAATTCTGGAGGTAAAAACCATCCGTATGCCTGATGCAGAAAAAACCGGATGCGGGATGTTTCTCTTTCTCATCCAGAAGATAAAGAAAGGACAGGTTCCTGCCTTTTTATCTGAATCAGGTCCGGGAAGACTTCCTGATGAAGGGGATGGCACAAGTGATGGGAAGATGGACTGGCTTATTGAGTTTATTACATCATATCCTGCACCGGCTCTCATCTGCGATACCGCAGGAGTAATCCTCTCAGCAAATCAGATATGGAGCAGGTATACCGGGAAAAAACCATCAGAAATTTCGGGCATGCATGTTCATGATATCATTTCCAAGAACACAAAAAAGATATTCCCGGAAAAAAACGGGGCTGCCGGTTCGTATCCTGATACGGTTGAGATCCATCATGACGAAACGGGTTATGTGTTGCATCAGTTTTGCGTTCCCGTAGATCTCAATGGTAAAAAACTCTACCTGTTTCTCTTCTCTGATATGACCCGTGAATATGAGGCAATACGATTGAAATCAGATGAGATTGCTGCGTTACAGGCCAGGATAACAGTTCTGAATGAAACAGCCAGATCCAAAGAATGTACCCGGGATGGTACGATGGAACAGGACGGGGCCGCACCAGGTTCCCATGAGATACTTGCTTTTACCATTCATGAGAGCTGGTTTGCCATTGATATTGAGATGGTACGGGAGATCATTGAGATGGTCCCGATAACCCCTCTTCCCAATACTCCTCATTATATCTGTGGAGTCATCAATCTCAGGGGAGAGATCACCACGGTCATTAATCTCTCATCTTTAATCGGATCATCCACAGAAAAAAGAAGGGAGGAACAGAAGATCATTGTGCTTTCTCCAGACAAAACTGAACGGGTAAATCTAGGACTCATTGTTGATGAGGTTGTCAGTGTGCAGCAGATAGAGAAAAAACAACTTAATATTCTTGGAGATGATATCACTGCACATACCAGGACCGGGATCAAGGGGATAATCAGGGTGGAACCGGATGAGAGGCATGGTGAAATTGAGGCAACAGGGCTTACCAAGCTGGTCATCTGGCTGAAGATGGAGCAGATTATCGATGAGATTCGCCTGCAGGGTTAAATGATTTACAGATTTTTCTAACAAGGTTGTGTAACCGATATCATGGATATGAATAATTTATTTCCCGAATCATCATCTCTTTCAGATAAGATGAAGACTGCCGGTTTTCCTGAACTGGTAAAGGCAATTGAAGGAATGCTGAATATGCAACTTTCAAGTTACAAAGAAGATTATATCAAGCGCAGGCTTCTATCGCGGATGAACTCCACGCGGACTACCAGTTACCGGGATTATCATCAGTACCTTCTCTCGACTCCTGAAGAGAAGGAGAAATTAAGAAATGCACTGACCATCAACGTTACCAAATTTTTTCGTGACCTTGGTGTCTTTGACCTGGTCAGGAAAGAGATTTTTCCTGAGATATTGAGTAAAAAACAAAACCTTCATCTCTGGAGTGCCGGATGTTCATCTGGAGAAGAACCATACACATATGCGATTATTCTCTATGAATTAAATAAATTGAAACGATCCGGGTCTGTGATAACAGCAACCGACATCGATGATACGATATTAAAGAAAGCAAAGGAAGGGATATATGAAAAAACAGCTCTTGAAAATATGCAGGAAGCACAGATATCCCGTCATTTTACCCTGCTTGAAGATGGCAGGTACTCAATTAAACCTCATATCAGGGAGATGGTCCGGTTTTCACACCATGATCTGATGAAAGGCGTTCCTGTCTCACGCTTTAATGATGTTGTCTCATGCAGAAATGTAACCATCTACTTTAATGAAGATCAGAAACGAAACCTGATTCGCCTGATTCATGAAGGGCTTGTGGATGGCGGGTATTATATCATGGGAATGTCTGAGTATCTCGCACGGGATATGGATGTATACTTCACCCCGTACCGGCCGATGCTTAAGGTTTTCAAAAAAGCAGAGAAGAAGTTCTCATAATGTTATGAGGTGACCGGAGAATCGAAATTTACGATATCCTTCTGTTGTTACCGCCTGAATAACTTTCTTTTTTTTGTCTCATCAACGGGAATGCCACTGAGTCGTTTTAGTTCCAAATCCCGCTCTTTCTGTTTTTTTATCTCCTGAAGCAGGATCCAGATGTTAAAACAGATAAGAATTACCACCAGGATTGATACAATCCATGCTGCAATACCGGAAACCCGGGTGTCTGGAAGGCCCCATACCAGGTATAACATCATCACTATTGCAATGGTGTAAAATGGCCCCCAGAGCTTCGCATTAAGGTAATTCATGCAGACATCTGACTTTGATGAGGTTCTTTAAATAAGTATCCATGATGGGTATGGTCCTTCATGGTTATACCCGCAGAGATCATAAATAAATCACGGTACAATCTTGGTTATGAATATGAGACAATACCGAAACATAGTCCCGCTCATTATTGTCTTTTCATTCCTGCTGGCCTTTACAGGATGTGTTGAGACTCCCCCGCAGCAGGGTGATTATGAACCGGGAATCGATCTCATACCAGATTCACTAACCGGAATTTCCGGAGGGGTGACGGATTCCTCTGGATCCGGCGAAGAGGGTGGAGCTGATGGTTCATCTGGTTCAGAATCTTCTGAAGATGCTCTGCCGGTTCCGGTTGTTGAGGTTACTCCTAATCCGCACAGCAATGTGCAGTCGCACACCCCTTTATACCAGAATCTTTATACCCAGGAAGTAATAACCCCACAAACCGTCTTAATCCCGGTATATACAACCGGGGAGAAGGAATATCTCAATTCGGGAATGGCATTCCTGTATACCGTTACCACCCCCCCGGTCTATGTTGTTCTCTCCTTTAAACCAAAAATGGATACTATAACGAAGGTTTTTGACAAGAGAACCGGAGACAAGGAAGGTACGGTGAGTTTGGATATTACCCGGCCCAGTCCCTATTCCTGGATGGAGATGACCATCTATGACACTGAGACCGGCAATCCTGTTGCCATCGAAGGGTATGGGAAGATCTATACCGAAGACCTGGAAAAAACCGTGATATTACGGGAGAGTGGGACGTACCAGTTTGATTTCTGGGGTAGTTTTATTAACTCAACAATAACCCTGAAGATACCCCTGGAGAAGGCGACCGAGGAACAATACCAGGCAGCTCTGCGTGCTGAATCAAAGGACAGCGGCAAACTGGGATTTGTATACCTTATCCTTCCGGATCTGCCGGGCGGATGGTCACAGACCGGTGATTCGGAACATACCGCGACCCTTTATAAATCAACCTTAACCCACCCTGCTTCCGGGTCACGGTTCAACCAGATTATTCAGAAGTTCTCGTCCGAGTCAGATGCAGAAAAGGGATACAACACGCTCAAGGATGAGATAGGACACCTGACAATCAGGACACTCTCAATTGGAGAGGACGGGATATCGTACGAGAGTGTCAGGAAGAACGGAATCCTGTACAAGAAGGGGCTTATGGTTGTTCAGCTTGACAGTTACTCCTATCCCCCTGTCCCAATATCTGAATTAAAGAGATATGCAGAGATTATTGAAGGCAGAATCGAGAGTGAGCAGTAGGATCAGGCAAGGCTTTTTACCGCTTTGAACCTGATTTCGATATACTTCCTCTTTTCAGGTCTAAACTGCTGTTAATATTCGTGAAACTTGATAATTCGGGATCTATTTTTCGTATCTCATCCATCGGAATAAATTTCGTATGGATCTTCTCTACGAGGGTAGAGAGCCTGGTTATGGATGAATCGCAAAGGATACGGGTTAATGCTTCACGCTGATATACTGCATGCAGCATCTCATAGATGCCGGAATCCTGTACCGGAATGACTGCTTCATAGGAGGGAATGAACGAGAGAAGATACTCAAACACGTCTCTTTTTATGCAGGGCATATCACAGGCAACCAGAAGAATAACCGGGTACGATGCAGAGATGACACCGGCATGCAGTCCTCCGACCGGGCCTGTTCCTGTTCTGATGTCAGGGATACAGCGAACGTGTGGGATATCGCTGAATCGTGTACACTGGCTGCTATCACGGGTGATAAGCAGTATTTCATTACACAGGGGAGTAAGAATTCGTATCTGTCGGTTGAGGAAGCATTCAGAGTCCCAGGTCAGGAAGTACTTCTCAGCCCCACAGAACCGTTTCGCCTCTCCACCAACCAGGATAAGGCCGGATATTTGTTTTTTTAAAAGACCGTTCTTGTTTTCCAGAGAGGATTGTCTGGTTCCCGTCATTTTCCACCTCCCGGAGCCGGTATGGTATCATTTCCCACAGAGGTCGCGTGCCGATATAAATAACTCTTGTTGTGTTTCCCATCCTTCTCAGTATCTGCCCTGATGGTACAATATCGGTTATTCTCTTTTTTATTCATCGTTTCTTTTTATCTGTCGAATTCTCTTCTCAAGGGCAAGGAGTTCCTCTTTTATCCGAATATCAGGGGAAAATCCACCGATTCCATTCTTCCCAACGACCCGGTGGCAGGGGATAACAAGAGGTGTTGGATTTCGTTTCATGGCAAGGCCGATGAGACGCGGGCTGGTCTCAAGATCCCTCGCGATGGATCCATATGATGCCGTCTCTCCATACGGAATAGAAACAACCCTCTCATATATATGAGCATATGCGCCGGAATTGAGAAGGACGTCAGAGATACACCCGCAAATATCTGTTCTTTTTCCGGCAAGAAACAACCGTACCGATAATGGAACAGGGCCTGATGCACCGGTTTTGCGTGGTTTGAACCTGATATAATAGATGATTTCTCTTTCCCATTCAATTTCGACATCCCAGTACACAAAGGGACAGGATCCAATCATGCAGACCAGTCTTGTATCTGTTCTTTCAATGATCCATGCATGGTTACCAGCAGTTCCTCCTGCATCCATAACGGCAGCCGTTGTCTCATTCCATCGGTGAGGTACCGGCTGTCGCCGAAGATGAGAACACCTTTATCGGTTGGGGTCCTGATGACCCTTCCCAGAGACTGTAGTGCTTTGTTTAAAGCAGGCAACGTGTAGGAGAGAAATTCTCCTTCCTCCTGAAATTTCTGCCGGTAATACCCGATGATCATCTGTCTTACCCGGTTATACGGAGCGAGTGGGAGTCCGATAACCATGACTCCTGCAAGCATCTCCCCGCGGTAGTCAAGACCTTCAGAGAATTTCCCCCCGCAGACTGCAAATAATATGCCATAATATCCTTTTTTTGGAAGAGAGATAAACCGCTGGAGAGTTTCCCTCGCGAGAGCGGGATCCTTTGGCTCTACGAGGAGTTCTCTTTCGATATCAGGTCCGGCGAGCCTGACGTAGGTCTCGAGTATCTGGTATGACGGGAAATATACTGCCAGGTTCCCTGCAATCAGGGAAAAATCAATGATATACTGTCGAATACGTTCGCTGTTCTCTTTTTCCTGGCGTTTAGAAAAGGCAGTAGTGATATCTGATGCTCCGAGTAAGAGCCGGTTTTCCTTTGGAAATGTGTTGGGAAGTGTCAATGTACTGACAGGATAATGTGGATCTGCAGCTCTGAAGAAGAGATGCTGGTAACTCTCTACTGGTGAGAGAGTGCCTGATATCAGAACGGCACAATGATGTTGTACAACAAGGTTTGTCAGTGCCAGAGAGGGATCGATATTGCGTATCTCAAGGGTAATTCCATCCGTATCCTTTCGGTATACCGGCAGATATTGTGGACTTTTCATGGCAGTGGGGAAGGCTGAAAAAAAAGTGGTAAGCCGTTCCAGTCCGGTCAACCGGAATTCTCCTGCCTTTATATTCTGTTCTGCGAGAGTTTCTGAAACCTCTATTAAGTCATCGATGACCTCTTCAATGGTCTCGTAAAAGGATTCACGCAGGATCATCCGTAAAAAAATACCAGGATCAAACCAGTCTTCCGTCTCTGTGGATCGTTTCAGTCCGTTCATGAAGGTTTTAATCTGGGGGATAAGATGGCGGATGGCATCAAGATTATGATGACGTTTCCGGAGGGTTGCGATGTCACGTTCGGCACCCTCAAGGGTTTTTTCAGAGAGATCAACGCTTTTAATATTCTGCATACTCTCTCCGCAATTATGTGCCTCATCGATGAGGAGAAGGATCTGATCCGGTTCATACTGGATCGAGGAGTACAGGGCTTCCCGTATCTGGTCATCAAAAAGGTGGTAATAATTACAGATGATGACATCAGCCTTCTGGGAGGCCTGCATCATCACTTCATACGGGCATAAACCTTTACAGGCATCTTCTAATTCATGGGGGGGTATGGCATGGGTAAGAATGGTGTCTGCCCGGTTTTTTAAGAGAGGCGACGGGCCGATTCTCAGTCCTCCTCCCTTGTCTGAAGGATAGAAAACTTTACTCCGAATAAAATACGGGCAGATGATTGGATGCTCCGGGTCATTCTGCTGCATCTGCCGCTTTATCATCGGATCCTTTAAGGGGTCAACGTGTCCTGATAAGGCACGATCCTTCATGAGTGAGGTGGAAAATGTCTTTACTGCTTCACATTTCCGATATACATCCCCAACTCCTCCAAGAGGACACATGCTTCCCTTGCCGATGAGGTAGGAAAAAGAGAGTCCTGGTTGTTTCTCTCTTATTAGTGAGAGCTCACGGACAAAGGTGGCAAGTTGCGAGACGGTCCTGACTGCGATGATGATAAGACGATTATTGCGGTTTGCCAGGAGTGCAGATACAACGCTTGATTTTCCTGATCCTGTCGGTGCATCAATGAGCAGGGTTCCTCCCTCTTCTGCGACACGCCCTGCAACAGAGAGCATCTCTTCCTGAAACGGACGGTAGGCCGGGTACGGGAACCACTGCAAAATATCACTCATCGTTATCTCATTGGATGGGATGACTGATTAGGTATAAGGTTTCTCTCCTACGAGCAGGTTCGTCTCGGCGATACTGTTTCTTTCGGGCAAGAGCGATACTATTCTGCAGAACAGAATTTCAGAAACTCTGGACCGGCCGGTGAAGTACGAGAGATCAATAACTTACATCTCTCTGTCAGGAGACATGTACACAATGGCAATACATCCAATTGAATTTCGATACGGTACTGAGCTGATGCGATCAGTCTGGAGTGAAGAACACCGGTTTGCCTGTATGATAAAAGCTGAGGTCGCGCTTGCCCGGGCAGAGGCAGATTTTGGGATGATCCCAAAAGATGCTGCAGAATCGATAAAAAACCATGCAAATTCGGCTTCTTTAGTCCGTGCTAAGGAGATAGAAGAGGAGATCCATCATGATATGATGGCTGTGGTGCGTGCAATATCAGAAGTATGTGGTGATGCAGGGAGATGGATCCATTACGGGGCGACCTCAAATGATATATTAGATACGGCAACGGGGTTGCAGATACGTGATGCGCTGGTTCTCATCAGGAAAGGATTAGAGGATCTGTTACGTATCTTAGTATCCCGTGCAGAAGAGCATGCAGATCTTGTCTGTATTGCAAGAACCCACGGGCAGCATGGAGTACCGACGACCTATGGACTTCGGTTTGCTATATGGGCGAGTGAAGTAGGAAGGCATATCGAACGGTTAATCCAGATGAGTCCTCGGGTTTGTGTCGGCCAGATGACCGGGGCAGTCGGAACCCAGGCAGCCCTTGGTGCAGATGGAATTAAAATTCAACAGCGGATGATGGAGTACCTGTCACTCTCTGCAGTTGACGTCTCATCGCAGATTATCCAACGGGATCGGTATGTTGAGTACTTCTGTTTTCTTGCATCAGTTGCAACATCACTTGATAAGATTGCAATCGAGATCCGTACGCTGCAGCGAACCGAGATCGGTGAAGTCGAGGAGTCTTTTGGGAAAAATCAGGTAGGATCATCCACCATGCCTCATAAGCGAAATCCAATCAGGAGTGAACAGGTGTCAGGTCTGGCCCGGATAGTCAGGGCAGCCGTTGAACCGGCGATGCAGAATAATACCCTCTGGGATGAACGTGATCTGACCAACTCATCCTGTGAACGGGTTATCTTTCCTGAAGCAACAATCCTCTGTGATCATATTATTCATGTTTGCACCGGTGTGCTCAAAGGCCTAGTTCTGAAACCTGACCGGATTCGTGAGAATCTCTCTCTCCTCCATGGGATAAATATGGCTGAATCGATCATGATAGATCTGACCAAGAAAGGAATGGGTCGCCAGGAAGCCCATGAAATTATTCGTTGTGCCTCGATGCAGGCCTTATCAGAGAAGAATTCACTCGCACTCATCCTGCAGGATGATCAGAAGATAATGCAGTATCTTACGAGAGGTGAGATAGAATCTCTCCTGCAGCCTGAACAGTACCTGGGAACATCAAAAGAACAGATAGCCCGGACGATACAGAAATTACAGTTATATCTGAAATAATGAGTGAAAAACCCCAAAAAAGGGACTGGTAAAGAGAAAGAGAATGACGGATTATGGCTTTTCGAACCGCTCGGTAAAGATTATTGCCTTTATTGAAGGAATGGTCTTAAATGCATCTTCAATAATAAACGGTTTATAATACACCCATTTCTTTTCATAGGTTATTCCTGGCGGGAGCGTGATGGTCATCTCGTCATCATTATTGGTAATAACCAGTCTTCTCCCGCAATACAGTTCAATTAATCCGGCTAGCTGTTCTGTTGGATCCGTAATCTTCTCTACTATTTCGTAATGATAAGTGAGCTCTTTGCCTGCGAGTGGAAGGTTAAAATCAACAATAACCTTGTTTGCGATGGTATTGACAACGATACCTTCCCCCTTTCCGGCAACCTGGACCGATGTTCCAACCGAGACTTTCTTATCAAAATCCTTTTTATTGAATGATTGTAACAGTTTGGGGTTGTGTTCTCCAAATCCCTTGTCAGGGGTAACCGTTACATCTCCACTGTCTCCGATCTCTTTCCCGGGTAACTCCTCGTCAAGCCCGGCGATTACCTGTTTATGGCCGACACATACGATAATCGGCTCAAAGATTGTCGTATCATCTCCGATTCCATTCTCTTCTGCGATAGTGCGCCAGGTAGTCTGAAATACCGTGTTGTCATACATCCCGGTATAGTTGAGTTTAATAAAATCTCCCTTTTCAATGCCCATAACATGGCTCCTGTTCGCATATGTAATGGAAATATGTGCAGATAAAGGATACGATGAATGTCTGACTATAAGAGTGAAAAAATAACAACCGGCTCTAATCTTTTTTCCTTCACCGGTTGCGTTCTTATTGTTTAAATTGCAGTGTTTCTCGTTCATATGCGTGATTATAAAGAGGGATACCGGCTGATGCCATATTCATGCAGTAATACAACACAATTGAAGTTTTGCTGTTGTGAGGATACGTGGTTATTTTCATCTTTTTCGTTATTGAACAGAATCCATAATCTGGTCTTACGTTCTATGATACACGGGATATGATCGTAGCTGGTGATGATGATGTATGAAGTTGAGATAAAAGTCAGGGTTCCTCTCATTGATACGATACGACAAGCTATCCGGAAAGAGGGTGGTATCTTCTCTGAAGTTTTGACAGAGACCGATCACTATTACAATGCACCTCACCGTGATTTTTCACAGACTGATGAGGCACTTCGAATACGAATAACCGAAAATAAAACGATAATAACCTATAAAGGTCCGAAAGAGACGATCCAGGGATCAAAAGTACGAAAAGAGACAAACCTGGAGATACATTCCTTTTCTGATGCTGATACGATTCTTACCAGTCTCGGTTTTTACCCGGTAGCAGTGGTGATTAAAAAGCGGGAGTACTGGACGCTAGAAGACTTTTCCATTGCGTTAGACGAGGTAGCGGGTTTAGGCAGTTTTGTTGAGGTTGAACTGATATCAGAAGATGATACTGCAAAAATGGCAGCACGTATCGATCTTTTATCAAAAAAGCTGGGTATTTTGGGAGAGCGGATTACCGTCTCTTACCTTGAGTTGCTCTGCTCTAAACTGTGAGCAGTTCAATCTCTATCTCTTTTGGCTCTTCTCCGAAATGGATCATGGCGCAGTAGCGTTCAGCAGCAGGTCCCGGATTAACAAATTTAATGCCGTTTTCTTCGTGAATTCCCCTGTTTTCGTGAACGTGTGCACAACAGACAAGATCAAAGTTATCTGCATACTTGCGTATCGTTGCACTTCCGACATGGTTGCCCCCGATGAAATCAAGGATACCATACGGAGGGGTGTGACTGATAAGAACGTTATGAATGGATCGCTGCATTCGTTCCACAGGTTTTTTTAGGATATCATCGAGTTGCTTGTCAGTGTATTCGAGAGGTGTTCCAAACGGTGTCGGATTTGACCCCCCAACGCCTACCAGGGTCAGTTTTCCCAGGTTCATAACCGATCCATGAAGGTTCACGCTGCTTGAATGTTCAAGAGCGGTTACGACATCCTCAGGGTCGCAATTGCCAGGCACTGAAAAACTTGGTACATTGATACGGGAGAAACAGGTCTCTACTCCCTTTACCGGCCCCATATTCGTAATGTCTCCAGCTATAAAGACAATATCCGGATTGAGATCCATAAAAGATCCCATCATTCCATATTCCCCGTGCAGATCTGCAAGCAGGAGAGCGTTCATCATACATTATTATTCGAATTGGTGGTACTAAACCTTATCTCAGGACGGTTCCATGAACCGGTGATAAACCCATGTAATGCCAGTTTTCCAAGGGTGGCATCGGCACCAGGGATAAGATCCCGGGGAGAAGTTCCTGCAAGGGGTGTCCCGGGCAGGGGAATAAACCGGTGCAGATGGATCGTTCCATATCTGGCAATCCATCTGATAAGATGCAACGTCTCTTTCTGGTCTTCATCGTCTTCAAAGGGAAAACCCATGATAATATCAACAACCGGTATGATATCAGCGTCCCGACAGTTTTCAACTGCAACGCAGACATCATGAACCGTGTGTCTACGGTTTAACCTCTCAAGTACCCGGTCACTGCCTGACTGAGCGCCGAAATGAAGGCGGGTATTGGCACAGTATCTTCTGATAAGGTCAAGGGACTCAGGAGTTACAAATTCCGGTCTGACCTCTGCAGGGAAGGTTCCGAAATACACTTCTTTGTTCATCTCATCGTGCAGCATGGAAAGCAGGCTTCTGATGCTTTGGTAATGTGGTTCTCTCCCGTTCGATCCATATGCCAGGGCATTTGGAGAGAGGAGTCTGACATGGTGGAGGGATTTGGCTGCCTGTTGTATCGCATATAAGGAACGATGACGCATCAGATGACCAAAGATCGCCGGAGTCTGGCAATACGAACAGGAAAAAGGACACCCCCGGGATATCTCGATATATCCCTTTATTTTCGTATAGCAGGGAAAAGAATCGAGAATTACCGTAGTGTCCCGTGGAGTGTAATGGTTTTTTGTTGCGACACCGGTCGGAAACCTGGGGTTCTTCCCGTCGATCCAGGAGATAAGGGAGGGAAGGGTATACTCCCCTTCTCCAACGATGACATAATCAGCGATACCGGTTATCTCCGGGTAACATGCAGTGGCATGGGGTCCTCCAACGATGGTACAGACGGGAGATTCTGCAATCTCCTGGTAATAGTGTGATGCATTTATGGAATTAAGGCTGTAACAGACAATATCGCCTTCCGGTTTTTGAACTGGCTGCAGATCGTATCCAAATCGTTCACAAGCAGCATATAACGCAGCGAAGCTGTTCTTTTGTGAGGAGATGGTTCGCCAGCAGACCGTTTTCATCGCACGGTACATGTAAGTGTTTTTACTATTTGGAAAGGAACCTCATATGGTGTTTATGCCGGATTATCTTTCTGTTATTCTTATTGGCATTATTGTTATCCTGTTCTGTTATATTATCTGGCTACATGGGCGAATCGAGAATCGTGCCAGGAAGAAGTTTGATGCATGGTATCCCGAGGAGATGCAGAGAATGGAGGAACGGCGAAGAGAAGAGATCTCTGGTATTGTCCAGGAAAAGGCAACAATTCTCTTTGAACGCTGGCAGAAGGATGAAGAAGAGAAGATCAGAAAAGATGCCATAAAAAGGAGTCATGCCGTGGTAAAAGGGAGGATAACCGAACAATTCATCCCTTTTCTTGAGACGTTTCCCTATAATCCCCAGGATGCACGGTTTATCGGGACTCCCGTTGACCTGATTATTTTTGATGGTCTTTCTCTGGGCTCATGTCGGGAAGTTGTCTTCCTCGAAGTAAAAACAGGACCGGGAGCCGTATTGTCACGGCGTGAACGCGATGTGCGCGAGTGTATCCGGAAAAAGAACGTTTCGTATCAGGTATTCCATACCGGCCAGTAAACCGATCCTAATCAAATCCGGTTCATCCGTTCTTTTGTTTTTACATCCTCCTGTGCGATGGTATACAGCGTTCCGTCATAGAATATTGCCCTGACGACAACCTGGTCACTTCCCCGTGTCCCTGGTATGATAACCTCTGCCAGTTTGTCTGGTTTTAACCCGATCTCTGATGTGGTACCGTCAGAACGTGTCACAAATACCCGTACCTCTCTGACAAGATGCTGTCCTTCTCCTCCCATAAAGGTGACCGTAATGGATTGGTCAATCGGGTTCTTCTCAATCTGGACCTCTATCATCTTGTCAGGGGGAGGGAACGATACCGATTCTTCTGATTCCGGCGATGAGGTATCGGATTGCAGGTTCTCCCATGGAGATTGGGCTGTATCAGGTCCGGTACAACCCGAAGACAGGATCAGGAGAATCCCAATACCAAGAATTATTCCAAGTAATCTGTCCATATATAATAACAGGACCACAAATTGTTTATTGGTTATCCTTGAATGACATAGAGAAGACGGGTTGGATGAGACCAGAGCATAATCAGGGATGCTTATTTCCTGATATCATACCTGAAGGGAATACAAAATACACAAAAACCCGTGATAGGAATCGCTTGGCTTCCCGGACAGGAGACGGGGTTGAGCAGGAAATGGTGAGACAGTATGGATATGCAGGGAGATAAAAATAAGGGATGTTTTCATAAAACCGGGATGAACCGGGCGGAATGCCTTTTTGAGCACGGATTATGGAGCACGCGGTTTATTGTACTGCTGGCAGTGATCTTTAGTATTCTCAGTAGTGTAATCCTCTTCTATATTGGATCGGTTGAGGTTATCGGTGCTCTTTTTGCTCCTTTTGAGGCCCATGACAGCGAAACCCTCCATATAAATATCCTTATCACGATTATCGGGGCAATAGATCTCTACCTGATCGGGGTTGTTTTACTGCTGTTCGGGTTTGGACTGTATGAACTGTTCATATCAGAGATAAATGTAGCCAGGGTTGATGAGGAATGCCACTCACTACTCGAGATCTGTTCTTTGGATGAGTTGAAAAGCAAGATCATCAAGGTTATTATCATGGTTCTGATCGTGAGTTTCTTTCAGCATACACTCTCGATGGAGATTCACTCTTCATATGACAGCCTGCTCATGGCGCTCTCAATCCTTGCCATTGCGTGTGCAGCCAGTGCGCTGCACCGGTTTGGTGCGTAAAAACTTTTTTCCGGCTCTTCGCTGATCTGTGTGGGTAGATTACCGAAAAACCACATGACAGATTATTTATCTTATTTGAATTTGAAAGACAATGAGATCTCTCTTTAATTGGATTATTGATTCTACTACGAGTAGGAATGAAAGGAAGGGGTATTAATCAATTAAGGGGTCCTAATTGGAGTTTGATAAAGTTAATTTACGTCAGTTAGTCCTATCAAACCATCATGAAATAGCGAGGTGCAAACCCTTTTTCTCATCTGCATGCACGGCATTCACGATGGGATATTCTGATCCGATCAGCCTGTCATTCATCAGGTTTTATCAGATTGGTATCCTGACAGATGGCTTCTTGAGAAAAATCATCTTCTATAGTCTGCTCATCCGTTCCTTTATCTTTATGTCCTCATCTGCAATGATATACTGTGTTCCGTCTGAGTACAGGACCTTTACTACCACCGTATCAGATCCCCTGGTTCCGGGGATGGTTATGTATGCCAGTTTGTCTGGTTTGAGATCAGCCTCTGATCGTATGCCATCTGATCGTTTTACCTCTGCCCAGATACGGTGTACGAGATGTTGCCCCTCCCCGCCTGCGAAGGTTATCGTGATAAACTGGTCGATGGGATCTTTCTCTATCTGGACCTCAACCATCTTTTGAGGCGGTGGAAGATTCCGTGAATCCTGTTCTTCTGATCCAAAACCATTGATTCCTGTACAACCTGCTGATAAGAGCATCACGATTCCGATACAAAGCGTAATGATCAACCATCTCTTCATACCATATACATGACATCATCTGGTTTATGATTTGCCCCGGTATGACCGGGTATGTGAGAAAGAAAAAGAATATGTGTCTTTGAGGGTCTAAACCGGAAGAATTCTTCTCTGGTTCACCGGAAAAAGGAAGGTTTTATGAGAAGTTCAGGCACCAGTATATGCCTTCATAATATGCACAAAAATCTCTGTTGCTTTTTCAAGTTGCGAGACTGATACCCGTTCATTTCGTGCATGGAGCAGTGCCAGATCGCCGGGACCATACTCGATAACTGCAACTCCTGCTTCCCGCATATGTCTGGCATCGGTTGCTGCCCAGGTGACACAGGGTAATGCAGGTTCGTGGTATACTGCTTCAATAGCCGTGCAGGTCTCTTTGGTAAGTCGACAAGGGGGGGTAAAGGAAGCAGGTGCGATCTCTTCGACCGTGATATCAGCATGCGGGTACTGCTTCCTGATGGAGTTTACAATGGTGTACGGATCACACCCCCAGGGGATCCGCAGATCATACTCTGCAGTACACCGTTGTGCCACCACGTTTACTTTCTCACCCCCGTTAATAACCCCGGGATTATACATAACATGCTTAAGAATACGATTCGCCTCCTGCAGGGGGATCCCTGCCTGGGCAGAGAGGTTCTCTATTGCCCTGGTTATGGCCCCTTCCATCTCGGGATTGACAAAAAACTCCTGCTGATGGAATGAATCGATACATTTCTGAAAAGAACAGGCCTCGATAATTGCCGATCGTCCGACTACCGGGTGAAGGGAACTATGGCCCGGTTCCCCGTGAAAGGTGACCGTGAGTCTGATGAGTCCTTTCTCCCCTATCATCGGTGAGGAATATGGTGACGGTTCAGCGATCAGACACTCTTTTGGGGCCACGTAATTTTTTGCAAGCAGGTACTGCATTCCGTACGTTCCCTTTCCTTCTTCATCACAGACAAACGCAAGATCAACATCAGGCTTTATTCCCTCCTGTATCAGGTTCCCAAGCGCAGCAAGGATAGCAGCGCAACCTCCTTTCATATCGGTAGATCCCCTCCCGTACACAAATCCGTCTGTGATTGTTCCTGAAAAAGGGGGAACGTTCCAACCGTCATCAAGTACCGGAACAACGTCAACATGGCCACAGAACATGAGGCCTGATGTACATCCGGTCGTAATCAGGTTACAATGTCCGTTTTTTCCGCATATCGTCTCTGCCTGAATCCCGATATCCTCCAGGTATGATTGAATCCATACAATCACCTCTTTTGTGTCTCCTGGTGGATTTTCTGAACGGATCTTCACGAGTTCAGAACAGATTTCAGAAACGTTCATGGTACTCCTGGCCAGTTATCATGCTGATTTGGCATATGCATCAAATAATGTCGCAGTTTTTGATCCCTGATACATCTGGTTTAAGTAGGATCGATCAAATACCTCGTCAATCATTAATCTGAAATGATGAGCCGGAGTTGGACTTTTCGTATCAGGATCCAGAATAATCTGGAAACTCCGGTATGATGCCGGGTCATCCGGGTTATAGATATTCTGGATGAAAAGGGGAAAGAGTTCGTAGAGCTCCGGGTGTTCTTCCCGCAATTTTATCATGAATCCGGGAAATTTTTCACGTCCCTCTTTTTTTGCTTCATCGACCCGTAACCGCAAAAATTCTTTTGAGAGAATATTCCTTGGGTTCTGGTAGTTGTATGCAAGTATTGAGATAGAAAAATCAAGATGGGCCAGTGCCTCAAAGTAGTAAAACTTTAAAACAGGGTGCATATCAGACATATCCTCAAGGATGAGGGATTTTTCATAGAGTTGTGAGAGGACCTTCTGATATTCATTTACTTCCTGCATAGTACCTGATTCGGGAAGGAAGGCAAAAAAATGAACGGTCACCAAACCTGCATTCCCGAGGTTTTGCCCATCTGCATTATTGGGTATTACGAGTTTATTGTTCCAAACAGACAATTCTGCAGATGCAGAAGGGGAGAGAATAGAGGATTGAAATGTTTTGGTGCACAATCTGAATTTTCTGGGTAATACCGTTCTGGGTTTAATTTTTTCTGGGTTCTGTCATTATCGATAGTACGGTTTCCGGAGCCCGACTGCTTTTACAAATGCCTCATCAAGGTCTTTCCCGTGCAATCCGGTCATATCGATAAGGTTGTCGTTACGCAGGAGGCATGGTTTTAATTTCCCGTCTGATGTTACCCGTAACCGGTTACAATGCATACAGAATTCACTGTTGTGCACGGGACGTACAAACTCAATCTGTGCACCATGAAAACAGTACTTCTTCCGATGATGCATTTTTCGTGTCATTATCTCTGTTGTTTCCCGTGCAATACGGGACTCTAAGCGGGATACGTCGGCATGGAACGGGCAGCCACCTGACTCCATCAGCTCGATTACCTGAAGAATAAGTCCTCTCTTCCCAGACACATACGCGATAAATGCATCCACATCGTCTTCGTTAATATCGGCCAGCAGTACCATGTTTATCTTTACCGGGGTCAGGCCTGCCGATAACGCTGCATCTATCCCCTCGAGAACCAGAAAAAGACAATTACGACCGGTTATTTTTGCATACGTTTCATGATTGAGACTGTCGATGCTGATATTTATGCGGGATAATCCTGCTGCAGAGAGGTCGGATGCCATCGATGCGAGTAAAATGCCGTTTGTGGTGATTGACGTCTCGATTTCGGGAGGAACACGGGCGATGATATCAACAATATCAGGTCGTAACAGGGGTTCCCCCCCGGTGAATTTGATACTTTTAATGCCGAACCTGATGCCCGTCTGTATGATCTCATCGATGGTATCGGCACTCATCATCTCGCTGGGATCCTGTTCGCCTTCCCTGTGGCAGTAGATACAGGCAAGGTTGCAACTCTTACAAAGACTTATCCGCAGGTTGGTGACCGGCCGGTTGTAGGGATCATACAGGACCATTTGAGCCGGTTTCTCCTGTGTAATACTTTGCGATGATGTAGATCTCGGTACTCCCTTTTCGTGATGTTTTTGCCTTGAATGTTTTTACAGAATAGAATTGTTCCCGCATGAGCTGCAGCAGTGCCGGGAAGTCTTCCCCCTGAAACGATTTTAGGATCATATTTCCGCCGGATTTCAGAATCCCGGAAGCAAAGGCAAGTGCATCTTCGTTTAATGCAATGGCACGTGCCTGATCATATGACTTCTGTCCTGACAGATGGGGTGAAGCATCACATACAATGCAACTGACGACGGGAGTCTGCTCTAATACCTTCTCTTTTATCTTCGGATCGGTAAAATCCCCGGTAATCGTCAGTACCCCGGGCAGAGGAGCTATCGGGTTTATATCGATCCCTATCACAACGCCGTTTGTGATACCTGAAAGCACCTGAAGCCAGCTCCCCGGAGCCGCTCCCAGGTCAACGACAGAATCGGTATCCCTGATGATGTTGTATTTATGAAGAATCTCTTTGAGTTTGTAGGCAGCTCGTGAACGGTATCCTTCACGTCGTGCCCGCTCTGAGACCCTGTCCCCGCTGTACTGTGATCCCATTCTTGTACTCCCTCTCTATTAACGCCAGGGAAGTCTATTTGTTCTCCCCAACGATAGAGACACATATACCTAATTGTATTAATATATAAAGTCTAAGAGTGACTAATAAAAGAGGGATCTATGATATTAGCAACAATCAATTCTGAAACCCTGCGGGAATCTATCGAGACGATATCTGCCCTGGTGGTAGAGTGTCGGGTTCATTTTGAGTCAGATCAGATGTACGTCAGAGCGGTTGATAGTGCAAATGTTGCAATGGTCTGTCTTCATCTCGATCGTGAGGCATTTATCGACCTTGATGTAACCCAGGGAGAGATTGGTCTTGATATAGCACGGTTTAAAAATATCTTCTCTATGCTTGGAAAAGCAGAGAAGGTCACCCTTCATCTTCCTGATGGAGAAAACAAGATTAAAGTCAGTTTCCTCGGGTACCAATATGCCATCACGCTTCTTGAGGCTGCAACTATCAAGAAGGATCCCAATCCCCCCAATATAGAACTGCCCGGTACAATCGTGATAAAGGGGTCTTATTTATATTCAGCAATCCGGGCAGCAGCAGTCGTTTCAGATAAGGTGTGGTTTGGAATCAGTCCTCAGTCAAAGGGATTTTTTATGAGTGCAGAAGGGGATAGTGATCACATCAGAAGGGAGTTCTCTAGAGAAGAACTGATCTCTGTCAATGATGCAGATGTCAAGTCTCTCTTCTCCATCGATTATCTCAAAGAGATGGGAAAGGTCATGAGTAACGCTGATGAGGTGACTATCTCTCTTGGAGCCGATCATCCGATTAAATTTTCCTTTGATATTGCCGGAGGAGCCGGTCATGTCGAGTACCTGTTAGCACCTCGTATTGAGGCCGAGTGATGCGGATTGTCCTTGATACAAAAGACCTAGCCAAATATCCTTTTTTAAAAGAATCACAACATTTTGTCAGTGATTTTGCCTCTGATCTTGAGTCATTTCTTTCCGGAAATACCGGAAGAATGGTAATAAAACGTGCAGGAGATTGTATCATGAATTCATTATTGGTTCATGATGAGAACGATACAAAAACAGATTCCGAAATACCTCCCCATATCGCCATTGCTACCTATGCGGTAACACGCATTCTTGTCTCCTGTTCGGGCGAGCGGGCTCTTATTGATCGACTGGTAACCTGGCAGACCCGGCAGTTTTACGAGAATATTCTGGAAGAAGATTGGGATATGAAAGTGTTTCTTGCAGAGCGGGTTGGTATTGATATTACAAGTCCACAGGTACCGGTCAGGGATTATGTTGAGAGTGTCCGCCGTTTGCGTGAGGACCACTGGCGCCTGGTAAACCGTATCGTCATTCACGGGCTTGTTACCGTTTCAGAGGAAGAGACCGATGTATTCATTCGTGAACGTCTCTGGAATGGTATTCGGGAGCAGCTTCCGTTACGTGTTCCTGCATCCATCTGCTCACTCCTTGAACCAATCCTTTTACAGGTGCATGATCTCTATCAGAAAAAGATCATGCAGGAGTTCGGCGTTGTTGAGGAGTCAGCCTATCCTCCCTGTATTCAGGGATTACTGACCGCTCTGGCGTCAGGGGCACATATCACTCATATTGGCAGGTTTGCAGCAACTGCGTTTCTTCATAATATCGGTATGAAGAATGATACCATTCTTGAGTTATACGGCAGGGCACCTGATTTTAATGTCGAGAAGACGCTATACCAGGTAGATCATATCTCCGGGGCAGGAGGATTCGGAACCGAGTATATTGCCCCCGGTTGTAGTACCATGAAGACTCATTCTCTCTGTATTAACCCTGATTCTCTCTGCAAATCTGTAATTCATCCCCTGTCATACTATAAACAGAAAAAGAAACTTCTGAAGAATCAGAAAAAAATGCCGGAAAAAAAGTAATGGCTGATCAGCCTTTTTAGCATCAATATTGGATTCAGGCTGGAACTTTCCTGATGAGAAAACCGCCAATACTTATTATCAGTAGGAATAGTAACAATCCGATGAGGTAAGCGTAATTTGGAGAAAAAAGGATTGGCATTACCAGGAATAACAACACAAGTGCAATAATACTGATAATTCCCACCAGTACATCTAGCATCCATCGTTTCATGATGACGTATATGTTCCTCCTCCTTTTAGAAAAGATAATCGGAACGGTTCCGATGAATTCATCCGCGTATCAGTCACATGCATGGATATGGGTGAAAGAGAGCGGGATGAGGTGGGAAAGGTATTAATGAGTGCGTTTTTGCAGATGAGAGAATGTGTGACTATCAATGGTATCCCAAACGATCCCTTTGTTCTGCTATATGCCCTCCCGAAAGCAAAAGGACCTGAAGATGTTGCCGGTATCAAGAGAGAGTGCCTTATGGAAGAAAAAGAAGAAAACACGAATTTTGGGTACTCGTTTCATGTTGATACTCCTCTGAGTCACGCTCTTTTATCGGTACTGAGATTTGATCCTGATATCAGGTCTGCAGCAGGGATGGCGTATTTTGCATCTCTCCCCGAGATACTTGATGAGATGCTGTATGATGTCAGGTACACCGGAGATAGTTTGAAGCGATCTGATACATCTCTTCTTGATTTTTCCGTAGCCTCCTGCTGCAGGAAGAATGATGTTCCTGATCTCATTATTACCCGCAGTCATGGAAGAGCAGGAGCAGTCTGGCTGTTTGGAGAGAATCCTCGTGAGGTTGTGACAAGTCTTATTAAGATCTCAGGACGCATTAATAATACTACTAGTGAGGATACCAGGAATGGGAATTAAACCGACTTATATTAAAGCGATCGGATCAGATCTTCTTAAAGATCATAACGAGCATTTCAGTGGCGATTTTGAACAGAACAAGGTTGCAGTGGCGAAAACGACGAATATTGTGAGCAAACGTGTTCGCAATCGTGTTGCCGGATATATTACCAGAAAAGTAAATACGAAAAGAATCTCATAACTACCTTCATGTTTGAAGGGATTCTTCCTGCAATTATCACTCCTTTTAAGAGGAATCCCTCAATGGATCTTGATCTTGAGGGATTACGCTCAAACATTTCTTCATTGCTTGATTCGGGAGTGCACGGTATCGTACCTTGTGGTTCAACCGGGGAGTCTGCAACCCTCGATTTCTCTGAGCATGAGAAGGTGATAGAGGTCACCCTTGATGAGGTGAACGGGAAGGTCCCGGTTGTAGCAGGAACCGGTTCGAACAACACGAGTGAGGCGCTCAGGCTTACCCGTGCTGCGCGAGATATGGGTGTTGATGGTGTTCTTGCAATCAGTCCTTATTATAACAAACCGAACCGGACCGGCCTTGTCAGACATTACCAGGCCCTGGCTGACTGTGACGTTCCGGTCGTGATGTACAATGTTCCCGGGAGGACCGGACAGAACCTCCCGCCGTCATGGGTCGCAGAACTGGCTTGTCATCCAAACATCGTTGCGATAAAGGAAGCAAGTGGTGATATCAACCAGATATCCCAGGTTATCGAGATGACCCGCGATGAGGATTTCTCCGTGATATCGGGAGATGATACCATGACCCTGCCGATGATGTCCCTTGGAGCAGTTGGTGTCATATCGGTGGCAGCAAATATCGCACCAACGCAGATGATCGATCTCTACCAGTCTTTTGTCAGGGGGGACTACGAAAGGGCACGGGCGATTCATTTTGCGATTTCACCCCTAATTCGGGCCTTATTTGCGGAGTCAAATCCGATACCCGTGAAGAAGGCTGCAGAACTACGCGGTTTTGCAGGAGGTCCGGTCAGGCTGCCTCTTGCAGAGGCAGGGGAAGAGACCGTTGCACTCCTTACGGAGGTGCTTGCCGGGTATGACTGAGATAAAAGTTCTTATCTGCGGTGCGATGGGCAGGATGGGGATGACCATCGGTAACCTCGTCACCCAGACGACGGATTTGAGACTGGTCGGGGGAGTTGATATCAGATCCGGTGAGGTGTTTGGTGTTCCGGTTGTTGAGAAGACACAGATGCGTGATCTCATCAGCAAAACAAAACCTGATGTGGTGATTGATTTTACCATCGCCCATGCTGCTGTCGAGAATGTTCCGGTTGCAGCCGCGATGGGATGCGCAATTATTCTCGGTACAACCGGGCTTACTCTTGAGCAGAAAAAAATAATCAGTGATGCCATCATTGCAGGAAACGTTCCTGCAGTTATTTCAACAAACTATAGTATCGGGATGAATATCTTCTGGGACCTAGTCAGAAAAGCGGCGCAGAAGCTGTATGAATATGATGTTGAGGTGACCGAGGCTCATCACCGGTATAAAAAGGATGCACCTTCAGGAACAGCACGAACGATTCTTGAGATCCTGCAGGAGGAACTTGGCCCCCGGGAGGAGATCTTCGGACGTGAGGGTATGATGGAGCGGGGACATGAGATTGGTGTGCATGTCATCCGTGGCGGGGATATTGTCGGGGATCATAATGTTTTATTTGCAGGCAATTATGAGACGATATCCCTCTCACATCGGGCATATGATCGTGCGGTTTTTGCCCAGGGAGTGCTGAAATCTGCACGATGGGTTGTTACCCAGAAACCCGGAATATACGGAATGAGAGATGTACTGGGTCTCTTAAAGGCAGTACCCTAAACCGAAACGCATTTGTAATCTGGTTTAACTACATATAGGAGATCATATCATGGTAGTAATTATTGATAAAGAGAAATGTACCGGCTGTGAAACCTGTGTTGATGAATGCCCGGCATCAGCAATAACCATGAAGGACGAGAAGGCTGTTGTGGATAATGACCTCTGTGTCGATTGTGGCAGTTGTGTTGATGTCTGTCCGTCAGAAGCGATCTCCATGGAATAGATTTTAAGAATCTTTAATAGTTTACATGCCGGATCTATCCGGTATGATATCAGTGGGAGTCCTTGGGGCGACCGGTGCGGTTGGTCAGCGTTTTGTCCAGCTTCTGGCCGGTCATCCTTTTTTTGATCTGCAGGTTTTGACGGCATCACAACGAAGTGCCGGTAAGAAATATCGTGACGCGGTAAACTGGCGACTTGATGTTCCGTTTCCTGAAACGACTGCCGATATTGTCGTATCAGATACGACAACAGAGAGCCTGAAAGGGGTTGATCTCGTCTTTTCTGCCCTTCCTGCAGATCTTGCCGGAACGATCGAGACTGCCTGCGCCCAGGCAGGTATTGGTGTCTTTAGTAACGCCAGTGTTCACCGGATGGAGCCCGATGTACCTCTCATGGTTACCGAAGTAAACCCGGATCATATCGGGATGATCGACCTTCAGCGGGATCATGGGATGGACGGGTTTATCGTTACCAACCCGAACTGCTCGACCATCATGCTTACGATGTCACTTGCACCAATTCGCGGGTTTTCATTCCATGATATCAGGGTTGCGACCATGCAGGCGATATCAGGGGCAGGTTTTGAAGGTATCCCTGCGATGTCAATCTATGATAACGTGGTTCCCTATATCGGCTCCGAGGAGGAGAAGATGGAGCGGGAGACGTTAAAGATCATGGGGACCTTTAATGGTTCAGAGGTTATCCCGGCTCCGTTTACCGTCAGTGCCAGTTGTCACCGCGTTCCGGTTATCGATGGTCATACCATGGCAGTCTGGATCGATATCCCTGATCCGGTATCTGACGTTGCTGCTGCCTACCAGAACTACAAGGCTCCCCTCAGCAATCTGCCCACTTTGCCACCCAAATCCGTTGATTTCATGGAGGAACAGGATCGCCCGCAACCCCGTCTCGACCGGTTAAAAGGAAACGGTATGACCGTATCGGTGGGACGGCTCAGGGAAGGTATCCGGTATATCACCATGGGTCATAATACCATCCGTGGTGCTGCAGGAGCATCGGTTCTGAATGCTGAACTTATTCACACAAAGAAGTACATCTAAACGCCAGGATTACCGTGACACACACAGAGGCATACCAGTGACTACAGAAGAAGATAACACGGTTTTTGTCGGGAATAAACCGGTTATGAACTACGTACTAGCAGTTGTGACGCAATTTAACAATGGTGCAGAGACCGTGTCAATCAAGGCCCGTGGTAAAGCTATCTCACGGGCTGTTGATACAACCGAGATAGCAATAAGCAGGTTTCTTCAGAATGTTGAGAAGAGAGAGATCACCACGACGACCGAGGTCGTGGATACCGAGAATGGAAAGACGAATGTTTCCTGTATCGAGATTGTTCTCGGTAACCGGATGCATCTCTCTGAATCTTCCTTGTAACGGTGAAAACAGTCATATTTTTCAATCAGACAATTTTTATGCATGAACCCCGGGTTTTGGGATACCATATCGGGGATCTCTTTTCTTTCAGGCAGGGATTGGAAAGACTAAGTCTTGTGCTTATGATTAAATAGGTAGTAATCGATCACTACTGAGCACGTATCGCCCCAATACGGGTTTTTCTTTAGCCTAGATATCATGATTACCACGATTCCTATCATCGGGTTTGGTCTATTGGTTCTTATCGGGAACCTCTTAAAAAAGGCATTTGTAACAAAAAAGATACCTGATGTCATCATCCTCATTGGAATCGGGGTACTCATCGGTCCGGTCTTCGGGTTTATCGCTCCAGAGGATCTTGGGATTGTCGGACCTGTTTTTGCGACAGCAACCCTTGTGATTCTCCTTTTTGACGGTGGAATTGCGTTGCAGGTGCGTGTCATTATGGGTGCTCTCAGGAATGCTATCCTGCTCTCATTCTCTACCTTTTTGATGACCGTTATCATTGCTGCAGGTCTCTTTATGGCAGTATTTCATGTTGACCAGATTACCGGACTTATCTTTGGGTGTGTGATTGGAGGATCTTCCTCGGCCGTTGTTATCCCTCTTGTCAGGGAACTGTCTGTTTCTGAGAGCACGAAAACAACGCTCATGATTGAGTCTGCGTTGACCGATGTATACTGTATCGTATCGGTTTTAAGCCTGCTTGAACTGTACCAGAGTGCCGTTTTTGATATTCCGCTGGTCTTCCTTCAGATAGGATCCAGTTTCTTTGTTGCGATAGGAGCCGGTTCTGTCGCAGGAGTCATCTGGGTACTCTTCAGGGATAAGGTACGGCCGGTAGAGTCAGTATTCACCGTCCCGGCAGTGGTATGCATTCTGTACGGGATTACCGAACTCATGAACGGGTCCGGTGCAATCGCTGTACTGTTCTTTGGTATTATTCTCGGTAATGCAAACCTCTTAAACGCAATTTTCAGGGAGAAAGAGAAACCGCCGCTTAAGAATCTGAGTGCGGGTGAGGTTGAGTTATTTAACCAGATATCGGATCTCCTAAAGACGTTTTATTTTATCTTTGTCGGAATCTCCCTCCGGATGGCAACTCCGATCTTTATTGCGTTCTGTGCATTGCTCGTGGTCATTCTCCATGTCTTTCGGATTCCCTGTGTTATCGGTTCAGTATTTCCCCCGAATTCAGAGGACCGGTGGATCGTGGTTGCCATGATACCGAAAGGACTTGCAGCGGCAGTTCTTGCTTCAATAGTGGTACTCTATGACATTCCCCATGCCGAACTGATAGAGACGCTTGCATATTTTGTAATTATTTTCAGTATCCTGTCAGCCTCGGTTATCGCGTTTGTTTCTGAAAGGAAAAGAAAAAAGAGAGAAGAAAAGACTGAGATCGCGTTTCCGTCTGTGTGAGAATTCCTCTTGTTTTTCTCTCTTATTTTTAAGATTACTGGTGATTAGTGTTCGCGAGCGGAAATAGGGGTATGTCAGGTATGATGTCTGCTCCGATCCCTATGGGATACAACAGAGAAGGGATCTCTTAATTCTTACAGAAGGAAAAAAGGGATTAAAAAATTCATCCGGCAACCGGTGGGAATTCAGGACAATCACACGCTGCCAGGCTGCCTGATTCCAGTCCCCGGGTAAACCATTCCATCCGTTGTGCAGACGTCCCATGGGTAAAGGAGTCGGGTACTACGTATCCCTGTACCTGTTTCTGGATGCGATCGTCACCGACAGAACTGACGGCATTCAATCCTTCCTCGATGTCACCTGCTTCCAGGATGAGATCCTGGTTCTGTGCCTGGTTTGCCCACACTCCGGCATAGCAGTCTGCCTGAAGTTCCAGGGCAACGGAAAGCTGATTTGCATCGGCCCTGCTGACCATGCCTGCCAGTCTTCTCTCGTACGGCAGGGTTCCGACAATATTCTGGATGTGATGCCCGACTTCATGTGCTATCACATATGCCTGTGCGAAATCACCGGGGGCGTGATAGCGCTTTTCCAGATCATGGAAGAAATCGAGATCCAGATAGACTTTTTCATCCCCGGAACAGTAGAACGGGCCGGTGGCAGAACTGGCATAACCGCATGCAGAATCCACGGATCCTGAAAATATTACAAGTTTTGGTTCACGATACCGGATCCCAAGTTCGTTTCGTAATATCCTGTCCCAGGTTGTTTCGGTATCCCCAAGCACAAGAGTAATGAAATCTACAAGCCGGTCCTGTTCTTCTCTCGAGTATGGTGACTCCTGCCATCCTGAATCAATTGATTGATCAGAAATCTCGAGGAGCTGGGTTGGATCCATACCGAGTGCTATTGCTATTATGAGAATAACAAGGAGTGAAAGACCCCCGAGACCTCCGGCTGATCCCCCGGGAATCCGGGCTGCTCTCCTGTCTTCTACATTCGCGCTTCTTCTTCCTTTCTGCCATTTCATGTTCTTGCCTTTTGACCTCTTCTATTATGCATATCCCCGGATCAAACCAAAATCCTCTATCTGATGCCGTTTACGAATGGAACCGGGATATAAATCTCCACTCTGTACGATTCCTATCCAATCCTGTATCGTAATATCTGATAAACATGACTATCTGTGGTATCGTATGTTCCGGGGCAAAGATAGAGGATGGTATTATCACTCATACAAGATTAATCTCTTCTTCTTGATCTCAGAGGTATTTTCGTTTGATCAGATATCGCAGAAATCGCCATTAATGCTCTTTATCCTGAAATTAGGAACGCCTGATCCAGGAGCTGGATTGGAGCGGTATGATACTGATATGATAACCAAAACCCGGGCATCTGAAAGGCCGTAATTTATGATTACACTCTGCATGGAAATACTGCCATTGACAAGTTACAAAACTATTTCATCGTTCAAACAGCAAAGAAGATATCATGAAGAAGAATCCTTTAAAATTACAGCATATGGCCGCATCAGATCCCGGGAACAGATCTTTTGACACGGTGATCCTGCCGGTTGGTTCTCTTGAGTCCCATGGTCCCCACCTGCCTTTTGGAACAGATGCGTTGACAGCATATCACCTCTCCCTTGAGATTGCAGAAAAAGTACCGGGAACGGTTGTGCTTCCGCCGGTGTATTATGGGGTAAGTGAACATTACCGTGATTTCCCGTTTACCATCTCGCTCCGGTTTGAGACCGAAACTGCAATTTTAGAGGATATTCTGCAGTCCATCTATCGTGAGGGTATCCGGAAGTGTTTCATCATGAATGGTCATGACGGGAACATTGCACCCATTGAGATCGCTTCCCGCAAGGTGAAGGTAGAGCATCCTGATATCCGAATAGTCTCTCTTGATGCCTGGTGGGATACCGTAATCCCCCTGCTTCCAGATGACTTTTTTGAGGTCTGGCAGGGACTCGGGCATGGAGGCGAAGGAGAGACATCAATGGCCCTTGCATTATTTCCAGAGTTATGCAAACCAGAGAAGGCAGTCGGTGTTGTCCCTGCCCTGCCCCGGCATCTTTCTGTCAAGTGGCTTTTTTCTGAACTGACCAACTGCGGGGCTACCGGGGATCCAACAAAGGGTTCACGGGAAAAGGGTCTTTTTATGAAGCAGATCCTTGTTGATGCCATCGTTGACGAACTGCTCTCTCTTGATGCTTCTGGCTGGGATTATCGCTCTCCTCTGGTCGGAAACAGATGAGATCACGAGAGAGTTAATCTACCCTTTTCTGCAGCAAACGAAAAAGTCATCCGCTCCGTCAATAATAACTCCTGATAATCCGGATACTCACATGCTTTCTGTTCATAAGGATGGGAATGGTTCTCGATTGTTCCCGGCCGGCTGAAAAAAGAACCGTATCAGATTTCCTGATATCTGACTTCATCATTAAAGCCCGGTTGTTCCTGTAATCAGTATTCCTTTTGTTACCTTCGTTTTTAGAGAGACGTTTACCTGGATTTGTTTTTTACACAATGCCAAGTCTGAAGAGAAGACTCAACAGGTTATACAGGGCAAAACAAAATACCACGAGAGTAACCGCGAGGAGTGCGATTCTGATGCGGGGTGTTTCCCATTTTGAATAGATGCCACAGAAGAAGAGGACAATTGCAAACAGAACCGTGTTAAAGATGTACTGGTCCCCGTTCTCATTATCATTTTTCGCACTCAAAAATGCCATTGCTGCCTTATCTTCCAGTTCTTTGCTCTTGTAAGAATTGGCGATATGATATTGTGTGAGATCAAAAGGAGTCCCGTTGGGAATTATCAGTCCTGATTCCCCTTCCGCCTCTGATATCCATGCCTCAAATGCCGGTTTGAACTCATCCCTGAACCTCTCTTTCAGGAACGCAGCCCGCTTTTCATCGTGATTACTTACTGCATCCACCCATGAGGTAAAGGCCTGCACATCAATTATCACTTCGGTATTCGCTAATGTTGCTGCTTTGAGTGACTCTGTCCGGAATGTTGCCGAACTTCCAAAATCGATCGCCTGTATCCCATTCCACCGGGTTGCCTGGTATACACAGAAGGCAGAAGATAATGTCGCAACAAGGAGGAGAATGGCAAATATTACATCAATTTTTGGAGATTGTCGTTTTGGTAATGATAATTTCGTTGGATCTATCATGCAGGAATCACCCATTATCTATCAGGGAATCAGTGTATTACCAGATAAAACTGACTATACGGGATATAATGCTCCCTATCAGTATTTCATGTTCCATTTTCCCGATCTGCAAATATGGTGTATAATATCATATACCTGTTTTTTCTGTCAGAAGCAGATCCCCTTTCATGACTTTAATCTGGGTGATGAGCAGTCGATATCCTGAGACCAGAAGTGAAGCAAAGAGCGGTCCTAAAATGATTCCCGCAAGTCCAATCGCTGCAATTGCCCCGATGATTGCTATCATCATCATGGGAGCAGGCAACGAGATTCTTTTTCCCATCATCTTTGGTTTTAAGATTGAACCCGGAATAACCATGAAGAGGATATATCCGATGATGATAACAGCGATTGCAAGGGTCACATCCCCAAGGGCAAGGGCATAGAGACCGATAAATATCAGAACAAGCAGGGGTCCGATTGTAGGGACCAGTTGTGAAACTGCCGCAAGTGTTGCATTCGCGACAACCCCCCCTTTTACTCCTAGGAGAGCAAAGAACGGCAGAGCGATAAGAAAGGTGAGAACGCAGATCTGTAGATTAACCACATAGGTTGCATACAGGGTATTTACTACATCGTTCTTTAGTTGCTGGCTCACTCCCTTGAGATGTTCTGGCATTGCAGAGAAGAATTCATCGACAAGATTCTTGCCCTTTAAGAGAAAAAGGTAGAGACTCAGCATAAAAAACAAGGTATGAACGAGAAAACCAGGAAAGGTGTACGCAATCTGAAAAATTGTATTTTCGATAAAACCTATTGCAATCGAAGCAGAAGATCCCAATATGCTTCCTTTCATGAAACCCAGATCAGGGAGACTGTGGAGCCAGACAAGAATGGTCTCAGTCATCTGTACCAGATACCCGGAGGAACTGATAAAAACAGAGACGATAAAGTAGCCAATGACAAGTATCAGCAGAAATGTAATGGCAATGACGATGGTAGCAGCTTTTTTTTCTGATATATGATTGCATACCCGCTGATAGGGTGAATAGAGAACGATACCAAGTGTTCCTGCAAGGATGATGGTTGATACATATGACCAGTACAGGTACATTATACCGAGAATGATACAAGATAGAAGAAGAAAAGGAAGAATATTATTCCTGATATGCTGTGAGACCACGGTACTACCCCTCTCTTTATGCAATTATCATACAAAAGAGAATATGCACTATTCATAGTATACAACAGTATTGTTCTTTAATTATCCGCTTCGTGAGGATTGGAAAAAGGAACGTTCAGACTTTTTTAAATCAGGTTTCCCGTCTGTCTAAATACGATTCCTGTGAATTGGTAATATATTGTGAATAATATTTAGATCCGAATGATGTTTACAAATTCTCCTGCCCGGGGGATGCATCAATCTCTATAATGCAATGAAAAGATATCATATAACGATAATTGTTCTACCACTCCCTGGTAGATAACCCGGCAACCACTCTTTATCGTGTGAATTATGACAACAATCGATGATTATCTGCAACCTCTACACAACGGTGTCTGGGAAGTGTTGATACACAAGGATGATATCTCTGAACCTTTGAGCGATACGTGGGAGAAATCTCCTGTTAATGTTCCAACACCCGGGACCGTTGCAAGTTATCGAAATGGCCAGTATCATGCGCATGAAACCAAAACAGAATGGAGGGTTCATCTGGACAGATATGATCCCAAAGTCCATCCTGTGCTTCATCTTATCGATGATGCTCCCCTTTTTCTTATGATCTCAGAGACCATCATAACCCTCTTCTCTGAAGCGGTCGGCAGATCAACCCAAACGAAAGAAAAATTGAAAGATCAGGATATCTCTCTGAAAAAGGGATTTCTCTTTGGGTTCATTCTCATTCTTCTCGGTTCTGTTTTCCTCATATCTCCGGAGGTGATGTATTATGGTATTGTCGGCATCGTACTACCAATCATTGTCATTGGTATCGGTGTACTATCAATTATCAGGAGTATCATCCGGTACCCGGGAAAGGTGTCAGACCAGAAAGATCTGATTTATGGAGGATTATTAACAATAGTTGGCATCATTCTGGTATGTATCCCCGTGATCTTCTGGAGTATTTTGTTACTGGTAATCCTTTCTATCTGGATGATTTCAAGCGCTTTTATCCTCCTGAACCGGGCCAGGAAGGGCAGGTCAGCCATTCCTGAAGGGTTTTACAGCAGATTAGTCATTGCTCTCCTCTCAATAATCGTAGTACTAATCCCCTTTATTATACCGGGAATGATGCTTCATCTCTTTATGATGATTCTGGGTGTAATCATTATTTTGCTAGGTTGTGCATTGATCTCTGCTTCGTATAATCTAAAGCAGAGATCAAAAATGCATCCGGACGTGATGTATGAATAATTGAGAGACATCGGTATGCTTAAAAAAGTAAGATTTTTACGATTATCTTTTATAATCTCTTCAATTCATGAATAGATAGGATATCGTCGGGAATTGATTGGTATATGTAATATACTGAATGGAATTCCTTTTTAATACATTCCCATCTTCCTTTGAATACTAAAAAAAGGGTTCAATGAAGTTTTTTTTCTTTTTTCCTCAATGGTCCTCCCCGACTCCTCATGGTAAAAAACCAATATTTTCCCTTTCTCCTGTCTTTTTGTATATAAAAGGGGAAAAATCCCTCTTTCCTTTCATATCAGAGGGAAAATGATGGGATTTTAGTTCACAGATTGTGCTTTCTTAACCTGGAAGGAGACCAAAATTGCTGAAATACCAGCAATAATTGCAATAATTCCAACGATCCATGGAAGGACAAAGGCTGCAGCATAAGGATAGATAAGGATGATAATACCAAATATTATACTCAGAATCCCAAGGATACCTGCTCCGGCATCACGGCATTTAACTGCTTCAAATAACTTTGTAAATCCGATGAGAATGCCAAAAAAACCGACACAAAATACCAGAACCGTGAGAACGATAACGGAACTGTAGAGTGGATACGTCATTATTACAATTCCAGCGATGATACTAATAACTCCAAGAAATATCTTCCATCCCATATTCGAGTGATCCTTAAAAAGACTCACTATTGTAAAGATTCCACCTACAAACCAGTATATTCCCAGGAAAAGAATCAGATAAAAGATAGTAATCAGCGGACTTGTTACCAGTGCGATACCGATAATGAAAGCCAGAATTCCCCAGATAAGGACAAGCCACCATGGCATACCACTTATCGCTGCAGTCACATCCATTTTTTTCGTTCCGTTTTCGCTCATACAAACAAATTATCTTATCGATAATGTATTTGAAATTTTAGATTCAAACCGGAACAGGAGAACCCATCCTGTTTGGTCTCTCAAACAGGATGTTCTTTCCCTCACATGATTATCATTGTGAAAAATCCCAAATACTTATCTGTATATAAACCCTGAAGGAAACGTCACAATGGAGATCATTACCCCATGTTCAATTCTTAGAAACTGGCGCCCTCTCGATGCAAAATCCCTTGTAAAACATGCTGATAATCCGAGGATAGCGGCAAAAATGAGGGATGCATTTCCCTCACCATACAAAATGGCAGATGCAGAACAGTTTATCAGTATGGCGACAGGTTCCACCCCTCATCTGTTTCTGGCAATCGAATTCGGGGGAGAAGCAGTAGGGGGTATCGGGATCCACCTGCAGGATGACGTACGACACAGGTCTGCCGAGATTGGGTACTGGCTCTCTGAGTCCCTCTGGGGAAAGGGAATAATTACTGATGCTGTACGATCACTTGTCCCGATAGCCTTCAAACGATATGATCTTATCCGTCTTGAGGCCGGAATTTTTTCAAATAATCCCGCTTCAATGCGTGTTCTGGAAAAATGCGGGTTTTTTTACGAGGCAGTTTGTAAGGATGCCATCACGAAGAATGGTATTCTCCTTGATGAGGTGGTGTACGTGTTTTTCTCTTCATTTCTTTAGCAGATAGGGATAGGTATACAAAATTAAACTAATATTTAAGTCTAAATTTCGGATCAAAGACATTTTAGTGATTTTTTAAAAACACTTATCAGAGCAGAAAAGAAAGAAGTACCCATGTTACAGGAGCTCACTGTTGAGGCATGGATACAACAACGGCGTTCAAACCTTGATGAAGCCAAGAGATCCGCTGCTGATATCATCAGTCTCATTCGCAGCGAAGGTGACCCGGCTCTTCTTGAGATGGCGAGAAAGTATGAACCCGATCTGGATTCGATACAGGTTACCCGGGAGGAGATTGATTCTGCCTATGATGAGGTTGATGATGTTCTGGTAGAGAGTCTCATCGAGGCTGAGGTACGTATTACCCGGTTTCACGAACGTCAGAAGGATCATGATCTCTGGTTAGAAGAGGTTGAACCCGGCATTACCCTTGGTGTCAAGACCACACCTCTTGACCGGGTTGGTCTTTATATCCCGGGACGCCGGGCTGCGTACCCGTCAACTGTGCTCATGAATGCGATTCCTGCCAAAGTTGCCGGGGTTCCTGATATGTGTGCATGTTCTCCGCCTCCGATTCTCCCGCTCACACTGGTTGCCCTTGATATTGTCGGGGTGACCGAGATTTACCGGATGGGAGGAGCCCAGGCAGTCGCAGCGATGGCTCTCGGGACACAGAGCATCAAACCGGTGAGAAAGATTGTCGGGCCCGGAAATGCATATGTTACTGCTGCAAAGATGCTTCTCCGGGAAGAGGCTGAGATTGATTTCCCTGCCGGACCGAGCGAGATTGGAATCATTGCCGACAGTTCTGCCAATCCTGAATTTATCGCCATTGATATCCTCGCCCAGTCAGAACACGATCCTGATGCCGCCTGTATTCTGGTAACCCCTGATAAAGAACTGGTCGGAAAGGTTAAAGAGAAGATTGCAAGGCTGATGCAGGAGTTGCCACGAACCGATATCATCACACAAGCGCTTACTCACTCCGGGTATATTATTACTTCAGACATTCCGGGAGCAGTATCTGCCATGAACGGAATTGCCCCTGAACACCTCTCAATCGTTGTCAAAGATTCACTACCGGTACTCTCGGCTGTGAAAAATGCCGGTTCTATATTTGTCGGTCCATACGCGCCCGTAGCTGCCGGCGATTATGCATCAGGAACGAACCATGTACTCCCCACGGCAGGGTATGCCGCAACCTATTCCGGGCTTAATGTCAGCCATTTCTGTAAGACATCAACGGTACAGATCATCACAAAAACCGGTCTTGAGGCAATTGGTGATGTTATCGAGAATATTGCAGATGCAGAAGGTCTCACTGCACATGCCCGATCGGTCAGGATCCGGCGGTCATTTCGTTGAGACCCCGGATGCTTTCATTGTTGTAGCATCTGGCGATAAACCGGATTGCATAACCCTTATCTAAAATAGACTCCAATCAATCTCTTCTTTTTGCATGAAAAACCTAAAAGGGAGAACCTCCCCCAGGCCCCCTAAACAAT
>CAZSDZ010000011.1:0-31301 GCA_964605795.1 uncultured Methanoregulaceae archaeon
TGGGTTTGAGGTGGCTGGACAGGCGATAACCGGGAATGCGGCAATTGATGAAGCAGCAAAAAAACGTCCTGACCTGATACTGATGGACATCCGTCTGCAGGGAGAGATGGATGGAATAGAGGCAGCAGCATTGATTAAAGAACAGTTTGGCACTCCTATCATCTTTCTGACGGCTCATTCTGATAAGAACACGCTTGATAGGGCTATCAGTATTAATCCATCCGGATACCTCATAAAACCATTCAATGAGAGAGAACTCTTCTCAAATATCGAGATGGCTCTTCATAAAGCACGAATCCGTAATCTGGAGAAGCCCGGATTATCAAGCCTGCATGACAGGATTGAAAAGACGCTCCTCTCATCAAGAACAATGTGTATCGCAGTTGATCTTCAGGGCAGGATAACGCGGATAAGCCCCGAAGTCAGACGACTATTCTCAATTGAACGGAGATCTCTTGTTGGTTCCCCCCTGTCTGGGATCCTGGCAGACCGGGATAATTCAGATGAACCGGTCCTCTTTCCCCGAATGGTATCCCTTCTTTCTGATGAAGGTGAGAGAATTCCTGCATTATTGCAGACTGGATTTATCCTTGATGCCGATCATGAGATCAGTGAGATTGTTTTTTTTATTCATCGTGAGGGAGATCCATTACAAAACAAACCCGATGAAACGAGTGTGTGATAATCAGACGCATCTGCATGAAGGGGAAGAATCACCAAAAAGACCTGGCTTATGCATATCGTGCATCTCTTCTCTTTTCCTATCCTCTTTTTTTCAATACCGGATCGTATGCTCCGAAACCCTGTATTTCTCTCGTACCGGTGTCAGGGATGTTGCAGCGGCAGCACACTCCTGATACCGGTACTTCTCATGTCAATATGACCCGGATCGCGGCTTATCCGTTCCTGCAAGCACTCGTTACCCGGGATGGTTTGTATACGGTGCCTGATGGTTCCGGGTCGGACAGAGGAGAGATCCCTTCCGCAGGTCTCTTTCGCCAGACTCCCGGTGATTCAGCAGAACATTTCTGCCTCTCCATGAAGAGAGATGATGCTAGGAAACTCATTGAACAGAACCCCAATGAAGGTGCCTTTCGGGGTATGTAAACAGATTCTGCTCCTCTTCTCTCCATTGTTCCCTGTGAAAATGGGGGTGCTGCTAAACAGGTACTCGCAGTATTGGTAACAGAACCGGTACACCTGACGTTAGATATGTTCCCGTTCATTCAGGCATGCAATCTTTTTCATCCTTTGGTGAGAACCGGTGAATCATCTGCTTTTTTTAAAGGAACGAAACCTCGGGAAAAAACAGGATGCTTCTGCCTGATCCATCAAAGGATTGATGGGCAGATAAAGAGAAAAAAATTTTATCACCGGTTTACCAATACCTTTTTTGGGTGTGCAAATCGAGAGTTATACATAAACAGTGGGTAGTATCGTAACATTCTGATATGCCCAAAAGTTCAGGTAATCAATCATGAATTCAAAAAACCCTTCTGCTTTTCTATTGATCTCTCTTCTGGTCTCTCTAACAATCTTCATGTCTGGTTGTACTGATACCAGGGATCAGATAACATCACTGACCGATATTATGCAGATCACCCCGGAAAATTATTCACTGGTATCATATGCAGATCTCTTTACGATATCAAATGATCCTGTCCTCTCTGCAGGATTTGGAGATGATATTGTCAGTTCTATCCCTGCATTGAGCCAGGTGGACACCGGGAAGATCACCACCATGGGCTGGTATGCCTCATCAGATCCCTCCCAGTACAGGATGGCAACAGTCATCGGAGGAGATCTGGATGCCCAGGTGATACAAAAGAGCCTTACTGATGCGGGATATGTAATGGAGTCCTATAATGGGAAGAACCTGTTCTATAACCCGGATTTAAACGATGCAGTTCTTGTCAAAGATTATTATATCGTCACCGGATCAAGAGAGGCCGTAACAGAAACCATGGATGTTCTGGCAGGCAGGAAACAGAGTGCATATACTGTAGATTCTGATATGAACGCTCTTGCAAAGAGCCTTCCCGGGGGGTTTTTGTCGGTAGTCATGACAGGAGATGCGGTATCGTTCCTTGAGATGGATGGTATGGCCACTGATATGAAGCTCTCACCTGAAGGCATTGTTCTTGGTACAGTAATCATCATGGTCAACGATGAGACCGTTCTTTCACAGTTACATGATGATCTTACGAGCAGGTACGATTCTGTTCTCAGTTCCATGCCTCAGGTCTTTGAGGATGCAGATATCACGATCTCACAGAATATGATAATGTTTACCGGTACCATCCCTGCAGAATCATTATTTTCTGATGATACGTACACATCACTCTTTTCTTAAAAAAATCCGTATCCAACCTTTTTTTTACGGTATACTCTCCCGATTCTTTCTTTCTTTGTGATGGGATCTCAATCCAGAAGATATATCCGGTTGCTCCTGCAATCAAGTACTATGGATCCCCGTTTCTGTATGCAGTGCGGATCAAAATTACAACCCGGACAACGATTCTGCGATCAGTGTGGATTAGCCGTCCCTGATTCCCTGTCAATAGATTCAGCCCCCAATAAACCGTCCCGTTCCCCGATGGAAAAGGATGGGAGGATACAATCATCAGATGATACAAGAAGAGTTCCTGATACCAATGAAAAGAGTTTAGAGAAAAATCAGGATATCCCCCCTCCAGTACGGAAATATCGGATACCCAAACCGCAAACGGGATATACCCCGCCTGTTGAGAAGAAGTATCGCCTGCCCCGTGAGCAGACCCCTGGGTCACGGGAGACACGAGCAGTTCCCAGACGGGAACGAAGAGATCTGCATCGGGAAGGCCCTTACGGTAACGAGATGCATCCGTATCCCGGAAGAGATCAGAAACGGTTCGATGATCAAAAAAAGAGCGGAGAAGATCTTGCGAAAGCACCGGTACCAGACGATCAAAGAGACAGTCCCAAAAACGCAAGTACGTCCGGTAAGAAAGGAATAAAATCAGCCCTGTTTACCCGGCCCTCCTCCCTGGATATGGATGATCTGCGGCTTTCCCCTCATTATCGGTATTATCTTGCCGGTGCCGTTATCATTGGTATTATTATCCTGCTTCTTTTTTCTTTTCTCTCATGGAACTGGTATCAGGATGCCATCGGAGGGACGAGAGAAGAAGGAGTGATATCATCTGATATGGATACGATAAACCCGACACCGTCGATACCAGAGCCAACAGAAAATGTATCCATGGTTAATGTGCCTCCTTTTTTAATTGATGAGGTTGTTGGTGAGTATGATACCCTCCGGGAAAATATGACTGCAATAGAGGTACGGTTACGTGTGGATCCGTCAAATCCCCCTGTTTCTCTCAACCCTGATGAGTATACCATTACCATACAGGTAAATGAGGATGATCCAGTCGTTCTCGCGACCCCGGAAAAAACAACGTTATACCCGGGTACTTCGAAATCCCTCGGATGGGACATCAGTTCAAAGCCGGTTGGCAGAAATGACCGCATCACACTCATCATGATGCCAAAGATTGGAGAAGAGATACAGGCAGTACGAACCATACCAGATGACTATCGTGGCGGCCCTCTCTATCCCTCATGATATCTGTTACTTCAGGAACAGGTATCAAAGACAGATTTTTACGAGAAGATACGGTTTATCATTGAATTGGTTGAATTTTAGGGATAATGTAATCTTTCATGTATCCTGATTACCAGTCACAATCTCTATCTCCGGAAATAATTCATCAATTCTTTTAAAAAATAGGTTCTTTTGGGATCTTCTCAACCTTTATCAGGTTCGTGGATCCTTCCTCCCCTCCTGGTATCCCCGCAATAATGACAATGGTATCCCCCGGTGATACCTGTCCGGTTGCAAGAGCGATATGCATGGCATCACAAAACAAGGTGTCTGCCGATATGGTCGGAGTATGGAGAACCGGTAAAACGCCCCACCAGAGAAGCAGTCTTTTGTAAACCCGGGGATCTGATGTTATGGCAAGTATGGGTTGCGCAGGCCTGCAGGATGACGCCCGGTGTGCAGTCTTACCAGACCTGGTAAATGCAACGATGCTTCTGCAGTTCAGATGCATGGCAGTATCGCATGCACTGGCACTGATCACATCTCCAATGGTAACCGGTTCACCTGGCACTTCATGAGATCCTGCTCCTGGCCGGTATGAGAGATGTTTCTCAGTCTCAAGGGCAATTGATGCCATCATTGTTACTGCCTGAACCGGGGATACCCCTATCGAGGTCTCAGCAGAGAGCATCAGAGCATCGGTCCCGTCAAGGATGGCGTTTGCCACATCGGTTACCTCGGCCCGGGTAGGTCTGCCCCGGGTTACCATGGACTCAAGCATCTCGGTAGCAGTAATAACCGGCTTTTTGTGCATGTTTGCTCCTGTGATAACCGACTTCTGAATGTGCGGGATCTGTTCTATCGGCATCTCAACCCCGAGATCACCCCGTGCTACCATGATCCCATCCGAGACTCTCAAAATGGCCTGGTAATTAAGAACCGCAGACTCCTGTTCAATCTTGGCAATAAGCGGGATAGAAGAGCCGATACTAAAGAGAAAATCCCGTACTGCAATAATATCTGCATCATTTGAGACAAATGAGAGTGCGATATAATCAGCGCCTGCCTCTGCTGCAAAGGTAAGGTTACTCTTTAGTTTTTCTGTTATAAAGGGAACATCAGGCCTTCTTCCGGGGAAAACGACCCCGTTCCCCTCATGAAGGGTTCCTTCTGCACGCACCTCTGCAACAATCTGATCCCCTTTTGTTGACAGAACCGCAAGCATGACCGCCCCATCTGCCATAAGTACCGGATCCCCGGGATACACGGTGGGAAGAAGTGCAGGATCAGAGACCGGGAGAACAATAGTATTTGGTATTGATCCGGTTCCCGTAAGTACCACCCGCATTCCGACAGTAAGAGGTAACGGATCTCTCGGGAGAGCACCAAGCCGCAGTTTTGGTCCGGGGATATCGATAAGCAGGGCAACATTTCGCTTGCAGCTTATTTCTGCCTCTCGTATCGATTCTATCAATTTTTGGTGTGTTGTATGGGTTTTATACGCCAGGTTTATCCTGAAGACATCTGCCCCGGCATGGATCATCTCCTCTATGATAGTTCTGTCAGCGGAAGCGGGACCGATAGTGGCAACGATCTTGGTATGCCTGTCAGACAAAGTCGGAATATAAGGCCTCTTCTCTCTTGTCATAGTCTCTCATCTGAACTGATATTTCTACGGTCAATATATCGCTGTTCTTTTATGGGGAATGGTATCTTTTTTTAATCTTCTGTTATTCTTTCTCTGTATGTTTAGGCAGGATAGTGATATACCTGCGTGTGTCTGCAGGATACAGATGTATGCAGAAAAGGGAGCGGAAAAGGGATGGATCGTTTTGAAAACCGTATCATGGATGTTGCCGGTTGATTCTTTCTTGCAGTATTGGTTAAAAAAAAGGTTTGCGTGATCCTCTCACCGAATATTCTGGTCTTTTAAGGGGTAGTTATTCAGATTAGTCCGCGAATGACTGATACGATTGCACTAAATTCTTCTGTGTCTCCTTCTTTTTTGGCAAATTCGACAAGACTACAGGTCTGTAGAATGTTTGAGACGGTATCTGTCTTCTCTCCGGTTTTTTTGTAAAGGTGAATTATCTCCATATTTGTCTCTTGTGTTCCAGAACCGAATGTTTTGGAGATATAAACCCTCAATGCTCTGCTGGCAAGTGCGTATGCGGTCTTTAGATCTCCCTGTTCCCTGGCTTTTTCAGCACGGATCAAGATCTCTTCTGCCTCTTCTTCCGGGCTTTTTTGGACGGTTGGTGTCTCTATGGGTATCGCAGGAGTGTGACGATGGTAGCGGGTATAAAGGTAGTATCCGGCAATAAGGCCGATGATGATGAGTACCAGCACCAGGAGAACAGGCCAGATCGGTTCTTCCTCTTTTTGTATGCTTACCTCGGTAACCACATCTCCTGTCATCTCTGCGGTAATGACTGCCTGTCTCTCTCCCGGATCGGTATAGGTGATGGTAATACTGGTCTTGTCAGGAGCGGTCATGGTTGATGAGAATCCGCTTATTTTGAATCCTTCATCAGACAGTTTCGAGGTATATCCGGTAAATTGAACGTTTTTCGCGAGTATCTCTGGTATCGGAAGGTCACTCTCAATAACTGCTCCGGCTATCGGTACCAGCACGGTGAGAATGAGAAAGATTGCAGCAGGGATTATCAGGTCGTATCGTGTTTTTTTCTCCATTCTATGTTCCTCAGATAGGTGTGTATGTAGCAGATCCATGTTCCTGAATATCATTCTCCAGGATTTTCACTCCCCTGTAATCCCCCTGTTCCCTCTATCGAGAGTGAAGATACCTCTCCCTCTTTGATTGTCCCGGTAAGCTGCATACCAACTCCTGCCTGACTGGTATACTGCATCGAGAATGAACCGGAATCGTTTGTCGTGGGAATCAGTGTTGCAGATGATTCGAAATATCCGGTATCAAGCAGCAACTGTACTGCTTTCTGGTAAAGGGGATCCTGTTTTAATGCCTGTTCCAGGGATTGTTTCTCGTCTTCTTTCTTCTCTGCCTCGTTTGCCAGTTGTTCTGCAAGTGCTATAGCATCAGCATTCATCTGGTTGTTGTTGAGTGCTTCCTGGGCAGATTGTTGCCTCCCCTGACTTCCTGCAGATCCTGCAGAAGGACGTGTCACCATCTGCTGCATCATATCCTGCTGCATCTGTGAGAGAAGATCCTGTGCAGTCATCCCCTGTGAGTTCATAGAGCCGGATTGTTGTGCATGCCCCTGTGTAGTTGAACTCTGACGGGGGTTGTTCTGGTTCTGGGCCTGGTCAGGATTCTCGATAACATGAATCGTGATGGTTGGAAGGATAACCGTTTTTTCTCTGCTATTATCGGTATATTCGTAAGCGATATCCAGTTCCATACTCCCGGGAGTGTTCTGTGCACCAACCCGGAGAGCCGTATCGGTACTACCCGGATTGATTGAAAAGCTCTGTTGCTGCTGGTTGGTAAAAGAACTAGAGAGACCCTGTGCCTGGATGGCCTGAGTCATGGAATACAGAAGCATACCCCTGACAGGATCCGGATAATCGCTCTGTATGAAGAGTGAAATGTCACTCTCCTCCCCGACCAGAACATAGTAGTCACTCTGGTTGGTTGAGAAAATAATCTCCTCTGCCAGTACCGGGTATCCGAAAAGCAATGCTGCTGTCATACTTATCCATACAAGAGCATACTGTAATCTCATTGAATAATCCTCTTTCTTCCATATCGTAGCAATAATTCAAGGCAAAGCACGATGAGAGCTCCTGCAAAGAACCACTCTGATACCGGGGTATCTTCAGTCTCCCGTACAATCTCCTGATGGAGTGTGCCATAAATCTCCTTTAATGTTGCATCATTCACTGAACGGTAATACTTACCCCCCGTCTTTGTTGCGATATCTTTGAGCATCTCTTCATCAAGTTCTGCAACTTGCGGCCGTCCGAACCAGTCATATCCGAGTATGACCGGGTTTTCTGAACCCATGCCGACGGTAAATACCTGGATGCCCTGATCCCGGGCAAATGAGAGGGCAGTATCTGGTGATATTACTCCTGCATTATTCACCCCGTCAGAGAGCAGAATGATGACCCTCTTCTGGTTTGGTATTGCCAGAGCCATATCGATGGCAAGAGCAAGTCCGTCACCAATAGCAGTACTCCCTTCTTTCGGAGCGATTGCAGCAAGTTTTGATCTGACTCTGTTTTTATCTGGACTTAAGTATGCAGCGCTTGTTGCTCCGGATTCAAACGTAATAACCCCTGCATAATCCTTGTTATCAAGATGCGAAAGCAGTATATCAGCAGCTTGTTTCGCTGATTCCAGTCGGTTTGGCAGGTAATCTGTTGCCTGCATACTGCCAGATGTATCAATCGCAAGAACAACACTCACCCCTTCCTTTGCCTGCTCGAGAGGGATGTGCGGTCCGGCAAGGCCAATGATGATGAGTGCCATTGCAACAAGAACAAGGATAAAGAGGTTTTGGGGACGGTTGGAAGTTTTATTGCCTCCTAATGCGGTTTTTACGAGACCAATATGTGAGAAGCACATTGCATCGTGTTTTCTGCGTGTTGTCGCCTTTTGGTAAAGATAATACGCAGCCGGCAGGATGAGAAGCAGAAGAAGCACTGCAGGGTTATAAAAACCTGTCATTATATCCTCCCTACAATTTTTTTGTGTAAAAAGAACCGTGCAAGGGAAACATGGCAGATCTCATGGGTCATGATGGTACACGAGGGGATATTGTGCCGCAGGAACCTGGATTGTATCTCATCTTCTGCCTCTTGTAAGGCTGCAGCATAGCGATCCTGAAATGCCGGATCCCCGGTATCGACAAGCATCTGCTCTCCCGTCTCGGCGTCCTCAAGTTCGATAAGCCCGACATCAGGCAGTTCTCTTTCATGGCTGTCTGCAACCCGTATTGCAATAACGTCATGATGCCTTCGGACCTGTCTGAGTTCGCGTGAAAAATCAGGGACCATAAAGTCGGAAAGAAGAATGACCGAGCATGAACGACGGAGTTTCTGCGCAAGATACACGAGTGCAGGCCGAATATCTGATTGTTTTGAGACCGGCTGGTGCGATATGAGTGTTGATAAGAGATGTGTGATATGTTTCCTACCCGGACGGGCCGGGATACTGACTTCTACGGAATCGGTCACGATTACCAGACCACACCGGTCATTGTCCCGAAGGGCTGAGAACAGCAGTGTTGCGACAATCTCAAGCAAAAGCCGTTGTTTTGATCTCATATCTCCAAATAAACCAGAACCAGAGAGGTCAACAACAAAGTAGTGCGTCTGATCCCGTTCTTCGGTAAACTCCTTTACATAGGGTTTTCCATACCGGGCAGTCACCTTCCAATCGATAGAGCGGACATCATCCCCGGGAATATACTCCCTGATATCTGAAAACTCGATACCCTGTCCCTTGTACAGTGAATGATGAATCCCTGCTATCTGACCCTGTACCGGGAACCGGGTCCGCATATCAATAATCCTGACCAGTCGTATCAGTTCATCAAGCTTCTCATTATCCATCGATATCACCAGTCCTATTATGGAACCGGAACCGTTTTCTGGATCTGTCTGATGATATCCTCTGTGGTTACCGAATCTGCTTCAGCATCATAATTAAGCAAAATCCGGTGTCGCAATACATCAGGTGCGATGGCACGGACGTCCTCGGGTATCACATATCCCCGTCCCTGTAACAGCGCATGAGCTTTTGCTCCAAGGATGAGGTATATGGTTGCCCGGGGAGAAGCACCACAGTGGATGTAATGCTGGATTGAAAGTCCGTATCCTGAGGCATTTCGCGTTGCATCCACAAGCGAGGCTACATACTCCTTGATGGAAGGGTCTGCATATACTTTTGGCAGGAACTCCTGGATCCGGAGGATATCTGCAGAGGATATCACGGGTGCCGTTTTTAGTGATATTCCTTCGGTAAACCTGTCAAGGATGGTTATCTCTTCTGATTTTTTCGGATACCCCATGATAACCTTGAACATAAACCGATCAACCTGTGCTTCAGGAAGGGGATAGGTTCCTTCAGACTCGATCGGGTTCTGGGTAGCCAAAACAAAGAACGGGCGATCGAGGTGATGGGTCTCTCCCTGTATGGTCACCTGGTGTTCCTGCATCGCCTCAAGGAGTGCAGACTGTACCTTCGGGGGCGCACGGTTAATCTCATCCGCGAGTAAAAACTGGCTGAATACTGGTCCTTTGACCGTTGAGAAGGTTCCATCCCGCTGATTGTAGATCTTGGTCCCGGTAATATCTGCAGGGAGGAGATCAGGGGTGAACTGAATACGTGAAAACTTTCCATCGATACACTCTGAAAGTGTCCGTATCATGAGAGTTTTCGCAATTCCCGGAACCCCTTCAAGAAGGACATGACCATTTGCGATAAGAGCCATGATGAGCCGATCAATTATCTGTCTTTGTCCGACAATCACCCGTAAAATCTCATTCTCCAGCGGTCGGAGAAGGTCGTTACATTCTTTTGCCCGTGCATTAAGGGCTGCAATCTCTAAATCCACTGCATATCTCCTGAATGCTTTCAGATAGGTTCCTCTGTAACGGTACCTACTGTCAGTATACCTGATATGCTGCAGGAAAAGATAAAATCTTGTTTAAATTTACCAGGGCATTCCATAATGGCCATGAATGATTCGATCATTGAACCAGCGGGTTCCTTTATTGGGTTACTATCATCCATAAAGGTAGTCAGGATATGGTGTGAGATAACGGGAAAGACAGGAAAAAGAGAAAGGCAGGGTATATCTGCCTAGTCAAAACTTCGGATGAAATTCAGGATACAGAAGTCTGATTATCCAGGAAACAGGCGGTAGATCTGAGTGGACCCTGCATTGAATATCTGAATAAAATCCTCTGAAGGAGGTTGTACTGCATACCGGGAGCGTTCCGCCTCACCGATGATAAGTACGGTTGCATGATAGTTCTGCATCAGTGATGCAGCCATATCCGGATATTCATAGATAAGCCTGAGATCAGAAAGACGGGTGTTATACCAGTTGCTGTCATCGTTTCTCCACATGATCTCATGGAATGGCCAGCCGATGATGGTTGCCAGTCCGGTAAAGGACGACATCCTTCCGTAATAGGAATAATCACCCCCTTCTGCCTCAACAATAACGGTATCCGCCGGAAGAGTCTTTAAATACCTGATTCCGGCTGCATCATCAGGATACCGCGTATCAAGGAACGCAGATCCATCAAGGGTCGGGGTGTGCGGTGCATGGTCTGTTATGGCAGGAAGAAGCGGAAGGATGAAGAGAATACATACAAGAACGGTGAGAGATTTGGTTATTCCTGATTTATGGGCACTCCAGAGAGAGGATCTCTCTATCAGGGAACCTGCCATCCCCATGCCTGCAATGCCGGTCAGAAGCCATGCGGGAAGGTACATCTTAAAGACCGTATTTAAGCGGTACCACTCTGCACCCATATGGTCTTTGAAGTAAAAGAACTCACAGAAAAGGATGGCAGACAATCCGACTATTGCAAGAAGATCAAAAGATGAATCATGCCTGATGATGAGATAGATAAGAAGGACAACTGCCAGCCCTGCAGAGAGGTACCCAAAGTACGCAGCAGGTATGAGAATAAGGAGGAAATAAGGCTTTTTTTTCATGACAGGGAGCAGTGAAACAAAGAATATCAGAAAGAAGAAGCCATGGACGAGCAGGATTTGTACTGGATCGGATGGGGTGATAACAAGCCCGATCCCATCCAGTCCACCGGTATCCATCATCAGGTAAAAGGGCAGGTACAGTGCACCTGCGGAGAGTGGAATGAGAATAGCAAAGAAAACGATGGGGCTTTGCAGGATATGAGAACGGGAAAATTTCGGGAGCTGGAATTCTATCCCGTTCTCTTTTCGTTCTTGTACTCCTGTTATCACGATCCACAGGCCGGTCAGCATGACTGCAGGAGCATAGAGAAACAGATCCCAGCTGTTTATCACCGGCATACTTCCAAGGCTTACTGTTATCGCAGCAAGAAGAAGGATACGGCTTTTTCTGTTCATCTTTCTCCAACAGGAAACAGCAGTACACAAAAGCAGGATCATAAGCGTCTGGTTGCATATCCCGATAACATGGGGATGCACGTCTCCAAATGTGAATGAGAAGAGCGGATACTCGGTGATGGTATCACTGATGATCCGGGTGCTGTCCCAGAAAAGCATGGAAGGATGGGTTCCTCTTATCCATAGTGCAATAAAAGCCGGGTTAACGATGATGAGGGGGATCAGGGTGAGCAGGTGCAGATCCTTTACCAGAAGACGTCCCACTGCATAACAGTTGAGAGCAGAGAAGGCAAGGATGGTGGGTATTGCCAGTATAAATACGATAACTGAGGGAGTATGTGTGACAACCCCTGCAATACCTAAAATCCAGTACCCGACGTAGTAATATACTCTCAAATCTCCCCCTGCAAACCAGGGATCGTGAGGAGGGATGACCGGGTCTATCATAATAGACGCAATAAATGCATGATCCATGAACTTCTCTGCTGCATTGATGTCAGGAGAGAAAGCCCTGATGAGAAGGAACAGGATAAAGGTACCATAAAAAAGGAGGTACCAGTTCTTTTCATCCCATGCATCCCGGTAGCATTCTCCTTTCGTCTTCCAAAGATTCCATCCAATACAACAGAGAAAAGGAATGACTGCAGTTTGTACCGGGAGATGAATATAGGCAGCATACCAGGAGAAGATGCCAAACAAAAGAAAAGAAAGGGTGAAGGAGACCGGTACGGCAACTTTTGGAAGGCATGTTTTAATGAAAGGATAGATCGCAAGATACAGAAGGGTGAGGAGCCCGAGCCAGATGATAACTGCCAGTATCTGGACTCCTGCCGCAAGCATCAGTCATTGCTCCGAATTACGTTTCGCTTTACGGTATCGGCAAGCGCAGGCAGGATCCACTGACCAAAGTAGGGAATCGTTGCAATACCGCAGGCGAGCGTTATCACGTTCTTTATCAGGTGATCAATCACTGCGATGAGGGTAGCAACTACGGGTGCAATCCCGCCGATCTCCAACGTGATTGCGACAGCGAGTTCATAGGTCCCGATGCCTCCCGGTGTCAGGGGGATCGCTTTTATCAGGTTTCCGATAACGATTGCAAGCATGATAAGAACAAACGGGATCTGTTCTGAGAACATGAGGGTAACACATAGACAGACAAACGCTTCCAGTACCCAGATGATGATAGATGTTGTCGAGAGAAGAGCGAGGGATCTTTTTGTTAACGATGCAGTCTTTACTTCATCCAGCATCGTTAAGATAAAGGAGAATATGGGATTTTTAACAGCAATAGTCCCGGCAAACAGCAGAAAGAGAGCAAAGAATACAGAAAGGATAAGCGGAATGAGAATAACCGGGATAAACCAGTCAGGTACGTCCAGAACAAACAGGAGAGATACGAGTCCGAGAAACGCCACGGTGAGGATGTCAAAAAACCGTTCGATGACAAGAGACGAGAGACACACTGAGACCGTTGCCTCATAATCATGCCTGATGATGAGGATTCGGATAAAATCTCCCAGTCGTGCAGGTACAATGAGATTCACCGTCTGACTGAAGAAGATGCATGCCGTTGCAAAGACAAACCTGACAGCAACCTGCAGATTTCCGAGGATTATCTGGTACCGCCATCCCCGAACTATCCAGCCGACCAGACAGATTCCGATGGCTGGCAGGATGTACAATGGATCCAGGTACTGGATGGTGACGAGCAGGTCATCCCAGACCCGCGCAAGCATCACAAAAAGAAGAGCAACAGCAAGAAAAACAGAGATAATAATCCCTAAAATCTTACGAGACATGCAGGTTCCACCACAAAGAAATGATCGCCCTGCCCATCTTCCAGATATCTCCGGTTTTGACGGTAGTCCCCGGGCCTTCATGCCACGTAACCGGCAGTTCGCAGATCCGATATCCTGCTTTTTGTCCTCTCACTAATACCTCAGTATCCCAGAACCAGTACCTGTCCTGTATCGTATCGAGAATGAGTGAGATCTTATCCCTTTTAAAAGCCTTAAAGCCACACTGATGGTCTTTTATTCTGCTTTTAAGCAGAAGCCTGACAAAGAAGTTATATCCCCTGCTCTTTATCTCGCGGTTTTCAGACCTGGTAATAATACTCTCCGGAAGCAGACGGGAACCGGTTGCGATATCGCACCCGTTCTGTATGGCTGCAATCAGTTCCTTTAAATGACTCATGTCTGTTGCAAGATCCACGTCATAGTAACAGATGATCTCACCATGCGTCTGTCTGATAACCGAGGTCAGTGCAGATCCCCTGCCCAGCCGTTCTTCCCGGTGAATCAGAATCACTCGTGGATCTTTTTCTTCCCATTCCAGAACCAGTTCGGTGGACCCGTCGGTACTCGCATCCTCTGCGATGATGAGTTCAAACTGATCGGTAATTTTCCCAAGCTCTCGTATTGAACAGGGAATGGCCTGCTCTAATGCTACAACGTCATTGTAAACCGGGATAATTGCCGTAACAAAAGGGGCTTTCACATCAAAACCTCGTTTAGGATGGTTCTGGCGATTCGTTCTCCTGCCCTGACGGATCCCTCCATGCTCCGTTCAGGATAATTTTCCGGTGAGAACATCCCTGCCATAAAAAGGCCGTCTTTCTGATATTCTTGCATTTTTTCATGATATCCTGTCAGGTATAAAGGTCCTGCATACGGGTCGGTAGTAAGGCGATGCCAGAAAATGTCCTTCTCGCTTATGGCAAACCGGTTGCAGAAATCGTGTATCATCATCTCTTTAAGTCCCAAAAAATTACTGTCAGAGCGATATGCAGCGAGATATACGATATCTTCCCCGTACCGTTCTCTTGGAATGAAGTTGGTATGTCCGATTACCGCTCCGTATGGTGCCGGATCCCTGATATTTACCCAGTAGATTCCCTGAGTTACTTCACGGGAGAGACCGAGTGCCATGCAGGCAGCACCCTGGTATGGAACTGGCATTACCTCTGGTCCTCCGATTGCCGCAAGTGCCTGGGGTGGGATCGTTGAGAGAACATAGTGATAGAAAACACCGTTTATCAGCCATCCCCCGTTCGTTTTTTCGATACGCTCTGCTGCACAGTTCGGATAGATACGGCATCCGTTCTTCTGACAGGCCCGGGAAAGCCCCTCGATGAGGGTTACAAACCCTCCTTTCAGATACCCGAGACGTTCGCCCGCAAAACTACGGTCTGATCTGATAGAGACCCGGCTGACAACCCATGAGGCAGCGATACGGTCAGCCATCTCCCCAAATTTTGCATGTAATAACGGCTCAAAAAATGACCGGTAGATCCCTTCTCCCAGAGTATCGGTAATATAATCCCGTGCCGTGATGGAATCAAGACTTTCTGCAGGTATTTTTTTTGCTCTCATCGTAAAGTGCGCCAGTTTCGTCTTCTCGATGAGTGACAGGTATGGATACCTGAGGATCTCAAACGGAGTGGTTAATGGATAGATCTTTCCGTCAACCATGTACCCGGTCGTTCCATACCGCCATTCGAGCTGATCTGAGAGGGATAGTTCCGAAAGAAGATTCAGTAATGCCGTATCAGAAGAGAAGCAGTGATGGTAATATTTTTCAAGGGAATACGCATCATTGATAGTATATGAAGCGAGGAGACCTCCAATCTCGTTGTTTTTCTCAAGAATAGTGACGTCTGCCTTCTTTGAGAGTCTCATTCCGGCTGACAACCCGGTAAGTCCTCCTCCAATGATACATACCTTCATACGTTCCTATAATTATGGGTGGGTTCTCATATATTGGCATCTGTCTGATGGACGAACCTTTTTGAATTTGCAAAATAAAGAGTGTACAGCATCCAGATAGCAGTCTTACAATTATCATGACTGGAGAAATAACATGAAAGTATTTTTTATCGGGTATGGTCAGGCAGGAGGGAAGATAGTCGATAAGTTCATCGAATCTAATCTCCGGACAGGATCAGATAGTTTCCGGGGAATTGCTATTAATACCGCCCGCACGGATCTCATGGGTCTGCAGCATATTGCATATGAGGATCGGGTTCTCATCGGTCAGACCGTTGTAAAAGGTCATGGTGTGGGGACCGATAACGATGCCGGTGCACGAATCACCTTTGATGAGATTGATATCATCATGAACGCCATTGACCGGAAAGGAATCGGAGAAACCGAGGCTTTTATTATCGTGGCAGGATTAGGAGGGGGTACCGGTTCCGGTGGGGCGCCCGTTCTTGCCAGATATCTCAAGAAGGTCTATCATGAACCGGTGTATGTTCTCGGTATGCTCCCTGCTCCCGAGGAAGGAAAACTCTACTCATACAATGCAGCCAGGAGCCTGGCTACTCTCGTTAACGAGGCAGATAATGTCTTTTTATTTGATAACAGTGCCTGGAAGAACGAGGGTGAGAGCATCAAGGGAGCCTTTGAGCGTTTAAATGATGAGATAGTACGGAGGTTCGGGATTTTATTCAGGGCAGGAGAGATTGGAGCGGCAGGAATCGGAGAGATGGTCATCGATTCCAGTGAGATCATCAATACACTCCGGGGTGGTGGCATCAGTTCACTCGGGTATGCAATCAGTGAAATTAGTGATGCTGAGTTTGAGCCTGAAAGGGGAATCGGAAAACTGTTCAGGCGCCAGACACGGCGTGAAGAACGTCCTGAAGATAAACTCATCGGAGCAGATAAGGCTTCCCGGACATTATCTCTCGTGAGAAGGGCGATGCTTGGGAGACTAACGATGCCGTGTGACTATACAACCGCTGCACGGGCACTAGTACTGGTTGCCGGTCCTCCCGAGGATCTGGACCGAAAAGGTATCGAGAAGGCAAAAAGCTGGGTTGAAGAGAACATTGCCGGAGTTGAGGTACGGGGGGGAGATTTCCCTGCACAAAGCCGTTACATTGCAGCTATTGTACTTCTGGCAACGATCACCAATACTCCGAGAATCACAAAATTAATTGAGACTGCCAAGGAGATAAAGGAAGCAAACGAGAAACTGGATGAACAGTCTGGTATGAAGATGGATGAGAGTATCGATCTGCTCTTTGACTAAGAGGGTATCGTATCCTTTCTTTTTCCTCTCTATTCTCTCATTAATCTCCGAAAGAATTTTCTATTCAGGAATTGTAACCATTCTTGGTGTTAATAATGTTTTTTATACGTTTGTCTGCAAAAAGCAGAGTAAAGAGTAATTATCAGGCGAGGTGCCTATGAATACCTGTTTTTATTATGGTAGTATTGTTATCCTCTTATGTTGCATGATCGCTACCGGTACCGCAGCATCGGTCGATGCAGGATATATCAAGATCCAGCCAACCGGTGATCTTGAGGCAGGTACACCGGTTACTGCAGATTTTACCATCAATTTTTATGATACCTTCCCGATTGACCAGGAGATATCAATGACCACCGATCTTGAAGATCCGGTCTGGAAGGCAGATATTCTTATTGACGGAGTTAAAAACCCCCAGCCATCAGCATCAGGTGAGACATTTACGATCACAGGCTGGTTACTGGAATATCCCCAGTCTGAAGTCCAGGTTGTCGTTTCGCTATCAGGAAAGACACCATCAGTCAAAAAATCAGAGAACAAGATGCTGGTGGGGATATATGTCGTCAACACCAGCGGGCGGGTTTTAGATACGGTAAAGGAAGTAACTGCTTTTGTCGTAAACACGGCTGAGATAGTTGGGGAGGTTTCAGATCTCCAGTCCAAAGTTCAGGACCTAAACCGGGCAGTTTCAGAGTATAAATCACTCGGGATTGATACCTCCAAAGCGGAAGATCAGTTGAACCAGGCATTGGACTCAATTAAGAAGGCTGAATCTGCAAGTTACTCGAATGCCAAGATCCTCATGACAAATGCCCAGACCTTCTTTGATAACGGGATGATTCATCTTGATTACAGTTATGCTGATAAATACATCAATGACGCCAAAAATAATATCGAAGAAGCAGATTCCATCATCGATTATCTCAAGACAGAGAAGAGGATGGCAAGTGATCCAAGACTCGCTCCCATCATAACCACCCGGGAGTTTGCAGCAGAGTATGCGCAGAATGCGATGGATCTGTACAATAAGGGTTTGTCTTCGGATGCAAAGTTGAAATCAACCGAAGCGTATGAGAAGTCAAAGATCCTCCTCAATGAGACGATTAATTTGAGAGATGAGATAGAATCAGCGGGTATTGGCGTTGACTTTTCAGGTGTTCTCTCCTTACTTCCCTATGTTATCGGGGTCATTATCATCGTTCTGGTTGTTGTTGGTATTCTTATCTGGAATCAGAATCGTGGAGGAGGAGGAAAAGGGAGAAAACCACCGGGACCATATGGGAAATCAAAGAAAAAGGCAAAAAGCGGTAAGAGCAGGTACGATGAACTCTTCTGATAGTTCTTACCTGCATTTTTTTTAAAACCGGTGTAATACCTCTGGCATCGTTATCGATGCTCTGTTTTCTTTGGTACTGCAGTCACACCGCTGTATACAATATGGAGACAGGAACGTCTGGTATACAAAAAAGTTCCTGTTTTTCTGACAAAAACCACAAAAAATTCAACGATGAAAAAATCTTTGATGTATCAGCATATCAATAGGAATCACAGGGAGCATCGCTCTAATCAATCAATACCCGCAGATTGACCTTAATATCTGATTAGGGGTATCATGTTTTAAAGGGGAAAACATGCCGGGCTGCAGGAAAAGATGGTACCTGTAACCGTCAGAAAAATGTTATTGTATCTGGGAATGAAGGAACCTGCAGGTTTCCTGTAGTTTTGTATACCTGTCATAAATTGTCTTTAATTCAGGTAAATCAAGGTCCGTACTGGTATCCTGCAGGTGAACTACCGGATATATCCGTGAGAGAACGATAAGGAGTCTTTTGTAAACAAGAACGCTTCGTTTTACTGATACATACTCCCTGATGCGTTCTTCAGGTACACCGGTTTTTCTTGCTCGTGAAACCTCGCTTTCTATCTCCCGGTTACGGTTCATAATACGATCAATAGCCTGCAACATATCTGGCAGTTTTACCGGTTTAATCAGGTAGTCGTCGATGAGATCTCCATATAAAAGAACATCTCCGAGAGTCAGACTCTTGCCGGTCTGCATGATAACGGGAATATCCTGAGATTTCTCTCCCTCTTTTATCTTAAGGAGTGTGTCCCAGCCACTCATCGGTTTCATCATGATATCAAGGATAATGATATCAGGTATCTCTTCGCCAATCCGTATCAGACACTCCTCTCCACTCAGTGCTCCCCGTGCTGCATGTCCTTCTGCCTTTAATGTCTCAACAAAAGCCATATTGAGGAGGGGCTCATCATCAACATAGAGGATGAGTAATGGTTTTGTCATGATACTGGTGTGAGGGATTCTTTGTGATTATGCTGGCCAACAAGGATGCAGTACCTGATTGAAAAAAAGCAACCAGAATACTGTCTAACCTGTGAAGGTACGATGCATTTCTCATGAATATTGAGATTTAAGTTATTAATAACTGCCTGAGTGATGCTGGTTCGGTCATCTTTGTTTATCTTTATATCCTGTCGTTCTTTATTTCCTCTGATAATCCTTTCTCTTCCTTTAGTATTGCCTGCGTTTCTTCTTCGATGGTTCGTAAGACATGAGCGATCTCTTCAGTGGTGGGGATATTCCCGAGTAAACTTAAGTCAAGATTTTCGGGTACATCCTTCCCTGCATCCTGTTCATTGGTGGCTCCCAGGTAGGAAGCACTCTGTTTTATTAATTGTGAAACCTCGAACGGAAAGATTATCTTTGTTGCCTGGCCATCAGCCATCTTCTTAAGGGCATCAAGGGAAAGGACGGTAATAGCCCGTTTATCAAGAGCCCGTGCACCCAGTGATATCACTCGTAATGCCTGTGATTCACCCTGGGACTGTAGAATCTGGCTCATACGATCCCCATCAGCTTTTAAAATCTTACTTTGCCGTTCTCCCTCTGCCGAGAGTATCATACTCTTCTTAAGCCCCTCTGCCTTGAGGATTGCAGAACGTTTCTCACCATCGGCCCGCAGAATTGCTGCCCTGCGTTCACGTTCTGCAGCAGTCTGCTCAGTCATGGCATTCTTGACAGCCCCTACCGGATCAACTTCTTTAATCTCCACCCGTTCTACTTTGACACCCCACTGATCGGTCTCACGGTCAAGAATATCTCTTAATTTTGTATTAATCATCTCGCGATTGTAAAGGATCTCATCGAGTTCCATATCTCCAATGATGCCACGAAGGGATGTCTGGGCGAGTGCAACAGTTGCCAACCGGTAGTTCGCAACCTCAAATACTGATTTTTCCGGATCTACGACCCTGATGTAGACAATAGCATCCACATTGGTTGGTGAGTTATCTTTTGTGATCACTTCCTGGCTGGGAACGTCCATGACCATCGTCCGTAAGTCGACGGTGTGGACCTTGGTAATAATAGGAACAACCCAGCGGAAACCTGAGTTTAATTTTCCGATATATCGTCCAAGACGAATCTGAAGACCCTGTTCGTACGGTTGAATGATAATAACTCCCCGTGCGAAGATGAAAAGAATGATGATAACCAACAGTATTGTAATGAATGTGTCTGCAAATGCCATACTATCTACACCTCTTCTACCACCACATGAACACCCTGTGATGATACTACGATAATCCGGGAATCTTTAGGAATAAATGCCCCTGTGCTCTTAGCACTCCACTCCTGTCCGTCGAGTTCAACCTTTCCTGTTATTGTATCAGGATTCACGGCCTTAAGGACAAGTCCGCTTTTTCCGATGACCGAATCCATGCTGGTAGCCCTTGGTTTTTCCTCAAATGGTGTCAGGCGACTGTAGATCCAGATGGTTAATCCCGATGCGATGAACGCGATGATAACCCCTACAATAATGCCTGCAGATGATTCAAAAACATCAAAACCAAGCAGAATGAGAATCCCGATAATAATCAGCACGGTACCCGGCACAGCCAGGAAAAAGCCTGGTGAAAAGACTTCGAGCATCAGAAATCCTGCACCTAACAGGATTATGATCCAGCCATTTGATAGGATCTCTGCCAAAGCCATGTTCCAGATTCAACGTATCATCACAAAAAGGTATGGATATCAGTAACCGGTTTTCTTTCTGAGAAGCGCAATCTTTGCCCCGCGGGATACATGCAGTTCCTCAGCAATCGGCAGACATTTTGCGCTCAAAAGATACGCTATCGGGGGAAGTCCACAAAACTCACGCAAACTTTCATAATTTGCCATTCCTTTCGCAATAATCAGGGTGCAGTCATCAAGGGCATCGAGAACGACAGGGGGAAGAAGATCAAACCTGATACCATGTTCTGTTCCCGCTCCTGATCCGATGAGCAGATCACATACCTCTGCTATTCCCAGAGCCTCTGCTTCTTTACGTGTTGCATCATTCAAGATGGGGGCATCGCGGACCACTACGGTCAGATGAGCTCCCTGGTTATAAAGGTATTGCAGTAACAGGTGATCAAAAACGATCTCACCGCAGTTATCAGTGAAATACACAACCCGGGAAGACAAGGCCAGAATCTCATTGGTGTGGTCGATATCGAGTCCTTTGGCAAAGTTTTCCTCAAAGAATGCATAAAAATCGGTAGTGACATCATGTCCCTCTACTGCATAGTCAAAGGTATTTGCGATAACACTCGCAAGAACATAGTCAGAAAATGTCTGCAGCCGGTTTTTTACCTTCATTGCAACCGCTAAAGATTCGGCATCTGAATGTGCTTTTATCTGCACAAAGGGATCCGGGCATGAGAACATTGCATAGACTGTTCGATGCAGAAAGCTGGCTATCATGGGATGAGACCATGCCGGATGGTCAAGTAAGGTTGCGATTAGCTGTTGAGCCTCCTTCTCGACATGTGTTATCGTGTCAGGTTCTGCCCCCGCGGATATCCCCTCATACGAAACCCGGGAGAGAAGACACGTACTGCAACGTTTATCTAAAGTCATACGATCATAAAAAAGGGGATGGGGCCATCGAGATTCGAACTCGAGTCAGAAGACCCCCAGTCTCCTAGGATGCCAGGCTACCCTATGGCCCCGTAGTCAAACATATTGAACCGGTTGCCATATATCACTTATCTTCTGTTTTGTATCTGCATAAAACCGGGTTTATACGGTCAGCATAAAGGGGGTGATGGTGTTCAAAGGAAGGAGTGAGTCAAGGATACCGAAAAAATCCATCTCTCTCCCGGCTATGGGTACCATACAAAAGCCCTTGCGCTTTTATGGTGTTTTAGTGTGATTCGTGAGACACGCATGAGAAACATCCGGATATGAGGCAGGTCTTTTTACCTCACGTATCTTTATAGCCGTGGGATTGAAAGAATTCAAAGTAATACTTTTTTTCGGCAAAACTATATTGGATAACGATAGTATATTGTAATTAATCGGGGTGCAGGTATTACATGCTCAAAGAGAAGATAGCTACTATCATTGGGATGATCAAAGGGATAGATGGAGTAACTGCCTGCACACTGGTCTCCAGGGATGGGGTATTGCTTGGTAAATATGCGGATACCGAGTTTAATGAGGCATGGTTTGCAGCGATGAGCGCAACCCTGCTTGCATCAGCCGAATCTGCCTCTGTTATCATAAAAATTCAGTCCCCGGATGTCGTGATGATTCGATCATCGGATGGCACCCTTGTTATTCTTGGGGCCGGGGAGAAACTATTGATTACTGCTCTTGTTACATCGCAGTCTGATATTATGCAGGTGATAGAAGAACTGATGCAGTTGGCAGAAGAGGTTGGAGGTTACTTTTAATGGCAACTATTCTGGTGATAGATGACAGCCCGTTTATTGTGGATATTTTTATAACGATGCTTGAACGGGGAGGATATGACACGTATTCAGCAAACAGCGGTCCTGATGGAATAGAACTTTTAAAGACGGTGACCCCGGATCTGCTCCTGCTCGATATTATGATGGAACCTATGGACGGTTGGGAGACTCTGGTTGCCATTAAACAGAATTTCGAGACAAAGGACATCCCGGTTATGATGCTTACGGCAAAGCAGCTGACCCCTCAGGAAGCACAGGAATACGGTATATATATTGAAGATTATATTCTTAAACCGGTGACACATGCAGAATTATATGCTGCGATTGAGGGAATTCTCACGAGAAAACGCCGAATTGAAGAGGATATGGAGCGGGCTGTTGCTGGCGGGTTTGACAAGACCATCATATCTGAATATGGCAGGCTTGTCAAGAGTGTAGAGATAACAAAAAGGCTGTTAAAATTGCTTGAATCGACCTATAATCTGAGTGATCCATCAATGCGTCTTTCCGATGATATCAATAACGCCATTAAAAGCATGGCAATGAACCTGAAGTTCCAGGAAGAACGGGTTGAACAGATACGAACAGAGTTTCAGAAAGAACAGTGATAACGCTGCAGGAACAAGAGACGACGCAGAATTTCACTGCATCGCATTTTCTTTTTTATACTTTTTCAACCGTAATCCTGACACGATCCCCTGCTTTAAATGCATGATCTTTCGGGACATCAATATTAAACCATAATGTACCAGGATCGTCCTGGGTATTATCCTGGGACATCAGGCAGTCTTTTTTCTCATTGATTGCCGCGACAAACTCCACTTCTGATTCAAAGGTTACTTTCGTGTTCATGATAATAAACTCGTTATAACGATAGAAAAAGAGGGTGGTTGTGTATCAGCAACGCGGGGATACCATCCAGGTGGTGCTGTTTGAGTAACTCCACCGGACAATAGACAATTCCTGGCAGATATCTGCAAGAATGGCCATGTTGGTACCCACTTCCTTGGATGATAATCCAAGGTCTTTTGCTATATACTTGGACTTGAAATAGTGTTTCCCTGAGATCAAGCCCCCTTTGAGATACGTAACAAGACGCACCTGCGTTTCATTATACTTATCTCGTAATATTCCCTTTGATGGTATATAATCGCCTCCATCAGGCCTAATTATTCATTTCATTTGAAACATAAATAACTAATGGATCTATCATGGATCTTCACGATTGCACCGGTATGCTGACAGAACCATCTGGTGCAACCCCTGTCCTGCCTGGTACTGCCTTCATTCTATTGGATAGGTCCCTATCATCTCGATAAGTCTTGCAAGAGCTGATTCCCTCATTCCTTCAACAAATTTGATACTCCCGACAACGAGGTGCCCTCCCCCGTTAATTCCTGCACCTGGCATCTCTTCCCGTAAATTCCTGACCATCTCAGGGATATTTAAGAGGATTCCCCGGGATCGCAGTACTGCAAAATCAGGGCCGAATCCGAGAGTAACCACCGGCTGCCCGGCATGCATCTGGCAGAGCCGGTCATGTACTTCCCCAGATGTCTTTCCCGGTGGCGGGAAGGTAAATTTATGGGCATGGATCTCAACATCAAGAAGGAAGAGATGTGCACCGTTATCCAGTTCACGTCTCTGTACATGGGGCATACAGGTTCTTATCTGCTCTTCTATTGCATTGTTAGACTCTTTGACCAGTAAATAAACGAGTTCCCTGCTCCGCTTCTCGTTCTCGTTTAAGAAAAGGATATCTTTGATTATCTCTCTTCCATCATTGAATCGGAGATAAAATTGTTCGTAATCAAGGGCTGATGCGATCTCTTTGCAGAGTGGTTCCGGGAAGTTTTCGGCGACGAGATCCAGGTATCTCTGACGTTCTGGAGCTGCACTCCTGTCCCCGACTGCAGCAACCGCAGCAAGGTGTTTTATCCGCTCTTCAACCCCGGGGGAGATGAGACGTGCTATCTCAACGCCAAGCATCCCGGCAGTTATCCCGAAGTCACCCCCGACATGGTAGGGGTTTGCATGGGATATCAGGTACTGATCCACGATCTCATCAGGATGGTGATGGTCAAAGACGATCATGGGAATGTCATAGACTTCTGCCATCTTCATGGACGGGAGATCCTCTTCTGTTGAGCCGTTATCAGTAAGGACGATAAGGGGCATTTTTTGTCCAAACCTGATACTGTCCCGCGTTGCATAATCAAGATCCCGTGTAATATCCTCTATCTCGTAGAACGGAGCTTTGGATGGCGCCCTCTTAAAAAGGAAGTAATCAGCGTCATAATCCTTTCCCGACTCATTGATGAGTGATACGACCGCCTGCTCAATGGCCACGGCAGAACATATCCCGTCAGCATCGGCATGATGACGGACCAGAATCGGTTGGGCGGTAAATACCGCTTTTCGTATCTGCGCTGCGATTTTTCGCATCTCTGGTCGCAGGAGTTGTAACACGTCACTCTGAATGAGGAGCGGAATATCTTCCGGCTCTGCCCGTTCGTTCAAGGCATCCTCGATTCTTTGTTCTACCAAAGCGGCCTCTTCGCAGGAAAGCGGGCGCATATCACTTAATTCTATCTGTAACTGGCCACCACGCTGCATAACCTCTCCTGATACCGAGACCATGTTCCCCTGACCTACCTCGGGAAAGGCGCGTTTCCCGGCTTCGATGAATCCTGCAGCATTCTCAGTCCCACTCTCGTCTACGAGGGTAAAGATGGTCGGTCCCGAGGTCTGCTTTATCTGGGCGACCTGGCAGGTGAGATGTACGGTTCTCCCCACCCTTGTTTTGAGATCACAAAGCAGGGTTTGACGTTTTTTACATGATATCTGCTCGATTGTGTACGAGGTGATAATTATCTCTTCAAGATCGATATTTCCATTATTACGGATTGCATTGATCCTGACCATGATGGTCTCACCAGCCTTGTGGGTGGTCAGGATATTACTTTTATGAACCAGTCCCTTGACTGAATCGTTGAGATATACAAAACTACCAAAATTCGCAAAACCTTCTATTATACCTGAATATATCTTTCCAATACTGAGATCTGATATTTCACATTCATTGCCCAGACGATATACTATCGTTGCATTCTCTGCTGATGACATGTTGTTGGCACCTGTCGTTTTTTATTCTGGTCTGCTATCTCCCTTATAGTGGAGGCAGACCTCTCTGCTTGCAGAATGATTCTGAAATAAAGCCAATAATCCTTTCTGCAGATATGAGTTTTCATATATGCAACCTCAGAAAGGATAAGTGATCTCATCCTTTGGGTATCAGTCGTGAAATGGTACCTCACAGACATCAAGATCATCAGGGATGATAATATCTCCAAAAAACTCCTGTTCGGCATCATGGCGATGGAGTGCGGTCTGGGTATACCGCGAACTGATATGGAAGAGTGCGAGTTTTCGAACCGAGAGTTCCCGGGCACATATGCCGGCATCACCGGCAGTTGCATGGAAGAATTCCCGAGCTCGCTCCTGTTGCTCTGAATCAAAGGTTGCATCATGAATCAGGAGATCTGCATTGGTTCCAAATCTCTCTAGTTCCTTTTTATTTAATCGTGTATCCCCTGTATAGATGATTTTTCTACCAGGTCTCTCAGGTCCGAGTACCTGGTCAGGTCTGATTATCCGCTCTTCTTTCTCTGTTCTGACGGTTATTGTCTCGCCACGCTGTAGTTTTCCAAAGAGGGGACCGGGTCTGATACCCAGATCGATGGCACCCTGCCGGTTAAATCTGCCCGGTCGCGAGTCTTCAGTAAAACAGTATCCTACCGCAGGTATCCCATGATCAGCCCTGCAGACCTGCACGGTAAACCCTAAAAACCGATACGCATCGCCGGGCTGTACCTGAATCGCATTGACGGCAAATGAGAACCGTGTCCGGCAGATCCTGGTAATGTCTGAAACGATCTCTGAAACGATGTCTGGTCCATAAATCGTAAGCGGTTCGAGCCTTCCATTAAACGTCAACGTCTGAAGCAGCCCGATTATTCCGAGATAATGATCCGCATGCCAGTGTGTGATGAATATCTCAGACACCCCGAAACCGGTTCGTGCACGCATCATCTGTTGTTGTGTGCCTTCTCCACAGTCAAAGAGGATGTCATGGGATCCCCACTTGAGAAGGATTGCAGGGAGGTTACGTGAGACTGAGGGAAGTGCTCCGGATGTGCCGAGAAAGTATACAAAGAGGGTCTCTCCGGTCATGAAAACCACCTCATAAACATCTGTAGTGAGAGCGCCGCATCTGGGATGCTTCGTCCCTCAATAACAATAATCTCTTTCTGATACAATGCTTTTACCTGTTCTGATACCGTTTTCCAGGAGACCGTTCCTGATCCAATGGGGAGATGTTCGTCAGATTTTGTATGGTTATCATGGATATGGAGATGGTCTGCACTGCCGATTAAGGGGTAAAAATTTTTTTCCCAGCGTGTTGTGTGTGAATGACCGATATCAATAGTCATCCCGACATGTTCCAGCCCTTCAGTCAGTCCTTCCAGTTCATATGGACTCTGACAGAGAAGATCCGGAATGGCAGGCATGTTCTCGAGGCAGGTATGGATCCCATGCTCTCCTGCAATCCGGTCTATCTTCTGTAAGGCATTTTTCTGCAATTCCCAGACTTTTTCAGGGATGAGTTTCCCGGCTGGTCCAAGGTAGCCGGGATGGAACGTAACCATATCGGCAATGCCGGAAGCATGTGCGATGCAGGAACATATCTGCCTGACACTAACCTCCCAGATCTGGGGATTGAGAGCGGCAATATTTAAATCACTGTATGGCGCGTGGATTGTGGCCTTAAGTTTTGTACTCTCCAGCGTTTCGATAATTGCGTCTCGAAAGACTGGTTCATCGAGACGGTATTTGCCATCTGCAGAAATTTCCCATCCGGTATATCCTGTCTCCTCGATGGCATATATCCACGTAATATCTTCCCATATCTTTGAGGATGAAGCAAAGAAAGGTTTAAATTTCATTATCTGATACCAGATGTCTTAATAAATCCCGTATTTTCTCATGAAATACCGGTAATGTACTCGAGTTCTCTATGGTAATATCTGCCATATCAAGTGCCCGGAGGAGTCCAAATGCAGTCTCCCTGGCATCCCGCTGTGAAAGATCAAACAGAGTTATGCAGTCGTCTGATCTTTTCCTGTTCTGCAGGCGGGAGAGGCGGGTAGTAGTGTCTGCCACAATCGCGATGAGCGTAAAAGAAGAAAAGGTATCTGCAAATACCCTGACCTCTGCGTCTCCCCGTATACCATCGATAAGGACAGCCGGTTTTTTCATCTCTCTAATGAGAGGAATACAAGCCATTGCGATGGCACCGTCCCCGTTTTTCTCCCTGAGTCGTCTGGCTGTTTCCCCCATATAACTGTCAAGGGGGGGGAGTCCTGCCTTTTTAACCTCGTTGCGGATAACATCTCCCATGGTTACGACAGGGATGTTCATCTCTTCTGCAATACGTGAACATTCACCTTTCCCGCTTCCCGGAAGACCGACGATTCCGATTACCTGCATATGCAATTTCACCCCCCTCACGTGTTCTTATATGAACCGGTCTCTTTAACCGGTCTGCAATATCCATAAGGTCTTCTTCTGAGAGTACGGTAAGGCCTGGGTACACCCCCTGCTGCAGAACAAGGGTACTAGAATCAGCAATATCCCTGATTATGGATGGCAGTTCATCATCGTATCCTGCAAAAAGAGTGATGACCACTTCAAACTCGGGAAGATTACCTTCTTTGGCGGCATCCTGGCAGATAGAAAGGGATCTTTTTACTTCATTGACACAATCAACCCCCAGCCGGTTGGTGTACGTCTCCCACCTGGCCTTGATATCAAGGGCAATATGGTCAATACACCTGTTTTTGATGAGGAGATCAATGGTGTCGGGAAAAACTCCGTTCGTGTGCAACCCTGTCAGAAGACCCATCGAATTACATCTTTTTGCGAGATACAGGAGGGTTTCCTGTTGCATGGTTGCTTCTCCTCCGGAAAACACAACTCCACTGATTAAAAGCTGTGCATCTTGTATCATCTCGATGATGCTTTTTACACTGCGCATGTCTGTACCGGTCTGGATGTCCTTGTTCTGGCAGTACCAGCACCGGACCGGGCAGCCCCGAAAAAATATGGTACAGACTGATCTTCCTCGCCAGTCAACCGTTGAAAGCGGAACAAATCCACCAAAGTTAATGAGAATTTCTGATGTCACGTCTCTCTTATGTGTTGGGTCTGTTCTCTAATAAGATCGGTCTTTTACCGAATGAATTGGTTCTGCATGCGTGTCATTTGTCGTAATTCAATTTTAATTGTGTAATAAGAAAGAACAAATATGCTATTATTTCCGGGAAAGAATCATTTAATTAATCATTCATCAAATTAGTAGGCTATGACCATAGTCGAAGATGCGCAAGCAGGCATCATCACTGACGAGATGAAGGTTGTTGCAAAGCAGGAAGGCGTCACTGAAGATTTTATCAGGCGCGGTATTGCAGCAGGCCACATAGTGATCAATATCTCTCCTTACCGGGACGTAAAACTCTGTGGAATTGGTTCCGGTCTTACCACAAAAGTAAACTGTTCTATCGGTACCTCAACTGATATCGTTGATATCGATATGGAAGTAGAGAAAGCAAAGGCAGGAGAACGCGCAGGCGCGGATACCTTAATGGAGCTCTCAACCGGTGGTGACTTTACCGAGATCCGCAGACGAGTCATTGAAGCGACCACACTCTCGGTTGGTAGCGTTCCCTTGTACCAGGCCTTTATCGAAGCAGCCCGGAAGGACGGCGCTGTTGTTCATATGAAAGAGGATGATCTCTTCAGGATAACTGCAGAACAGGCAAAACTCGGGACCAATTTTATGGCCATTCACACGGGGATCAATCTTCTGACATTAAAGAGATTGCAGAGACAGGGACGGCATGGTGGCCTTTGTTCCCGCGGTGGTGCTTTCATGGTTGCCTGGATGCTTCATAATGACAAGGATAATCCTCTCTATACCGAGTTTGATTACCTCTGTGAGATCTTAAAAGAGCATGAGGTAACACTCTCGACCGGAAATGGGATGCGGGCAGGAGCGGTCCACGATGCCACCGATCGTGCCCAGATTCAGGAACTCATCATCAATACCGAGCTTGGCGATCAGGCGCATGACAAGGGTATCCAGGTCATCATCGAAGGACCGGGACATGTTCCTGTAGATGAGATACAGACCAATGTTACCCTGATGAAGCGGTTATCAGGCAATAAGCCGTTCTACATGCTCGGACCCATTGTCACGGATATCGCTCCCGGATACGATGACCGGGTATCGGCGATCGGTGCTGCTCTCTCATCTTCAGCAGGGGCGGATTTCATATGCTATGTAACATCGGCTGAACACCTTGCCCTGCCCAATCTTGAAGAAGTGTATGAGGGAGTCATGAGCAGCCGTATCGCTGCGCATGTGGGAGATATGATAAAACTAAAGAAAAGGGATGCTGATCTTGCTATGGGTCATGCCCGCCGTGATCTTGACTGGGAAGCCCAGTACAATCTTGCAATCAATCCTGAAAGGGCACGGAAAATTCGTACCGAACGGATGCCTGCCGATGCTGATGCCTGTACCATGTGCGGGGATTACTGTGCCTTAAAGATAGTGAATAAATTTCTCACCCCGCGTAACTAACCGGTAGATTCTTTTTCCTCATCTTCTTTCCATTATTACTTCCCTTTATCCGGGAGATAGGAAGATGGCGGTATGATGCCTTGTTTTCTTTCTTTCGAAAAACCATTTTTACCGATCCCTGATTATCATCTCGTATGTACCAGGATACCATCCCGGTTACCACCCATGGAGAAGGTGATATCGTCGATATCTCACGGGATATCAGAGATATCGTGCAGAGATCAGGAATTAATACCGGTCTTGTTCATGTTTTTGTGGGAGGTTCTACCGCTGCAGTTACTACTATCGAGTATGAAGACGGGGTTTTGTCTGATCTGAACCGTTCGCTCAGGATTATCGCTCCTGACGAAATTTCGTACCGGCACGATGCTAAATGGAACGACGGAAACGGCCGTTCCCATGTGAAGGCCGCAATTCTTGGGCCGGACCTTATGATCCCTGTCTCTTTTGGCTCTTTGGCACTCGGGACATGGCAGCAGGTGGTATTGGTAGAACTGGATACGCGTTCATCGCGGAGACGTGATATTGTCATTACCGTACAGGGTTCCTGACCAGGTCAGTGCCACTTCATGAACAGATACTGTTTTTGGAGTGCGATGAAACCCAGATTTTTAAAAAACGAAAAGATACGAGAAGAAGTATTGGTATGGTATCTTTTGAAAGAGAAGGCTGTTAATCAAGCGGAACGGTCTCAAGCTGGGAGACCAGTTCCCATATCCGTGTCCGTGCATGGACCGGCATATTCGGATCACTGCTTATTTCGTCTATTTTAGATATGGCCTCTGCTGCACGCATTCCGAGATCATTATCCGGGTGCATGAGAAGAGTTCGTGTCTCATCTGCGATACGTCTGATGTTACGTGGTATCGTACCGTCATCTATGATGGCAGACAACATCTGGATGCAATTTTCTATGGTCTGTTCGGGAGTACTCATGCAATCACCCTTATAATCCTTCCTTACTAGTAAGGATATGAACACTTAAATAGTTGCCACAGACTACCTGTTGAGTATGAAAAAACCCGATGAAATAATGGCAGAATTCCTTTTAAAAGGAGGAAAAATGCTTGCTTCATCCTGTTCTGCATGTGGTTCTCCCCTTTTTTTATACAAAGGAGAAACGCTCTGTGTCGTCTGTGATGAGAGGAAGAATGCAG
>CAZSDZ010000011.1:31311-39626 GCA_964605795.1 uncultured Methanoregulaceae archaeon
ATTCGCAACGGTAAATCAATAAAATCAGGTGTGCATAACGTCTCCCCGTCTGGTGCCAGTGAACCGGGAGCCGTTGATGATTCCGAAAAGCCGGCAGGAGAAGGGGTGATGCCAGGTGAACTGGCTTTTGTAATCTCACAAACAATTTACGATCTGCTTGATAGGGTCTCTCACGAACAGGATACCAGGCGGGTTTTGGATCTCATGCAGGCAGTGCGGGATGGTGCAGAGGCTCTTTCCTACCTGGAGTAAAATCAGGTCTTATGATTCCTCGTACGGTGAGTTTACTAGGGAAACGATCCGCTCCGCTTTTCCCTGGCCAATCCCTTTAATCCGTAACAAGTCATCCCGCTCTGCCGTAATAACGTTCCTGACTGAACCAAACTCCGCAAGGAGTCTCTTTGCATGGATAGATCCAATTTCAGGCAGGGAGCAGATTATCTGTTCCTTTGCTGCGTTTTGTGAGAGATAAGGTTTCTGGAGCCACATGGCACCACCGGTTTTCTCTTCCCGCTTCTCCCTGCGCGCAATAAGATAGATCATGGCAGCCGTCTCTTCTGCATCCTTTGTGTAAAGGATAGTCACTCCCATGTCTATCGCAATGGCAGCAAGAGTACCCCTGATAGCGTTTGGATGGATATCCCGCTGTCCATAGAGATCCTCTCCCTCGATGATGAGAACAGGCCTGGTTGCATGCTGACTCATGGAATGAATCTGACCCAGCAGGTCACGGTTGATGAGTGAATCGACAAAGTCACGGGTGGTCTTTCGTTCAATGATTATCCTGTCTCCGATCTGATAATCCCCAAACGGCAGTCGCATCAGCTCAATTTTGGTTCCTAGGTTTGAGAGTTCCTCTGCCACCCGTGACATCGTTTCCCGGTCATCAATCATCACAAGCGGGCTTTCTGATTCATCCCCGGGATTCGGATCCCGGACTTTAAAGGACCGAGTGTTTATCTCTTCGGTATCGATCCCTGGAATTTGGGCCTGCCGGGATTTGGGCTGTTTCTGTAACTCTTTAATCTCTTTTACCATTGCCCGTTCCCTGTTCTGGGAGACGAACCGGAAGGTCTCATCTGATGTGTCCTTTGTTACCAGTACGAGGATTTTCCCGGTTCCGTGCCTGCCGGTTCTCCCTTTCCTCTGGATGGAACGGATCTCGGACGGCACCGGTTCATAAAAGACAACAAGGTCTGTTGAGGGGATATCAAGTCCTTCCTCTCCGACTGATGTTGCGACGAGAACCCGGTATCGCCCCTCGCGGAACTGGTTGAGTGTCTCTATCTGTTTCTTCTGGCTGAGACCCTTCTCACGCTCCTTTGTTGTCTGCCCGACAAATCTCCCTGCATCGATCCCTTCTTTCTCGAGAATTCCCACTATCTGGCTTACTGTATCCCGGTACGTGGCAAATATAATGATTCGCCTATCAGAATCCCTATCCAGTTCTTCCCTGATAAGACCGGGGAGGGCAAGCAGTTTCGGATGGCATTCCTCTGAAAAGAGGAGACTTTTCTCGAATGCTTCAGTAAATAAGGGATCTTTTGCTATCCGTGCTGCAGCCCGTGTTCCTCCTGCAGATGTACCGTCTGCATGTAATTTTTCCAGGTATCCGCGTAATACAAGGCATCCCTGTGACTCACCAAGACTGATGGCATGCCGGATCTTTAAGCACTCTGCATGAATACTTGCAGCAATAAACCCATCCGGGTCTTTTAAGGATATTCTGCTCTGTATTGCCCCGTGTAACTGGTTCAACACTTTCATCGAGAGATTCTGTCGTTTTGGTGCATCATACCCCATCCGTTGCAGTTCACCGAGACGGTCGTCAAGCATGCGTGAGAGGAGACTGATGATATCCCGAATCTCACGGGGGAGGGGTACATCAAGAAAGGTTACCTCCCGCTCATGAACATACGGACGGACGTCAGGATCGGTCTCGACCCTGGTCTGGACGTTTGATATACAGAGATTTTCGCAGATATCCTGTATCTTTTCCCGATTGCCCCCCGGGGATGCAGTCATCGCGAGAATGAGGGGATCTTTTGCGGTCTCCATGTACCTCCCGGCTAAAAAGACATAACTGTAATTTCCCACTGCTCGGTGTCCTTCGTCAAAAATAAGAAGTGATACATCAGAAAGGGTGTACCTGCCTGCAATGAGATCATTTTTTATGACCTGCGGGGTTGCAAAACAGACCGTGGCTCGTTTCCATGCATGCATCCTGCTCTGCGGATCTGCATCCCCGGTAAAGAGGAGATACGGTTCTGTATCGATACTATCGTTGCTGGTTGTATCTTTGCTCTGCACATCCTTCTTTTCAAGCGCGAGATGGGTACTGAAATAGCGCATGTGCTGTTCAATTAAGGGCTTTGTCGGAGCAAGCATGAGTATCCTGCCCCCGTTGTTATACAGGCGTGACGCCGCGGTAAGCAGTGCGATTGCCGTCTTCCCGAGACCGGTCGGGATTACCACGAGGGTGTTTCCATCAAGAGCCTGCATTGCTATCGCGAGTTGGTATGCCCGTCTTTCAATGCTGTTCTTTCTGATGAGGGGATGCGTTACAAATTCTGTCACATTAAATCTGCAAACCTGCGTGAACCATTGATGAGGTCTCTGATGAGATCTGGAACTTCCTCAATATCGATACGGACCTGTTTCATGCTGTCGCGCTCCCGGAGTGTGACCGTGTTGTTTTCTTTGCTGTCGTAATCGATAGTTACCGCAAAAACAGTACCGATCTCATCCTGGCGTCGATATCTCCTGCCGATAGCCCCGGAATCATCATATTGTGCCATGATGCCGGATTTATGCAGTTGCTCGGTGAGCCGGATTGCAATCTCATCAAGTCCGTCACGGGGCATCAGGGGGAAGACTGCAACCTGGATAGGGGCTATTATGGGAGGAAGCCGTAATATCTTTCGTATCTCCCCTTCAACCATCTCTTCGTTGTAGGTATGCTCAAGAACGGCATAGAGCATCCGATCTATCCCGAAACTGGGTTCTATTACGTGTGGCATCACATCAACACCCCGGACGAGAACCTCTTCCTCGATGACTTCATAGAGATCGGCAGGAATGAAGATCTCTTTCCCATCAATGGTAACCGAAGCTCCATCTTGCCCGGGTTCTGTCTCTGCAAGTGCCTCTGCGATGTATTTTGCTTTATCCCGATACCGGGGACCCAGTACTCCCATGTTTGCTGTTATCCGCTTTTGTTTCTCTTTTTTCGGAGTGTCAAACGGGATAAATACACGAAACCGTTCACCGCTATGCTTCTCGTGAGCCCGTAAGTCATAATCAGTCCTGTCTGCGATGCCGACTGTTTCAACCCAGCCAAAGCGTTCTGAAAAGATCTCGGCGTCCCAGCAGTCAAGTGCATAATGTGCCCGTTCATCAGGAAGGTGCTGACGGAACCGTAATTTCTCCGGGTCGATACCGATGGTTGTCAGGATCTCATGTGTTAAGGCAAGGTAATAGGCAACATACTCATTTGCGATGACTGACTCAGAGACTGCCTGTTCCATGGTGTAGACCTTTGCCTCCTCTTTGTTTAATTGCTGGCGGAAAGAGAGGAGGGAGAAAGCATACGAAGCGTACCGAAAGAAATAAGGGTGCTGTTTTTTGTCAGGATGAACAAATATCTCGGCCTCGGCCTGGGAGAACTCCCGTAACCGGATCATTCCCTGCCGGGGCGAGATCTCGTTGCGGTATGACTTTCCAATCTGAACGGTACCAAAGGGTAATTTGTCCCGGTAAAATCTCAAAAGCCGTGAAAAATCGGTAAAGATCCCTTGTGCGGTCTCAGGTCTGAGATACCCCCGTCGTTGTGATCCCGGACCGATGGTTGTCTGAAACATCAGGTTAAATGAGAAGACTTCTGTTTTGCCAAGAATCTCGTTACAGATCGGGCAGGGAAAGGGTGCAATACATGCAGCGAGCTCCTCTTCCTTTTTCGTTGCCGCATCAGGGACGTGATTCTCTTCAGCAATATGATCAGCACGTAGATATTCCTGGCAGTGCGGGCATTGGCACATCTTATCTGAAAATCCCTTTACATGGCCGGAAGCAACATAGATTGCCTCCTGTCCGAGCGTTGGACATTCAATCTCGTAGTATCCTTCCCGAATTACGAAAAATGACCGCCATGTATCTTCTATCCGCCGTTTCAACATGGTGCCAAGAGGCCCGTAATCTATTAAACCTGCAACAGAGCCGTAACACTCGGAAGTGGGCCAGACAAATCCACGACGACGTGCAAGATCCATTACACTCTCAAAAATATCACTCATATGATCACGTATATCCAGATTCTCTTATGTTTAGGGTCATGATACCATAAATCCTATCACCGGGAACTGTTTTTTTGGATTCATGGACCGCAGATCTCTACACAGAGTGTATGAGGGTCTAAACCCCCCCCTGAATCTTTTGGTATTACTGTTCAGGTCAGAAATCCCGCCATAATGCCTGATGACCTGTTCAAATATGGGATCAAATCAACAGTTATAAATAGTCTTACAAGCATCTATATCGGTATTCGGCTGTTGCGTGATAATTTATGCCTGATGAGACAGAGAAGAAGAAACAGCTCTTTCAACTGTTCACTGATATAACCGGTAATACCAAAATCGTAGAGCCGATGAAGAAGATACATGGTACTCTTCGTGACAGTGATGCTGTGGAACGTGAAATCGCCCTGATTATGCGTGAAATGCAGGACCAGGGTGTTTTCAAGACGAAATTAAAACCGATCCAGATGGCTAAACTCGTTTGCGCATATCATAGTGGAAAGAATGATACGGAGATAGCCCGTGATCTTGGTGATGAGAAACTCTCAAAGACGGTCGCCCGTGCACGGGTCAGGATGAAACTGTTTCGTGATCTTGACTTTAAGATGCCTTTTGATCAGGAAAAGATGGTTGTGCTCCTGCAGTCTGATAAGACCATGAAGGATATCAGTGAAGAGCTGGGAATAAGCCCGTCTACCTTGCGTGAATACCGGCATGTCCTCGAAGCCCAGTCTGACGAGGAGATGGACCGGTACCTGGAACGGATACGGGATGTCATGGAAGATCGGGACCTTACCGAACAGATGACGGCCAGTGCAACGCGTGATACGCTCGGCGACTCGATAGATATCACCGAGGCAGAACTCATCGATGTGACGTAAAATCCTTCAATTATATCCTGATGTATAGTGAATAAGAAACAGAGGATGGTTGTTATATCGCACGGGTAAAACCAACCAACCCGATCATTGGGATCAGGATAAAAGACAAGAGTTCTTATCTAACGCGATCTCCTGGGTGATTCGCTGCATGAGAAACCCTGTCTTTTTCCCGGTCTGTTCTCATTTTCCAATGAGATCCCTGTTTTATCAGTTTTCTGGTGTGAATCAGACCGATATGATGCGACTGGTAACGATTGCTCACAAAACACGAAAAAAAGAAAAGAATGATATCTGAAAAAAATTGTGATATTTACGTAGTCCCGAACTCACGAATCAGTTCTGATTTACTCAGGGATGATATATAAGTCTTGTTTGCTCTCTTCTGGAGGGTCTCATCCTTCTCAATCAGGCTTCTGATGTAAGCTATCTCGGCTGAAACCTGGTTTTTCTGAGCATTGGGTTTCTTTATGGTATTCTCCGGGTGACAGGAAGGACAGTATACTGCCGTCTCTTCTAGTTTTCCATCGATTGTGCCGGTCCAAGCTTTGGCTTCAACTTCTCCCAATTCGTCATCCTCATCCTCATCGTCATCTCCTGTCTCACCATACCCTTCGTACGGCATGTTAAGCATTCCGAGTGATGCATATCCCCCGGTCATATTGTCTATCATCCGCTGGATGAGGTCAAACCAGCAGCAGTATAACCCGATCGTGAAGGGATCCTCGTCATCGTATGGAAAATTCCAGTTACCTTTCATTTGACCGGTTGGATCATTTTCTTTCCAGTCAGCACTGGCTGGTATGGCTATGAAAATAGCGGTAATGACAAGGAATATGAGAACAATAGGTAGTCTGTTCATGGGTATATATACAGATTGAATTTATATGAACTTTATGACATTATCAGTATCGTATACGAAAATCTGTAGACGGTATGGGTTTATTCTCTTGCATATCAAGGCTTTTCACCTGGATATGGGGATCTGCCCGGGCATGGATATGCTCGATGAAAACTGACATATCATCACTGGCACCGGTTGCACAGATACAGACTGTTCCATCGGTCTCGTTTTTTACCCATCCGGTGATATTGTTCTCTTTTGCAGCACGCAGAACATAGAACCGGTATCCTACCCCCTGTACCCGTCCGTTCACCCTGATGAGAAGCGAGGTTACCATACTTTTATGTTGCTTTTCTGCGCTTTAGGTCTGTTGGATCTCGTTCCCCCATAAGGCCCTGATCGATGGTACCAGAGTGGCGAGTGCAGGATGCGGGTTTCTTTCCATTCTCTTTTCCTGCATGCATACGTTTTCTGAGATGAATCCGGAACGGATAACGAAGCGGAAAAAAGTGTATATCAGGAGCAGGAGATCCTGCTTTCCCTCCTTTTGAGAGACCCGTTCGTCTCGGTAAGAGTTGGTGCAGGAATGGTGATTGGAAAGGGAATCCTCAAGCGGTGATAAACTGTTCTTTTGGTGCAAGACAGATGGGACAGCACCAGTCATCAGGGAGATGAGCCCAGTCGGTACCAGGCTCTACTCCTTTATCCCCCTGTGCCGGGTCATACACATGACCGCATATCATGCATTTCATACATTTCATGGTACAGTTTCGGTGTTAAAAGGAGATAATCCAAGCTCCAAAAAACTTTAATTGTTCTTGAACCGGAACATACCCTGGGGAATTCTGATAACAAATTTCACCCCTTTCCCATAGGTACCTACTTCAGTCAGGGTATATTCTGATATCCCGAGGATCTCGCGTGAGAGAAAGAGTCCATATCCGGTATTCTGCCCGAACCCGCTCTCAAATATTTTTTCTTTGAGATCATCCGGAATTCCGGTACCATTATCTTCATAGATAAAAAGGATGCCGTCATCGCAAAACTCCATGTCAAAAGAGACCCGGGTTACATGCTCTCCATGACGTTGAGAATTGTCAAGAAAGCTGTATAAAACTTTTTCAAATAGCGGATCTGCATACAACTCAAGCTTTTTCAGGGGATCAGAGATGAATACATCCTTTATGTGGATAAATTCCAGAGATTTTTGGATTACTGCATGTACATCCTGCCAGCCTGCAATATGAAGGCCGATATCCTGGTAGATCCGCGTAAACGTGATCTGATCTGTAATCCTCTCAATCGATTCCCGAATCCTGTCGATATATTCGATCGCTTCTCTCTCTTTGGCACTATCCCGGGCGAGATCAGCATACCCGGCAAGGACGGTCAGCTGGTTGAGTACATCATGACGGGTAACTCCTGAAAGGAGGTTTAATTTCTGATTTGCTCTCTGAAGTGCCGCTTCTACCTGCTTTCTCTGGGTGATGTCCCGTTTATTCTCCCTGCGTCCCAGATATGTCCCGTCTTCCCTGAATACCGGTTGGCAATAATGACTTATCCACCGTTCCTCCCGGGATTTGGTGATGATCCTGAAGTCAATATGCTGGATAGTATCAGTAGCAGCGCCTATTGAGTGATAATGGTTTCGAATCATCTCCTGGTCTTGTTGATGGGTGATCTGGATAAGGAGATCCGGGTCTCTCATGAATTCTTCGACAGTATATCCTGAAATCCGGTGACAGGAGGGAGATACGTAGATATATGAACCATCTGGTCCGATCCATGACTCCCAGTCATAGGTAAACTCGGCAAGGGTTCTAAATTTCTCGGCACTCTCTTCAAGATCCCTTTCCAGTTTCTTTCGGGCACTGATATCAAAAATAACGCCAACAATTCCTCCGACGGTCCCATCTGTTCTGAGAAGGGCAGTTTTTGAGAATAAAACCTCAATGGTCTCTCCGGCTGCGTTTGTGATGACGTATTCGTACTGCTGGACATGTGGTGTTTCAATGATGAGATCATCTTTGTGTCGGTAATGGTCAGCAAGTTCCTTTGGGAAGAAATCGTGTATTGTTTTTCCGATGATCTCATCCCGTGACATCCCGACGAGTTCTTCAAACGCCTTGTTGCAGTCCTCGTACACCCCATTAATATCCCTGAGAAAGACCGGAGATGACATACTATCCATGAGTGCTTTTACATAGTTGAGTTTTTCAGAGACCTCCTTTTCAGCCCTTTTCCTATCACTGATGTCAAATATGACGCCGACAATCCCCCCTACGGTCCCATCGGCCTTCA
>CAZSDZ010000011.1:39726-62701 GCA_964605795.1 uncultured Methanoregulaceae archaeon
CGTACACCCCTTTCGTATCCCTGAGAAAGACCGGTGCTGCCATGGTGTCCATGAGCGCTTTTACGTAGTTGAGTTTTTCAGAGACCTCCTTTTCAGCCCTTTTCCTGTCACTGATGTCAAATATGACGCCGACAATCCCCCCTACGGTCCCATCGGCCTTCAAAAGCGCAGTTTTAGAGAACATGACATCAAATGTCTCTCCGGCTGCGTTCGTGATGACGTACTCGTACTGCTGGACATGCGGTTTTTCTATGATGAGATCGTCTTTGTACCGGTAATGGTCAGCGAGTTCTTTTGGGAAGAAATCATGTATCGTTTTTCCGATGATCTCATCCCGTGACATTCCGACGAGTTCCTCAAACGCCTTGTTGCAGTCCTCGTACACCCCTTTCGTATCCCTGAGAAAGACCGGTGCTGCCATGGTGTCCATGAGTGCTTTGACGTAGTTGAGCTTCTCCTGGAGTTTCTTTTCAATCTCTTTTCTCTCACTTATGTCAACAATTACTCCTACGATGCCCCCTACCGTTCCGTCAGCCCTCATAAGAGCAGTCTTTGAGAATAAAACATCATATCTGATTCCTTTTGCATCGGTGATCAGATACTCGTACTGCTGTACATGCGGTTTTTCGATAATGAGATCGTCTTTGTACCGGTAATGGTCAGCGAGTTCTTTTGGGAAGAAGTCATGTATTGTTTTTCCGATGATCTCTTCCTTTGACATCCCGACGAGTTCTTCAAACGCCTTGTTACAGTCTTTGTATATCCCTTTTATATCCCGGTAAAAGACCGGTGCCGGAATGGTGTCCATGAGAGCTTTGACATAGTTCAGGTTCTCGGTTATCGATATCTCCATCTCTTTCTTCTCGGTGATATCGCGACCGACTGACTGATACTCAATGACCATTCCGAAATCATTGAAAACAGCAAGATCTGACCACTGTTGCCACCGTACTGAACCATCAGGCATTATTATCCTGTGCTCGATGATGTTTGAAGGGGTATCAGGTGTCAGTTTTCTGAAATGGTCGGCAATCTTTCTCTTGTCATCAACAGGAACGTTTGGAATAAAGATGCGTCCCATGAGTTTTTCGTACGGTATGCCATAGTATCGGCAGAAGGCTTCATTTGCAAAGACATGGGTTCCATCAGGCAAAAAACGGCTGATGAGTTCGGTCTGGCACTCTACAACAGCACGATATCGCTTTTCACTGGCAACCAGTTCCTTTTTGGCGCGTTTCTGTTCAACCGTTTTTCTGATAAAATTTACGAGCTCTGCAAAAAGTGCCTTGTTGTTTCCGCCTTTTTGAAGATAGTAGTCTGCACCAAAATTAAGGGCCTCAATAGCCACCTCTTCCCGCCCTCTGCCGGTAAAGATGATAAACGGGATATCTATCTCACGGGAACGGATCTCTTTTAGGAACGCAATCCCGTTCATTACCGGCATCTCATAATCGGAAATGATAACATCGTAATACCGGTCCTGAATCATCTCAAGTGCGTCAATGGCTGATTCAGCAGTATCTATTTCGTAATCCCCCATTCGCTCGATAAAGGTCTTACTCATATCAAGCAGAACCGGTTCATCATCGACTATGAGAATGGAAACCACGATAATTATTATATCTTTTCTGTTGCTATAAAAGCATCACTATTTCATGCATTGTCTGTTTTGAGAAATAGAAACGTTCTGTTTCTTTTTTCTCTTTTTCTTTTCTCTTTTTCTGTTTTGTCGAATTACTGAAAAAAGAGTAACCCTGATACTCTTTTTTCACATGAGATGCATGTAGAGACCCTCTTGTATCGGCGAGAGTGAAAAAACATGATTTTTGTGTAAATTATGGATTTAATCGTTTTTCTCGCAGATATCAAGTATCAATCTCGGTGATATCCTGTGTTTTAAATCCAATATGAAAGGACTGAAATAGTGGTATTGGAATATAGTATCAGATTCAGGTGGCTAATATGGGTGCATTGGAAGAGTATCTGGAATGGAGTAACCTCCCTGTTGATATCATCAAGCTGATTCGTCTGTTTGCAAACGAGACCGAGATGCTCCGAAAGGCGTTTCTTAAGAATCAGGCCTATTGTTCCGGGCGGAACGCATCTGGTGAACAACAGGCAGCCATGGATACATTTGCTGATAAAGTTCTCGTTGATCTCTTTTCAAATTCAGGTCTGGTGCGTGAACTTGCCTCAGAAGAACAGGATTCCCTTATTCGGATTCCTGATTCAACCGGTACAATCGCATTGGTTATGGATCCTCTGGATGGTTCATCACTTATCCAGACAAATCTTGCCGTTGGATCCATTATCGGGTTGTATGCAGACGGAGATGTGCTTCAGAAAGGAAAAAACCTGACCGCCGCGCTCTATTCCCTGTACGGGCCTATGACGGTTCTTGTAGTGAGCGGAGGAAAGGGAGTACGAAGTTTTGCGTTCGACCCCGATATCGGGGACTTTGTAATTCTCTGCCATGATATCATGATTCCTGAAGGGAAACAGTATGGTACCGGGGGTTTACGGAATGAATGGACTCCGGAACACACCTCAGTTATCAGGTACTGTAATGATATGGGATACAAGATCCGGTATTCCGGATCCTTTGTGGCAGATTTCCATCAAATCCTCGTATATGGTGGATTTTATGGTTATCCTTCCCTGATAGGGAGACCGGAAGGGAAATTACGTCTTCTTTTTGAAGCAAACCCCCTGGGTTTTATTGTCAGTCAGGCAGGAGGCCGGATCTCGGACGGGAGACGAAACCTCCTTGATGTGACCCCTACATCGATACATCAGAAAACACCTATCTATGTTGGCAGTACGGGAGTCATTAAAAAAATTGAAGAGATATATGCAGTAAAACACGATACGTAACCAATATGATTGTCATATAAAACAGGGATCAGGTTAAGACCGGAGTTAGGGTATCAGATAATCCTGGATTTTCTTTTGGATGCCATTTTTTCCTGATACAAGTGACTCATTGGCTCTATTCTTTTTAATCCTTCTGTTTTTACATCAAAAGCAAACCTATTTTAGGTCCACTGTCATTATATTCCAGCAGAATGGTCAGCAGTATCGTACTCCCGATAAAGAAAGTTTTTTCCCTGGTTGACAATGTTGTTAGCGTTGAGATTAAGGATGAAGGAAAGATCGTAAAAGGACGCCTGATCGCCGTTGATGAGTATCTGAATCTTCAGATGGAAAACTCAAAAGAGTATACGGATAATGGTGAACGTGACCTCGGAATCGTTGTTATCCGGGGAAATAATATCCTCTCGATTGCACCCGTTGTATGACCGAATTGACTGAGATCGAGATTCGGGCACTCAAAGCGATAAAATCAAGCCCAGATGGTATACTTCAGAGTGAACTCTGGAAAGAGCTTGATGTCGACAGCCGGAAATGTTCCCGTATCGTAAAGAAACTCCTGGAATCAGAGAGTGTTGAACGCATTGAATATCGCCAGGATGGTATCAAGACCTACCGGCTTATTGTCAGGAAAGGACCCCTCGACCCTGGATTCCTTATGGCAGGTGATGAACTGATACCCTGCGTCGCGTGCGAGCTGGAATGTGTTATTGAAGAGTGTCCATACCTGCTTGACTGGATGTATCAGCTCGCGATTGCAGATGCAGGTGGAAAAGAATAGATTTTTTTATACCCCCGAACGGAATCGAACCGTTGTCATCGGAACCAAAATCCGATATGATTGACCTCTACACTACGGGGGTTGTGCAATCCTTTTATGCCGTAATACATTATTGATACAGGGATAAAAACTCTCTTTTGATACGGTTCCCGGGATATAGGTTTTATCGGAAGATGTCTGGTTATGCACTGCCTGGTTTCCCGGACTGTCTTTATCTTTGGAATATGGAGGGTATGATCGTTCTGTATCGATCCTTATAAAAATCCCGGAACTGTAATAGTATATTTAGGTTATTGCATGGCGATATGTGGTCTACCTGCCTTACGTCAATGGATAACGGGATGAGAGATCTCTTCTCTCTTTTAAATACATATAAGATGAAAGCTGAAATTTTGTGACGATTGATGATGAACAAATTTTTATCAGGACCCAAAATCGGGGAGGAGGCTATGATTGAACCATCAGAAGTGCCTGATGACACACCCGACCGGGAACCAGAGTCACTTCCTGATACCAGTAAAATCGTAACACTCTTAAAAAAATCCCCAGATTCTCTAGAACCAGGCGATGATATCGTTCAGATCAGAAAGGATCTAGAAGTCCTGACATCAGTCTCGGGTGAGCTTAAGAATGAGATAAAAAAAACCCTGATCTTCATCTCAAAATGGTACCGAAAAAACCAGGAACTCTATGAACCAATAGCAGAATCTCTGACGACCCTTACTGCTGATCTCGCATCACTTACGATTCGGTCTGCAGAAATTCACCAGATGATAGAGGATCTGGGACGGACAGTTTCTTTGCATACCAGCAGTATCTCCTCATCGCAGGATATCCTGAAAGAAGAGATCTCCGGTTGCCGCAAGGATATTGAAGCGATGAAGAAGGAACTAACACTCATCTTTTACCTGATGGGAATCGGATTTGTTCTTCTCTTTATTGTCAGCCTTATGAAATAATTACATTATCTCTCTCGTATCCGGTAATTTGACACCAGAGGTGGGATTGGAGTTTTGCTCCCCCAATTGGTGCGTTTTTTGGAGTTCCCTTATTCTCATTTAAATGCCCAGGTTTAGGAAATGGATTATTAAGCGCGAACCAAGCATAGATCTGAGTATTATGGATACCAGGATACTCGCTGAAATGCTTGGTATGGTCAGGGAGAAGAGACCTCTGGTTCATCATATTACCAATTATGTTACGGTAAATGATTGTGCAAATAGTACCCTCTGCATCGGTGCAGCACCCGTTATGGCCCATGCAGGAGAAGAGGTAGAAGAGATCGTAGCAGTATCAGGAGCTCTTGTCTTAAATATCGGGACTCTTTCTCCTGATCTCGTTGAAGGAATGCTTGTTGCCGGAAAAGCAGCGAACACATACCATGTCCCGGTTATTCTTGACCCCGTTGGAGCAGGAGCCACCCGGCTTCGGACACAAAGTGCTCAAAAAATTATTTCAGAGGTAGAGATATCAGTATTAAAAGGCAATGCAGGTGAGATTGGAGTGTTAAGCGGGCTTGGTGGAGATGTGCGGGGAGTAGACTCTGCAGGGCTTAAAGAAGATCCCTTTACGGTTGCCCGAACCTGTGCTCTGCAGACCGGAGCGGTAGTAGTCATGAGCGGCCCTGCAGATCTTATCACTGACGGGAAAGAGGTTCTTTCGGTCAGGAATGGAGATCCGATGATGGGACGATTATCCGGAACCGGGTGCATGGCTGCATCGCTGTGTGGTGCCTTTGCAGCAGTAACAACAGACACGCTCCGGGCATCGGTTGCCGCCATGGCATCATTCGGGAGGGCAGGAGAGATTGCAGGAAGAGATGCCCGCGGTCCGTATTCATTCAGAACTGCACTGCTGGATGCATTATATCATCTCACTCCCGATGATCTGGCAGACAATGCCAGGATAGAGCAGAGGTGACAGGGATTTGGCCTACGATCTCTACGTTGTCACCGATGAACCGCTTTCGGGAGGAAGATCCCATGTTGAGATCGCAGATTGTGCACTGCAGGGCGGTGCAGATGTAATTCAGCTTCGTGACAAAAACCGTTCCTCCCGGTATATCACAGAGTCAGCAGTTGCAATCCGCAAACTCACAAAAAATGCAGGGAAGTTATTTATCGTCAATGACAGGCTGGATATTGCGCTAATTACCGGTGCTGACGGGGTGCATCTTGGCCAGGAAGATATCCCCCTTCCCCTGGCACGAAGAACCACACCTCCTGGTTTTCTCATCGGAATATCAGTTGGCTCAACTGACGAGGCACTATCTGCATATCGCGATGGCGCAGACTATGTTGTATTAAGTCCGACATTTGTGACCGATTCAAAGCATGATGCAGGTCCGGGTCATGGACTGCAGATGCTTTCGGCAATCCGATCCTGCATTCCTCTTCCTCTGATTGCAATCGGTGGAATAAACCAGTCAAACCTTGATCTGGTATTTTCTGCCGGGGCAGATGGCGTTGCAGTGATCTCGGCAGTAGTCAGTTCCCCTGATATCAGGAAAGCGGCAGAAGAGATGAAACGCCTGATAATCCGTGTAAAAGAGAGGTGATGTCTGGACGCCATCTTCCCAGACAATGATTGCTGTTTCTGTTATCAGGCAATCATTTCTCTGTTCGTGCCGAAAAGGCGGTGATTTCTGGCATTTTTCTTTTCCTCATTCCTTTTTTATCTCTGAAGAATTGCACCTTTGTCAGCCTGCCCGACCATGGCTGCGTACCTGCCTAAGACGCCGGACATCTCCTTTCTTCTGGGTTTGAAGGCATCTTTTCGTGCCTGTAGTTCATGAGCGTCCACGAGCAGATCGATGGTCTTGGCAAAGAGATCGATCCTGATGCTGTCCCCTTCCTGCACGAGTCCGATGGGACCACCTGCTGCTGCTTCAGGGGTAACATGACCGATACAGGGTCCCCGCGTCCCCCCGGAGAACCTGCCGTCAGTAACGAGGGCTACCCGGGAGTATCCCCGCCCCATCAATGCAGAAGTAGGTGAGAGCATCTCAGGCATTCCCGGACCTCCTGATGGCCCTTCGTACCTGATTACCATCACATCACCTTCCCTGATAGAATCAGAGAGGATTGCATCCATCGCTTCTTTCTCACCAGAGTAAACCCTGGCAGGTCCGGTATGCTGCCACATGGACTCCTGTACTGCAGAACATTTCACAACAGACCCCCCTGGTGCAAGACTGCCGTACAGGATACGCAGGCCCCCTGCGGTATGAACCGGATCGTGTACCGGTCTGATGACAGTGGTATCGATGTAGCGCACTGCATCAGCAATGGCATGGGTTTTTGTTCCTGATACCGTCATTACATCCTCTATCTCATCCTGTATCGACTGAAATACCGCAGGAATACCTCCTGCCCGGTGCAGAGTCTGCATTGAATGGGGCCCTCCCGGCTGCATGGATGCGATGTGGGGGACCGCCTGCCCGATCTGGTCAAATTCATCGAGGGAGAAGGGTATACCTGCCTCCTGCGCGATTGCCATGAGGTGGAGAACCGTGTTCGTGGACCCGCCGAGTGCCATGTCAACCCGGATTGCATTCCTGATGCTGGCCGGATTTATGATAGTCCTTGGGCAGATGTTGTCGGTTACCAGTTGTACCGACCGCATACCGGTTTCATAGGCAAGGCGGTTCTTCTCTGCATCGACTGCTGGTACTGTTGCGCACCTGGGAAGAGACATCCCCATCGCCTCGGTCATACAGGCCATGGTGTTAGCGGTATACAATCCCTGGCAGCTTCCACATCCGGGCATGGCGTCTTTCTCAAGACTGACAAGATCCTGCTCGCTCATCGTTCCGGCAGCAACTTTTCCGACTCCTTCAAAGACATCGGTGAGTGATATCTCGCAGCCATGCCTCCATCCTGCAAGCATGTTCCCCCCGGTCAGAACGATCGCAGGAATATTGATCCGTGCCGCAGCCATCAACATCCCGGGAACGATCTTATCACAGGTGCACAGACAGACGAGACCGTCAAACTGATGTGCCTGTGCCATCAGTTCCACCGAGTCTGCAATATTCTCCCGTGATGGAAGAGAGTATCGCATACCGATATGTCCCATTGCGATTCCGTCACAGATCCCGATGGTATTAAACTCAAACGGGGTTCCGCCTCCTGCTGCGATTCCTTCCCTGACCCGTTGTGCCAGTGTCTGAAGATGCAGGTGACCGGGCACAATCGTATTAAACGAGTTGGCGATTCCGATAAACGGACGGTCCATTTCGGTGTCTGTTATTCCCAGTGCCCGGAGCAGCGATCGGTTCGGTGCACGGATGTATCCCTTTTTGGCCTCATCACTCCTCATATATCATCCAGATACATCGTTGGAAAATAAAAGGATACTCTTTTCGTTTTTCTCTCTCTTCTTTCTCATCTCTGTGTAACCGGTATGACGAAGCGTTGGGAACCGGAATCGCACCAATTTTCTCTTCATTTGATGATGGTAAGACTGCAGAGTTCCGCTGCCTTTACCGGTGACATACTATTATCTGTCCTTTGGTATCATCTCTGTATATGGAAGATCGGTACTTACGGTTTATTGGGCATATTGAGGTCGCGATATACCTTGTTCTCATCGGTATACTCGCCGTGGTCCTTGCGTTCGGGCTTATTGAACTCATTGTCCTGATAATTTACTCAATAATCACCGAGGCAGATCTTCTCATGGGAACAAAAGGGTTATTGAATGCATTTGAATTCTTTCTGCTCATCCTCATTGGTCTTGAGTTATTAGAGACAATACGGGCTTTTCTCACCGATAAACGGATCCACCTGGAGATTGTTCTCACCCTTGCAGCGATTGCAATCGCACGAAAGATTATCATCTTTGATCTGGCTGAAACCCCTGATAATGGGACGATTCTCATCGGAATGGGTGTTATCATCATGGCTCTGACTGCGGGATATTATCTGGTGAAGAAGGCTGACCAGAGCGCGTCAGGGATAAAAATTCTTTAATTGGTTTATTATCAGAATCTTTTTCTGATTCGTTTTTCGCATGATTCCTGCAGTTATTGGTTAGAGTTGTTGTCTGGTTGATAATTTTTGCATGTCTCTCCAAATTGCAGGATAACCCATTCGTTGCGAACTTCCGGGTGAAACATCACGCCGAACCAGGGATTTGTTCGATGTTTTATGGCAACCACCCGCTCTCCTGACATGGCAAGGGGAAGAAAAGAAGAAGGGATATCTGGCATGAAACGATGCAGTTCATAGCCGGTAAACGGTTCCAGCCTCCCGAAAATCCCCCCTGTTTTGGTATTTTCAGGGACAATCTCCTGCATTCCGATTGTTACCTCATCCCGTATCGTTCCTCCTGATATCAGTGACAAAATCTGCATCCCGGCACAGATCCCGAGAATGGGGTGGGAATATGATGGAATCCATGAAAAAAATTCAATCGCTTTCACATACTCGTTATCGGCAAGGGCAGTACCACAAAGGATGCACCCTTCTGTGTTATCACAAATCCTGTCGCGGAAGTGGGAGATGGTATGGGGGATTTTTTCTTTTGACAGAATGGTTGATACCGGGAGGACAAATTCATAATATGAGAGTGATAGTGGCTTGTATGAGAGATCAATCACCTGTAGCATCAGTCTTTCTCCTCGAGGCGGGCACTGGTTATCTGGTAGATGCCATGGTAGTTATGGTATACCCTATCTGCACTCTCAATTACAATTCTCTTTTTAAAAAACGGGGCATCGGTAACAAAAGTTTCGTATTCTCCTCCTTCCCCGCACAGAGTAATCCTGTACCGTTGTGCGATGGTGCTGAGGTCCTTGAGAAGAGGAATGTCGAGCTCTCTGCCCAGCCATCTCTCATCAAGGGGATATCCAAAAACCCCAATGATATGTACAGAAAAACCGAGTCGTACTAATTCGTGCAGATATGCTTCCTGATCGATCTGCCATAACGGATTGAAACACCAGATGCCCAGTTCATGGCAGATTTTCTGGATTCGCGTTGCCTGGTATACCGAGAGGATTGCACCGGTCACCACCCCGTCTACGTTATACCATTCTATTGCATTTTGTAGTGCTGATCTGAGATCGGCCAGTTCCTTCTCTTTTATGCCTTCCGTTTTCTGGATAATACAGGGGATACCTGCCGCTTCTGCCTGGATCGCGGCAAGGGTACTGTTCGGGGTGTGAAACATGTAACTCTCTGCGTTTTCACTTACTATCGAGATAGAGCAGACAACCTGATCGGTCATCTGTGCCCGGTACCAGGCAAAAAGGGAGTCCTTTCCCCCTGAAAGGAGAATGCAGAGTCTCATCGTATTCATTCTTTGTTCTATGCTGGTATCTCTTTTCGGATCAGGAAAGATAAACCCCTGGTTTTTGGTTTTTCGTACCATGAGGATGAGCAGAAATAAAGTAACCGGTGAGGGTATTCTGATGGGAGTGTATTATACGAAAAAAACACGTATATCCTCCTCAGGCAGGAAGAGCATGAAACCGTCAGGAGTGATACCGGGATGATAGAATCAGTCTCTATTAAAGGTTATATGTCGATAAAGGAGCAGAATATCCTATTAAGCCGGTTAAATATCCTGATAGGGGCAAACGGGGCAGGAAAATCTAATATTCTCCGGGTATTTACCCTGCTTTCAGCAATGATGGCTGGAAATCTCCAGGAATTTGTGTGTCTTGCAGGTGGAGCGAACGCACTTCTTTCCCGGCGAACCGATTCAGGTCATGCGATCTCATTTCATGTTACCGGATTTTTACAGGAATATCAGTGTGTCCTTGTCCCAGACGAAGGAGATCGTCTCCTGATTTTAAGTGAAGAACTTATTACCAATGCTGAATGGAATCAATCCCGGGAACCACCAGAAGAGAAGAATAATTTCAAGGCCGGGGCAAGAGCAGAGAGCAGGTATGCAATACCCCGTAATATCGTTTCTTTAGAATCAATTCGTGACAGCCCGGATTACTCCCCCCTTATCACTGCTCTATACTCGGTAAAAGCATATCAGATGGCTCAGATCCACCAGTTAGACTCTCCCCCCCTGCTCCATTCTTCCCTCCCCCTGCTTGAACCTGACGCAGGAAACCTTGCCTGCGTCATAGCCGATCTCTATGCCCGGTATCCTGATAATTATTCATATGTCAGGGACTGCATCCGCCTTGCAGTTCCATTTTTTGACGACTTTTCCATTATCTGCCAGGAGGAACAGAAGGGTACGGTTCATATCCTTGGATGGCGGGAACATAATACCGAGTACACATTTCCGATGCAGGATTTATCTGATGGAATACGGAGATTTATTGTCCTTGCGACCATTCTCAACTCTCCTGTTCTCCCCCCTGTTATCATCATTAATGAACCAGAGGCAGGCCTTCACCCGTATGCGATACGGATCCTGGCAGCAATGGTTCGAAGTGCGGCTGTACGGACCCAGGTTATTATTGCAACCCAGTCTGTCACGTTTATTGATACCTGTGGACCGGATGACCTGCTGGTTGTCGGAAGAAGTGCAGGAGAGACGGTGGTGACAAAGATAAACGATGATGAGATCGGGGAATGGCTTGCTGATTATTCCTTAGGTGAGCTCTGGGAACACAATATCATTGGTGGAAGGCCTGATCGATGAGCAGGAGGCAGAATAAGACCAGACTGCATATTATTGTTGAAGGTCAGACCGAGGAGACCTTTATCAGGGAGATAATCAGGCCTTATCTCTTCCGGTTAGGCATAACCACCCACTGGCATGTGATTATCAATTCGGCCCATAAAAACAGGGTGTATCGTGGAGGTGTCAGTTCAGGTACCTATGGGCGCCTTCGTGCAGATGTCTACCGCCTGCTTGATACGGATCTGACCGTCACTACCATGTTTGACTTTTATGGGCTTCCCGGAAATTTTCCCGGTGCCTGTGAGTCCCGTGCTGCAATAGATCCGTATGAGAAAGTACAGATAATCGAGGATGCAATGCGGGCTGACATCGGTTCGGATCGGTTCATGCCATTCATCACGCTCCATGAGTTTGAGTCACTTCTCTTTTCAGATATCAGGAAGATAGATGAAGTGATGCGTGCACATGGGAGAACGAGAATTGATGAGTTATATGCGATACGTAATGAGTACTTAAATCCTGAGGAGATAAACACGGATCCGTTACTATCTCCATCACATCGCTTAAAACAGATCTATCCCTCATACCAGAAGATATCAGATGGAATACTGATAGCTCACCGGATAAGTCTGTCAAAGATACGGAGGTCATGCCGGCATTTCGATGCGTGGATGACTACCTTGGAATCGTTGTCGTCTTACCGGGAGCCGTACTCGAAGTAACGAGCCGGTATTGCATCAGTTATTAATGAACGGTAAACGAAATTACCGGTATTGGAGAAGTATCATGTTTGACATAAAGAGTATGGCCATAAAATTTTTGAGTTCGCCAGAGGGCCAGAAGATGCTCATGGAATTTTTGACCTCATCTGAAGGTCAGGCACAGTTACAGAAGTACATGAGTTCAAAAGAAGGCAAAGAACTTGCAGTCAGATTTATCAGCCAGAGTGTCGGGATGCTCTCTCTTGATGAGAGCACAACAAAGATGATACAAAAAGCCCTTTTGGGGATTGCCTGATATTATAAGAAAAAAGAGGAATCCTGATTATTTCTTTCCAATACCTTCTGATCAGGGTCATTTTTTTCTGATGGATACCGTGATCATAAATGCCGTGAAAGAAGAATGAATGATACAAAAGAGTGGTATGAAAGTCTCAATTATCTGCGATAATACCGCGATTATCGGTTCTTTTGTAAAAGGTGAGGACGGTTTTAGTGCACTGCTTGAAGATGAATCACTCCAGATCCTTTTTGATACCGGTTTTACCGGGATTTTTGTCGATAATGCAGAAAGAATGGGTCTTTCTGTAAATCCTGATATTGTTCTTCTCTCTCATGGTCACCGGGATCATACGGGGGGCCTGCTGCGCTTCATTACCCTTCCTCTCTCTCCTGACTGCACCAGTATTGTCCATCCCGATCTCTTTCTTGCGAAATGGAAACTGGGCAATGAGTTCGGTATTCCTATCTCTGCACAATCCTTACGCCAGTATCTGAAGATATCCTATGCAAAGGGTCCGGTATGGATCACTGACTCTATTCTTTATACCGGAGAAATTCCCAGGTATTTTTCCTTTGAACCTGCAGAGGATGGCAGAACGAAGGTAAAAGATGGTTGTATCGTTCCTGATCTGCTCGAGGATGAATCAGCCCTGGTGTGCCGGTCAGCATCGGGACTCGTCATCATCACGGGTTGTGCGCACCGTGGTATCTGCAATACGATCCGGTATGCACAACAACTCTGCAACGAAAAAGAGATCGAGGCGGTTATCGGTGGTCTACACCTTGCATCGGCATCAGAGGAACGCATAGAGAGCACGATACAGTTTCTTCAAAAAACAGGGGTCCATCATCTGTACCCCTGTCATTGTACCGGGTTTGCGACAACGCTTGCGTTTGCACGGGAACTGCCGGTACAATACTGTGGATGTGGAACGGTTCTTTCCTTTGATACCCGCGTGTAGGATATTATTTCAAAATTCCTTCCCTATCTGTCAGAAAAAAAGATACCTGATAAAAGTTCTCACTTCTTTTCATCAGGCTAATGAGAGCAGATCAGAACAATCCCTGGAATAATCCTGTTACAAACTGCCACATATTGGAAAATCCCTCTGATATGATAACAACGGGATCCACTCCAAGAATCGGGAAGATAAAGAGGAAATACAGGATGGTTCCGAGCGTTGCTCCAACATTGGCCAGTGCTGCAACTAAAACAATCCGAAATATCGGGACACTCCTCATCTCTTTGAAGGTCTCGGCCTCCATTATCCGTTTGAAATCGCCGATACCGGGTTTGCGAATCTTTGCCTCTGCAATAGCGGCAAACCATCCTGCAGCGATAAGCGGGTTTAATGTGGTGACTGGTGAGACCAGAAATCCTACCGCTGCTGACAGGGGATGGCCCCCGGCAAGAAGGGTTCCTGCTGCTGTTAATAATCCGTGCATCAGAATCCACCAGACAATGGCCTCTATGAGAACCTCTGTTCCTATCCCTGAAAAGATGATGGCTCCTATCAGAAGGAGAAAGAGGAGGATTACGATGCCACCAAATATCTTTCCCCAGGGCGGATGCCTGACCGGTTTAGCATACCTGTCGGCCGGGGGTAATGACGTGGGATCAGCGAGGAATCCTTCGATACCTCTTCTGTGCCCTGCACCGATGACAACCAGTATCCTCTCTTTCGTCTTTGAAAGCTTCAGGAGTTCGTGGGTCATGTATATGTCGCGTTCCGTGATGAGGGCTTTTGATGCGTTGGGTGAGAACTTCTGAAACTCTTCCATGGCAAAATTAACCATGTCCTCTTTTTTCAACTCTTCAATATCTAAGTCTTGGGTATCAGAAGAGATGAGTGAAGCAGCAAGTGCATAAAACATCTTGAGTTTCTCTACAATGCCCATCGAACCCCAGAACCGCTGCAGGGTTATTCGTATATCCCTATCGATAAGCGCGATCTCTATCTGGCGTTCTTCAGCAAGCGTAATGGCAGCCTTCATCTCGGCACCGGGTTCAACCCCGACATCCATCCCGATGCGTCGTTGAATATAGGCTAAGACCCATTGGATAAGCAGTTGGTTAAAGTTCTTTGCCTCAAGGATCTGTTCTACATCAGGCTGGGCAGCTTTCTGTTTGAGCCCAAGATACCTGCCCTGGTCAAGTTCAACTGCGATAACATCAGGATGAAAGGTATCTATTCCTTCCTGTACTTCTAAAACGCTCTTTTGTGAGACATGAGCAGTCCCGATAATTTTTATTTCAGCCATGAATACTCGTTATTCCCTCTCCATCGATGAGAAGTCTTCTCCCTGGTGTCTGTTGTATGAGTCTTACGTGCGAAGAGATCTTTTCTTCTTCCTGCTGTTCTGCTTCTGCACGGTGGATGAGATCAGTTGCGAGGAGGAGTGCATCTTTTTCTGATATGGCATATCCGATCCCGTTACAGAAAGAAGGAGCAGCAAGCTTCTTTCCCTCCAGCATAAAGGGATATGTCCGGCAGATAGAAGGACGTACCTGATAAATACTACAGAGGCCGTCAGAAAGGAACCGGCATCGGCCCCCATCCTTGATGAGTGCCCACTCAAATGTTACCTCCTTTCCGTTGATAGTGACAACTTCGGGGAAGGGTTGTGCGATATCCTCCCAGGCAAACCCGGTATAGTTCATAATTGCATGAATTTCATCAGGAAAAACCATGACAAGGGCGTCTCCCCCTGATGTATCAGTACAGCACTCCCCGCACATCTTACAGGCAAATCCATGGTTTTTTATCAGGGACGCAATCTCAAGGACGCCGGTCTCGTTTCTGATCATCTGGTATACTACGATTCCTGTGTTATCTGGTCAAAATTCTCAAAGACACGGAACCCTTCATAGGAATGGCTGACCTCCGGGTGCCATTGTAATCCGAATATCCGGTTATTTCGATCTTGCATCGCTTCAATCGGACAGATATCTGATCGGGCAAGTCTACAAAAACCTTTTGGTATCTCATGTACTTCATCTGCATGGGATGCCCAGACCTGAATCTCTTCCGGGTATCCTGCAAGGATCGAGTCGCTCTTTTCAACCTTCACGGTAACTGCTCCGTATCCTCCTTTTGCTCCGGGATGAACACTTCCTCCTCTGCCTTGTGCTATGATATGGAGACCCAGGCAGATACCCAGGATTGGAACCCCGATATCTAAGTACGAAATACAGTTGCCGATACGTGAAATATCTGGTCCTCCTCCGAGAATAATTCCTCTGCATTCTTGTAAGACTGCTTCAACAGATGTGGTGTTTGGTATGAGTTTTGCCTCGATCTCAAGATCGCGGAGTGACCTGATGATGAGATGATTAAATTGTCCGAAATTATTGACAACATATATAGGGCGCATCTGCAGCATATCATTTGCAATAAAAGCACTTAAAGTGAGATGCATGAGCAGCAGAAACCGGCCTTATGTATCCTTTAAACCGTTTCATACGAAAATACGAGCGGTATGGGAAAGAGAGACGGCAGATCATAAAACCAGTCCGTGTTTCCTGGTGGTAACCGGGCGAACCGGTTCATTACGGGGAGTATCGTTGTACCGTCTCCTGGATCGCCTCGGTTATCTGAGCTTTCGTATGACCCATCATGTATGCAAGATACATGGCACCTCCTGCTCCCATTCCTTCCTTCACTTCACCAATACAGTATCGTTTCAGACCGTCGTGGGCGAGATCACCAAACCCGGGATCTATTGAGATCATCTCAACTCCGATTGCCTCTGCAATCACGCGGGCATTGGCAGAAGGATCCTCAGTCACATAAATGGTTGTTACGACCGGTGGAAGTGGGATCCCCATCTGTTGCAGAACGGCACAGATTGCGAGCATCTGGGTTCCTCCAGCAAGGCAGATCTTGGTTGTACAGGATGCGGTAATCCCTGCTGCCACCGCCATCATGGGATCTCCCACTTTCCTGATTAGTGAGAGGCCGTCTTTTGAATCGGTTGAAGAAAGTCTTGAGAGGGCTGTTGTTACAACTGACTCCTTTAAAATGGTAGGATTGGTTACAAACGCACTGCTCACCTGTGCCGGGTATCCGAGGGCTCTCAGGACACACAGCGCCGTTGTCGTTCCCCCGGGAACCGATTCGCCCAGGATGATAAGGTCATGAGTAGCGGAGAGGTAGGCTCCTATCAGTTCTCCTGCGCGAAAAAGGGCTTTGACACCAGGAACCGCGTCTTCATACCTCGGATCCCTGCCCGGTTCGCCGTACACATCCATGCAGGGAATGGTGGGAGTATGGGCTAGCCCTGCATTGACAAAAAGGGGGGATAGGTTGCAGAGGTGCATCATGGAACCGGTGATGGATGCAGGCGTCGGGCAACCGGTAGGGGTGTTCGGGGTGGCTGCAGAACTCGTAATTGAACCGGTCATCACCAGTTCTGCATCAAGAATGGGTGTAAGGAGGGTTCCTTGCGGGTTTGGTCCGGCACCAGAGAGTCCCGGGACCGTGGAGAGCATGGTGTTTGCCAGGATCCCACAAAAAATCGGTCTTTTCGGGGTATAATCAGGGGTAATTGAGGCAAAAGGCATGATGGTATATCAGTATGGAATCTGCATCAATATACCGATGACCTATGTAATATTCCAGATTGTTCGAAAGAATTACCGGACGTAAGGGAATGATTAACTTCTGATGGCTCGTATTCAAATGAGCATGTTTGAGATAGAGGAGAGACTGATGAGGACAGGAGTTTCTCTCCCTGATATTGTCGATGCTGCAGCCGAACTGGCACATCTGATATCTGATAATCCTCCTGATAACCAGGAGATAACACGAAGGATCAGGCATTTCCTCACCGATCCCAACGTCTCATCGCTTCTTTTAGCAGCGATCCTGTTAGAGGATGAACTCATTGCACGAAGACCCGGCTCTGAGATCGCTGATGATCCGATATGGCTTCTTTCTGACGAGTGTATCGGAATTGCAATAGCAGAGATTATTGCCGGACCTGCTGGAAAATTTGCCTTTACCACGTATGATCAGAAGAAACCCGGTATAATCAGGACACTGGGTCCGTTTCTTGATGATGCGATTGCAGGCCTTGTAGCAGGATCGGTCTGTGAAAATGCGATTGCTCCCGGGGTCTGAAAAGCTGGATACTCTGAAATATCTATGCCCTTTACTAATCATTAACAATAACATGACTCTCTTAACACCTGTTATCGCTCTCCTTCAGTTTACCACGCGTCTGCCTCTTGGGAGGGAACAGGACTTTTCTGCATTTGCCAAAGCTTCATGGCTCTATCCTGTTGCCGGTTATGTGACCGGGGGGATTACTGGAGGAGTCCTTCTCCTTCTCCCGTTCTCTCCTCATACGTCTGCAGCAATAGCCCTGGTTCTTCTGATTCTTTTGTCTGGGGCAAACCATCTCGATGGTCTTTTGGATCTTGGCGACGGATTGATGGCTCACGGGGATCGCGAGAAGCGGGTCGCAGCTCTCACCGACCGGACAATCGGTGCCGGGGGAGTAACAGCCGGGATATCAGTTATCCTTCTTTCATATGCTTCACTATCATCGATGAACTGCCCGTTCATACTTGCAGGTGCGGTTCTTTGTGGGGAAGTACTCTCCCGCTATGCTATGGCCGTCCTGACCGTGACAGCACGACCGTTTCACGATGGAATTCATGCCTTTCTGCATAACTGTGCAAAGAAGTGGTTTGTTCCTGCCTCAACACTTCTTCTCATACCTCTCTTTTGTATCATTGGAATCTCCGTTATCTTCCCTCTGCTCCTCCTCACTACGTTTCTCGTTACCGGTGGTATGCAGTATCTGGCATACCGGGTTTTCGGGGGTGCCAATGGCGATATCGTTGGTGCGACCGGTGAGATAGTCAGGTGCATGGTATTTCTTGTGATAGCACTTGCAGAGATCGTATTCTGGTAATTCGGTTCAGAATCTCATGATAAAGATCCATCTTTGTTTTTCCTATTTCAAAACAAAATAAACACGAGACCCAGGATCTTTCCCTTCGGTCTTTGTCTGTGTGATTATCGATTGTTTGATAAAAGATAAAAAAGAAGAGAAGAGAAAAATTTGGGGTTCTTTTCTTGGAACGATACCGATGAGATGTCTGTGTCAGTCTCCCTTAATAGCGGGAGAGATACCCACTGTTTGCATCATCATCGCATGCAATGTCAGTGCCGTCTCGTACCAGTGTGTTAAAGGCGATCGCTGCATCAAGGTATGCCTCCGGAGGGACACAACCGCTCTGGACCTGCGCCCCGGTCTTTTCTAAGGGTGATGGCATCACCCGCGCCCCTACCTTAATCCCCTTGCAATGTCTGCAATATCCGCATTTTGAATGCACCGAGACGATACCGGTAGCGCATTGTACATGTGCACGGTCAGACCCTTCGGTCCTGATTATTGGTAATGATTTCATATCTTCTCATACCTTATTAGCTGTGTACTATCTAATAATTGGGTCTTATAGCATCAGTTCATCGATACAAGGCATTTTTTGCGATTCCGGGACTGGCGAAACGATTAATAAGGTTGCCTATCCAATAAGTAATACTCGCGTAAATTAGCTGTTTATTTGCAGATACTGATTTTGCGGAGGAATTGGAGGATATTCAGATTATGGCAGGTGAAAAGCCCCACATGAACCTCGCGGTCATTGGACACATTGACCACGGAAAGTCAACGACTGTAGGCCGTCTCATGTATGAGTCCGGCGCTGTACCGGCACACATCATTGAAAACTATCGGAAGGAAGCGGAATCAAAGGGTAAAGGTTCCTTTGCGTTTGCCTGGGTTATGGATAACTTAAAGGAAGAACGTGAACGTGGTATCACCATCGATATTGCACACAAGCGGTTTGATACCCCGAAGTACTACTTTACCGTTGTGGACTGTCCCGGCCACCGTGATTTCGTCAAGAACATGATAACTGGTGCATCCCAGGCAGATGCTGCAATCATTGTAGTTGCCGCGCCTGATGGTGTCATGGAACAGACCAAGGAGCACGTATTCCTCTCAAAGACGCTTGGTATTAACCAGCTTATCATCGCAATCAACAAGATGGATGCTTCGAAGTACTCAGAGGAGCGGTTCAACGAGGTCAAGAAGGAGATGTCCAACCTGCTCAAGATGGTCGGTACAAACCCTGATAATGTAGCTTTCATCCCGATCAGTGCCATGGAAGGGGACAATATTACCAAGAACAGCGACAACACCCCCTGGTACAAGGGCAAACCACTCTTCGGGCTCCTTGATGACCTGAAAACACCTGATAAACCAACTGATAAACCTCTTCGAATTCCAATCCAGGATGCATACTCAATATCAGGTATCGGAACAGTACCTGTCGGTCGTGTAGAGACCGGTATTCTCAAGAAAGGTATGAACGTCACCTTCATGCCGGCAAATAAGAGTGGGGAGTGCAAATCAATCGAGATGCACCATGAGGAGATAGCCCAGGCAGAACCTGGTGACAACATCGGGTTTAACGTTCGTGGAATCGGTAAGGATGATGTACGCAGGGGCGACTGTTGTGGTCCTGCAGACAACCCGCCATCGGTTGCAGAGGAGTTTACTGCACAGATCGTTATCCTGCAGCACCCAAGTGCCATCACTGTCGGGTACACTCCGGTATTCCACTGCCACACCTCACAGACTGCCTGTACCTTTACTGAACTGGTAAAGAAACTGGATCCACGGACTGGTGAGACCCTTGAAGAGAACCCGACCTTCTTAAAAGCTGGTGACGCCGCAATTGTCAAGTGCCGCCCGACAAAACCTCTCGTCCTTGAGAATGCAAAGGTAATCCCACAGCTAGGCAGGTTTGCCATCCGTGATATGGGCTCCACCATTGCAGCAGGAATGTGCATAGACATTGTCAAGAAAGAATACCGCTGATCCGTTTATTGGTGGTATAAATGCAAAAAGCCAGGATCCGTTTAACCGGTACCGATTATCGGAAAGTCGAAGAAGTGTGTGACAAGATTCGAGAGATAGCAGAGCGTACTGGTGTCAATCTGGCGGGTCCCATTCCCCTTCCAACCAAGAAACTGGTTGTTCCAATCAGGAAGAGTCCTGATGGTGAAGGGACAGCTACATGGGATCGCTGGCAGATGCGTGTACATAAACGATTGATCGATATCGATGCGGATGAGCGTGCCCTACGCCAGCTGATGCGTACGCAGGTTCCGAAAGATATTGGAATCGAGATTGTACTTGAGAGTTAAAGTCAGAGGGGTAGCGGCGTGAGAGCCGCAGAATCTATACGTAATATCTACACCAATGCCTCTGCTGGGAGGCTTCTTCTCCTTATTTTTCTGATATCGCTTCTGGTCAGACTATATCTGCTGGATCTGAAGCTGTATCATCATGATGAAGCAATCCATGCCTGGTTCGTGTATGAACTCCTGACGAAAGGAACCTATATGTATGACCCGATGTACCACGGGCCATTCCTCTATTATGCGACCGGTGTCATGTTCTCGCTCTTTGGAGAGAGTGACAGTATCGGCAGAATGTTGCCGGTCATCTTTGGTTCATGTCTCATTCCCCTGCTCTATGCCCTTTTCCGCCTTGGATACCTGACAAAGAACCAGGTTGTTGTTGCCGGTCTCTTTATTGCAGTATCACCTGACATGATCTACTTCTCCCGCTTTCTGCGGCATGATATCTTCCAGATATTTTTTACCCTGGCGTGTCTCGTCTGCATACTTGCCTGGTTTGAGAAGGAACGGTGGTATTATGCCGTTCTAGCAGGACTTACTGCCGCTCTTGGTATGACCTGCAAGGAGGATATGCCCTTAACCCTCCTGATATTTGCCTCTTTTTTCCTGTTCTGTATCTATACCCGCAGGGTAACACTGCCCCGGCACTGGATAGGGCACCTCTGCGGGGCAGTACTGGTTGCGGGAGTAACCGGTCTTCTCTTTTATTCATCCTTTGGTGCATCTCCTGATACCTTCTTTAATGCAGGATTTCGCGCCGTTGATCACTGGGTCTCCATGCATGAGGAATGCCGGTTGTGCGGCCCGCCCTATTACTATATTCTCATGCTCATGATGTATGAACTGCCGGTTCTCATCCTTGCAATCCTCTCAATCATCCAGTATGGGCTTTCCAAAAGGAAAAAGAACCGTGAAGGTTTTATTTTGCAAAAAGAACAGCCCGAGCGGCTGTCGTACATCTCCCCGGGGGGTATCTTTGGTGATAAGTCACAATTTTTCTTTGTCTTCTCATTATACTGGATGCTTCTCTCCCTCTTTGTGTACGGGATCATCGGAGAGAAAGTCCCCTGGCTCTTGCTTCACCAGCTTCTGCCCATGATCTTTGTCGCGGTCTATGCAATGGGCAGGAAAAAGATGCTCCTTTCCCTGATTACCTGCATATATCTCGTGGGAATGTCCTGGCATCTCTGTTTTGTTCCTGTCGATATCAATGAGCCGATTGCACAGGTACAAAACTCTGAACAGTTCAGAGAAGTGATGGATCTCATTGATCTCTCAAATTCTGTTATTATTGCATCTGATACCTACTGGCCGCTCCCCTGGTACTACCGGGGGGAGGAATGGAGTAAATTCACGTTTTACGGTCAACGGGTTGATCCGGAGGTTATCTATCGGAATGATCCCGATATGGTCATAACCCATGATATCGATAGTTATCCTACCCTTGCCGGATACCTGATATACCCTTATGTGCATAGCTACTGGTTCTCATGGTGGGACAACAAGGACCGGCTCGTACCCTATTATCTGTACCGGGATGGAAAGAAGGGAAGTATCAATATCGATGTATTCATAAAGCCAGATATTGCCGTGGAATACGGACTTGCTGATGCATCGGTCCTTTTTTTAAATTCCACGATTCCTCTAAACCGATCGGTCTGATCTTCTTTTTGTCCTGCCGGTTTCGTACTGTTCCCATTCTGGGAAAGACAGAAAAGAAGGTTATTGGTTCAGTAATCTGACCAGTTTCTCGGCAAATGCACCGGCAGCCTGCGGTCCGTTTGCAGTAACGATGCTGCCATCTGTTACCACCGGTTGCGGTGTATACTGGGCTCCCCCCCGTTTTAGTTCAGCGATTGCGGCATCATCAAGAAAAACGGTTGCTTTTTTTCCGTCTAATATTCCTGCCCTGGCCAGAACAACAGGAGAGAGGCAGATTGCCCCGATGACCTTATTCTTCGCATGAAAATCTGATATGAGGGCTTGCAGTTGTGCATCATCCCAGAGGTATAGTACCGAACCACTTCCCCCGACCACCATAATTCCATCGTATTGGTCTGTTCCTGTCTTTTTTACATCTGCAATGGTCTTTTCAATGAGCACCTCATCACCAAGCATTCCCCTGGCAATCCCCTTTACGGTTGAGACGAGATCATATTTTACACCAGCCCGGTCAAAATAGGCGACCGGTTCCCCGAGTTCCTCATCCCTGAACTTCTCGGGAGCAATAATAATAAGCATCTTTTTTTGTTTTCCTTCCGGTTTTTTCTGGTTCATCTGCTTCACCACGGGGGAGATATTAGCCCTTTCCCTGATAAATATTATGCAGAGAGATATCCGTTATCGTACGGTTACTACTGGTTTTTGAGGAGAGCGAAAAAAAAGGTGTTTGTGCCTTCAGTTGGGAGCATTTTACTTTCGTTACTCAAGAAAAGCATACTTTCAGGCACATGGGGATAGGAGCCAGGTGACAGGCGAGAAAAATTACGACTAACTGTTCT
>CAZSDZ010000012.1:0-1681 GCA_964605795.1 uncultured Methanoregulaceae archaeon
GAGGCAGGGCATTCGTGACAGGTTAGATGAATCATTTTTCATGTGAGTACTGAAACTTAAATGAAAGAAAGCCCTATCATTACATTGACAATATATGGGATTGGATTCTGTTATTTATCAAAAAGTCCGGAAACTTGATGCAAAAAAACAGGAACAGATACTTCATTATATTGAAATGGTAACAAAAAAAGAAACAATGAATCGTGATAAATCATGTTTTCAGGCATTTCCTATGAAAAACCCTTTAAATCGTATCCTATCTATATTATTTATATCTTCTGAGTTTTATAATTTACCCCATAATATAGATAGGATACGAAACCAGCCTCTTTTTACAACTCATCGGTACATCAAGAGAAGGTATCGGGTTACAGGAGTGTGACATCCAGATACGTTCTGCCATCATTCCTGTATCAGATTAAACAGATGAGATGCAGAAAGAAAAAAAATTCTAAAACCGCTGGATCGCAATAAAACCAATGCTATCTTTCTGTTTCAATAATCTTCTCATCGATTCTATATACGCTATCCCGATCGCCAATGCCATAATCATTATCCCTGCACAGCTCGCATATCATCACATGGCAGAGATCCTTATTGTCGATGATGCAAAGATAATGCTTGATATCGTGAGAGGCATGCTGGAAGGATCAGGGCACGAGGTCATCGGGGCGGTCACTTCAGGAAAGGAAGCTCTCGAAGCGTACCAGAAACACCGTCCTGACATCGTCTTTTTAGATATCAACATGCCTGAGATCAACGGGCTTGAGACGCTACGGGAGATGAAACTGATCGATCCTGATGTTCGGATAATCATCATCAGTGCCTCCCGACAGCACTATGATAATGCGATGAACCTTGGTGCCACCTCGTACCTTCTCAAACCCTTTGCCCGGTCAGACATCCTGCGGGAGATCAGAAGCAGCCTTGAGAATAACACCTGACAGTTACTCATGGTTTTTCCTGTTTGCCTGATACTCCTGCAGATTTCGTAAAACATGAAAAAGGGGTATATCAGCCGATAGGGCCACATCTTTTCCTGTGACAATACCGGGATACGTTCACCAGGAAAAAGGCAGGATGCGGTATCATTCCTCCCCCCTTGCGAAAGGGTGCTGTAGTGCTCATGGTGAGAGGGGATTTTATGCATACCGGGATTTATCCCCATCTCTTTAAATACACTGAAAACAAATGTGAAACAGAGCTTAAACGCATATAGGGGGACATTTGTGGCTGTAACAGATGATGACTTCGGAGATGATGACCTTTTTGAATTACCTGATATAGAATCCCATAATGATGAACTAAAAGAGGATGATCTCTTGCGTGTAGACCCGGTTGAAACGAATATGAAGGATGAAGATGATCTCTCCCGATTGGATCCGGATGAACCTGGTGAGATACCTGAGGAAGAAGAAGAGAAGGTTCTTGAGATAAATGGCAAGATCATCGCAATCATCGCCGGGGTTGCCATCGGGGCCGTATGCGCGACGGTTGCATTCACGGTTACGTACACAGGCATTCACCTTGAAAAGGCGAAACAGCACATCGAGCAGCGAAACGACGTCGCAAAGCTCCAAATCGGCATCAATGGCCAGAAATGACGAGGGCGTTACCACGCTTGAGGCGCTGGTTGCCACGGTCATCATTTCCATCGCGTGCGCCCTGGTTTTCGGCGCGT
>CAZSDZ010000012.1:1691-20108 GCA_964605795.1 uncultured Methanoregulaceae archaeon
CATCGTTGCCATCGTTGCACTGGTACTCTTCTTCTTTGTACTTGCAACTCCTGCACCACCTGATGTGAAACTTAAAAGTGAGCAGAACGGAGAGATTGTATACCTGTACCATGAAGGTGGCGATGCCCTCGAGCAGCAGTACCTGCACATCTATATCGGACCTGAAGAGGTCCCGGTCTGGCAATACTCGCTCCTCTCTGCCGACTGGCCATGGAAAATAGGCAATATCTTAAAAGTAGACTGTGCCGGGTACCCCCTGCCGGCATTATTCAGGGTAACCTACCTTCCTGGCAAAGAAGAATACACACTTCTGACAACTACCCTCTCGGCACCACCCACTCCGGAACCAACCCCGCAAGCAGATTTTACTGCCACTCCAACTACCGGTCCGGCAGCTCTGACCGTTGTGTTCAGTGATACCTCTGCATACAACCCGGATTCATGGGTATGGTCGTTTGGAGATGGCGAAACAAGCACCGAGAAGAATCCCTCCCATATCTATACCAATCCGGGAACATATACCGTCAATCTGACCGTGAGCAACGCTGCCGGAAAAGACACCAGGATGAAAGAAGATTACATTACCGTCACCATCCCGGTAATCGGTCCGCCCATCCCACAAACCGGCCAGGAATCATTCTCTCCTGAACAGATGGCAGCACTAAAAGGAACGCAGGTAGAATTCCAGGGATTTCCTACCTCCGGACCAACCCCCCTCCATGTCCAGTTTGGTGATATGTCAAGCGGCTGTTATCTCGATCGGCTCTGGGACTTTGGTGACAATTTCACCTCGTCTGGACCGTACCCGAACCACACCTATCCGTTCGCCGGGAGTTACAATGTATCTCTTACCCTTACCTGCTCAAAGGACAATGCTCCCAGTACTCTGATAAAACCGGGATATATCACGGCAATTGGTCCGGATCGAGAAGACATCATTGTATCTGGCAAACGCACCGCAGCCCTGCAGCCGGGAGGGAAAATATTCTTCACCGTGGCCGGCCCGCATGCAACCATCAAGATAGCAGGCAGAGATTATAATTTCTCTCCCGGTGATCTCATCGAGATGGTTATCGGCAATGATGGAACCGGAACACTGGCTGTTGTTCCCGGAGTCATCACCGACTGTTCGTTTGATGATATTACCCTCTATAAAAATGGTGAATTCCTGGTACAGGGTGTTCTCAAATCGATCTTTATCGGTACCTATGAGAACCTGGAGACAAGCCGGATAACGGTAGTCGTGCCCGCAGAACAGGAGCCAATTAAAGGCTTTATACCTGATACAGAGGATATCAGCGGGCATCTCTGGGAGGAGCTCGTCCTTTCGGATATCGGGATAGACAATACCGGGAACCTTCAGCTCATCACGAACTATCCACAATGGTTCAGTTTACGGGGAGCAGTTGCCCAATACCAGTACAACCGGGTTCCCCAGTATGTGTAATACCATCCCCATACATTTTTGCAGGATCATCTGATACCGAAAAGGAAGGAACAGGATACAAGGAGGGGCAGAAATGAAGACACCACTCGGACTATCCCAGACCACTACCATACTGCTGTTATCAGTGGTTATGGTTGTTTTGTTCCTCCTCGGTGTAGCCCTTGTTATCATCGATCCCATTCCTGACCCGGTCCCCCGGGTCACCCTTCATGCAGAGGACAGGGGTGATGAGATCCTGCTCAATCACTTAAGCGGGGATCAGCTCGCAAAACAGACAACCATCATTAAAATCAACGGTCAGCCGGTCAATGAAGGGAATCTGGAACTCATCAACGGAATATGGCCTTTTAATGCCGGAGAAACCGTAAAGATCTTCTCCCCGGCTGGTGATATGGAGCGGGTCATCGAGGTGTACCATACCGGGAGGAAGGGAGATTATTTTCTCATCGATAAAATTGTCATACCTGCTCCTAAAAAAGAACCCGAATTCGTGGATCTGCCGATAGAACCTCTGGTGACCCTTACTCCTACCGAAAAACCAACCATCATTCCGGTGTATGTCAGTGAATTAAACCCGAACCAGCCCCCGGTCGCAGATTTCACCGCAGACAAACGGATCGGAGATCCACCATTTACCGTTCATTTTACCGATCTCTCATGGGGTTATATCGATAATTATCAGTGGAATTTTGGAGACGGCACCACCTCGATGCTCCAGAACCCGTCCCATACTTACTTCATCCCCGGCAGTTACACCATCAGCCTGCTCGTTACAAACGGGTATGGATCAAACCGGAAGACACTGGAAAACTTCATCACCATCGGGTCTCCCCCAAATACCGAGTTCCTTGTCGAACCGATGGAAGGAAAAGCACCCCTGCAGGTCCAGTGTACCGACCTCTCAACCGGCAATCCCAAGGAATGGGCTTGGAGCTTCGGGGACGGCCAGTCTGCAACCTCTCAAAACCCGACCCATATTTATCAGGATCCCGGTACTTATACCATCTCTCTTACCGCAACCAACAGTTACGGCAGCAGCAATCTGATAAAGCAGGATCATATCAATGTCAGTGCCCAGACCCTTCATGATATCTATATTGTAAACAGCTGGGGTGGTTCAATCACACAGAACGGGTATATCAAGTTCAGGATAACCGGTAACGGACCAAACACTATCAAGATAGGAGGATCAATCCGTGACTTACAGAAAGGGGATATCATCCAGCTTATCCTTGAGAACAGTTCAGAAGGGAGAATCTCCATGACCTCGTCTGAGATCCTTGCATTTAACTTCGATGATGTCTCTCTCTTTGCAAACGATGAACCGGTAACCCGAGGAACGATTAATGATCTGAAAATTTCAGGATATGATAGTTTCAGTTCAACGCTTGCTCTCGTTATCCCTCAAAATGACAGTATCCAGACTCTTATCATCGATGACGCCAGCAGAACCTTTGTTAAAAATCCACAGATAACGTTTCAAAACATCGGGCCTGACAGTTGGGGGAGGATGAATTATCAGAAATCAGCCCTCTCCATGAACTACCAGGGGGGAGCAGAAGAGTATGTCATAACCTGACCGGATGAGTCCCGGGAAGAAGGGATATCGCTGAGAAAAATCCCAAATATCCTGCCGGTGCAGAGATATTGAAACAGCATGATATCCATTCCCTTTCTTTCAGAAAAAAATAAAAAGAATGACAGAGATGAATTAAAAACCCGGATACCGTCATTTATAGCATCATCCTGAACAGCTCCCCACAACGATAAAATCAACTGATCCCCATGAAAAGATCCGTATTCGTCATTGTATTTCTCCTTGCACTTGTTGCCGTGCAGATGCCTGTTTCTGCAGCAGGATACCCTGAAAAAATATCTCTCTATGAAGAGGATTTTGGAATAGAACCAACAGACTGGCTGACCAAAACCCCGGCACGATACTACTGGGACAACGAAAGTGAAGTGTACCGGTATATTCAGCGGGGAGGAACGAGTGGTTATGCGGTGGCTGGAATCCCGACCATTGAGACCGGTTTTGTTCTTGAGTTCGATGTGACCCCGACACGTACCTCAAAAAGTGGTGCATTCAGGCTTGGTCTCGGGTCAGCTGATGCAAATACCGGAACCGGCCCCCTTTTCCTTGTCAGCCTTGAGAATAATAAGTATGGCAATATCTTTTATCTCACAACGATATCAGATGCGAATGTCCGTTCATTTACCAGCAGTTCGCCGCAGGACGGCTCTTACGGCGGTTCGGCAGTAAAATTTGTTGATAACGAGTCCTATCATATCTATGTACGGTTCGATCCCACTCTTTCCCGGGCAACCATCCGTGTTACCGATCCCAAAACCGGGACATTAATCTGGGGTTTTTACACCGATGTCAATGGGAAGATAGAGAAGGGTTTATCACACCTCTTTATCACCTCGATAGGTGACGGGACCTCAGATGCATATGCCGAGGGGTTTATCGATAATATTGAGATATACATCCTTGATGATACCGGGGAGCTCGCATCAGTCTATGCAAAACCAGAGACGACTCCCGTTTCACTCGTTTCGGAACCTACCGAATCGCTTGAGACTCCTCCAACCCTGGCTGTAAAGATAACACCGCCTCCTCTGCAGATACAGACAGGAGAACCGGTCTGGGATACTCCGACAGTACCGGTTCCAGAGGAGCAAGAACCGGTACAGACCCAGGCAACCCCGGTCTTTCCCGCCATCGTTATTCTTGCACTGGTTGCCGCTGCAGCCTGCCTGTATTATAAAAGGTGATAGCATCTCACAACCGGATGAGCATATTATCGAAGCAATCGGGAAGTCAAGAATCATTGTCAGCAACGGGAAGGTGCAGCAGGTAACCCTTCCTATTCTGACAGACTGCCCCCTTGCAAGACGATTTGCATGCCCGGTTGCAGAGATGAGTGAGGATGCCGTTATTAAGAACATCGCGAACCGGATCAGTGCCATTGGCATGTGTACTCCGTCCCGTAATCTGTATGATGATGAGGCGTTTGTCGGGTTTGGGGCAAGTGAACTGATGAGCAGCGGTATCAGGTCAGGGATGCTTGACTGTGCCGTTATCGCGTGTGATGGGGCTGGGACGGTACTGGTGACTGATCCACGAATGGTCCAGGGAATTGGTGGCAGAATGTCGGGTCTGGTCAGAACCACTCCGTATCCTCGAGTGGTTACGCAGATCGTCTCATCGGGAGGCAGGGTTCTTGACGAAAAGACCGGTCTCCTTGATCCTGCTGCCGGGGTCAGTCTTGCAATAGACCTGGGATTCAAAAGACCGGCAGTAACGGTGGCATATGCTTCTGATGCAGAAAAAGTCAGGAATGCTGCAGAGAACGCGGTCATTATCGCGGTTCACACAACCGGGATATCGGAAAGGGATCTGAATCGGTTCAACGAGGTCTGTGATATCATAACCGGGTGTGCATCACAGGCAGTCAGGGATATATCAGCGCCGAAATCATGTCTGCAGGCCGGGACTACTGTTCCCGTGTTTGCCATGACGAGCAGGGGTAAAAACCTGATACTCGAGCGGATGAAAGAGTTACCGTATCCACTTCTCGTTACTCATGCGACATTGCCGGTTGGGGGACAGAATCAGCCAACGCCTCTTGTATAAGGTAGCGGTTTTGATTAATCTGGTTTTTTGCTCTCCCATCTCAATCGGGAGATCATTGTCTGTTATTTTTGTAAGATACTCACAAACACAAGGATATTGATCGTGTCGTAATTGGGATGGCTTGGTAAAAGACGGAACGAGAACAGATGGAAAAAAATGCGAGGGAAGGGATTCGAACCCTCGAACACCTACGTGACAAGGCCCTCAACATCCCAACTAATTATAGCGCAAGGTTAAATATCATTGTATATAACACTACTGCATGGAACGGGATCACCTGGCTAAACTCAAGGACCTGGATGATGTTAACCGGCGTTACCTGATAAATTACATCAGGCAGATGCGACTCAATAACGTTCAGGAATCGACAATATCTAACAAATGCTGGCGGATATACGTTTTTCTGAAGTTCATTAAGTACAGAGATTTGTTAACAACCTCGAGGATTGATATCGAGGACTTTGTGATCCATCGGCGGGAAACATGCTCCCCGCACACAGTGAAGAATGACATGGTTGAACTGAAACAATTCTTCAAGTTCCTGATGCCTGACCAGGTTGATTCGCTCTTCACATTCAAGATGCAACGCCCGAAGAAGTCATTCCCGGTTGAGAAACTGCTGACAGCCGATGATATAGCAAACCTGGTATCATGTTGCACAAACCAGAGGGACCGTGCCTTGGTTGCTATATTATGGGATTCAGCCTGCCGGATCAGCGAGATCACTGATATCAATATCGAGCATTTGACCTTCGATTTGTATGGTGCTGTTGTCCTTGTTAATGGCAAAACAGGAGCACGCCGGATAAGACTCATTTCATCGGTCCCTGACCTGCAGGGATGGATTAATCAGCATCCCGATGGCAACAATCCGAAAGCTCCAGTGTTTGTTACCATGAGAAATTACGGACAGACAGGAGGGGACCGGCTCAGTCCACGTACGGTACAAAATCTGCTTAAGACGCTGGCAAAGAGAGCAAGTATTCCTCCAGACCGGGTGCATCCTCATGCACTGCGGCACGGCAAGTTGACTGAGCTGGCGCGCAAGGGGTTATCTGAAGGGGAACTTCGAATACAGGCTGGATGGAGCGGGGGATCGTCAATGCCTGAAGTTTACGTTCATTTGAGCGGTGCGGATGTTGAGAAGAAGATCTTAAAAATTTCCGGGATGTATGAAGACGAGGAGGAGAATCGACCAGGGGCAATGGACCCGGTTAAGTGCCCTCGCTGCAGGGTGATGAATGCAGCAGGGAGCCGGTTTTGTAGTCAATGCTCGATGGTCCTTGCAGAAAACGCTTGGGCAGAGCTTGATGATGCCAAAAAGAGAGCAGACGACGGGATGAAGCTGGCTGATGAAGCGACCATACGGAAAATTATTCAAATGTTGCAGGAAGAGCGGGAGAATTGAGTATATGTGAGATGAAAGTGGTGAGAATCGTTGCTCATTCACCCCTTAAATATTTTTTGCAGATTCCTTTGATAAAATCTGTAAAGGATTCTTCCCTATACTGTTTTGATTTTGAAAATATCTCATCCATTTTTGATTCGTAAAAAATCTCATTTTCAATATCATTCCAATCTCGCATGTCGTTCATTATTTCCACTTCTGTTAAAAGATCGGGATATTTTTTTATAACGTCGATAATTCTCGCAAATAGTTGAGGGTACTTCTCGTTAAAAGGTGTATATGACCAAAATGAAGGAAGAAGAGGTTCAGTTAGTAATGCCATCATAAAATTGGGATTACCCTTATAGTGTACAGCATTCCGACATTCAGGTAGTAATGTTTTATCAATAAATTTTTCTTCCATATTTGTCACATCCTCTTCGGATAACCAATCTTTTGTAAGATTATCAATCAGATCAATAAAGATGCGAAATTCTAACAATTGATCTTGGAATCGAGAAAGTGTCTTTAATACCATCGTATATGTTGTATGGTTTTTATCAGCACCATCGAATAATATTAATAGATAAACACATATTCCAAGAGAGGAGAGACGGTAATTAATCCTTTTTGACTTTCGAGCACCTTCTGTTTCTACCCCTATCAGATAACCGTTTTCTTCAAGTATGTGACAGTATCGACTGACACCTGCATAACTAGGCCCCAATTTATCTCGTTTAAAATCATATGGGCTAATACCCCCCCCCTTATTGCCAATCTCTTTTAATATAGTCAATTCAGTTGGATTAAAGAGGTCTTGCAGTATGGTCATTCCGCATATACTTTATTGATATTATCCCATAAAGAAAAATCATTTTAAATAGTGAAAGCATAAATAATATTTAGACGCTCTACAGTATTGTAGAGTATAGGAAGTGATACACATTCTACTAAAACGTGAAACTGGAACGATTTATGCGCAATGTTCACTCTCCATTCCAGCAGAAATTAAGGAAAAGGCAAAAGATCAGAAAATTAATCTGTCCCAGACTTTTCTGGAGGCTTTGATGGTAAAGCTCAAGGAGTTTGAACATGAATCTGAATCCTGAAGAAAAAGCAGTATATCTCTTAAAACGAGATATTTTTGAGAAACTGGACCGTTTTTACCAGGCTTGGTTCCTGGTCCAGGTCAGCGAGGGGCGGGTGATGATAGTTGACCCATGAAGAAAAAGGCCGATCATGGTGCGGGAACACCAGGACCGGTAGATCGAAGACGAACGCTTGTTTGCACCATCCAACCTCAGGAGGACAAGGATGACTATTGAAGAATTGGACCCCGAAGAAGATAACTCTTTTCACCCAGGCGAAACCTCCGAAAGGCCTGAGTATTGTAGTCGTGGAGAATTCATTCGAATGGTCCATGATTATTACTGGATTGATTATGACCCATGGGGGTGACCGGTCCGTGAGAACATCTGCAGATTACAATCTCCTGGCTTCTGGGAAACTCAAAGAATCCGAGGAGATTTTTGGTTTCTCAACACACCCTGCGGGACATGGACCAATGGAAGAGTATACCGGGTTTGTCCTATCAAACAACCTCACTAAATTATTGTTACCCCGGGGATTGGCATTCTCTGAACGATTGCCCTATCAAGATGAGATCCACGACTTGCTCATGACACATGGGGGGAACTGGTCCTTGTTCTTTGATTTTGTCGAGAGAAATCCCCTGGTGGTGGTATCAGTCGGTACTCAGGACATTGACCGAAGCCTGTTGATCGGCATGGTAACATCAGCCGACGGGATACCAGTATGGATGACCCGGTATGGTGGAGAAACAGACCCTTTATACCATTATTTTGAGATTCAAGAGTGGGTTGTGCCGGATTTATTCGATGATAAGATTATCAGCGTGGTAGATAAGGAGGCGCACTTTGGCACTAAGTACTGCTGACCGCCGCCGGTTTCCTCCCTCCAAATTATGGGGTCCGCTATTTGATTTAAACCAAGCCCATCTCCAGCATGTTATTGACACCGAACAGGTGAGCGCTTGGTCCAGGAAGCAAGATATATGGATCCTTATTTTCTCTAACCTACGCCAGCAGGAGGAGGGTCTGATACTTGAAACCGAACGGATCTTCAGCCACATTCGACTGTGCGATTGGCTTGCTCAAAACGATGATAAGTACTTTCGGCTAGCCGTGAGTTTGCTATCAAGACCAATTTATGAGGATCTTCTTGAGCGTGACGGGCTGTATGGGGCGATTGAAGACATATTTTTGAAGAAGTATGGCTTTGCTCCGAGGATGTCAGGATATCGTGATGGTGTCGTAGGAGTTACATTCCCTCCCTTTTGGTCCCGGGTAGTCTTGAGACACCCTTCACCACGACGAGTTCAGCGCGACTTTGAGGAGTTAACGAATGGCATTTTGGGGATGGAATTTGGTACACATCTCATTGGACGCGTTCTTTTCTTTGGAGTCGGCTTGCCACTATGTGATGATGAGCCATCAAATTCAGAGTTTGTTAGAGAAGCGTTGGCAATGATAAAGCGAATTGAGAGTGGGGTGTGAAATTGGCTTTATCAATGCCGTATATCACCTCACACAAAAAACGGGGGTAATCATGCCTAGAAAATCGTCCCAGCCACCAGGTGATCCGATGATCCCGGTTACAATCTACATCCCACGGAGTATGCACGGTCTCTGCAAAAGCGAGAGAATCAATGTATCGGGCACAGCATCACGGGGATTGAGAAAAGAACTCGCAGCGATGGGATTTTTAGAATGAAACAGAGAGAGTTGCCGGGTCGCGACACCCGACAAGACAGACAGAATCTTAAGGACCAATCAACAAAGGGAAGTGTTTGATTGTATAATTTCGTTTTATTCGCCCGCGTATTAAAGGGTATTGATTGGCCGTTCAAGATAGATGGGAGGTTGCCATGATTGAATCCATGCCGGCACCCGCTACCCGGGAACAGGTTTTAGATATACGAGAAAAAACCATCCTGGATAATCTCAATATCTTATTTTCACCTGGAGACACTATAGAGATCAGGATTCTTAACAAGTTTCAAACAGTATTTGGTTATTTCCGTAACTTTTCAGAAGCAGCAAGACAGGTTTACCGGTATGATGAATCTGGAGAGTACACCGGAATTTATGTTACATTAAACCAGGTCTCCCCTGATTTATACTACCTTTCACCGGACAAAATCCAACGTGCTGGAAAGAGTGATACGACTTCTGATATAGATATAATCCGGCGGGTTTGGCTTCTCATTGATGCTGATCCAGAAAGGATTAGTGGTATACCGGCAACGGATGCAGAGAAGGCACACGCACTTGATGTTATAACCAGATGTAAGGCATATCTTGATTATTCCGGGTTTTCAGAACCGTTATTTGGTGATTCTGGCAACGGTTACCATTTATTGTATAGGATTGATTTACCAAACGATGAAGCATCAAAAGAATTAATAAAGAATCTCTTATTATCGTTAAATGATAAATTCGAATTAAAAAATAAAGAAAAAAAGGTATTATGCAGTATAGATACAGGCGTCTTCAATGCAAGCCGTATCTCTAAACTATACGGTACGATTGCGAGAAAAGGCGGGAATACACAGGATAGACCGCACAGGAGATCTTCTATTATTTCCGTGCCTGATGAGTTTATCGTTAATTCAGAAGAGATATTACGGAGTATTGTTACCATACCGGAAACAGAAGAGGCAACAGTAATAAAAACGGATGTTGATACCAAAGAACCTGTCTCTTATTGGTTTGATAAATGGCAGATGCAATATGATCCACCTATCGACAAAGGAGATAATATCAGGTATAATAACGTTATCTGTCCCTTTTGTGAAGATAGGACCGGGTATTCTATACAATACAAAGATACCGGGAAACCTACGTACTATTGCCATCATGAAAATCACTGTGTAGGCACAAAAAAGAATTCGTGGTCCAAAATATGGTTGCATTTTGAACCGGATTTAGAAAACCCCTATCAAAGAGCGGAAAAAAAGACAAGAGACAAGGCAAATGATGAAGATGAAGAGCCAATTAGGCATCTTCCATATTTCGAGCGGGATGGCAAATTGTTTCTCACGTGCATATCTCGCGATGAAACGTATCATTATGCCTCTCTGCAAGATGGGAAGATTGTCTTATCTGAAGAAGAATACGATTCATTAGGCGTAAAGACGGTCCCTCCGTCTCTTCCAAAACATCAAGACACTGGAGTAGTCGTTTATTTAGTAGGATTGCCCCAGGCAGATCTATTGAAGTCTGTTCCCTTATTGAGCGCTAAAGAATTGTACAATAAGTTAAAAAGCCATTTCTATAAGTATTTTGATGCTCCAGACACGGAATATGAGTTGTGTGTTTACTATTCTTTATTCACATGGTTCTTCTCAAAATGTCAAACATCGCCATATTTTAGGCTCATTGCCGATACGGGAAAAGGGAAGAGCCGAATATTAAGGGTGGTCTCGGATGTATGTTTCCTGCCATTGAAGGCGAGTGGTAGCTCATCATTGTCCGGGATAATGAGAGCAAAAGAGCGGTGGAACGGCACTTTGTTGGTCGATGAAGGTGATTTAAAAGGTGATCAGTCTGATCCACTTGTCAAATACTTGAATTTGGGTTTTGAGAAAGATAATTATTTTTTGTTGACTGACAAGAACGACCTGAGCAAATCTCATGTTTTTCACCCCTTTGGACCTAAAGTGATTGCAATGAGGCAACCATTTCGAGATGCCGCCACCGAAGGACGTTGTTTGTCGTTTAGTCCTAGCGAAACAACCAGGAATGATATCCCCCCGGAATTACCGAAGAAATATTTTCAGGAAGTAGATGAGATCCGGGCTTTAATTTGCCGGTTTATTTTTGAGCATTGGCAGACTCTGGATGAAGAGAAGATGCTGTGTTGCGATGAATTCGGAATTGAAGCTCGTTTGAAACAGATGGCCAGACCAGTCTCGATTATTTTGCAATTGTTTCCAGATGGTGAGGAGCGATTTATAACGTATCTAAAAGCCCGGCAACTTGAAATCAAGCAGACAAGGGCAGATAGTTGGGAAGGGTCCATGTTTAATTATGCACTACGTTTGGCTACGGGTGAAGAGAGCCTCATAAACCACCCAGAACATTACAAATATTATTCCGATGGAAAAATAGTAGCAGTTATCCCAAAAATGATATCTGAAAATATCGGAACTTCTACCAATGCAGTTACCCGGGCATTGTCTAGTATTGGTATGCAGGTACGCCAAAAACGAATTACAACAATAATCAAAACGGGAGACAAAGAAACAACCAAATCAATAAAAATTCGGCGTCTGCAAGTGCCAAATACAAAAAAATGGCAAGAAATATTGCAACGGTATTATTACAGTGAAGATCAGGATACGAAAAATTTGGATCTTGAGTGTCCTTCTTGTTTAATGGGTGACAAGTACGAACGATCAAACACTTCAAAGAAGGAAGAACAACAGCAAGAACTACTCACTGTATGTCAGGAAAGTGGTACAACCGGTACAAATGGTACAGACGATCAAGATCACCCCCCTGACGATGAAAAATGTACCGCTTGTACCGCTTGTACCGCTTACAGTACACAGTCAGACCAAAAAATATTGGATCATGAAAGAGAAAAAAAAACCCTGTATAAGGAAAGTGGTACAACCGGTACAAGTGGTACAGACTATGCAACCCTGGAGGACTTAAAAAATTCGGGGAATGTTCCATGGTTACCGAAGACAGATTCCTACAAACCGGCACCCCCTGGATATACCTGCGGTACGTGTCAGTTTTCTGGTTGTAATGAACCGGTAAAATGGTTATCGCATGGACTGTACCCTCTGTGTGATAAGCACTTTCACCAGGTTAAGTTACTAGAGGGACAGGGGGGATCGTCATGATATCCCTGCAGAGAATAGAACAACAGATACCGGCACTTACAGCGGGATTAGTTGTGATAATAGCCGGATCAGCGTTCTGTCTCAGTTTCTATAATTTACAATTACAGGCAATAGAATCCGGGATCAATCTCTGGTTATCGTGGCTTTGGCCCCTGTGCCTGGATGCACTTTTAGTTGCCGGTTCTCTCATGGTCCTACGTTCTTCGTTACGGGGAGAGCCTGCACTAGTCGGATGGTCTGTATTACTGGCATTTACCGGTATATCCACGTTTTTTAACGTGATTCATTCACCTGAAGATATTATCAGCCGGTTGGCTCACGCAGTACCACCGGTTGCATTATGCGTCTCAATCGAAATTCTGATGCTCTGCATCAAAAGCGACCTGCAGCAACAGGTAGATGGTTCATCATCTGCACAATCAGAGAGCATTGACCCGGATAATGTCAACTCATCTTCCCGGACAGTGAGCGATACGGCACAACGACCTGATCCACACTTGATAAAACGAAGTCGCAGAACAGCAGATGCCAATGCAAAAATGGTTTATGACTACTTTCTGAAGCACAATGGGGCAACGCTGACCGTTGCGGCTAAGGATCTAGGGTTATCAAGGGGGACTGTCAGGAGACATCTGAACAGCATGTCAACAGCCACAATGGTCCATCCCGGAGATGATGCACCATGACCTGTCCAGTGTGTGACCATGAGCACGTCAGATTTTTAGAGTATGCTCTGGAAGAAGAGCCTGAATTGTTTAAATTCCTGGCTTACTTCTTCGAGGTGCCAATGGGTGCGTTATCAGCACACATGGACCATTGCACGAACCGATCCACTGGTTCGGTTGAACCGGTTCAAGGAGTAACGGCACATGGCGCGTGAATGCACAATCTGTGCCCATCCTGCCCGGGAAGCCATTGATCAGATGATCGTATCCGGTGCCTCAAATCGATCTGTTGTGGCTCAGTTCGAACACATCTCGTTAGGTGCGGTCCAGCGACATAAGGCTCACATCCCCCCTCATCTTGCCAAGGCAAAACAGGCTCAGGTTGTCACCCAGGCAGATAACCTGCTCAGTGACCTGCAGTATCTCAAAGGCAAAGCCCTGTCGTTACTGAACCAGGCTGAAGCGTCACAGGACCTCCGGGCATGTGCATCACTCATCGGTCAGGCACGTCAAACCATCGAGACATTGGCCGAGGTCCGTGGAGAGCTGGACAGGACTGCCAGGATAAACATCACCTATTCACCGGTCTGGATAGAAACCCGGACCACCATCCTGCAAGCCCTTGCACCATACCCTGATGCACGACTTGCAGTTTCCAAAGCACTGGAGGAGGGACCATGGACACGGAACTGATCGCTGACCTGCGACATGCCCTTGACCCCTGCACATTCGCCCGCGAACTCCTGGACATTGACCCTGACCCCTGGCAGGCAGAAATCATGATGAGCCCTGCAAAACGTATGCTTTTAAATTGTTCAAGACAATCGGGAAAATCTACATCAAGTGCGATTATTGCGCTTCACCAGGCACTATACTTCCCTGGTAGTCTGATACTGCTCATCTCACCGTCATTACGACAGTCCAGTGAACTGTTCAAGAAGGTGCAGGCATTTTACCGGATGCTGCCTGACAGACCGAAACTCCCTGAAGACAACCGGCTCTCAATGGTCATGGAAAATGGCAGCAGGATAGTATCACTCCCATCGTCTGAAGCAAACATACGAGGTTTTTCTGCGGTTGCTCTTGTCATTGAAGATGAAGCCAGCCGGGTGGACGATGACCTGTACCGTGCGATCAGACCGATGTTAGCGGTATCAGGAGGGAAGATTATCCTGCTCTCGACACCCTGGGGAAAACGCGGCCATTTTTTCGAGGAGTGGACCAGCGGTGAAGCAACCTGGCACCGGGTGGAGATTCCGGCTAACCGGTGCCCGAGAATATCCCCGGAATTCCTGGAAGAAGAGAAGCGGTCCCTTGGTGAATGGTGGTTCACCCAGGAATACCTCTGTCAGTTTGGTGACACCATCGACCAGGTATTTCGGTATGACGATGTCATGGCCTGCCTGTCAGACACCGTAAAACCACTATTCCCCACTAACCGGACCAGAGAACACCACCGGGAAAATGACCCGGAGATCAAACCATTACAGATTAAAGCAAGGTAAAAAAACATGACATACTCTTACATCGGCTGTGATTTTGGTCAGGCCCAGGACTACACAGCAATTGCATACGCTGACCGGAAAGGAGACACCTTAGAATACCGGCACATTGAACGCCTGAAACTCGGCACACGGTATAACGACCAGATAAAACGAATCAAAGAGGTCTGGGACGCTGTATCAGACGAGACCGGGAAAACGCCTATCCTCATCGTTGATTACACCGGTGTTGGCAGGCCAATTGTTGAGAACATGCGAAAGGAGAATTTATTTCCTATTGCAGTCACCGTAACCGGAGGGACAACCTCGCATAAGGACGGGAAAAACTGGACGGTACCAAAGAAAGAACTGGTGCTCCCGTTCATCCTTGGTGTGCAGAACGGCACGGTAAAATTCTCACCAATCCTGGATTATTCAGAGATAATTACCGAGGAGATGCTGAATTTCCGGATGAAGATTAACATCGCAACCGGCAATGAGAGTTTTGAGGCCTGGAGGGAACGGGACCACGACGATCTGGTATTTGCTGCTGCGCTTGTGGCGTATGCATCAAATAACGCCACCATTGGTATTGGAATGATTGGTAAAAACGTGTTTGCCGGAAAATACGCATCCAGTGATCCACCTACCCTCCAGGACCGGTATATGAGAGTATAATCCATTATAATCTCCCGAGGTCTTAATTCACTGGAATTCCGGTGAAAATGACCAGGTATCATATCTAACATTACTTTCTCCGATTCATTTCCGCTCCCTTTTTCCTATCTTATCCCCAATATATTTGCAAGTGATAACCCCAACAAACCAACTCATCATATTCACCACCCTCTCATTCATAGTCATCGTCATAACGGTAGGCTGTATTGATACCGGCAGATCAACAGACGAATGGTATTAGCACAGGAATGCCTTCCTTGAATCAGGGAATTACACCGAAGCAATCGAAGCATACGATCAGGCAATTCAGATAAATCCAGATGATAATAGTGCATGGAATAATAAAGGAGCAGCCTTCTTTGAACTTGGAGATTATCATAATGCACTTGATTCCTTTAATCATTCCTTGCAATTAAACAAGGTGAATCCTGATGCATGGCAGAATATCGGGTTTACATTGGATGAGATGGGCTGGAATGAACATGCAATCAATGCATATGGTATGGTGGTTCGGCTGAATTCTTCGTACATAAAATCCTGGAATAAGATGGGGATTCTATTGATTCGTCAAGGAAGATATGAAGACGCACTCCGGGCATTAGATATGGCCCTTGTTCTCGATTCAGAAGATGATGAGATATGGAACAACCGGGGGGCAGCCTTATTCAAACTCGGCAGGTATGAAGATGCTCGTGTCTGTTTTGACCAGGCAATTCTGCTTGATCCCAATTATTATGAAGCTCGTGTGAATCTGGAGCGGGTTAGGGATATGTTAGAGTGATAATGACGAACATATGTCTCCCGTCACACACTTTTTTATAATAGGGTTAACAAATTCTCTGATTCAGATAACTGCTACCAAATATGTATGAAAGGAGAGTGAAAGTAGAGAATTGATAATGTTTATCGAATTTTAGGTGAGATTTATCTGACCGTCTCAGTATAAGTTGACAATTTTGAGATATTACCTCAAATTTTTTATAATCATCCAAGTTTCTTTTTTTTAATATTTTTACTTATATTCTAACGACACTAACATATTGATTATATATTCATCAATTCTTATTGGAAAGAATAATTTTCATTGAAGAGAAAAATAATACATGGATGCCAAATTTAAACAAGGGGTATCTTATTTTAAAGATGAAAAATTTGAACAAGCTTTTAATATATTTCTTGAAATTGTCTCTTATAATAAAAAAAATCATAAAGCATGGAATGCTCTCGGGGTTACGCTTTCCAAACTTGGCAATTATGCTGAAATAAATACTTGTTTTGAAAATGCTTTATTTCTTGATCCAAAAAATCTAGTTTATCAAAAAAATTTAACTAAAATTCAAACAGGTGAATTTTCAATTATTAATAAAAAAGATAGCAATAAAAGTATCTCAGTATTAGTTAAAAAAATTACAAAAATATATTTGGGTACTGACCAGGAAAAAAATAAAACTAATAGTGATTCGATTAAAAAGATTTCAACAATAAATTTGAATTCAGAACTACCATCTCGTGGATTATTTAATGACCAGAACACAAAATTCGATTCCTTTAAAAATTTTATCTTAACTAATAAAATTATACATTATTTATATTGGATAGGCTTTTTTATTTTCGTTCTGATTATTATATATTTAATATTAATAGGTGCAATTCATGCTTATTTTTGGATTTTAAATTCCCTTTTATTTTCAGGGAATTTTTTTTTGATTTGTTTTGCAGTGTTTTTTGCTTTTTTACCAATTGTTATAGTTCTGGAATTGGCTAACCGCTAATTGATCATCATTTAAATTTAAATCTTATAATTTATTTAATAATATTTCTCGAGCTTGCTTTGCATCGATATAATTTGGATTGATTCGTAAAGCTTCATCTAATGCAACAATGGCTTCCTCATTCTTACCAAGCATTCCTAATGCACCCCCTTTGTTGAACCATGCTCTTTCATTGTTTGAATTTATTTGAATCGCTTTATTAGAAGCTTCAATGGACATATCGTATTCTTTTAATTGATTATATGCCCAGCCAATATTACACCAAGCATCATCATCGTTAGGATCTAATTGAATTGCTTGATTAAACGCATTTATACCTTCTTTATAATTTCCAGATTCACATAATTCAACACCTTTATTAAAATAAGAATTTACGGCTTTTGTCTCAAGTGATGCAGATGTGTTAGCACTTTCAACCAAAATAATAGCAATAAAAATAACGAAGGCGACGATAATAATTTTCCCAGAAAATGAATTTAATTTTTTTCCCTTAAATCCTAAATCCTCACCATTTTCATAACACCACTTATTTCTTTTATATGCATATAGTGGTAAAAATAAAATCCACACAATTAATATAATTATACCCCATCCAATTGGAGTCCATTTCATTGCCGAATCTTTTGCATTCGGATTGCCTGTTCCGATCTTTTTTGCATCATCATACACCAAGTAAGCTACTGCAATGCGAAATAAAACAGGGAGATACCAAGGAATTAATTCAGCATTTACATAAGGAATTAAAAATATGACCAACCCAAAAACAAACATTAACCAAAATTCATATTTCGGGGTTATTTTACCAGAATCATTTATTCCTCCGTCTTTTTTATTAGAATTGGAGGAATCATTTTTGCTAACAGATCTTTGAGGATTCTCATCATTTGCAGAATTGGGATCTATATTTAATCCATTGGTGATATTTTGTGTATTTTCTAAATTTTTCAAATGCTTACTATTTTTTTCCTTATTTTTTTTATATAAGTCAATATCAGGTTTAATTTCAATAGCATTTGAAAAACAAGTATTTGCATCAGAATAATTGCCTATTGCAGACAAACATACTCCAAGAGCATTCCATGCTTTGTGATTTTCTCCGTTTTCCTTTACTACCTCATAAAAATGCTCCGAAGCTCCCTTAAAGTCATTTTTTTTAAAAAGGATTAATCCATCTTCCAATGACATTCTATTTTCTATTAATTTTTGTACTGATATACTTCACGATTTTATTCTATTACCTATTCGAATAAATGTAAACACCCACTGCTTTTTGACTATGGTATATTAAGAAACACTCATTCAATTTTTGTTTTCCCAAAGTTTATTGGTAACTGGAGTTAAAGGCATCCAGTTGCCAACTCGCATCCCTCGCATGCTTTTCCTCTGGTTGGTCATCCCCCTATTTCAACTAT
>CAZSDZ010000012.1:20118-61478 GCA_964605795.1 uncultured Methanoregulaceae archaeon
ATCATCATTCATTCCTTTTCAAATAGGGTTAAAACGTTTTTTTTATTTATTGCGGCATTATTTTTTGTAGGATTTATCCGAAGTGCCAAGTTAAAGCATAATATGATAGCTTCTTCATTTCTACCTATCTTTTCCAATGTGAATTTAATATTCTACACGTGGTCGGAATATTTAGGAGTAAGTGAGATACCTGGTGGTCGAAGGATCATGGTCTCAATCTGTGAGTCATGTATAGACCCTAACGAACCGGAAGATTACCTTCCAGACGTATCTTAACTCATCTTTTTTGAGAAAATCCAATAGCGTTGCGTTATATGCCTGTTAACTCTGGTGGTAACGTAGAGTAACAGGATGATACTGCTCATAGTGCTTGTAAAAAACGTGCATAAATACCAAGACATGAAGTTACCATAGTGATAACATATGTTAACAGAGTTTTTATCGTTACCATCCGCGGTAACAGAGAGTTAACATTTTAGTTACTGTTATCATGCAGGTAACGACCGTTAACTATATCTCATGAGCGTTACCACTAATGGTAACGGCAGGTAACACAACTGTTACCGGGAGAGATACCATGAGCAGCACTCATATTAGAGTCCAGGAATCTGTCAAGGACCGACTTTTGCAGATGTCACGAGAGAAGGAGAGTATCGGTGAGGTCATCACGAGGCTGATGGATTATTACGATGGCGTTACCACTGATGGTAACAACCCGTTATCGCTAGTTAACCCAGATGTTACCAGAGAGTTAACGGATAGGATGGAATCGTTAGAGCAGCGGTTACATGCCCTGGAGAGTGGTTTTCAGCAGGTAAACGATGAACCGGATTCACCCACATCATCGAGGACCGATGATGGTGCTGCTCCCCGCGAGAGGAAACAATCTGCAGCACGTGAGGGAAAGGTCCACATCACACCTGATATGTGTGAGGAGTTGAAGGACCGGGTTAGTTACCTTCATAATGAGATGGGTATGACATACCCGCAGATCAGTGACAAAACCGGTATCCCCGTAGGGTCACTAAAGAAGATACCACCAGGGATACTGAAGAGCATCGGTCAGAATGAATTCGATGCGTTGATGCTGCCGTAATCCAGGTGAGGTTATCCACAAAACTTGGATGATGCACTAATATCTCTTATTTTTCAATTCCGACCACAATATACCCCGTGTAAACGTAACGTTTACCCGAATGGAGATCATCAACGAGATATTGACACCCTTCTCATGTGCTTGCATGTCACGTGCAACCATGTTCTATTCCTCTCTGTATTCAAATATCTCTCTGATATGGCTATATTTTAATGGAAGAGGACCCGATGACCTCGTGGACACGTGGCGTGTACAGTGAGTAATATGAGATCATCAATGTTATATTGATGGCGTTGTATCCGGGATAAAAAATGATTGGAAATGGTAAACGGGCCAATTATACCCTGGTTCCACGTCACATGGAACCATGCTTTTATTTGCTTTAATTCCAAATTGAAGAGATATTATCGAGTGTCAACGAACCATTGACATTGATATAAGGCAGTAACAACGCCACGTTGTTGCAACTTTATTATAGTTCTTTTAGCGAACAGAGCAAGAAAAACAGGTAAGAACGTGTCATTCTTATTCATCCAATGGTTCAAGAAAAAACGAGAATAACCCTGCTTGCATCTGACATGCAACCATCGGTGAACTCGCTGGATGGTTTACCATAGTCATCAAGGCGGATTATTGAGTAATTGGATATTAAGATTCAAAACCTTACTGAATTCTGGAAATAACTGAAATTACCAAAGGTTCAACGTCACGTTGAACCTCATTCCAATCGATGGTCCGGTATATCCAGGCTGTTTAACTTGTCTGCTACAGCCTTCGTTACGTGTGCTTCCTTGAACTTCCCGGACCGGATAAACATCATCTCTTTTTTCGAATAACGGTATTCACATGGCCATTTCATCAGGATTTCATGATCGAACACGGGAGATAACCGGTTCCTGGTTACATCGGATGGGAGGTCACCAGGCCGGTCTAGGATGTCATAGGCTATCCTGCAGAAGACGTGGAGGGATTCATCCCTTTTAAATGCCCAGCAATCCTGGCATCCCATATGCTGACGGTAGTCTTGATTCATCTGCATGGAATGGTAATGGACCAGATAAAAAGGTCAGGTAAACGGGGTGAAAGTGTTTTATTATGTTAAGATAATGCTAATTGGATATGTGGCCGAATCTTTCATTAACGATTGTTTTAGTTCTTTAATCGTAATTACTCTTCAAATTGTGATCTATTTAATTCCTCAAATTTCACTGGGAAAAATTGCATAATTTTAGACAATTCAATTCCATTAATAAGTTCTATCGAATTACTAGAAGCTAATTCTTTTGCAGATTTTGTATAATTAGAGGTTACAATTACCATCCCTTTATGTGCTTTATAGTGATCCACTGCTGATCGGATCTCTTGGATAGCAGTATTGCCAATATTAGATTTATGATTTTTTGCTTGTATTGCAATAGTGGTGATTCCATCCGAAATAATTAAATCACAACCTTGATCCCCACTTTTTTTTGTTAAAATAGAAGAATATCCCATCTTTCTGAATAAAATATGTAAAAATTTTTCAAAAGTATATCCTCTCATTTGTTGTAAATTAGAGAATGAAACAATAGAATCAGGGGACAATTGAGGAATGGCATCGATTTTTTTACTAATTCTCTGAAAATTGCTAAATTCAGTCGAGATTAATAAACAAAATTTTTCAATCTTATTATTAATATTCACTATATGAAACGGAATATAATTTACGATTATATCAAAAATATAATCAGATTCGGTTTGAATCTCTCCATTAATAGAATTTTCCCCCTTCATATTTTTTATAAGAGAAATGATAAATTCTCTATCTGGTTTACATAATAACTGATAGGTATATTGAAAAGTCACAAATTCTCGTTGGACTTGTAATAATTTTTCATGTAAGGGATTATCATTTTCAATGGTAATTGTATCATAATATTGTGATCCTTGCCATTCTGAAAAAAAATGATATAAAAAATAATATAATCTATATAAATCAATCTGGACACCTAATTCTCTTGAAATATAATCACCATATTCATGATAACATCCCCGATATCTTGGAGTAGCTTTATTTCTAAAATTTTCAATAAAATTATACTCAGTTATTGAAATAAACCTCTTCATGATTTTTTCAAGATCGGATTTACTACACTCATCATAAACAATCGGAGATAGAATAAGCATTTGATCAATTTCTTCGATTTTATCGGTCACTTGTTTATAAATCGAACAGATAGCATTCATAATTATTAATAAGGTTTAACTTGACATAGAGATATTCACCCAATATATATGCATAATGTTTATATAATTAAAAATATATAATTACATATGTCGATGATTTCCTAACAGGGCGCTATATTTCCACTGAATATGATGAGTCTGTGGGCCTTTCCTTGTATGCATTCCTTAGTATGGTGGGGCTTAGTAAAGTGTAATATTTAATTTTTTAAAATATATTGAGTAATGCATTAATTACAATCTTCGGTTAAAATAAGCGGGCAGAATATTAATATGCGTTACTTTTTCGAATGGGAATATTTATTCGTTTAATTATTTAAATTATGTAAATATTTTTTTCACTACCTAGTATTATGCCTCGATTAGCAAGAGAATTTGAAGAATTGGTCAATTTACTGGAAAAAGAACTAGGTCCACAGGGTGTGATAGTCACTTCCCCTGATTATATCCTTTGGAAAATGTCTGGTTCTCGTCGAGAAATAGATATCTCTTTACGACATCAAATCGGGTCAACGCATGTCCTTGTAGTCATAGAATGCCGAAAAAAAGATAGCAGTCAAGATGTTACTTGGATTGAGCAAGTAGCCTCTAAAATTAAGATATTGAAGCAGATAAAGCGGTTTTAGTATCTTCTAATGGATTTACTGTATATTCCGATCAGATCTGAACAGTTAGTCCGGCAAAATTGAACACTACTTTCGCTAAGGTTGAACATTGTGTCCGCTAAAACTGAACACCCTTTCCGCTAAGATTGAACAGTCTCATACTCTTCCTCTTACAAATTTAAATTTAGAAATCATACCCTCTTTTAACTGTCTTTACAGGTTCTTATGGGGGCTGCCGCCCCCAAACCCCTGCATTATAAATATTCCTCCCCCAAAAGGGGATCGTCGCGACGCCTCGTCGGGTCGCAACTAGGCAAGGATGTTTAGTGATTAAATGTAAGCCCCATATCATTCTTTAATCTTATCTAGATTAACAATGCAGAGGCTCTTATCTGTCTATAGCGGTATAGATTTCCTCATTTAGGTTGAATTAAATTCCGCTTAATTTGCAGATTTTCATACCGCCAGAAAAATATAGATTTTATTTTTCATTTGTGAATTAAAACTGTTCAATTGGAGCGGAATATACAACTACCGTTATAGAAGGAAGATATCAGAGATTCTCGGATAAGGGTATGGTGATGTACCAGGTAAAATGAGAAATGGCAATAGAAGCCCGCTATAACTGCCTGGATATCGTTAGGGGAGGTTATAGCCTCCATCCCGATACTTCATCAAGTATCCCTGTAAATAATGAAAAAATGGAAGGTTAGGTTTTGAGGTTACGCAATACAATATCTCTTCCCACTTTTGCTCCTTCTAAACCCGGGTCTATTTTTAGTGCCTGGTCAAAGGCATCAAGAGATTCTTCATATTTGCCAAGGGTTGCTAAGGCAAGCCCCTTGCCACACCATGCATTAACATCTTCCGAGTTTATTTTCAGTGTCTGGTCAAAGGCATCAAGAGATTCTTCATACCGGCCAAGGTATCCTAAAGTAACCCCCTTGTTATACCATGCTTCAGCTAAACCTGGGTCTAATCTCAGTGCCTTGTCAAATGCAGTAAGGGCTTCTTCATACTTGCCAAGTTCAGCTAAGTCACACCCCGTGTTATAAAATGCTACAGCCGGGTTAGGTTTATCAATGCATCCAACCGTCACGATGACTGCCATAAGTGACAGAACGACGAGAAGAAACAGTCGTTTCATAATATTCTTCTGGTAGAATACCTGATATAATTTTCATTTGATTTACACTTCATAAACGAATACGAATGAAGCATACAAAAACATCAAGAATGAGGATATACATTGAAGCCGATCCCTCGGGATCAATACGATCGACTGATGGAACGGTAGTTAAAAAAGCACGTGAAAGCGCTTTCTCTTTTTTCGATAGATTGTATGGCTACATGCCAAAAATACAAAATAGGCTTCTGTGTGGTTGTTATTATCATTCAACCCATAAAATCAGGTATGTATGAACTGATAGGAAATTGTGACCGGCGTTAACAACATACAAATCATTTATCCTAAATGGTGATATTAACCGTGAAATGGATATGATCACAGGTGAAAAAATATATGCACATAAACCAATATTACACCATGTCAGATCTAACTGGAGACGATATAGATGTAGTTATTGAGATTTTAAATTATACTGAATCGAAAGAAAAACCGATTACAAAAATTCTCAACACTCTTTTCGAACAAGAAAAAATCGATGAAATGATATATCATTTATATGAAGAAGATTTTATTGAAGGCCATGTTATAGAGGAAATAGGTGGTTATACTTATTCAATAAATAAATTAAACCAAAAAGGCCAAAATTTTCTTAATTGGTGCAATGATGAATTAGTGTTAAATCGAGCCAAAGAATATGTAAATAAAAATAATGATGTGACTTTAGCAGACTTATACCAAGTGATCAAATTTAATTCATATTAATTACAACGAAATTTCAGTAATTATTCTAATTTTGTGCTTAAACCTGACTAATACTATACTCTTTCCCATTCCCCATTCCGGTCGTCTGCTGATTCATTATACTCAAAAAAGATATTACATTAGTCATATAATTAAGATATCATGACAATTGCGATAACTGTCAAAGTTAATGATGGTGTTGTAATCGCTTCAGATAGTGCAACCACCCTAGTTGCCCCAGATGGTAGTGTATCTACAGTTTATAATAATGCAAACAAAATTTTTCATCTTTACAAATCGAACAGTAAGGTTTCAGAAGGATTACCTTTAGGATTGGTCACATATGGTCTAGGGGGTATTGGGAATGCTTCCATAGCAACGTTAGTGAAGGATTTCAGAAAAGAATTGATGGATTCAGATTCAAATAATTTTGATCCAAAAAATTACACGGTACTAGATGTTGCAAACCGGATTAAAGAATTTTTTTATGATGATTTATATTGTAAATATTTTTCCGATAGTAAAATCCATCCCTATTTAGGGTTTATTCTTGCTGGATATTCAAGCAATGAAAGATTAGCAGAAGAATTTCGAATAGAAATTATCGAAGGTAAATGTGATAAACCACAATTAGTACATGAAAAAGAAATGTGTGGTGTTGCATGGGGGGGGGAAGGAGAGGCAGTTCATCGGTTAATTATGGGATTTGGTATTAATATTCCATTAATATTACCTCAAATTGGCATTGATGAGCAAGACATATCAAGTGTTATTGAAAAAATTAAGCTACATTCTGAATGTTATATTGTCCCCCCTCCAATGCCTATTAAAGATGCCATCGATCTTGCCGAATTTCTTGTGACATTAACGATAAATTTCAGACGGTTTACCATGGGGCCTTCTACTGTTGGTGGACCCGTCGAGATAGCAGCAATCACTAAACATGAAAAATTTAAATGGATCCAGCGTAAGTTATATTACGAAAAGTCATTAAATCCTGATAAAAATGCTTGAATATAATAATAAAGAATGGAAAGTTGCGGGTTATGAATACCCGGCACATTGTACAATTCCTGCCAATGCGATTCAACAATCCGATTCACCCAATCCATTTGTTTTTCGCCGCTCCTCACTAATTTTTGAAGAATCTGAAGATTATTTGTCACCGGAACAACTAAAAAAAATTGAGCAAGGAATATCTGATGTTAAAAAAGGAAATACTATCTCTTCATTAGATGTTAAACGAATATTTGGCATTGAATGACTTATGAGGTGGATTATACTCAGGGTGCTGTGAAAGACCTTGAAAAATTACCTCAAAAAGTAAGAGAAAGAATCATTAAGAGAATTGATCGACTTGCTCTCAGTAGTAGACCTGGAAGACATATCAGACCCCTTGAGGGAAATTTTGACATACCATTATTTTCATTGAGGGTAGGTGACTACCGTATCATACATTCATTTAATGATGAACGATTGATTATTTTTATTATTGAGATTGGTTTAAGGAAAAAGATATATCGGTGGTATTAGATTGCTTTTTTATCATTCAATAAATTCTAATTCCCACCATTTTTCAACTCCTCAAATCCATCCCAAACGCTTTCTTAATCTGCTGCAATCAGAAATCCAGTCATGGAGGGGTCCCTGATAAAGAAGTAAAAAATTAATCTCTTTCTGATTATGAGGGTATCTTTCTCAGCACTGACATGATGGTAATGGTGGATTGCCCCGGATAACCTGATAGGCATGCACAGATAGGATAGCAACCACGGCAATATATGTAAGAATTACCTGATATTCAAAAGAAGGATCAATATTCAAATCGTATGTGAGATAAAGACTCAATATAGGCCCGGATACAGCCGCGAGAATAAGCGCGGCGCTGGTAATTAGAACTAGGAGTGCATAATATCGAAGTGTTGTGTCAATTTTTATATCTGAAAATGCGAGGGAAGGGATTTGAACCCTCGAACACCTACGTGACAGGGCCCTCAACCCTGCGCCTTTGACCTGGCTTGGCAACCCTCGCAACAAAACCAACGAACAAAAACCTAACCTTATGCCACGACCACGAAGGATACCCTCAACCTTGCGCCTTTGACCTGGCTTGGCAACCCTCGCACGTGCTTTAACAAATTACACTTTTCATGTATTATAACTATCTGCTTTATCGGTTCCTTCCCCGGCACCTAGCTTTTTGTCCCATACGATCCAACAGATACCCAATCATGTGGGCTGAAATTCTTGCTTCTTTTGGAGACTCACCCTCGCAGGTGAAGGTTATCCGTTTCCTCCTTGAGAATGGATTTGGTATCACAAAAGAAGGCAGAATAGCAGTAAATGGTATCCCGGTCCCTTCAACCCAGATAGCACGCCAGGTAGGTGTTGACAGGAGGGTTGTCGATGCTACCGCAGAACGAATCCTTAAGATGGAAGGTTACGCCCCTATCTTTCTGAATATGAGGGCAACCCAGGATATCTCTGAGATAGCAGAGATGCTCTCCCTATCGGTCATCACCATTATTCCTGAGGATGCAACCCGCCCTGGTATTATCGGTGCCGCGGTTCGGGTCCTTGATGCCCACGAGGTCGGTATCAGGCAGATATTCGTGACCGATCCCCATCTATCAGAATCCCCGAAACTGGTCATCATTACCGGGGAGAGTATCGCTCCTGAAGTTTACCAGGAGTTAAAGGATCTTCCCCAGGTCCGCCACATCATTCTTTGAGAGGCTGCTCTTCTCTGCAGAGTTCTTCAATTCTCCTGCCAAGCGTCTCTATCCGTCCGATAGCCTCAGAGGGTACCCCCTGTTTTTTACAGCGGACAATCCGTTCCGCTATCGTAATAATCGTGGTTCCTTTCACCAGATTATCGGCATGGGCCACGATCTGCTCCTCGAGGGTTACTGGGATGCGATCAATTGGGGAGAGACCGTTTCTCTCACATTCAGAAGCAGTAAGTCCTCCCCCGATGTGGCGCTCGATTATCCTGCAGACTGCTTCATCCAGACCGAGTTTCCTGCAGTACTCTGCACCGACGACTCCATGATGAATCGAATGGGTCTTGCATCGCCCGATGTCATGAAGAAGTGCCGCGGCAGCGATGAGTTCCCGGTCCGGAACTGCCCTGCCGCAGGCACGGATCTGGTCAGCAATAACGAGTGCTACCTCTGCGACCTTCTTGCAGTGCAGAATCACTCCGGTATCGCACCCGGCATCCTGGAGAAGAGAAACCAGCTCACCAGCGTTTTTCATATGGTCATACAAGACCAAGTGAATCTTCTATCGCCTCAATCCTGTTCTTTAATGCCCGTAATAAAAGTTCGTTCTCAAAGTGATCCATCGGCTCTTCACAGGATGGACATTTAAACTCAAGATCCATGGCCTGGTTAAACGTGATCGTGATCCCACACTGCTTGCACATATAAAAATCATTCTCTTCTTCGTATCTGGCACGGTTTTTGAGTTTTCCTCGTATTACCTCGATATCCTGCGCAATGGCAGGTTCGATATTTGCTCCCTCGAGGTGCCAGAGATAGGTCAGCCAGCCGGTCTCGTTATTCTTTATCCTTCTGTACTCGGCGAGCCGTTTTTCATAGAGCGTATAGAGGGTATTGCGAACAGAGTTCAGATTGATATCTGTCATGGCCGCAAGATCTTCATCACTGTGTTCCTCGTTCTCTGGAAACTTATCGATAAGATCCATCCCCTCGTCTCCTACGAGGCGGTGGAGATAGGCAGTGATTGCAGGATGGGTATTTTGTATCTCTTTAAATGTGGCCATCACCGCATATATTGTGTCACACGGGATATAGTTGTATTGAGCATCTCAGAAGCCCGGGCTTCATCCTCACCCCACCCGTAAACACTGATGATCGCCTGTCCTGCCTTAAAGAGCGTCCCTGGCGGGGGGATATCAGAAACTCCTGGAAACAAACAGGAGAGATCGGCATCTATCTGCAGATCCCGGGGAGCAAAGAGGATTCTCCGTATTGCAACCTGTTTTGGTTTTGGTTTTCTCTCTGGAATCGTTCCGGCACAGGCATCACAGTGAAGGGAAAAGAGGTTGCAACCCATTGCCATCTCAACGGTATCAAGGGTAGCCTGGAACCGGGGGTTTATCTCGATAACATAAAAAGAATCATGAGTAACGATGAAATCGACGCCGATAAGACCCTTGCACCCGCTCCTGCTGACGATATCTTCTGCACAGGTAGCCATCCTGCATGCCATGGGATGAGAAAACGGGGTGACTGATCCTGCAAATCCAAAGGGCATCTCCTCTCCTCCCCGCAATATCTGTCGGTTAACAGCAAGAGCCATGGCATGGGTACCGTTGCAGACACAACAGACCGAGGCCGGTATCCCTTCAATTATCTCCTGAACCAGGTAAGGTTCATCCGGCCACTCTGTCTCCCACACGCGCAGATCTGTTTGTGATCGGATCACGGTATTTCGCCATCCTCCTGCACCCCGGCAGGGTTTGAGCATGGCAGGGTATCTTAATGGATCCAATCTTTTTGGGGCCGGGAATCCGTTTCTATCAAAGAAATCCTGTGTTTTTTTCTTGTCAAGAAAGGTCGCAACACACGCAGGTGACGGCCCGATACGCGGGACCGGCGTTACCAGGAGATCCTCTGCCCCTGATGTCAGGATGATACCATCGATAGGATGCTTCCGACACATCCTATCAATCGCAGAAGGGATATCTGAGAGTTCTAAAAACCCGTCTGCATCTGCTACATACCAGAAGAGATCCTGGTCACGGAAATTATCAACCGCATACACGGTATATCCTGCACGATGCGCCGATTGTGCTACGTGGCGTGTGGTAAACCCTGCAATCAGTACCGAGTTCATTCCGACTCCGGTCCACGGGTTTTTTTCCCCCGTGCAGTCGGGATAATAGAGAGAGGAGCATCAGGAAAAGCGGTCTTGAGTGCATCAGGTCCCATGATATGATCCAGAAAGATTGCAAGACCGGCAATCTCAGAGTGCGGCTGTGAGGTTATTGCAACATTGTAATCAGCAATTTCATACATCTCTCCCGGTACCTTCTCTGCCCCAACCACTACCATCAGCCGGTTAATATCCTTCAGTTCACCCTCAAGATCCGGGAGGTTAATTCCGAACATGGTCAGATGAACCACGACCCCACCACTTTCCTTCCATCTTCTGACACAACTGCGCCAGGATATACCGTCTTTAACAAAGAATGATCCGCCAAACCGTGATATGACATCACCGATACCCCGAACAATTCCTGTATCGTCTGCTGCAAGGAACATCCCGTCTGCCCCGAGTGCCCGTGCAGTCAGGCCGACATGGGTCGTGACCCGCTGGTCACGCTGAGGCCGGTGGCCGATTCGCAAAACAACAACTTCTTTCTTTTCTGCCATCACTCATCCGGTTTTTTAACCCTGATAATTCCATTCTCAAGGATTATCGGTGATTTTTCGCAGTACCTGAGATGGCTTTGCAGGATATACTCCTCGATTGATACTGCACGGTAGATCTGTTCCTGTTCCCTGATAAGACACAGGGATACGAGTCTTTGAAGTGATGAATCAATAACCGGATCATCGTACACCGATTCATCATTGATACGGCAGCGTGGGCATCCGTCATTTGATGCAGCGATGATATGATAGATCACCCAGTCAATATCTGATTCCCGCACCCTCTTGTGTTACCAACGCCCCCGGGATAAATGTTGTGGAAGAATGGTACCTGCCGTGAACACGGTGGGGGTACCATCAATCTGTCATAGAAAAGCGTATGTAGGTACAGACATGATTGCTAGTATGAACAGGTTACCTGTGTTTGTGTGTGCAGTCTTTGTACTGCTTCTCTGTCTCGCCCCTGCATTGGTGATTGCAGCCGGTGATGAAGAATTAAAAGAAGATACGATATCGGTATCAGGTACTGGTAAAATTAAGACAACGCCGGATATCTGCCAGATCTCACTCTCGGTAAAGACTACCGGGACCGATGTTAAGAAACTTCAGGGAGAAAACGCGAAATCCATGACAAAGATCCTTGCTGCCCTCGGATCCATGGAAACCTGTGCCCTTGGCAGCAAGGAGATCCAGACCCGCGGTTTCTCGATATCAGAGGTCTATTATCCTGATGATACCCTTGTTGCAAAATACGGGAAGGATGTTACTATCTACCAGGTGACGAACAACATCAACATCGAGACTGACAAGCTCACCTGTGTCGGTGATATCATCGACACCGCCATCGCAAACGGGGCAAATGATATCGATTACGTCACGTTTACCTTAAGTCCTGAGAAAGAGAACGAATACCGGTCCCAGGCTCTTGTTGCTGCAACTGACCTGGCACGCAAGGATGCCGAAGTGGTTCTCGGAGCTCTCGGGGTAACTCTCGGTTCGGTCCATACCGTTTCTGTCGAGCAGTCATACAATCCCCCGGTCTATTATGCCTCGACCAACAAGGCGTCATACATGATGGAGGCTGGAGCTGGTCCTGCAGCTACTCCCATCGATCCCGGTGATGTAGACGTGACAGCGACGGTCTCTATTACCTTCAGAATAGTCTGACATTCTCTTTTTTTCCCCTGAATTTTATGGAATGCAGGATGTGCAATCCGGATTCTTGTTTTTCTGAAAGAAAACACAAGACTTTAACCATCACCGATGAAACCTGGTTTATGGAAAAAATTCTCTCTCTTGCAGGATTCTTTCTGGTTATGGTTCTCTTTTGCGGATGCATGAACGTGTCACCTCCTGCTCATGAAACGTTGGAAGAGACAGAGCAGGGCATCGTACCAGAAAAAATACAACCCGAACCTGATCCCGCTCTCCCTTCCGGCTCTGATGCAGTCCCGGAAGAGAAAAGAACTGATAATGAGGCTTTATCTGCGTTAGATCCTTCATTTGTTGATGAGTATAAAATTATTGCCAAACGAATGAAGAACCAGCCCCCGATAGTGATGGACATCGGAACCACAACAGACATCTGGCTTTGTGGGAATCCTTCAACCGGTTTTGTATGGAATGCAACTGTTTCATCAGGGTTGGAGATCGTGAATGAATCCTACACCGCAGACCGGTGACAGGATGGGAAGCGGGGGAGATTACCACTGGACGATCCTCGCAACAGCCCCGGGGAACCAGACCTTTACTGCGATCTATAAACGCCCGTGGGAGGCAGATTCCCCCAATGATATCATTTATGCCGAGCGTTTTTCTGTTCCGACACCGACGTGAGTTAAGAGATCTTCTCCTTTATCCCGGGAGAAAAACTCCCCGGCTTTTTTATTATACCGCCCGATCTGGTATCAGGGCTGTATATATGGAACGAATCACGGATTTAATGACCGTAACATGCAGTGCAAATATGATATTTGCCATAAAAACAGGTGATATCAGCAGATCGTAGGATTCTGTCATCGGCCTTTGTGATAAAGGAAGGGCCGGTAGTTCCAGAGTGATCCCGGGAGATAGGTATGTCAGCAGACTATCTCTGCGGTCTGCCCGGGAAATCATCAGGCGAATGCAATCCTGAAAAAATCAGGATGCCGGTTTTTACACCCGGTTTTGAATAGGTTTATCTGGTGCAGAATCGTTCTCTCACGGGATAAAAGAGACAAAAAAAGCATTGCAGGAGATAACCGGGTATTGAATCCCGCTTTTTTTTGCCTTAAAAAAGTATGACACCGATGAAAGAAGATAAAAATCCGCCCTCGCAGAGATACGAGGATCAAGGAGAAAAAGACATTCTGGCAACCCTGCCTGTCAGGATGATACAGACCAGGGACTGCCGGATTGCATACCGGGAGTTAGGAACCGGGTACCCGCTGGTTCTTATCATGGGGGTCGGGGGTACTATGTCTGAGTGGGACCGGATTTTTCTTACCCTGCTTGCCGGACGGTTCCGTGTAATCATCTTTGACAACCGGGGAACAGGGGACTCTACCGGGGCAGATACCAGGTATCGTATCACCGATCTGGCAGATGATACACAGGCCCTTATCCGGGGGATAGGGATTTTTAAGGCACATGTTCTTGGTTATTCTCTTGGATCGATGATCGCCCTGCAGTTGTACGAAAAAGATCCTGATCTCATCTCATCCCTTATCCTGTATGCCACTGCCCGGAGTGGAAAGGAGACCGTTTTCCGGTTACTGCCGTACGTGGATCCAAAAACTCCTGAAGTGGTGAGTATAGACGCCCTCTTCCCTGCACAATGGATAGCCGGCCATCCGGATCTGATGGCGGTTTTTCCCCCGCCGGCACATCCGATAAACGGTCCTGCCATCCTGTACCAGATTGCAATTACACAACAATGGGAAATATCCCTTTCTTTTCTTTCATCGATCTCCATCCCCGTTCTTGTTCTTGTCGGCAGCAACGACCGTATCACTCCTCCGGAAGCTGCACAAGAGGTAGCACAGGCCATCTCCGGTTCATCACAGGTTGTGTTACCCGGCGGGGGGCATGCGGTCATGTACCAGGAGCCGGAAATGATGGCACGCCTGATCGTAGATTTTGTAACTGACAATTGACAGCCGGAATATGCGGATGACCCGACAATGATACTGAATTTTTAAGGATGATCACGGTGTGGTATACTTTTCCTCCCCTTTACCGGTATCTCGCTCCTTTTTGGAAATATCAGGCAAAGATGTTCTCTTCTGAAGAATCCCGGCAGAAGAGGCAGGTGGATCGGCTCATCTGCACCCTGTCTCTTACTTCTGAAAAATCAAGATCACCGGTAAAACTAAAGATATTCAGGTCTGCCGGTGTATGTACTCTAAAGAACTCATCCGGTCTCTGTGATGTGATAATGATCCTGTTTACCGGTATCCGGGCTAAAACCAGTAATTTTTCAAGAGAACTCTGCATCGTCTGTTTTGTCCCGGGATCACTGATACTGACCACGAGCTCGAGCCGGGCATCCCAGTTCATCCGCAACTTGTAGGCGATGAGCAGTGAGAGATCAAACTGCAGACCAAAAGACCAGGACGATTCAGATCCATAATTATCAGGTATCCATAGCTGTATGACATTCCTGCTTCCCAGTCCGGCACGAGGGTGGCTTGCGTAGAGAATAAAGCCGATTCGTTGCGAAGATTCATCAGCGAGGATGCGGGATAATTCGTTTTTCTGAACCTCGTCTACAGGTTTCCGCAAAAAGATGCAGTTTGGTCCGAAAAATGCACTGTTCATCGCTTGCAGGCTGATGGTAACTCCCTGTGCCAAATCCGGAGATCTGACGATGGTCCACGAGGAATAAATCCCTTCTCTTTGAAATTCCTTTACGAGCGGATCCAGCCCGAGAGAGAAACGGTCGCTCTCTTCTTTCTGTGCAATACCAAGAATATTCACGGATCCGCTGGGAAATGTGATATCACGCAAAAATTCGGATACTCCTCTGACATCCTGGGGCGATAATGCCGGGATGAGGATATTCGGCCGCCATGCACGCCCCTGTGAACGTGGCAGAGTGATTGATTTTTTCGCTGCCCACTCTGCGATTGAGACAAAAAGACTGCTTCTGACATCGCCGTCAAGCCCGGTTGGATTGAGATGGCGTGACATGAGGAGATAATACACAAGAACCACCATACCAAGTGCCAGGAGGCTGAATACCGGGTTGATGATAAACATGATAAAGAGGGACCCGAGGGTTCCGATTAACGGTACTGCACGGGGAACCTGTATCAGGGGACGAAAACTGATCAGATTCAGATTCTGTTCAATCAGGATAACGATGTTTATGGTGGCATATGTTATCAGGAAAAACATCGTGATTAGCGGAGCGATACTGTTTAATTCACGAAGCATCAGGGCAAGACCCGCGATAATAGCGGTAAAAAGGATGGCATTTCGTGGGATGCCGTTGCGGTTACAGGAAGCAAACCAGGAACTCTGCGGCATGATGGCGTGATCTGCCATGGCCCGAAGAACTCGTGAAGCTCCGATAACGGAATTTAGACCTGATGAAAAAGTTGCAGCCAGCAGTCCTGCAAGTGCCAGCCACCGCACGAGCGCGAGATCGAACATGATGGTATAATCATGTACCAGCATCTCCTGTGATGCTGCTCCTGCAAGCCAGTATGATAACCCGAGGTACACGAAAAGAGAAGTGCAAAGGGCTGCAAAGGTTCCTAAAGGGATACTTTTTCGTGGATTTTTCAGTTCTCCTGACATGTTTGCCCCGGCCATAATCCCGGTAGCAGCCGGAAAAAATACGGCAAAAACAACCCAGAATGAAGCACCGGTGGGGATGGTGGAGATATCAAAAGCCGGAGTTGCAGACATGCCTGAGCCGACGATGACGAGAAGCGAACCGATAACGATTGCCAGGATCAGGTATTGAAGACGAAAGGTAATATCAGTACTAAAGAACACGATACCAAAAATGAGACAGAATGTGATAATATCAATTAACATGGGTGAAAGAGCGGGAAAGATCAAAAGAAGGCCTTCCCTGAATCCGAAGATATATAATATCACTGACAGCGTCAGTGAAAGATACAGAGGAACACCAATACTCCCGCCAATCTCTATCCCGAGTGAGCGGGTGATGATAGAATATGCACCTCCCGGCCCGATCCTGATATTGCTGATAATCGAGGCCATGGAAAGAGCGGTGGTAGTGGTGATGGTATAGGCGATGGCAATAATAAGCCATGCCCCTGCAAGCCCGACACTTCCGACGACCCAGCCAAGCCTGAGGTACATGATGACACCAAGGATCGTCAGCAGCGTTGGAACAAACACCCCGGTTACCATGCCAAACCGGATTGGTTCAGATGAAAAAACCCGGTAAAAACCGGTCATTTCACTGATTTTCTGTATTTGTTTCATGGAATCTTCCGGAAATGATTGAAAGAGAGACCGCCGTGTTTTTATAGTGGTAAAATAATTCTCTGTATGCCGTAATGAATATCTATGCACTGCCTCCGGATAAACGCTACGAGGCAATGGACTCGTCTCCGAATGGTCTGACCGAAACAGAAGTTTCTTTCCGGGAGAAGAGATTTGGTCCGAATGAACTCGAGATCAGGCAGAAAAAAAATTACGGAAAAGAGTACCTCATCCAGTATGTTCAGTTCTTTGCCATCCTTCTTGAAGTGGCAGCAGCCCTCTCGCTTGTTGCCAATCATTACTCACCGCATGAAGGATATGACATATTAGGGTTTGCAATAATCGGGGCAGTCGTTATCAATGCAACCTTTGCCTTCTGGCAGGAATATAAGGCAGATAAAACGGTGCAGGCACTTCGGAAGCTGATCCCTGCCACTTCAACCGTTAGAAGAGAGAATAAAAATCAGGTGATCAGGGCAGTATCGCTGGTTCCCGGTGATATCCTCCTGCTTGAGGAAGGAGACCGAATCGGTGCTGATGCGGTTATTATCAGTGAAAACTCATTGTATGTTAATAATGCCACGCTTACCGGAGAGTCACGACCGGTACGCAGGATTCATGATCCGTCCCCGGAAACAAACCCGCTTGATGCACGCAATGCTCTTTTTGCAGGAACCACGGTAACCGGCGGTAATGCAGAAGCTCTTGTGATAAAAACCGGCAGGGAAACTGAATTCGGAAAGATTGCCCTGCTTGCTCACGATGTCGTAAAGCGGGAGACTCCGATGCAGAGAGAGATCGTGCGTATCACCCGGATACTCACCATTGCAGCCCTTCTTATGGGGGCAGTATTCCTGGTTCTGGGGTACGTATCAGGCAAGGGGCTGTTGATGGCCTCTATCTTTGCACTATCCTTAATTGTTGCGAATGTTCCTGAGGGGATGCTGCCTACGATAACCCTCTCCCTCTCTCTTGCCAGTCAGAACATGGCAAAGAGAAATGCTCTCATAAAAAATCTGGATTCAGCACAGACGCTTGGGAGTGCAACGGTTATCTGTACCGATAAAACCGGGACAATTACGCGTAACGAGATGACGATACGGGAGATATACCTGACCGGTGGTGAAGAGATAACCGTCAGTGGTGACGGGTATTTTTCTGCCGGAACCTGTGAGTATTCTGCCGGCAATAATTCTTCAGAGCAGCGTCTTGACCAGATGCTTACTGCCGGTCTTCTGAACTGTCGTGCCAGGATAACCGGAACAGAGGTCTTTGGTGATCCGACAGAACTGGCAATTGTTGCAGCAGCCAACAAGAGGAGCCCTGATACCTGCGGTTTTGTCAAACAATCAGAGATTCCGTTTACAAGTGAGCGGAAGATGATGTCTTCTCTCTATAAAAAAGATACAAAGACTTTTCTCTTCTCAAAAGGGGCTGTTGAAGTTCTCCTTCCCCTCTCTTCCCAGTACCTGGATTCTTCAGGCACTCCTGTTTTCTTTGATGAAGCAAAAAAAAGTACGTTTCTCAAGAAAGCTGAAGAGTTTGAGAAGAAAGCCTACCGGGTCATGGCAGTTGCCTATCGTGAGGGTGAACGGGAAGAGGATTTTATCATGCTGGGCCTGGTTGCCATCATGGATCTGCCCAGGGAAGAGATCTATGATGCTGTTGTACAGTGCAGAAAGGCCGGGATACGGGTCATGATGCTTACCGGGGATAATCCCTTAACTGCACGTGCGATTGCTGAAAAGATCGGTCTGCGTGTTGATGTCACCTGTACCGGTGACCGGCTCAGGCAGATGTCAGATGAAGAACTCCAGGAACTGTTACGTTCTCATTGTGTGCTCTGTGCCCGGATGCGATCAGAGCAGAAGTTACGGATCGCAACCCTGCTCCAGGCAAACGGCGAGGTGGTTGCGATGACCGGTGACGGGGTAAACGATGCTCCGGCCCTTCGAAAAGCCGATATCGGCATCTCGATGGGTATAAAGGGTACCGAGGTTGCACGGGAGGCATCTGACATGATCCTGCTTGATGACAATTTTGCATCCATCGTTGCTGCAATCGAAGAAGGACGCACGGTGTACTTTAATATCAAGAAATTTGTCACGTATATCCTTTCATCAAATATCCCTGAGATCGTCCCGTACATCCTCCAGTTCTTCTTACGAATCCCACTCCCACTCTCGGTCATCCAGATACTTGCCATTGATCTTGGATCAGACATGCTTCCCGGTCTTGCTCTTGGGAGTGAAAAACCGGAACAGGATATCATGGACCGGCCGCCAGTGGGAAAAGATGAGCGTATCCTTGATGCTGAAGTATTCAAACGGGGGTATTTCTTTCTCGGGGCGATTGAAGGGATTGCAGCAATGACCGCTTTTTTAGGTTTTCTCTTTCTTTCCGGGTGGCAGTACGGAGATCTCTCGATAACCAACACACCGCTTCATTACCAGGCAATGACCATGACCCTTCTTGGAGCGATAACCTGTCAGCTGATGAATGTATGGACCCTGCGATCCTGGGAGTATTCAGCGTTTAGCAGGGGACTTTTTACCAATAAACTCCTTATCATTGCCATTATTCTCGAATTTATCTGGATCGCGATGGTACTGACAATCCCGGCAGTACAGTTCATCTTTAACACAGCATTCATTCCCCTGCCCTATCTTTTGATCCTCATCCCATTCCCGATCCTGCTCTTTGTCCTGCATGAGTTGTATAAATGGCGGATACGGACCAAAAGACTGAATACGCCCCCAACCCGGTATGAATGAAATGGTTTTCACTCTCTTTCTTATTGAAAAAAACCAGTGCAGCCCGGGTTATCGAATTGCAAGGGATATCGAAAAGCGGTTTGGAATTAGTGGGATGGGAAAAGAAATGGCAACCGTCAGTCGGGCGATACAATAATGGCATCAGATAACGCTTCTCTCATCCGGTATTGCACTCCTGATATCTCTGCACTCCATAAGGATGGATATTATCCTATCGATATGCACCTGCACACAACCCATTCTGATGGGATATTCGGGATCCCTGATCTCATCTCGTATGGGAAAAAGCAGGGGATCGGTGTGGCTATTACCGATCATAACGAGATACGCGGGGTAATAGAGGCAGTATCACAAAAAAGAGATATTCTCGTGATCCCGGGTATTGAACTGGAGACGCTGGAAGGTCCTCATATCCTCCTGTATTTTTATTCTGCCTGGGATCTTGCTGATTTTTTTCAAAAATTTACCCTCAAACGAAACAAAAAAACACCCGGTCTCTTACAGAACCTTTCGGTCTCTGACTGTCTCACCCTTGCAGAGTCCTATGACTGCCTTCGGGTTGCCGCCCACCCGTTCGGGTACTATGGCATCAACCGGGGTATCCTCAAATGTGTTGATAAGAACATGCTCCCGGGCGTTTTAGACCACATCGACGGCATTGAGGTGGTATGCGGGGGCATGGTAACGGGACTGAACCGAAAAGCGATAAGATACGCAGCACACCATCCGATGATGTACACCGGTGGGTCAGATGCCCATATTCTCTCTGATGTCGGGAGCGTTGTAACCGGTGTCAGGGCAGATACCGTTGATGAGTTCCTTGACGGCATTGCCCGCAGAAAGAACGTAGTCATGGGGAGGTCCAGTGGATGTATTCACAAGGGGGCTACTGCCGGGGTTATCGCCTGGAGTTTTCTTCCCTATACCGTATCCCTGATGAGAGCACACTACTCGGTGCATCACCATCATACCTCCCGGTTGTTCCAGAGCTACAGGCCTCGTGTTTCCTCTTTTTTCACTCCAAAAAGAGAAGAGACAATGCAATCAGAGGAGCGGAGAGAAGAGCCGTGATACCGACTGCTTGATCTGTATCGTCCGTGGGAGTGCTGCAAACCGCTCCCGGGTAAGCTCGGTGCTGACCAGTAGATCCCTCTCAAATATACTCTTGAGTTCTGAAGCGATCTGGCGATCGTACATAATCACATTCGTCTCGAAATTCAGGCGAAAACTCCTGACATCCCAGTTTGCACTCCCGACCGATGCGGCAACACGATCGACGACTATCGTCTTTGCATGGATAAATCCCGTGTCATAGGTGTATGCTCTCACCCCTGCATCAAGAAGCTGCCTGATGTAGGAGTACCCTGCCCAGTATACAAACATATGATCCGGTTTACAGGGCATCATGATGCGGACATCGATCCCGGAGAGGGCAGCCATCCGGAGAGCATCCATGATACTCTCATCAGGGATGAAGTACGGGGTCTGGATGTACACCGAATCTGTTGCAAGCGTTATCAGCTTCAGGTACGCCTCCTTTATCGGGTTCCAGTAGGTATCAGGGCCGCCTGATACGACCTGTACCGGGAGCCAGAGATCGGGTGAAGGGGAATGTTCAGGGAAATACCGGGATGAGAAGTCAAGGGCATCCTTTTTTGCGGCATAATTCCAGTCAAGGAAGAAACGGATCTGCATGGTAAGAACTGCATGACCGGTTACCATGACCGCAGTATCACGCCACGGAGCCCACGCAGGGATCCGGCTTACGTAATCGTCCCCGATGTTAAAACCACCAACGAACCCGATTTTTCCATCGATAACTGCGATCTTGCGGTGGTTTCGGTAATTAATCCTCGGATGGGTGATGTTTATAAGGGAGGGAAAGAAGAATGCGAGTTTCCCGCCTGCTTCAAGGTAGGAGTGATAAAACCGCTTTTTTGCCCCGGCACACCCGAGACCGTCTCCTAAAAACCTGACCTCGACTCCAGCTTTTGCACGTTCGGTCAATGCAGCAAAGACCTCGTTTCCGATATCGTCATCTTTGAGGATATAATACTCCATGTGGATATGATCGTTTGCACTCCGGATGGCTTTGAGCAGTGCCTGGAACTTCTCATTCCCGTCGGTAAAGACGGTAACCTCGTTCTCTGTGGTTACCGGGGCCCTGCTGCTCTCCATGAGCATAAACATCATCCTGCGGTAATTATCAGGGACCGGTTTTTTTACAGGAACCTCTGCCGTGAAGAGATCTCTCTTCTGTGACTCGATTAAGTTAGTCAGAACCTCGTCAGCCTCTTTTTTTATCGAGAACATCCGTTTCCGGTAAAAACTCTGGCCAAAGATGAGGTATAAGAAGAACCCGATAACCGGTACGAAGAGGAGGGCCATCAGCCACGCTACCGTAGCGGTCGGACTTTTTCTCTCGATAAAAACGACGGTTATCGCAAAACAGATGTTTATGAGAAAGATAATCTGCAGAAAAAAATCGCTGACAAATTCAATGATGTCTATCATACCCGAATCACTCTCTTTCGTATGATGCATTGTTTTTCATCAGATAAATGGTCTGGGAAATGAGTCATCGGGATATCTGGGAAAAGAAATCAGCGTTTTTTTCTCTCCCCCATGAAAAAGGAATCTTTCCCTCAGAGATGTGAGAAGAAAAAAGCTGGTGTGGGTAGTGTCATGTGCCATCATTCAAATACTATCCTCTCAAAGCTTTCGTGACAATGGCAGGTCTTATCCTCTCAATCGGGTCTCTTGCGATCCTTGTTTTTATCATCACCAGTATGGTTGTCATGGGGTTAAATGTCACCATTCGGGAGTTAATCTCCCCGGTAAAGGATAAACGCCTCATATTATCAACAATAATTGCGAATTTCTTTCTGGTCCCGGTATTGGCGTTTATCATCATCTTCATCGTGCCACTGAGTAAAGAGATGGCAGCGGGGCTCATCCTTGTCAGTATTGCTGCCGGAGCACCATCCACCCCGAAGGTTGCGGAACTTACCGGTGGAAATGTCGGGTATGCGGTCTCAACAACCATCATCATGACGATACTTACCATCATCCTGATGCCGATTCTGCTGCCGCACCTTCTCGAAGGCGTTACCATGGATCCATCCCGTATTGCATTAAACCTGATCCTTCTCATGCTACTGCCCCTTCTTCTTGGTATGGGTATCAGGCATCTCTCTGAAAGATGGGGAAAACGGCTGTTGCCAGTTTTTTTCTGGATATCAAACGGGTCTATCGGTGTAATCTTTCTGACCTTCGGCATCCTGCTCTTTGCAAAGATTGGAGGCCTTTTTGGAGGGACAACCGGGATGGGAATGGTCTTTGCTGCGATACTCTTTACCATCGGTTCACTTGCAATCGGCTATCTCCTTGGCGGGCCCGCTACCGAGACCAGGGGTGTTCTTGCGTTTGGGACAGGATTCCGGAACGTTACTGCTGCTCTTGTTGCGATCTCGGCCACGTTTACCGATCCGGGAAATGAGATATTACTCATGGTCATGATCGTGACCCTTGTCAGTGTTATCCTGGTTTCAGTGATTGTAGGACTTATTCTTAAGAAGAGACTGCAGGAAGGGGATGCAATCGTGCCTGCCCTCTAATGCCATTTCCTACCTGAAATCGGGGCCCGCTTTTTTATATGGCAGGCTCCTCTTTTCACTCTTATACCGTCCCTTCCAGAAAGGGATGGAAAACGAACAGATACTCTCAAGTACCAAAAGCATCATGTATGTACCTATGATGAAACAAAGCAGGTGGATGTATCTCGCTTACTTTATCCAGGTATGTATCATCTTTAATATTCTGTTTGCTCTTACCCACGAGGAGTTCAGCGCAGCGGGTGTTGGAGTATTTGCCTTTATTCTCGGGATGATTCCATACTACTTCAGCAGGAAAACAAAGATTGTATTCCCGTGGTTTGTCTATTTCCTGATATCCCTTGCGTTACTGATCCATATGTCCGGGTACATCCAGGGCCGGTATATCACCATTCCAAACTGGGATACCATTGCCCATACCGTCTCGGGCTCGGTAGTTGCCCTCCTTGGATTCATCGGGATCATGTTCCTTGACCGGATAAAGAGGTACCATCTCGATGCGCCTTTTATTGCGTTCTTTATCGTTCTGTTCGCCCTTGCGATGGAGTACCTCTGGGAGATCTATGAATTTTTGGTAGATACCTTCTTTGGCGGTTCTCTTGCCGGAAAGATGCAGCCTGATAATACCGATACCATGATGGATATGATCTTTGTCTTTATCCCGGCAGTCATCATTGCAGTCTGCTGCTGGTATTATCTCAGGAAAAGGGGAAAGGAGAACGTCATGAATGAGATGATACAAGACAGTCCTTATTTTGCAGAATAACCTTTTTTTTATCGTATTCACTCATCTTTTGGGAAAACATTCTCAAGCTCCCGTAAATCACGCAGACTGAAGAGTGCCGGGAGATTAATACCGATTGAATAGGTGGGAAAGAGTCGAAACATCTGTCTCCGGTTGATGGCATAAAGTTTTGATTCTCTCAGGAGAGCAAGCGGTTCTTTTCTCTCTTCTCTGTCTGCTGGTTCATGAGTAATAGAGTCTGTTCCTGATTGGACTTTTTCTCTGGCCTCCTTTAGTTTATTCATCAGGTCATCGCACATATCACGCCCGACCTTTAGACTGAGCCGGTTCTGCAAAAATTGCATGATGATTATCTGGGTAATCAGAAGGAGAAGTACCCAGAGATTTGTTCTTACCTTGACAAAGTCAGAGACATTAATGAAACTGACAAGGGTAAATCCGGGAAGGAGAATGGCAATAAGCAGAAGGATAATAACAACAGTTCCGATAATGATGAATAAAAATCCCAGGATCACGAGGATGATAAGTTCTTTTCTCTTCCTGCCTTTCTGTTTCCTGATATACTGGGTGAAATTAAAGAGGTGATGTCTGAAGAAGAATATCTCGATGTAAAAGAGTACAATCCCAAGGCACTGAATGAGGATGAGTTGTGACGTGTTATCGGGAATGACCTCCAGGAATCCTAACGTTATCGAGTAGATCATGGAAAAGAGGTAGATACAGAGCATTCCGATAGTGAGAGGAATCAGACTGATGATAAAAAATCTCATAAACAACCGGAATCCAACCCGCTTGTTCTTAAAGATGTGAGCATTTTTCGCCCACCTGACAATTGACTCCTTCTCTTCCTCCTTTTCTCTCTGGGCCTCTGACTGGTGGTACTGTTTCAAAAGAAACCGGAAGGGAAAGAGAAAAAGTGGCAGCATCGGATAAAAGATGTAAAAATACAGGCTTGCTGATATCCAGAGAAGCATGTAGGTGGTGGTCTGTGTTATCATTCCTATGATATTTAAGAGAATGGCACTAATGAGGACAACAATAGCCGGCCATCCCAGTTTTTCATGAATGATGATAGATTTTATCTGCGAGATGCGATTGTGCTCCCTGTCGATCTCTGCAAGGATTGTATCCCGCGGTATATCTGTAAAATGTGCTGGTTCAGACAATAGATATCACTCTTTGTTATCTGACAGTATAGATATTTCTATCATCCGATTCAGATCTTTGTAAGCAGGCATTTTTTTATTTCGCCATCCCGAAGGTATCAGATCTCCTTCAAAAGATGCCTCGTATATCGCACCCCCTCCCTCGTGAGAATATCACATGCAGGATAGAAAAGAACTCATTATGCCGGTATCATGGTGTGATGCAGGATTATCCCCTCTCTTCGTATGAAAAGGAACAGTATCCCGAAAAAATATCTCGTGTATCTTTTTGTGGCAGGAATTGTTATTGTCTCTGGAATCCTTCTGCATGCATTCATGGTTGAGGTAGCATCCACTGCCGATATCACGGTTCTTATGATAGACGGGGCACCGGATGATATCGTATTTATCGCAGATCCCCATATCAGAAAGCAAAATTACAACGTGACGAAGCAGGTTATCACTGATATCAACGCCTTACATCCTTCCCTCGTTCTTCTTGGTGGTGATTATACCTTCAGTCCGGGAGATGACCTGCAGTTGCAGGATGTCTGGAGTAATCTTTCCGCTCCGGTGTATGCAATTCTTGGGAACCATGATTACCATGCCGGCATCTCGGCATCAACACTTGTCTCTAAGATTATCAGGGAAATGTCGGTTAATCTGAGCACAGAGCATTACAACGTAACCAGCCTCTACGACAACACAACGGATCTCACCTTTGCACGAGAGCTTACCGGAGTGCTCGAAGGAAACGGGGTCGTGGTTCTGAAAAACGAGTATCGTACCTCACAGGTGAATGGAACCGGGTTGGTTCTTGTCGGGGTCGATGATGGTATGGCAGGACTTGCGGATCCGCCAACGGTTCCAAAGACCGGTGTCTACACGATATACCTCATCCATGAACCGGATCTCAGGGCAGACTGGGGAGCTGATCTCGTTCTGTGTGGTCATACCCACGGAGGACAATTCCTGCCAAGGAATCTCTCCCTCTTTGATCATACATTCAGTGGTCTTGTCCGGGATCCCGGGCAGTGGACCTATGTCTCCCGGGGAATCGGAACATCAAACGTGCCTCACGAGATCCGGCTCTTCTCCACTCCTGAGATCGTGGTCATTAATCCGTCAGTGCCGCCTGAAACGATCTTTACAGACCGGGATGTACACTATATCGAGGTACCCGGGTGAGAGGGATACCTGATTTATCTCTACCGCCTGCCGGTGCATGCAAAATCGATGTACCCTTTATGAGGATCGGTCAGAAGCAGTCTGACCATAACCTTGTCACCCACAGAAAGTCCATGCTCCCCCTGCATTACCCGTCCCTCAACCGGGGGGGCAAGGAGCCGCACATAGGTTCCTTTTGGTGAAGCCCCGGTAACGAGCGCTTCAAACGTCTCTCCTATTCTCCTCTCCAGGAGGACTGCAGCAGCAGCTTTTGTCATGAAACGCTCAACCTTTTTGGATCGTTTCTCGCAGTCACTTAACCATTCTGCAGTCTCTGCAAGTTCATTCCTCTTGTACGGGTTCTTCTTGCCTGACAGGGCAGTCTTTATCAGGCGTTGTATGACGATATCCACGTACCGCCTGTTCGGAGCAGTCCCATGGGTGTAATCCCGTACAGCGAGGGCGAAATGACCGATGGGCGTCTTTCCCGGGAAGAGGGCAACATACTCTCCTGCACCCATGAGTTTGACAACGGTAAGTGAGAGATCAGGGAACCGCTCGGGATCTGCATCCCGTCTTTTTGCGAGAAACGAGGTAAGAGCAAGGGCATCCGGTTCTTTTGGTAGTTTCTCACCGTAACGGGCGGCTGTCGCTACGATACCTTCCCAGTTTTTTGGAATTCGGACGATCCGCTGTATCATCGGCAGTTCTGCAGTTCCGAGAAAATGCACAACCGTCCGGTTCGCTGCAACCATGAACTCCTCGATAAGACATCGTGCCATATTCTGTCTCTGGGTGACGAGATCAAGAACCCGTCCCTTTTCCATGAGAGCCTGTGCCTCTATCGTCTCAAGGACTAGTGCACCTCCTTTCAGACGGTTCTTCTTTAACCGTTGTGCAGCCTCGTTCTGAAGCAAAACCTGTTCTGCGAGTTCTGGGATCTTCTGTACCAGATCAGGCATCTCACCGGTTTCCTCAAGCCAGTCTCCGACCTCTTCATACACCAGTTTTGCCTTGTTCTGGACATATGCCTGGTAAATATCCCCGGGCCGGGTAGTCCCGTCAGGATGGACCGTGTATTCATAGACGACTGCCATCCGATCCTCTCCCGGGAGCAGCGAGGTGATTCCCTCTGATAATCTGACCGGGAGCATGGGGAAGGTGTGAACGCCGGTGTAGATCGAGGTTCCGTTATGAGCGGCATGCCGGTCGGTAGGGGATTGTTTGTAAACGTACGCGTCTACATCGGCAATGGCTATCCGTACGAGGATATCGTTACCTGAGATTGTTTCACAGTATTGCAGTTGATCCAGGTCACGGGAGTCGTAATTGTCAATAGATGACCAGAGCAGCATGCGGAGATCCCGTCTACCCGGTTCTTCTGTGATGGTGAGATAATCCTGCATTTTGCTTACTTCCTGCAGAACTGCAGGCGGGTAGTCTGGTTCAAATCCGTATTTTTTCATGGTGGCCCATGCGATCTTCTCGAGATCGACATGCTGCCGCTTATGTGAGGTCATAGGTTCTAGATCTGCAGGGAAGAGATAAAAACTCATGGATGCCATGCAACAACCGGGTTTTTCGGTCTAAAAAAGGAGAATAGAAGCGGTTATCAGGCTACCGGTTTTAAAAGAGAGAGTGACAGAATTTATCAGATCCGGGACTGATCAAAGAAGTGCTGGGTTCCTGCAGGGGGTTTTTGTTCCTGCTCTTTTCTGCTCCACGTGTTCTGTTTCTTCTGTTTTTTCTTACCAGAATCACCGGAATCGCTTTCTGCCTCCTCTTTTTCCTTCTGTATCGAGAGGAAACAGTCAACCGGATTCTTTCCCCCTTCACAGAGGTTGTTCTTCTTGTCAAGGCAATCCGTACATTCGGGTACCCGACTTGGCAATACCGTTGGAAAATGTTCTTTCCAGAGTTCGGGATCGATCTTTCCCTGGTTCATGAATTGTTGAACATGACGCGGTGTATATTTCATACGTAGTACTGTACAACAAACCTATAATGGTCTTGTGACCAGACCCGACAATGTGTTTCTCTTTGGTGTCCCGGTCTTTGGCGATGACGTGATTGCAGGTCCTCTGGCGAAACGAAACTGAGAAGCGATCCGGTATAACCCATATCAGGGAAATTTGTTACCAGGAGTGAAATATCAGTATAATCGGACGATGCCTGATTGTTCCCGCTTTTTATATCCTCTTCTTTCTTCCTGATACCAGTATGGAAGTATCGCTGGTGGTCGGATATGACACGCTCGATTCAGGTTGCAGGAAGGTATACCCGAAATTCACTGCCCTCGCCTACGGAACTGGAAACCTCGATCCGACCCTTGTGCAGTTCAATAAGCGTTCTGGCAATCGGAAGGCCAAGACCGGCGCCGTCATATCTCCTTGTTTTTCCGGATTCTACCTGCTGGAACGGCATAAAAAGAGATTTAAGATCGTTCTCTGCAATGCCGATACCGGTATCTCTGATGAGGATGACAACCTCGTTCTCCTTTCTTCTGACCTGAACCGTTATCGTGCCGGTATCAGTAAATTTTATCGCATTACCAAGAAGATTCATGATAACCTGTTCCAGCCGTTTCGAATCTCCCTGGATTACCCCTGCATCAGGAGCGATATCGACGTTTAGTGATAATCCTTTCTTCTCGATATCTGGCATCATCGTCTGGACTGATGAGTTTACAACGTTTTGGATATCAACCGGATTTTTTAGAATAATAAGTTCTTCAGTCTCTATCTTTGAGATATCAAGGATATCATTTATCTGGCATAACAGGTGTTTGGCGCTGGATTGTATCAGTCCCAGTTGTTTTTTCTGTTCCGGATTCAGTGGTCCGGTCAGTTCAAGCAAAAGAATCCCGGTAAACCCGATGATCGAGTTTAAGGGGGTTCTCAGTTCATGGGACATGGTCTCAAGAAATATCGTTTTTAATGTATCTGACTTTAATGCCTGTTCTTTGGCAGAATGGAGACAGACCGAGAGATACGCGATGACCCCGGCAATACCGATAAAGATGAATACCCTGATTATCGCTCCCGTGATGATATCAGGATCCCGGGTAACGATGAGTATCATTCCGAGGTAACTGCAGACAAGCAGGAGCGAATACCAAAACCCCCGTTTTAAAAAGAAGAAACAGGCAATAATTATCGGAAAGTAATAGAGGTTCTGAAAGATAGTGGTCCACCCTGCATAGAGAGCATAGGAACTGATGAGAATAACAAGAATTGATGAGAGGATGAGAATAAAAAGCGGAAACTGGTTCTTATTTATGAGGTTTAAAACCCTGTTTTCATTCATCCATCTGTTCTTCCTGTTTTTAAGAAACATCGGTATACTGGCAAAAGATTGAATCAGAATATCACATAAACCGGGAATACCCCTATGATCTCTGTACGATAATGATGATGTTTTTCTCGTACAGGGGACCGATTTCTGTTTGTTTATTTAATCTGCTCCAAGAACAATGGTATTGTCATCCTGATTCAACCAGGGCCAAATTACCATTTTTCATGATTCTTGTCTTTTTACCCAAATACCAGGTCTGACCCTCAATGGTATGAGAGGGTCTGCATTATGTGGGTATCTGCCTGATAATATGGTTAACAATGCTTCTTCCCTTAATAAATATTGGCAATAAAATTGGTTTCAGGAAGGCTTTTCCCGGGGCATCCAATCTTGTATCTCTTCGCTTGATCAGCTCTTTTTTTTGGGATTGAGAAAATAGACCTAAAATGAACGGTTCTGTTTCAATAATGAAAGATTCATACCTCTCTTTATTCTGGTATGGATTCCTCTCTTTCTTTTTGACCTGGCAGAGTGAGATTGTGAGATTACCAATTCCTGGTATCGGAAACCATTGGTTTCTGTCAAAAGAGGATAAAACCAGATTATCTCTGGAAATATTTATCAAATTTTGTGTTGAGGAGTTTCAGGTACCCTGAATAGATATGAGGGCTTTTCTTCTGGATCTGATAGATATCTGAGAGGACATCAACAGTGCATTTACTAATGGGATGCAGGGTCCGATGGTTCTCTATCGGCAGTACCGGTGAAACTTCACCGGTGCCAAGATGATAGAGTACCCCATTTCCTTTGCAGTCATTTCCGATGAGAACCTGTACCGGGGAACCGGACTGATCCGTTATACACCCAAGTACCTTATTGAAGCGAACTTTTTGTATCATACTCCTATAGGTATAGGGTGTGTGAGAAGATACATCTGTGGGTATCTCAGTATCTCACAATGATTGTATGATGATGTACATTCGGATATGATTCACGTGAGATGAGAAAATACTACATTCCTTCCCCCACTCGGCTTTTTTCTTTCTTCATGGCTTCTGCTTTTAATTCTGCAGGCATTAGTTCGATGGCATACCGGAGAGAGGTACGTGGCATCATATCCTTGTTTCTGATAACGAAGTCATAGACCTCCTGCTGATGGAGCCGGCTTGCCTCTTTTAAGAGCCACCCGTACCCTTTTCGTACCATGTCATCGGTATCGGTGAGCAGAAGGGTTGCGATCTCAAAGAGATCATCGAGAAATTTTCCCTGTTTTGCAGGGATAATGAGTGATACTGCGGATGCCCGCCGCATCCACCGATTTTCTGATTGTGTCCAGTTTTTCAGTTCACGAATAAAAACAGGATACTGTTCTATAAACTCACCAATGGCGTGATTACAAAAACCGTCGCACGATGCCCAGTTGGAGATATAGTTCTCTATCCAGCGGGTAAAAATGATGAAATCTTCAGGTTCATACCGATCTCTCAACTCGTATGCAAAGGATGAGACGACAAAGGACTCTTCCAGGTACCCGGATCGGTACAGTTCTTCACAGATCCAGAAGATATCTTTTTTATCGCGGTTTTTAATCTCTTTCCAGTACGTTTTTGCAATCTTTGCAACCATGGCTGTCTTTATTCCGTAACAGGTTATTTCCTCTTTAAAGAACCTCTTTCCAGACTCCTTAATCGCTTCATCCTGGTTCGCCTCTAACTCCTCTCTGATTTGCAGAAGGACAGATTCCATAGATAGGATTCGGTGAAGCGTCAGATAAGATCTCTGTTTTGTTAGTGTGGAGATGTAATTATGGCAAACCCGATTTTTGCGACATTTGTTTCAATTTAATGAGAATATCCGGTTATCTGGTTGTTTGAAGAACCTTTATCTCTCCACTATGCCTACTGCATGAGTAGTATCCGTTCCCGGAAAATGAGGTGTATCATGGAACTCAAAGGTCCCCACTACAAGGATTACATGCAGCGAGCGGTTGTAAAACCAGATAAGAAAGTAAACCTGTCTGATTTTGATACCGGATGGGCACAGTCAGAGAATCTCAAGGATCTCGGTGAAAAAAAAGCCCAGAAACTGCTCGAAGAGATGCTTGCAGATAATAGGAAGACGCTTCGGAAGGTGCAGGAGACCCTCTATGCAGATCAGGGGTATGCGATTCTCATCATCCTGCAGGGCATGGATACCGCAGGCAAAGACGGGACGATACGGCATGTGATGTCTGGTGTGAATCCCCAGGGCTGCAGGGTATCGGGTTTTAAGGTTCCGACAGCTGAAGAGCACAGTCATAATTTCCTCTGGAGGTGTAATCCTCTCCTGCCGCGACGGGGGGAGATCGGGATCTTTAACCGGTCGTACTACGAGGATGTGCTCGTGGTCAAAGTTCATCCCGATCGCTTAGAGGAGCTCCCCAACCAGTATGGGCATACGCAGGGAGGATTCTGGGAGGGGAGGTACGAGGATATCAATGCATTTGAGAAGCACCTGGTGCGGAACGGTACCGTTATCCTGAAGTTTTTCCTTCACATCTCAAAGAAAGAACAGAAAAAGAGGCTTTTAGATCGTCTTTCAGAAGAGGATAAGTACTGGAAGTTCTCTCTTGGTGATCTGGCCGAACGTAACCACTGGGACCAGTATACTGATGCGTACGAGAAGATGCTTTGTGCCACCTCTACCGGGTATGCACCCTGGTTTGTCGTTCCGGCAGACTACAAGTGGGTTGCACGCACGTTTGTTGCTGAAGTGATTGTGTCAGCAATCGAGGGACTGAATCTCTCGTATCCGCGACTGGAAGAATCAGAGATCGATGAACTGAAGAAAGCGAAGAGAACACTTGAGAGTGAGTAGAATACAAGCTCCTTTTTTGGTTACGAATTTCTCTTTTTAAGCAGAATATAATCTGAATATGCCTGATAGGGGTAGTATTAGATACGGGAAACTGATGGCAATTCTGTCGAATTTATCGGCGATGATATGATTATGCACGCAATCGGATATACCGGATGGATACAGATCTCTTCAGTTTGGCATTGAATCACTTTTTCTATATAAAAATTACGCTCGTATTGTACCGTACCTATAAATAGAATCAAATCATTGATATCTTTGTACACAGGAGATGTCGTATGGGAATAGGAGATAATCTAAGCAGTTCATTTGGCTATGCCAAGGATGGACTTGTTGGACAGTGGGTCCGTTGGATCCTTCTGTTAATCTGTTTTATTGTACAGATTGGTACGATATTCATTGTTCCATTGTTCAGTGGATATCTTGTCAGGGTTTTTGCAGGAGCAGAAAAAGCCCCTGATGTAAATCAGTGGAAGAAACTTTTTGTCGATGGATGGAAAATGAACATCATTGACATTGTTTATTTCATCATTCCAATTCTGATAGGGTTAATTATTCTGGGTCTTGCTGAGGTATTTGGTATTCTGGCTTTAATCGTTCAAGGCATTACAAATCCGATGGCATATACGGGAATAATATTTGGAGTAGGATTTACTGCTTTAATTGTATTTCTCATCTTTGCGATTATCTTTAGTTTATTCGCCATTATCGGAACAGTACGATTTGCCCGGAAAGATAAGCTTGGAGAAGCTTTTGCTTTCAGTGAGATTGTAGCTCACATCAAGAAGATTGGATGGGTAAAATACATTATTGCCATTATCGTTCTTGAAATTGTAATCGGTGTCATTGTAGCAATTTTAATGAATATTCCAGTTATCCAGATAGTAGGAATGATTATTCTGTTTATTATCACTCCACTCCTTTCTATTTGGGGAGCAAGGTATTATTCAAACCTTTATGATGAAGGTTTGTAAGATTGCCTTACCATTTTTTTATTAATTTCTGTGTTTTTTATAGATCTCCTCTGAAATTTTGCAGTATTAAGGTTTAGCAAATAATACGTCCCTTTTGATTGTGAGTACTGATATTATTAGGTTCTTTATTGATCTGTGTGGGTAGATTATCAGAACACATGATTGAATCAAATCCGTTTTTATTTTGACAACATCGGTGATATATTTAACTCGATAAATTAAACCGAACACTCGCTCTATTATTTTCATTTATGAAAAGGACTATTGTACGTACTCAGATTTAAATGTTGTACTAAAATTAATTTCGTAACATTGTTGCCGTCGAGTGTTCGATTCAAAAAAGATCTGCGGATGATGGGATAATACATGTAATAATCAATTAATTACCTATGGGCGACTGTTTAAAGATGGAATTGCATATTATAAAGAAGGAAAATTCAAACTTGCTTCTTCATCAAGTATCACTGAAATAACGAAAAAATGGATGGTTAAGTTTTGAGATTTCGCAAAGCAATATCTCTGTTATATTTTGCTTCAGCCTAATTCCGGGTTTATTTTCAGTGCCTGTTCGTATGCTACATTGGCCTCTTCATATCGCCCAAGCTTTTCTAGAGCCACTCCCTTGTTATACCATGCTTCAGCTAATCCCGGGTTAATCTTCACTGCCTGATCTAATGCTGCAATGGCTTCTTGATACCTGCCAAGGGTATTTAGAGCCCACCCCTTGTTATTCCAGGCTAAGACATGCTCCGGGTTAATCTTCAGCGCCTGGTCGTATGCTACAATTTCGTCGTTATACCGCCCAAGGTATCCTAGATCCACTCCCTTGTTATACCATGCTTCAGCATCCCTTGGATTAATCTTCAGTGCCTGGTCGTATACTACAATGGCTTCTTGATACCTGCCAAGGTTATCTAGAGCCACTCCCTTGTTATACCATACTAAAGTTAATTCCGGGTTAATCTTCAGGGCCTGGTCGTATGCTTCAATAGCTTCTTGATATCGCCCAAGGTATCCTAGATCCACTCCCTTGTTACTCCATACTTCAGTAAATTCCGGGTTAATCTTCAGTGCTTGGTCGTATGCTTCAATAGCTTCTTGATATCGCCCAAGTGTTCCTAGATCCATCCCTTTGTTATACCATGCTGCAGTTAATTCCGGATTAATCTTCAGTGCTTGGTCGTATGCTTCAATAGCTTCTTGATATTGCCCAAGTGTTCCTAGATCCACTCCCTTGTTATACCATTCTATGGCCTGATTCGAATTACTTGCATATTTACCGGTTAAAATTAGATTTCGAGCTTGTTTTGCAACCTCATAATTTGGATCAATACGTAAAGCTTCATCTAATGCAATAATAGCTTCTTCATTTCTACCAAGACCAATTAATGCACCCCCTTTATTAAAATACGAATCCGCATCGTTTGGATTTAATTGGATTGCATGTTCACTGGACTCGATGGACTTTTCATATTCCTTCATTTGGTTATATGCCCATGCTTTATTATTCCATGCATCAGCATTATTTGGATCTAATTGAATCGCTTGATTCAACGCATTAATACCTTCTTTATAATTTCCAGATTCAAGTAATTCAACACCTTTATTATAATAATAATTTTCGACTTTTGTCTCAAGTGATGATGAAACAATTGCTGCTTCAACCAGACCTACAAAAATTAAAATGATAATAGAGATTCCAATGATTTTCCAGGTAGATGAGTTAAATTTCGATCCTTCATATCCTAAATCGTTATTATTATTATAAAGCCAATTATTTCTTTTATATGCATACAGAGGCAAAAATATTATCCAAACAAATAATACAATAATACCCCACCCAATTGGAGTCCATTTCATTATTGGGTCTTGTGAATTAGAATTGCCGGTTCCTATCTTTTTTGCATCATCATAGACCAGATAAGCTACTGCAATTCGGTACAAAAAAGGTAAATACCATGGAAAATTTTCGACCTTAAAAAGAGGAATTACTGATATTACAACACCAGCAACAAACATCAACCAAAAAAAATATGTGGGTTTTATTTGATCAAAATTGGTAGTTTGCTCTACATTAGATTTAATAGTTGAATCTTTCTCAAAATAAGATTCATTGTTTAATTTTTTCAAAAATTTTTGATTTTTTTCTAGATTTTTTTTGTATTGTTCAATGTCGGGATCAATTTGAATAGCATTAAAAAAACAAGTATTTGCATCAGTATAATTACCCATTTGAGATAGACAAACCCCTAGAGCATTCCATGCTTTATGATTTTCTCCGTTTTCCTTTACTACCTCATAAAAATGCTCCGAAGCTCCATGAAAATCACGATTTTTAAAAAGGATTAATCCATCTTCCAATGACATTCTATTTTCTATAGATTTTTGTATTGATATACTTCACGATTTAATTCAATTAACTATTCGAATAATAAATCGCGACAGATTAAGACAGAAAAACAATTATTAAATTTCTGTTTTCTCAACGTTTATTGGTAGTCGGGCCTGAAGGCAGCCGGCTACCACTTTACTCGTATGCCTCGTGCGCTTTTGTTCCTCTGGTTGGTCATTCCCCCTTGACCCATCCCCTTTCTATTCTTTTATCCTGTGAATGATGATGTATCGAACACTCGGTATAACCTTATCGGTATGAGGTCTTCCTCCATCAATAGGATCATTATAATACAAACCGGCGATGATAGGACGAAATTGTTTCCAATCAATTAATTGTTCTATTTAACCCAGGCGATCTCCAAGTACTGCAATTTTTTTATAATTTTGCGAAAGGATAAAAGAGGAAAATGTCGTATATTATATTATACATTCTTAGATAAAAGCTATTGGTTTTGCACTATTCTCCTATGTCAATGTGGAATACTCTGTCCTTTTTTGATCTCCTTACTGGATGAACTCTCATAAATTAGTTGAAACAAATCGTAAATTATAATTAATTACAAACCTTCAAATTATTATGACAAAATTTTGTCCTGATTGTGGAAAGGAATTAATTAATGAAAATGCAGTAATTTGTCCAAATTGTGGAGGTGCATTAAAAAAAATCTCCCAAGGTGGTGAACGAAATCCCGCCGTAGCTGCTATTCTTTCATTTTTGATATGTGGATTAGGACAATTATATAATGGGCAAGGTTTAAAAGCTTTAATTTATTTTATCATCTCTGTGGTTTTTTTTGGATTGTTATTTGTTATTGTTGGCATCATTCTTCTACCAATATGGTGGATTATTGGGATAATTGATGCATATAAATCAGCAAAACTTCTTAATGATGGAGAAGATGCATCTAAATTTATTAATATCTCTTAATTTTTCGTGTTTATTCATAATTCAAATGCAAAAGGTCTATGTTCATAGTGCCCCTGATACCTTTATCGTTCGATTATGATTAAGAATTATGGCTTGCGTTCCATTTTAGATTATAACTAATTTATCAACCTTTCTTGCAATCATCTTTGGATTGTTTGCAATAATTGGAGCGGTCCGGTTTGCCAGAAAAGGAAATCTCGGAGCTGCATTCCAATTTAGTGAGATCGCAGCACATATCGGAAAGATTGGCTGGGGACATTACATCGTAGCCCTGATTGTATTATGGGTTGTATTCTTCATTATTGCAGCTATCCTCGCGATGATTCCCTTTATTGGAATGATCCTGCTCATTATCATAGAGCCGCTCCTGGTTATCTGGGGAGCCAAGTACTATTCCAACCTCTATGATGCCGGTGCGTAAACAAACCCTTTCTTTTTTTTAATCGCCCGGTTGTTTTAGGTATCAGTGATATTAGTGGATTGTTGATATTTTTCTCATCTATAATACCAATTTCTGGCTTTTCCTATCAATTTCTGTACGTTTTTTTCAGAATGTAATCCGGTTGCAACGAATACATTAAGCAGCATAAATGCTGTGAAACGTCTATCAGAAAGATTCTTTGAGAGGCATCCTTTTATTCCACCTTTTCCAAACGTTTTTTGTAGATAAGTATGGGTGCATCGTGTAATACTGATAGCACTCCTGTCTCAACCCTTACAGATCTCGGATGGGATGAGGAACTGGAGCGATCGTTCTCTGTATTTACCGGTCCTTATTATGCAGGACGGGTGGCAGCGGTACAGAAAAACCATTACGAAGTACTGCTCCCGGGCCGGACGGTATCGGTACCGGTTTCAGGTGCATTACAGAAGATAAAAAAATTTCCGGCTGTTGGTGACTTTGTCGTCCTCCTGGATCACGAGGATATTCATTCCCTTGTAATCGTGACAATCCTGCCCAGGAGGACCGCACTTTTCCGGGGTGGTGCGGGTGAGAAGAAAGGAGAACAGATCCTGGCAGCAAATATCGACTATGCGTTTATCGTTACCGATTCCGGCCCTGACTTCTCACTTGCACGGCTTGAGCGGTATCTCATGATCGTGTATGCATCGGGGGCACGCCCGGTTATTGTTGTGAACAAGATTGATCTGTCAGATGATATCTCTGCTATTCGTGAGGCTATAGCAGAGCTGGGCCCGGATATCCCGGTAGTATGTACCAGTGCAGTCCAGGAGACTGGTCTAGACTCATTGGAACCGTTTTTACAGCCAGGAAAGACCGTGGTCTGTATCGGGTCATCTGGTGTCGGGAAATCGACTCTTATCAATGTGATGGCGGGAAGAGAACTTCATAAAACAGGCAGTATCAGGGAAGATGACGGGAAAGGGAGACACACAACGACAGTCAGGGAACTTGCCCTCCTCCCGTCCCGGGCTATCATTATTGATACCCCCGGGCTTCGCGAGATTCGGATCTGGACTGCAAAAGAGAGTCTTTCAGAGGTCTTTGATGATATCCGGTTCTTTGCACAGGGTTGCAGGTTTTCAGACTGCGAGCATAAAACAGAACCCGGGTGTGCGGTTTTACAAGCAGTTGCCGAGGGTGAATTATCAGAGGAGCGGCTGTTGCGATACCACAAAATTCAGAAAGAACTGGCATTTGAATCAGATAAAGCAGAGATCGGGCTGAAACGATTCGAGAAGAAACGGTGGAAGGGAATTGCGGGATTCTCAAAAGAGATACAGGAGTATAGGCGCCATTAATCTGTATCTATCGGTTCTATCTGGTTCTCTCCCATGGAACAGGAGGAGAGGAATATATTTCTCATCAGGAATGCTACTCACAGTATGAAGAGTAGTATTCTTCTCACACTTGGTCTTGTGCTGGTACTCTGTGTTGGTAGTATCAGCATGGTCTGTGCCGACGAGGAAGAGACGGTAATCGATGATACCATCTCGGTATCAGGTACCGGTATCGTAAAGACAGCGCCTGACCTCTGTACCCTCTCACTCTCGGTGACAACGAAAGGAACGAATGTCAAGGAACTGCAGAAAGAAAACGCAAAAACCATGAACAAGATCCTCGCCGGATTTGAGAGGATGGATAGTTGTTCTCTTGATGAAAAAGAAGTGCAGACAAGCGGATTTTCCATCTCTGAAGTCTATTATCCTGATGACGCCACCATTGCAAAGTATGGAAAGGATAAGACCATCTACCAGGTGGAAAATTCGATCTCCATAGAGACCGGCAAGTTGTCCTGTATCGGAGATATCATCGATACTGCCGTTTCAAACGGGGCAAACCGCATCGATTCTGTCACGTTTAGTTTAAGCCCAAAGAAGGAGCAGGAATACCGGACTTCTGCACTCGCAGCAGCTGTCGATATGGCCAGCCATGATGCCGAGGTGGTCCTTTCTGCCCTCGGCAGGAGTCTTGGATCGGTTAAGACCGTGAATGTGGTCAAGTCATATAACCCGCCGGTTTACTATGGTGCAAGTGACAGCATGGCATACATGATCCAGGCAGAATCTGCACCGGCACCGACACCCATCGATCCCGGGGATGTAGAAGTGACTGCAGATGTCTCGATAACCTACCGGATCGCATAACCATCTCCTTTTTTTTGAGCCTGATAAGGATGGGATGATTTTTATCCTGGTTTTATCCTGAGATCTGCCCTTTTTCGGGGAGAGATAGGGTTTTAGACCTCTGCAATATGGTCAATTCAGGCCTAAACTTTTGATTTCAGGTATAATGGATAAGGGTGTGATAATCTGGTGCCCATTCTTTGGAGACAGAATGAGAGATACGAATATGATGATACTATTAAGTATGATACTTAAAAGTATAATACTTAAGATAATCTTTATACCTTTCAAAAGAATAGTGATACATGTTTCTTAACCGGCAGAATGAGATTGTATCACTGAAAAAAAGATACTCCAACTCATCTGCAGAACTCATCATCATCTATGGGAGACGGAGGATTGGCAAATCCGAACTCATCGATCAGTTCCTGTCAGATAGTGTCGGGGTCAGGATTTTAGCCCGGCAAGAGACAAAAGAGCTCCAGTTAAAACAAGTCTCTGCTGAACTGACCAATCTTTATCGTGATCATTATCTAAAATCGGTTGCGTTCCCTGACTGGGACTCGGTATTTTTCTATCTCCAGTCGCATGCAGAAGAGAGAGTAGTCCTGGCATTTGATGAATTCCCCTACCTCGTTAAGGAAGATCCTTCTCTTCCCTCAAAAATTCAGTACCATTGGGATACCTGGCTTAAGGATTCAAAAATTTTTCTCATTCTTTCCGGTTCTTCTATCAGCATGATGGAGGAGATGACTCTGCAGTATAAAAGTCCCCTATTTGGGAGGAGAACCGGACAATACCTGATAAAACCACTTCGTTTTGTTCATATACTGGACTATTGCGGAGATCTAAAACAGGCAGCTGAGTTGTATGCGGTATTTGGCGGAACACCGGCTTATATAGCGAAGGCTGATCTTGGTCAGGATATTTTCTCAAATATCAAGAGAAAGATCCTGTCAGAAGACTCGGTTCTGTTTCGGGAGACCGAATTTATCCTCAGGACAGAGATTACAGAGCCCCGCTACTACTTCTCGATATTGCGTGCTATCGCAGAAGGAAATTGTACCTCTGCAAAGATTTCACAACACACCGGTATCGAGCGGTCAACAATCTCTAAATATCTCCAGGTGCTCGTGGAGCTCTATTTAATCACCAGAGAGATTCCTGCCGGAGAACCGGATAAAAGTAAAAAGGGACGATATTTTCTCTCAGATAATTATTTTTCATTCTGGTTTTCCTATGTCTATCCCAACAGCAAGCTAATCGAGATGGGTAACAGTGCCTCCCTTATGGAGGATACGATAAAACCAACATTTTCTGCATATATCGGGAGGTTATTTGAGAGCTGCATCAAAGATCTGCTCTGGGATTTTAACGAGAGAAAATTATTGCCTTTTACCTTTGTTGACTGTTCCCGCTGGTGGTACCGGGAAGATGAGATAGATCTTGTAGCAGACAATGATGAAAATATCCTGTTTTGTGAGGTGAAATGGCAGGATAAGGTTAATGCAATGACCCTTTATTCACGTTTATCAGGAAAAGCCGATAGATATCATACCTATCATAAAAAAGAGAAGGTACAGAAGAATACCTATTATCTCTTAATCGCGAAAAGTTTTCAGGACTCCTCCCTGGTTTCTGATAATAGTGTTTTTGTATGGGATATCAGAACACTCTCTGAGATGTTTTTTAACACTACATCTCCCAGGCCGGAGACTCCCGAAAAAGTTTGATTAGGGAAAAAAGAAGCTTTATTTAAATTTCGCCCACCTCATGAAAGGCAGATCTCATATTTCTTTATTCCGATGCAGGGGGTAATAAAGGTGAATTAATGACTGACAGAATAAATGAAAGTTAGAGGTATTCAGTATGGTTCGTACTCTCGTGCAGCCCGGCTTTGTAGATGTCCCCCAATTCCATTCAGAAATAATGAAATACCTTCGCCAGAAGGATGAGGTTCGTGAAGGATACAGCAGTGGATTATTATCAGATGCACGGCATATTTATTGGCCCCATAGGATGGTCACCACTGCAGCCATTGAACAGATCCATTGTTTACTCAACAATAACGTGACCTCTCCTGGGAATAACAGTCTCTATCTGATAACAATCCTAATTTTCTCAAGCAGGATGCAATTCAATTGATTGCCTCTGGAAGGTATGCTGAAAGGATTTGAATTCCTGCCTGACATTTGAGATCCCTGTTCCGGTTAACAACCCTGCCTGAAGTATAGGGTAATGG
>CAZSDZ010000013.1:0-22531 GCA_964605795.1 uncultured Methanoregulaceae archaeon
AAAAATCCAGGTACTCAGAAATCTAAGATATCCCGACTTCTAAATCCTACATTATATCATTTCTATATCACAGAGAAGTATCCTTTTCATACGAGAGTTGTTTTCAGAATTGTTTTATTTAAAAATTCCATATTAAGCTATGAGAGAATCCTATTCTGAAAATTTATATTAAAGATTATGGTAAAATTGAGTCATAGCAGGGTTTTTTGTGCTAATTGATAGTTGGTCGCAGCCTGATATGATAATTCATTATAAATCAACGTTTAAAGGCAGTTATCAATAGAAAATCTGGAAAAACCAATGAAATCAGGGATAATTGATATCAATAATTAATACCAGAAATGGATATTAATAATTGGTAGAAAATTATAGATTATCCTTTTATTATTACAAAGTAATAATAAAAAGCAAAATAATGTAATAAATCATCTTTATTTTTAAAAAGTATTATATAATCATAAACGCAATAGAGTTATAGGATTCTATTTTTTTTAATTGTACTATTACATACTCATTCTATCGAATCACTCCAGTCGAAACAAAGGGGTGGGGGTGTCCTCACATCGTTCACTTCAGCATAGACAAAACTTACGAATCACGGTTTAAACCTTTTTTATCAATTAAAGCAGAATACCAGGGTATGTTCATCTTTTTTCGATTATTAATTTATTCGAAATGATATCCAACAAACACATAGACTTATCGAATAAGGAGATCCACATATACTAATCTGAAAAAATATGATTGACAAAGAAGAAAATCCTGAAGGTCTTTTCGAAAAATATCTTTCTAGTAGCCAGATATTTAAAAACCGTGAAGTACTGAGACATACCTATCGTCCCCTCAATCTACCTCATAGAAAACCCCAAATTAATCAGATAGCCTCAATACTCGCACCAGCCCTTCAATATCAGACACCATCAAATATTCTCATTTACGGAAAGACAGGAACGGGAAAAACAGCAACAGTCCGCTATATTGGTTCAGAACTTGAACAGGCCAGCTTAAAAATGGGGTCAGTCTGCCAGACTGTTCACTTAAACTGTGAACTTATCGATACCCAGTACCGGGTTCTTGCCCAGATCTCAAAATCAATTTATGGGGAAGACACTGCGTCCAGTGATAAAACCCGGGTTCACATCCCAATGACCGGGTGGCCTACAGACCAGGTATATAGTGAGTTAAAAACACAGATTGACAGTTATAACGGGGTATTTATCATTATTCTTGATGAGATCGATAAACTCGTAAAGAAGAGTGGTGACGATACCCTGTATAACCTGACCCGTATCAATACCGATCTCCAGAAATCCCGAATATCTATTATCGGCATCTCCAACGATCTGGGGTTTAAAAATTTCCTGGATCCCCGGGTACTCTCGTCATTATCAGAAGAGGAACTCGTCTTTCCCCCTTACGATGCCCTCCAGTTATGTGACATCTTAAGTCAGAGAGCTGAAATGGGATATCTTGAGGGAGCTCTTGAGGATGGTGTCATTCCTCTCTGTTCTGCATTGGCAGCCCAGGAACATGGAGATGCCCGTCGTGCCCTGGACCTTCTCAGGATATCAGGTGAACTGGCAGATCGTGAGAGGTCTCCACAGGTACGGGAAGAACACGTCAAAAAAGCCCAGGCAAAGATAGAGACTGACAGTATGGCTGAATGTATAAAGACCCTTCCCACCCAGAGTAAGGTCGTACTGTACTGTATGCTCCTTCTTCAGAGAAGTGGTCATAATATCTTTATCAGTGGTGAAATATCACGTATTTATACACAGATTGCATCCTCACTTGAGATAGACGTTCTCACGCACCGCCGCATCGTCGATCTCGTATCTGAACTCAACATGCTTGGTATTATCAATACACGCCTTGTAAACCGTGGTCGTTATGGAAGAACAAGAGAGATGTGGTTTGAGGTAAACACCCAGAAAGTCTGGGATGTTATCATGGAAGCAACAGACGGAAGACTCTCCCAGATACAAGAAGAAGAGATCCTCCGTAATTTACGGTGATTATTCATGGATAAAACGGATTCATTGCTTTTGGGACTTCTGGAGAAAGACTGCACGACTCCTGTTGGTGATCTTGCAGTGATGCTTGAAGTTCCTGAGACTGAAATTGTGAATAGGAGACGCATACTGGAAGAGAAGGGTATTATCAACCGGTATAGTGCCGTGATAAACTGGGAAGAGACAGACAGGGATATTGTATACGCTATCATTGATCTCAAGGTAACCCCGGAGCATGAATACGGGTATGACCGGATTGCCGAGAAGATCTCGTGGTTTTCACAGGTACAAAGTCTTTTCTTGAAAACAGGAACTCATGATCTTCAGCTCGTGGTAAAAGGGGAAAGCATGCACGAGATAGCAGCATTTGTTGCAGAACACATCGCCCCGATGGATCAGGTACACGAGACGGTCACTCATATCATCATGAAGACCTATAAGCAGAATGGAATCCTGTACCATGAACGGGAAAAAGGAAAACGTCTCCCCTTCTCTTTCTGATGTGAGACCATGCGTGATTACATCTCAAGCCTTGCCAGGGTGATACCCCCTTCAGGGATCAGACGTTTCTTTGACCTGGCAGAACAGATGGAGAATGTTGTCTCACTTGGCGTAGGTGAGCCGGATTACGCAACCCCCTGGCATATCTGCGATGCAGCAATCAGTTCCATCGAACAGGGACATACCTCATACACCTCGAACCGGGGAATGGAACCGCTACGGCTTGAACTGGCACGATTCCTTTACAATCACTACCAGCTTGAGTATGATCCTGGCAAAGAGATGATTATCACAAACGGTGTTTCAGAAGCCCTTGATATCTCAATCAGGAGTATTGTGGATCCGGGTGACGAGGTTCTTCTCGTGGATCCGATTTACGTCTCATATGCCCCCTGCATCACGCTTGCCGGAGGTGTGCCGGTACCGGTTCCCTGCCTTGCAAAAGACCGGTTTCGTCTTACCCCCGAACAGCTGAATGAGAAGATCACGCCAAAGACAAAAGCACTCGTGATGAACTTTCCGAACAACCCGACCGGCGGGGTCATGAGAAAGGAACACATCAAGGCTATCGCTGATATTGTCATTGATAATGATCTGGTCATTTTTTCAGACGAGGTCTATGCAGAGCTGACCTATGAGGGAACCCATGTCGCTACCGCATCGGTAGATGACCTTCGTAACCGGACCATTACCCTCGGAGGGTTCTCAAAAGCATTTGCAATGACCGGATGGCGAATCGGATATCTCTGTGCGCCCCGGGAGATTACCGATGCAGCACTGAAAATTCATCAGTACGTCGCATTATCAGCTCCTACCATGGCACAGCACGCGGCTCTTGAAGCACTCCGTCATGGCAGAGATGCCATGCGTGAGATGATAGATGAGTATTATGTTCGGAGAAACCTCTTTGTTGACGGGTTAAACCGGATTGGTCTTTCCTGTCACCTGCCTGAAGGGGCATTTTATGCATTCCCCTCGGTTGAGAGTACTGGTCTTTCTGATGTCGAGTTTGCTGAACGTCTTATTACTGAGTACCAGGTAGCGGTTGTTCCGGGAAGTGTGTTTGGTGAGGGAGGTATCAACCATGTCAGATGTGCATACGCGGTCTCACGGGCAGATCTTGGCATTGCCATCGACCGTATGGGTGAGTTCATCAAAGAACTCTGAAAACTCCTCGCAGAGAGTTTATGCGACCACGCTCTGCTGATATCTTTATCTTTTTTCCCGTCCCACCTCTTTAGGTTAGGATGACATGTACCATCATCGTGGGCGGCAATTTTGGAGATGAAGGGAAAGGAAAGATAGTTTCACATGTCGCCCATAAAGACAGACCTACGATAATTACACGTGGGGGGGTAGGTCCAAATGCCGGGCATACCGTAGTGGTCGGCGAGAAGAAATATGGTGTACGGATGTGTCCGTCAGGATTTGTATATCCTGATGCCAGACTCATGATAGGCACAGGAGTACTTGTCGATCCGAGAGTATTTGCACATGAGATCGAGGTACTGGGGGTCAAAGACAGGATTTTTGTCGATAAGCGGTGTAGTATCATCGAGACCTCCCATATCGAGGAGGATAAGAACAATTCACACCTTGCAAAGACAGTGGGATCGACCGGAACCGGTTGTGGTCCTGCAAACCGTGATCGCGTCATGCGTATCGCCCGCCAGGCAGAACAGGTTCCTGATTTAAGTCCCTATCTCACCGATGTTCCCTATGAAGTCAATACCGCTCTTGACCGGAACGAGACGGTCCTTATCGAAGGAACCCAGGGTTTTGGTATCTCTCTCTACTATGGTCATTATCCTTTTGTAACGAGCAAAGATACCTGCGCCTCCCAGATGGCAGCAGACAACGGTGTCGGGCCTACCCGCATCGATGATGTTATCGTCGTTTTTAAGGCCTATCCAACCAGGGTCGGAGAAGGGCCCTTTGCCACTGAGATGCAACAGGAAAAGGCACATGAGAAGGGGATTCAGGAGTTTGGAACGGTAACAGGACGTGAAAGAAGGATCGGTACCTGGGATGGAAAGATGGCACGGTATGCAGCCATGATAAACGGCTGCACCCAGGCTGCAATAACCGGTATCGATCATGTGGATCCGTCCTGCTTCGGCATTACTTCCTATGATGCCCTCTCGGATGAAGCATTGCAGTTTATAAAAAGGGCTGAGGCTGATATCGGAGCAAAGGTAACCCTTATCTCTACCGGACCGGAACTAACACAGATCATTGACATACGTGATGAATTATGAAACGAGAACTCCATGATATCCTTTGCTGCCCGGTCTGTAAGGGTGATCTCACTCTGGAAGTACTGGAAGAAGATGAACGCGAGATAATTACCGGTTCTCTTACCTGTGCAGCCTGCAATGTTGTGTATCCCATAGAGGAAGGAATCCCCAACCTGCTTCCCCAGAACCGTGATGAGTAACCCGGGGAAGAACCGGATATTCAGCCACAGAACAGATGGGAATCTCTTAATTTTTCTGTTTCCATAGATACCCCGGTTAAGCTGGCCGATCCATTACGGTACCTGTCTGCATGGATTCCCTGATTATGCGCATTCAATTTATAATCCGGTTCATGAAAAAAAGCATATATGTAGTATGATCCCAATTCATGCAGTCATTACCGGGATTGTTCTCCTCATCGCTCTTCTTGTTGACCAGGTTATCGGTGATCCCAGATCACGGTTTCATCCGGTTGCGATGATAGGGACCTTTATCGGATGGTGGGGAGATCCGATACAGTATCCCCGAAAAGTACAGCGTATAATTGGGGTCGTTATGTGGTTTGTCACAACCGGTATCTTCACGCTTCCCTTTTTCCTGGTGCAGGTATATGCCCCGGTATGGTTGTACATCATCGCAGCACCGTTCTTTTTAAACTGCTGTTTCGCCATCCGGTCTTTACAGGAGCATGCAGAAGCGGTACAGAATGCAGTCACAGTACAGGCAGCCCAGAAGCAGGCTGCACTATTAGTATCGCGTGATACAAGCACGCTCTCAGATGAACAGACCCTCTCGGCCGCGTATGAATCGGTAGCAGAGAACCTTAATGACAGTATTATCGCTCCCCTCTTCTATTTTGCTCTCTTTGGTCTTGCCGGAGCAGCCCTGTACCGGGCAGCCAATACCATGGATGCCATGCTCGGATATAAGGATGAACGTGCGAGGATAGGCTGGTTTGCAGCACGGGCTGATGATCTGCTCTCGTTTATCCCGGCGCGACTAACAGGCTTTCTTTTGTTCATCATTTTTCTCTTTCAGGGACGGTTCCATCAGGCATACGCCGTCTTTCAGAGAGACAGGAAAAAAAGGCCTGGTTACAACGGTGGCATTCCCATCTCGATCATGGCGGGGGGGGTCGGGGTTCTCTTTGAGAAGAAAGGTGTCTACCGGATAGGAATACCAGAACGATCCCTTGCTCTTGCCGGATGCGAGATAATCAGTCTCATGAAGAAAACAACCATTCTGTTCGTGTTTTTAGCGATTACCGTACTACTTTTATTCAGCCGGTTCTCTAATATGTAGGATTACATGAAACTGGAAGATCTCAGACATGGTACCATCCTACTAAAACGTGGATTTGCATCCATGCAGAAAGGGGGTGTCATTATGGATGTCGTGAATGCAGAACAGGCGAAAATTGCCGAGGAGGCAGGAGCCGTTGCAGTAATGGCACTTGAGCGGGTCCCTGCTGACATCAGGAAGGCAGGGGGTGTTGCCAGGATGGCTGATCCGAATAAGGTTATAGAGATCATGGAGACGGTCTCTATCCCGGTCATGGCCAAGACACGGATTGGTCATTTTGTCGAGGCACAGGTTCTTGAATCACTGGGTGTTGATATGATCGACGAGAGTGAGGTACTGACCCCGGCAGATGAGGAATACCATATCGATAAGAAGAAATTTACCGTTCCGTTCGTATGCGGAGCCAGAAATCTCGGCGAGGCTCTCCGCAGGATAGATGAGGGTGCAGCCATGATCCGGACAAAGGGAGAAGCGGGAACCGGTAATGTTGTCGAGGCAGTTAGGCATATGCGGGCAATCACCAGTGAGATACGACGTCTGCAAGGGATGGATGAGATCGAGATGGTTCAGCGTGCCCGTGAGATAGAAGCCCCGGCACCGCTCGTGATAGAAACCGCAGCACTGGGTCGTCTGCCGGTAGTAAACTTCTCTGCCGGGGGTATCGCAACACCGTCAGATGCTGCCATGATGATGCAGATGGGATGTGACGGGGTCTTTGTCGGTTCAGGTATCTTTAAGTCCGGTTCACCTGAACTGATGGCAAAGGCGATTGTTGAGGCTGTCAATCATTATGATGAACCGGCGGTGATTGCCGAGGTCTCGAAAGGACTTGGTGAAGCGATGCGCGGGCTTGATATTCATCTGCTGGCTCCCGAAGAGGTGCTCCAGACCCGTGGCAGGTAAGCCTTCCCTTTTCCGGATCGGAGTACTTGCCCTTCAGGGGAATGTAACTGAGCATATCGATGCGTTTATCCAGGCGTGTCGCTTGCAGAATATTCCCCATGAGATTCTTCCGTTACGAAAAAAAGAAGATATAACAGGTCTTACTGCCATTGCGATTCCCGGAGGAGAATCAACGACGATAGCCCGTCTCATTGACAAGAACGGGATGAGAGAAGAGATGGTTCAATTTTCCGGCTCCTATTTTGCCACCTGTGCCGGTCTTGTTCTCCTTGCATCAGAGGTCATCGATGAAGACCGGTATACGCCGCTTGGGATCCTTGATATCTCGGTCAGTAGAAATGCATTCGGCAGGCAGAAAGACTCTTTTGAGTCAGATATTTTCATAGAGGGACTGGATACCCCGTTTCATGCAATCTTTATCCGTGCTCCCGTTGTCATACGGACAGGCAGTCATGTACGGGTGCTTGCAGCGATTGATTCCATGGCTGTTGCACTGCAGGCAGGAAAGCATATGGCATTTGCATTTCACCCGGAATTATCAGGAGATCTTCGCCTTCACTCCCTGTTTCTTTCCACCCTCTCCTGACTGATATAAATCCGGTTCATGCTTTTATTTTTTCTTACCCTGGTTTTTTACCCCTTCAATCGCAGCAGCAACCGCTTCGGGATCCCCAAGGTACTGCCGGTCTATCGGTCTGATATCGTCATCGAGGTGGTATACAAGCGGAATACCGGTCGGGATATTGATACCGGTTATCTCATCATCTGAGATCTGGTCAAGGTGTTTTACCAGGGCCCTGATGCTGTTTCCATGTGCAACGATAAGCACCTTCTTTCCTTCCCTGATTGCCGGTCTGATAACATCTTCCCAGTAGGGGACAGATCTCGTGACATTGTCATGCAAGCATTCTGAAAGGGGAATCTCTTCACTCGTAAGATGGCTGTACCTCGGATCACAGGCAGGATTTTCGGGATCATCAGGCGTAAACGCAGGAGGCCGTATCTGGTAACTTCGTCTCCAGATATGGACCTGTTCGTCACCATATCTTGCTGCAGTCTCTGCCTTGTTGAGTCCGGTCAGGGCACCGTAATGTCGTTCATTGAGCCTCCAGGACCGGTACACCGGGATCCACATCAGATCCATCTCGTCAAGAATGCACCAGAGAGTCCTGATTGCCCGTTTCAGAACCGAGGTATAGGCGATATCAAAGAGATATCCTTCTTCCCGCAACAGTAATCCTGCTGTATGGGCCTCCTCTACTCCTTTCTCTGAGAGATCAATATCTTTCCATCCGGTAAACCGGTTCTCCTTATTCCAGAGGCTCTCTCCGTGACGAACCAAGACAAGTGTATGCATACTACAGGTACTGTTGCCGTTTTGCAGGCATAAGGGTGTGGAAGGAGGATCAGGCGAGGATGAAGTTTAAGTGAGGATCTGAGGGATGTGTTTCATTTATGACAAGAGGGATCGCGAGAAGAACCGTGGGGTGAGATTATTTTCTGAAAAATCACCATGCAGGTGGGATCGCGTATCGGAAAACTGAGGGATCGATGATGAAAAAATGAGATGTGTTGTTTTTCCGGTCACAGGCGGGATGCAACGACATCCCAGTCGATTATTGAGAAGAACTGTTTCACAAACGCTGCCCTGTCATTCTTGTAGTCAAGATAATAAGCATGTTCCCAGAGATCAAGGACAAGGAGGATGCTAAATCCAGGGTATACGTTTGTATTGTGCTTTTCAATCTGCATTATCAGGAGACGCCCGGTCTTTTTGCACAAGGCAAGGGCAGCCCATCCGGATCCCTCAACACTGGTTGCAGCTGCAGAGAACTCCGCAATAAACCGTTCGAGTGATCCGAAGTCAGCACTGATCAGATCCCGTATTCTCCCGGCCGGTGGGTTTGCACTCTTCTGCGGGCAGAGGTTCTCCCAGAAGAGAGAATGTAAGACATGTCCTCCGACATGGAATGAGAGTTCTTTTAACGTTGCTTTCTGGTCCAGGTTTGAATCGTCTCTCCGTGCAGTATCAAGTTTCTCGAGGATTGCATTAGCCCCGGTAACGTATGCCTGGTGGTGTTTCTGGTGATGGAGGCTGAGCTGTTCCTCTGATAATACCGGGCTTAATTCGCTATACCCGTATCTAAGGGCTGGTAAGGTGTACATCCGTTCCATGGTCTTTCACCGATAGAAAGGAATGGATGGTATACTATAAAGATATTGAGTTATCTCGCTGGTTCGTACCAGTCAGTGTTTTTATACATACCGAATAACGGCTTCATACCGGAAGGGATATGAAATCGGCAGATCAAACCATATTTTCATGAGATATGGTTTTTTAATACTTTTTTGTTTCATTTTCACTCTTTTTTCAACCCTCTCCGCGGCTGATCTCTTCCCGGTTCAGGCAGCCTACCCGCTGGAGATACCAGAGAACGCAACCGGGACGATGGTCACGATGGTACAGAACAATGCCGGCATACAACTCGATACTCTCTCGGTTGTCTTATACCTGACCGGAGGGGAGGGTGAGAACAGATGGAACCAGACGATAGATGTACTCGAATTTAAAAACGTCTATCCGGCAGCGACGATGACCAGTACCCGGACTTATTCCCTTCCCTCGTATCTCAAACCAGGGAAATACGATCTCTATTCAAAAGCATACGGAAAAACACCCAGGCAGCAGACCGGGGAAGAGATACGGTGGAGAGGAAACCTGACCATCGTGCCATCAGCCATCACCGGGAGTGGGATCGATCTGGTTGCCGGGGGTCTTATTGCTCCCTATGAGATCGCAGCAGGGGAATCGCTCTCCCTGCTCGGAGTGTTTGCAAATGCCGGTGATATCGCTGCAGAGACAGAGGTTTTGGTTCTCGTTACCCTTGTTCCGGTGACGAATACACCGGAAGAGACAGAGGTATACCTCTGGAAGAACGGAAAGTTCCCGGGATATGGATCAGGTTCGTTCTCTGATACCATTCCCCTCCCGGATTCCGTAACACCGGGAGAGTATTATCTTGTCATGGAAATTGATCCTGATGGAACGATTACCGAGCTGTCTGAGACAAATAACCGATGGATGAGCTCAGTACCAATCACTGTTGTTCCGGTTCAAAAGAACGGAAATTCCAGCTCCAGAGCCTTTGGTCCGAGAATCTCCGTAAGTGGTTCGGTTGTGGTTGCCGGGAAGTAACAGGGAATTCCCTATTTTTTTTCATGGTAATGTGCACATACCCTATATGAGATGATATTTGGAGAATATAACCGAATAAGAAAAGGAATCGGGAGGTAAATCACGAAAAATCAATCACTTCAACCTTCAGATTCTCAAGGTTGAGAACCACTGCCTGGGCAGGAGTCGGAGAAATGTTCATCTGTTTCTGAAATGCAGTCTGTGACTGCCAGGTTCCCGCATTTACTGCGAGTACCCCCCGGTACCGGGTAATACCGGTGATGTGAACATGCCCGGTGTGCAGGACATCAGGAATGGGATCGATGATCATCCTGTCAATCTTATCTGCTGCGATGGGTGTTTTTTTCCCATAACAGCTTGCAAGGTGACGCCTTTTTAACATCTCTTCCATCATGGTATGTGCCTGTTCGTAACTGGCACCTGGTATCAGTCCTATCATGTCATCAAACGACCGGCCATGGTACATAAGAATACGCACGCCCTGAAGATTGACCGTTGCAGGGTTCTCAACAAAGATACAGTTTGACGGGAACGATCTCGTAAACTTACGGGGTATGGCAGGTTGGGGTTCAGCACCTCGCACGACATCATGGTTTCCGGGGGCACATATGATCTGAATATGGGGAGGCAGTTTTGAGAACATCTCTCCCAGGGCATCGTACTGCTCATAAATATTCCTGATGGTCAGTTCCTGGTCCTGACCCGGGAATATTCCGATACCATCAACGAGATCCCCTGCCACGAGGAGGTATGACACATCACTGTTGGCAAGCCAGTCGGTAAATCTGACCCAGGCATCCTGCAGGAAGGTATTGCTGCCCATGTGAATGTCTGATATGAGAACTGCTTTCCCTCTGGATTTGCTGAGATACGGCTGAAATGAGAAGGGAATATCAGGCCGGAAGAGTTTGTCAGCAAAGATGATGGTCCCCTCTTTTGAGAGTGTACCCCTGACTCCTATTACCTCATCAGGTAGTATCCGCTCTGCCTGGTCAAAATCAGGACGGTCCTTGTTAAAGAGCACATTACAGGTTCCTGACCTGTCTTCAAGCACGATTATCCGGTGACCGTTATTCGTGGTTCTTCCTTCGACAACCATTCCACAGACGGTGACTTCAGTCTGCCTGAAGCGCGAGTTATGTCGTAACGCTTCAATATTCACCGTATTAAACCGGGATTTTAGCATGCTTCCGAGCCTGTCATACCGGTCAAGAAAATACGTGACATAATCCTCGATATGATTAACAGGCCGGCAGCTCCCTTCTTTTCCCTGGGTAATCTCAACACTGGTATCGGCAAACCGTATTCCGTCCCTCTCCTGGTTAAACCCGGGGATATGAGAAACCGAGACAACAATGGTCTGGGCTGGAACTGCTCTGATGATACGGTCGATTAACTCTTCGTTTCCATGTTCCCTGATATATGCGACAACATCAGGATGGACCTGCATCTTGGTATCGAGAAATCGTTCCACGATAAAAGGGACTGATAGCATGATATGGGGTACAATAGTATTCGCACTGGAAAGAGAAAAGAGAGATCTTGAGAATATTTGGGAATAAATTCGGGGTTAATTTAAATTTTAAACCGATATCAGGGCATCGGCTGGCAAAGCAACAATACCTGACAGATAAAACATCAACCGCCGGTTATGGTAATCCACGACTGGGACCGGATAGGAGTCCGGTCTGCGATGCAGATACGACCGGCCTCTCCTAAAGATCCTTAATACCGAAAAAATTGGATGGCTGGATAGAATCTGCTATTTGCGTGCAATCGTCAGGTATCCAGAGTGACAGATTCGTGTGGAAGGCCTGGTCCCACGTTTGCTTCTGTCCATCTCCCTGGCAATGGTCTCGTGCGAGGTAACTTCAGCAAAAAGGTCTGATGCGATGTCATATACCAGTGCCATCTGCTCAAAAAACGGGGAATAGCATGCAAGATACCCCCCAGGTACCAGAAGCGCATGAGCATGGGCAACATGTACCCCGGTCACCGGAAGATCCAGGTGAATAACATCATAGTTTCCGGTGGCATCCAGTACATTTCCTGAAATAACCGTGACATTAAAGAGTCCAGCGTCCTGTATGGTCTCCCTGGCCGCCTCTGCAAATTCATGCCGTACTTCGTAGCTGATAACCTCTGCGGCAATCCCTCCGAAAAAAATCGCAGCAATCCCTGATCCGGTTCCTGCATCAAGCACGATATCAGTTCGTTTCATACCCGTAAGGCCGATTACAAGGCCGATATCACGGGGCAGCATCGGTGTCCCTGATCGTTTTGCTAGTGAGAAGAAATCCGGGGCACGTGGTATTCGTATAACAAAGGCCTTTCCGTTATGGGTTTTCTGAATCTCACCGGCGCTCATGCCTGCAAGTGCATCACTGTCGATCAGTCCATGATCTGTGCCAATCTTTCCACTGCCAGCCCTGATAAAAAAATCGTCACCCTGGCCTGAAAGGATCACCAGATCATTATTCTTAATCATTCCTGGGAGAGGTTCATGATTGCTTCTGCGATATCCCCGTTCGATCTCGTCAATGCCTCTTTCGCATCGGAAAGCGAGACACCTGTCTGTTCTGCAACCATGGAGATATCATCATCAGGAATATCAGGTACAGCCTCGGTGAAGGTAGGTTCTCCGGTTATCTGGTAGGTAGTCACACCCTGAACCTTCATTATCACGACCTCAGCAGATGGAAATACGTATCGCCCTTTTTTTGTCTTAATAACGATCTCCTCGACATCCTCAATGGGATCCATCTGCATCCCGAGCTGTTTCATCATCTGTTTCATCTTTTTGGGATTCATACCTGGCATCATCGTTGTATCACTTCCGTATCTGCTCTTATACCATTAATCGTTTCATGCATAGATTATAGTGCCCTGTATCATGTCCTGGAATAATAGAAGTGGAACGAAGATTGGTGTAAGGCGTGCACTTCGATCGCACTCCATAATATGAGGCACACTTTTTTAGAAAGCTGTGCCAGTAATCATATTCATGTCTCTTCTGATTGGATTCCGTGCCTGACCTCGACTGCCTGTCCGAATGAGAAGGAACAGACCTCTTTTCCACCAAGCAATGCCTCTCCGGTTGCAAGCAGCGTATCATGGGAATCAACCACTAAAACTTCATCCCCTGCCAAAATTCCGGGATCTGCCGAGATAACGTGTTTTGCAAAGACATTCTTACCTGCAGTGATAAATTCACAGACATCGTCCCTGATACCAATCCGGTACAAAGGAGGCGGTATCAGGGAATGAAGACGTATCGCACCGGCAAGACCTAACGTAAGACGACCGTCATGGGCACGCAATGTCGCAAGTCTCTTCCCCTTATACAGGATCTGCCGTAATTCACGCCTTCGGGACAGAATAAAGCTGCATCCATCAGGAAAGAGATTTTCAGAAATTCTCTCTCCAAACTGGAGATCAGCAATTACCCGTGCACGTTTCAGCAAGTTGTCGTCTGATGGTCTCGTTGACTTCATATACAAACTCCTTCTCTGCAGTCTTTGGGATGAACGCTCCCGCTGCAATCCTGTGTCCCCCGCCTGATCCACCATATTTCGCTGCGGATTCACAGAGGGCTTCCTGGAGATTGACTCCCTGTGCAATAACATCGGGCTTTGTCCGCATTGATACCTTGGTATTATCAGGATCCATCTGGTCAACGCACATGATAAGAATAGGTTTTTGTGGATTAAGCCGTGAGAGTGCCATCCCGGCACCGATACCAACGATGGTGTCAGGGAACCGGTCACCGACATGAAGGTACAGGATATGAGATAACTCACTCACCCCGGTATCGACGATATACTGTAAGACCTCCCTGATGCAGTTACGATGGTTCTTAAGCATCTTGTATGCCTCGGTGTATGCCCCACCCCGGTCCCCCCGGCAGATGGAATCCCCTAACGCCGGCCGGGACCAGCGACCACACGAGTTCAGCAGGGTTGCATATTCAGAGGCGTTCCGGAGGGGGGAATGGCTCATCTCTTCATCAACGAACAGGTAGTGATCAGCAAAGAGCCGGTTTACCGGCCGTCCGGCCGCAACCATCTGTTCTACGAGTGCCGTCACGATCATCTGTTTCTCAGAGAACGAGATATCCTGCCATACCGGCCAGTGCCTGCGTTCGTTTGGAAGGATCCCCAATCGTTCAAGGAACCGTTTTGTTCCCGAAAGATCCTGTGATATCCCGGGAATATCTAGATCATCGGTATACGCGAGTGCCTGGGGAAGAGGACGTGTTGATATGCCGTAGATGTTTAAATCCCTCTCCCATAATTCGATGTTACCGTAACGTGTTCCATCTGCAAGTATCTCCCGGGCAGGTCCTCTCAGACAGAGATCCTCACGATCCATCATATCACCGACATTTCCGATGATAGCGAGTTTTGCAAGATCGATGTTTGCATCATCAAGTTCTTTTGCGACCATGTAGGCCACACCAGCGGCACTGAGTTTCTCGTATCCGTGGGTAAGAGCATTTACCTCGTGATATTGGGCTTCTGCAGGCTGACTGACATGATGGTCGATGATCACAACATCATCAGGAGGAAGGTTTTTTTCCATGATCAGGGACTGTTGCCCTGAGCCGAGATCAGAAAATATCGTTAACTGACTGTCATGAGGGATTGCATGGAGGGTAAGGGGATCGAGCTGCCTGATAAAGATCGATCTCGTACTGATTCCGGCACGGGAGAGTGCCAGGGAGAGGATGGTCTCGCTCGTGATACCATCTGCATCGATGTGTGAGATGATTGTCACCTCGTTGTGGTTCTGTATCACTGCAACTGCTTCCCTGACATCCTCTGCAAGGCTCATACCGGTACTAATGGATGGTTATCCCCTTTAGCATGTGGGGTGAGCCGGGTGAGACCCGGAAGGGGAACCGGGGACCGGTCGTGACAGGAGAAGAACAGAGGGAAGATGCAGATGATATCCCGATATTTTGGTTTAAAATCAAAATAATGGATATATGACTGGGTCTTATAATCCGGGGTGTTTCTTTATCACCGATGGCAGGAAGAAAGGGGTCAATGAAGGGGTTGCAGAAGAATGGAAGCATTAAGAGGTTTTAAGATACAATCATTCAGAACGATTGCTGACAACAGATTACAGACAAAAAGCAGTAAATGGTATGGTTGGCGCTCGGGAGGTAAAGGTTGAGGCCCCAAGATCTCTGTGTATTTCGTGAAGATGGGATAATCGATGCCAGAAGGATGCGGGTCATCGATGCCAATGCAATGGCACTCGGGGTTACCTCCCTGCAACTGATGGAGGCAGCAGGAGTATCTCTTGCTTCTCGTGTCCGTATTCGGAATCCTGATAGGGTCGTAATCCTGGCAGGAAAGGGGAACAATGGAGGTGACGGCCTGGTTGCTGCCCGGCATCTGCAACATGATGGTGACTGTTCCGTCTGGTATTACAACCACCCGTCTCTCTCCATGGAATGCAGGCACAATCTCGATGCTATCAGTGGATCGGCGGTTACCATTCATCCCTTTATCTCAGTGTCCGATCTTCTCCCCCTCAAGGAGGAGATAATGAGGGCAGATTGTATCATTGATGCCCTTATCGGTACAGGAAGCAGCGGAGAGATACGTGAACCGATACGAACCTGTGTGGAATATGCCAATTCATCACCCTGCTTTATCGTATCAGCAGACATCCCGACACCGGGTATGAGGACTGACCTGGTATTATCATTTCACCGTCCCAAGGTTACCGGTGCCGAGGTGGCTCCCATCGGAATTCCGATCGAGGCCGAGTGCTTCACCGGACCTGGTGAGCTGACGCTGATTCCCACAGTAAACAACCTTGCCCATAAGGGAGCTGGCGGGAAAGTTCTTGTCATTGGTGGCGGTCCGTACCAGGGAGCACCATGGCTGACCGGTCTTGCAGCGATGAGGGCTGGTGCTGATCTTGTAACAGTCGCTTCGCCATCATTACCCCCTTCCCCGGATCTGATCCATGTCCCCCTGCCAGGTATGCATATAACGAAAGAACATACCGATATTCTCATACCATTATGCAGAGAAGCCGATGTGGTTATCTGTGGCAACGGCCTTGGAACCCGGAGCCACGAGGTGATTTCAGTTATCGCTCCATACTGCAAAAAAGCAGTTTTTGATGCTGATGCACTCAGAAGGCCGGTTCCGGTTGCCAGTGAGATGACCCTGTATACTCCCCATGCCGGGGAGTTCCTTCGGGCATTTGCGTCTCCTGATCTGCTCGTCATCTCCGATGATCCGATTCAGCGGGCCCACGAGGTAAAAACTGCAGTTTCCCGGTTTTCCCATGAGGAGGATGCCATCCTCCTTAAGGGACCAATCGATCTCATTGCCAGCAAAGAGCAGGTTAGATGGAACAGGACCGGAACTCCGGCGATGACAACAGGGGGGACTGGTGATATTTTGGCAGGAGTCTGTGGTGCTCTTCTCTGTCATTGTAGCCCCTTTGAGGCTGCCTGCATCGGATCCTATGCAACCGGAATTGCCGGTGAGATCAGTGCAGAAAGGTATGGGCAGGGATTGATCGCATCAGATCTTCTCAAACCGATCGCAGAGGTTCTGTATAAAAGGAGACAGAGATGAGTGATGGGAGAGCAGAGTTCAGTCATATCAGTGATGATCGCGCAAAGATGGTCGATATAACCACGAAAGCGGAAGTCTCGAGGACAGCAACTGCGAAAGGCAGAATTTATCTGCGTGATACAACACTGCGCGCAATCGCAGAAGGGACTGTTCTTAAGGGTAATGTATTTGCAACAGCACGGGTAGCGGCAATCCTTGCGATAAAGGAGACTTCACGGATGATCCCTTTGTGTCATGCCATCAGCATCACCGGAACTGATGTCTCGTTTGTTCAGGAAGAGGCCTCAATAGAGGTTAGGGTTACAGTCAGTTCAGTAGGAAAGACCGGGGTAGAGATGGAAGCACTCACCGGAGTCAGTATTGCCCTTCTGACGATCTGGGACATGGTAAAATCTGCAGAGAAGGATGTTGACGGTCAGTATCCCGTAACCAGAATGGAAAATATCTGTGTTGTCAGCAAAAAGAAGGGATAAAAAGGAGAGATTATGTTCCTGTTCCCTGACTCAATGTACTGCTTTCCTTATGGAATAAGACAGATCCTCTTTGTTTTGAATCGACAATACCGGATGGATTGTCTCCTCTATAGGTATTTATTCCACAACAGCAAACCGTAATGGAATTACGGGATCCGTCCCGTATCAGGAATGTAGTCCAAACGGACTGAACCTCGGTGATTCCAATGGTACGATCAATGTATGCATATGTCAGGGACGCATGGAAAGTCCCTGCAAAATCAGGCGTAAAAGAACTGCAATGGGAACGGATGCAGGTATGGCGTCGTGAAGGAAGTGTTGTAAAACTCCACCGTCCGACCAGGATAGATCGTGCGCGATCTCTGGGATACAAAGCAAAACAGGGTGTGACGGTAGTCAGGGTCTCGGTCAGGCGTGGTGGCAGGCGGGCCTCACGGTATGTCAGGGGTCGCAGAACTGCGCGTATGGGTGTCAATACAAAAACAGCAGGCAAGAGCATTCAGCGTATTGCTGAAGAGCGTGCCTCACGAAAACACCCGAATATGGAGGTACTCAACTCGTACTGGGTTGGACAGGACGGGAAACAGAAGTGGTACGAGGTTATCTTAGTTGATCCGCACCACCCCTCAGTCCAACAGGACTCATCCTTAAACTGGCTTGCCGGAGGCAGTCATAAGAACCGTGCAGAACGGGGAAAGACCAGTGCCGGAATGAAAGGCAGGGGCATGGGCAAGCGCGGAAGAGGAACGGAGAAGTGCCGTCCAAGCATCCGTTCACATGGGAACAGAGGAAAGTAATCCAGATACTTTCCGGATCCCAACGGGATACGGGGATGCCTGTGTTATCCCCTTTCCCAAGGGGAATACAACCAAAAGGCGATTTGCCTATGAACTTGGGATACGGGGATTTACCAGCGCTCTTGCAGACGGAATAGTATCCCGGGAAACCTTCTCTTTTTCAGAAAAATTTTCGGTTATGCTTCTGCCGGTTTCATTTCTTTCAGGACAAAACCGTGATATCGCAGGTTGTATCCGCCAGAAAAAGAAAAAAGATCCGGGTTACCTTGTGCCGGTTAATGAGAACAAATTTGTACGAACGATGCTCAAAGAACCTGCAGTCTTTGGAGTGTATGACTATCATCAGTCTCCCCGTGATGCATTCGACCGGGTCTGTGCGAAAATGGCAGCAGAACGAAATATTGCGGTTGATATCAGCATCCAGCCTCTTATCATGACGAAAGGGTGGGAACGGCAAAAAATCATCAGGCGATACGGGGAACTTGTTCGCCTCTGGCACCGGTACCGGTTTCCTCTTCTTATCTCCACACACGCAGGCTCTGTGCCTGATATCCGATCTCCAATGGCTTGTATCAGCCTGTGCAGTCTTATTGGGCTGGAAAAATCGGAAACAGACGGTATCATGAGATCCATCCCTGACATTCTCTCTCATGATACAGCGGTAACGGAGATACCATGAGGTGGTTTAGACCTACAATGCGGGATAATTATCGTTATATCCTTGCAGAAGCGGTCCCATGGAATGTTACACTCGATCCAAAGGAGGTCTATTTTACCATCTCGGATGCGATAACCAGCCTGTTCGGGGATGCCGGCGCTGCTTGTATCGCATGTGTTGTTCCCTATTCTGTCGAGCGCTACGTCTGTTTCAGGTGCACACGGGGGTGCGAGGATAAGGTCATTACCGGTCTTGCAACAGTGCATCATTATGCCGGTGAACCGGTTGGGTTTCATTCAGTACTTGTTTCAGGGACGATAAAGACCATCAAAGAGACGGTTGAAAGTAGGATGAGATGCAGTGACAGGTATAAGTCATATGTCATAGATAACGAGACAGAACAATCCGGGAATGGAAATGGTATGCAGTACTCTGATACCCGGAACCGTAAGAATGGGAACGAAGAAGAAAAGAGCTATAAGCGTGCGTATCCAACATTTTTGACAAGAGACGATACAGAGGAATATCATGATGAATAATAATCAGGCAGCATATGATCGGGCAATTACCGTATTCAGCCCGGATGGAAGGTTGTACCAGGTCGAATATGCCCGTGAGGCAGTGAAGCGCGGGACAACAGCGGTAGGGATCAAAGTTACAGAAGGAATAGTCCTTATCGTGGATAAAAGAATTAATTCACGCCTTCTTGAGGCACAATCCATCGAGAAGATATTTGTCATCGATAATCATATTGGGGTGGCATCATCAGGCCTTGTCGGGGATGCCCGGGCACTGGTGGACCGCGCCCGAATCGAGGCGCAGATTAACCGGGTTTCATACGACGAGCCAATTGACGTTGAGACACTTGCAAAGAAACTCGGTGATCACATGCAGACGTACACCCAGTTCGGTGGGGCACGCCCCTATGGCACAGCCCTTCTTATTGCCGGCGTTTCAGATGGGGTATTCAGGCTCTTTGAGACCGATCCAAGTGGTACTCTCCTTGAATACAAGGCTACCGGAATTGGCACCGGCAGGGCTGCAGCGATGAAACTCTTTGAAGAGAAGTATGATTATTCTATGTCTGTCAACGATGCCATCCGCCTCGGTCTCATGGCACTTCACGAGGCGACTGAAGGGAAATTTGATGTAAATACGATAGAGATTGGCATCATCAGGGCTGATGAGATGGTATTTAAAAAGATGAACAGAGATGATGTTGCACAGTTCTCGTCTGAATTTTCTGAAAAAAGTACTGAAGAGAGTTAATTACAGGTAAAACAGGTGATTGTTAGATGATATCTCTGGACAAAGCAGTTATTGCACGACTTGAGAGTCATGGAGAACGGTTTGAGATCTATGTTGATCCGGATCATGCAGCGGCTCTTCGTCACGGAGAACCAGTATCAATCGATGATTGTGTAGCTGTAACCGAGGTTTTTGAGAACGCTTCCCAGGGAGAACGCGCGAGCGAGGAAGCAATCCAGGCTGTTTTTAAAACGATCGAATTTGAGAAGATTGCAGAACACATCATTCTCAAAGGAGAGATTCATCTGACTGCTGAACAGCGTAAGGAGATGATCGCTCATAAAAGAAAGCAGGTCATCACTTTTATCGCGCGTAATGCAGTTAATCCGCAGACCGGTCTTCCCCATCCCCCGCAGCGAATCGAGATGGCGATGGAAGAGGCGAAGGTAAATATTGATCCATTTAAAGGGGTAGAAGAACAGGTAAAGATCGCCATGAAGGCCCTTCGACCGATAATTCCCATCAGGTTTGATGAGTTGCGATTGGCCGTCAGGATTCCTGCAGATTTTGCTTCCCGTGCGTATGGAGATATTCAATCTGCAGCGATTATCGAGAAAGAGGAATGGCAGAATGACGGGTCATGGATATGCATCCTTCGGATCCCTGCCGGAATCCAGAACGAGATGTACGATCTTATCAATAAAGTAAGTAAAGGCGATGCAGAAGTGAAGATCCTGAAGTAACTATTAAGGGATGCGACAACCAATCATAAAGGACTATTCGTTGAGGATATACAGATGGCACGATCCAGACATCACAAGGCAAAAGGAAAAGTTACCGGAAGTGCAGGAAGATTTGGGCCCCGTTATGGGAGATTTATCAGGAAACGTATTCGTGAAATTGAAATAATCTCAAAAGCGAAACATACCTGCCCCAGATGTGATAATATTACGGTTAGCAGGAAAGGGACGGGAATATGGGAATGCCGGAAATGCGGATTCAAGTTCGCGGGCGGTGCCTATATGCCCCAGACTCCAAACCTAAAAGTTGCACTCCGCAGCATTGAACGTTGGCAAAAAGAGGTGTAAAGTACAGGTATGTCAGGTTCTTACAAGTGTGCCAGATGCAAGCAGAAAGTGGAGCTTGATATGAATGTGCGATGTCCCTACTGTGGTCACCGCATTCTCTTTAAGGAACGTGGGGCCGCTATTAAAGATCTAAAGGCCCGATGACCCTTGTCACGACATCCCGGAGAGCACCGCAGGATGTCAGGCAATGTGCAAAAGAGTTTGCATTTGCAGCAGGGTGTGTGTATCGTCCCCGTGGGAAGTCTGGATTTCGGGATCTGGAAGAGATGGATGGAACCATCTTTCTCTTCTCACGTACCGGATCAGTGATGAGAATCCAGGTCTTTGCAGAAGGGATCGAGAAACTGAGTATCGCAATAACTGATATCTCGGTGAACGAGCGCGAGGGTCCATTTACAAAGGGTCTGGAGATCGCAGACGAGATCCTTGCAGATATCATGGGAGCATTCGTGCCTGTCCGGTATACCCCAAAGAACAACTACGCGATTTCCTTTGATGGAAGACAAAAGATGCGGTACCATCTACAGGGGAGAACCGGTGAATAATCAGGCAGAGATAACCCTTATTTCTGATAATATTCATGATATCGCAGAAGCTCTCCGTCCTGAGATAAAGAGCGATGCCGGGATTCGATCAGAGATAACCGAATTTGTTCTTGATAACGGGACCCTTTCTATCTGTATGAAAGCTGATGATATCTCTGCATTGCGCGCCTCCCTGAATATGTGGTTGCGGTTGATCCAGGTTGCCACCGAGATGCATGACGTAATCACCAAATGACGTACATTATAACGTATACATGAGGAGACAGGAGTATGAGTGAAGTAATCTCACCAAAGATTCAGAACCAGATAACGATGCTTCAGCAACTGCAACAGCAGATGCAGACACTTCTCAATCAGAAGAACCAGTATGAGATAGCTGCCCAGGAGACACGCAGGGCAATAGAGGAACTTAACGAGACCAGTGACGATGCAGAGGTTTATCACAGTATCGGAACCGTGATGATGCAGCGACCAAAGTCAGTGGTACTTGAAAACCTGACTGAAAAGGCAGAAAACTTCGAGATCAGGATCTCATCTATTGAGAAACAGGAAAAACTGGTACAGGAGAAGTTTGAGAGCCTCCAGGCACAGGTCAAGGCAGCGATGGAAGGAGGATCACCGGCTGCCTGAAACTTTTCCTGTATTTATGAGCGCGAGGGTTGCCAAGCCAGGTCAAAGGCGCTGGATTTAGGGTCCAGTCTCGCAGGAGTTCGAGCGTTCGAATCGCTCCCCTCGCATTATTTCCCCTCTCTCACAGATCTCTTTTATATAAACATTCACTTTACATGAGAATGAATTACAGAGATTTATTAGGAATGAATAGAAAACGATACATATACAGGATTCTTTTAACAAGAAAAAGTGGAGCAGTTCTATGAAATTACTATCCGTTATCCCGGTTTTGATGGTACTGATGGCCCTTCTCGTGGTAATCCCATCGGTATCTGCAGAAGAGAATGAATTTGA
>CAZSDZ010000013.1:22631-22716 GCA_964605795.1 uncultured Methanoregulaceae archaeon
TTGATGCTGCGAACGCTCCGGACACGTATGGCGACCTTGATGCTGCGAACGCTCCAGATACGTATGGCGACCTTGATGCAACGGG
>CAZSDZ010000013.1:22816-36372 GCA_964605795.1 uncultured Methanoregulaceae archaeon
TGCTCCAGATACGTATGGCGACCTTGATGCAACGGGTGCTCCAGATACGTATGGCGACCTTGATGCAACGGGTGCTCCAGATACGTATGGCTCTTTAAGGGCGACCGGAGCCCCGGATACCTATGGCAGCATTACAAAAGTCCGTTAAATATAAAATATAAAGGAATACCTTTTTCTCCAGGTTCAGAAGAGAATTCTGAATACTTGGGAATATTGTTCTTTTTTTGCCTGATATGATGATATATCATATAGAAAATATATTTGTTTTTGCATTGTTCTAAAATAGGTTTTTTGATTCATTTGTCAGAATATGGATCGTTACTTCCCTGATACAGACGTGTATACTCATCTTTTTCGTGGATGATTTCAAATCCAATAAGGATAATAAAGATATACTATGAATGGTTTATCTCGATATCCTGTGTCATTTTTGTTCATTCTTCTCCTTATCACACCATGTTTTGCTGCAGAACCCGGATTTGACCTTATCTTTGTGGATCTCCAGGTAACGGCAGATACAAAAGCTCCCTTACTCATCCCTTATACTGATTATGCCGGTAACCTCCTCTCGTTTACTGCTACCATACGCAACAGCGGAGACAGTCCGGCTCCCCAGTATTATATCAGTTACTATCTGTCTGGTGAGGAGTATTCGTATCCTGGCCTCTATATCGGTGAGATCGGGGGGATGCATATGATGGGAAACGAAGAGATAACCCAGACTAATTCCCTCCCGATGCCCATGAACGTTAAACCCGGGAAATACCGGATGGTCGGGAAAATAAATCCCATAAAAGGAACTTTTGAGAAGAATACTGATAATAATTATATCACCACACCTGATTCGGTTCCGTTAGGTGAGGAAGAGGAGGCAGATGAGTATATCCCGGTAACAGGATCGATTGTTATCAAGGAACCGGGTGTTTATCAAATCCAGAATGACTTTTCCAGTGGAAAGATGTATGCCATTGAGATCCAGTCATCAGGAGTGACGATTGACGGAGGGGGTCATGCCATAACCGGGGTCAATAACCGTGCCTCCTGTGGGGTGTATATAAACGGTAAAAATCCTCTTCAGAACATTATCATTAAAGATCTTTTTGTGCAGCAGTTTGGAGATGGTATCTGGTTATATGAGGTCAGGGAAAGCACGGTTACCGGATGTACCATAAGCGGCAATGATGATGCCGGTATCAGACTGGATAAATCCTTAAACAATATCATCAATAATAACATCATTACCGGGAATAAATACGGCATCGGTGTTTTCCAGTCATCAGCAAATACGTTCTATAACAATTATCTTGCCAACCAGTATAACGTTATCATCCCTGAAAAGCAGACGAACTTCTGGAATACAACAAAACAAAGTGCCCCGTCTGTCATCGGTGGTCAGACCATCGGTGGCAATGCGTGGGACAATCCATCGGGAACCGGGTTTTATACAACCGTGACTGACGCAGACAAAGACGGTATCGGAGATTATCCCTATGCCATTGATGCAGAAAATATTGATTATCTCCCCCTTTCCGGGACATCTGGTCAACTCCCCTTCCTCTCTGCCAGGAATGAGTTCACAGACCCGGCTCAATCTCATCTGGTAGTCATACAGGGGGAGTATGAATATCCTTTAGGAGGATCAGGCTCCGGGGATGCAACACCTGCACAGTCTTTTGTTACACCGATTGAGGAGAGTAACCAGGAAGATCCCAAGGTTTTTACTGATACCGCTCCTGCCGGTTCTGAACTGTTGTTCTCTGATATTCATGCCGTCAGTGTAAAGACTAGTGATGATGGTATTGTTAATGATACGATCCCGGTTATCGGGATAATTGAGAACCTGGGAACAAAGGTTACCGATACGTGTAAGGTGTATCTCTACCTCTCAAAAGATGAGTACCCTGATGAAAAAGACTCCTTTGTTGGCTCAGTAAACCTTCCCCCTCTCTTACCCGGGGAGCAGCATACCATAACCCATACGATTCATATCCCCGCTGGTATCAGCAATGGACTATATTCTGTCATCATGGTGGCTGATCCACAACGAATCGTCTTTGAAGGTGATGAGACAAACAACAAGGCAGTAACAGAAGGGAAGGAAAAGATCGCCCAAAATGGTATCGAGGACTACATTCAGAAGACCGGGCTGTATGCAGAGAAACCAACGGAAACAGTGATAGAATCTGGCGTTTCACAGGGGATACAGGAATTGTACTCAACAGAACCGGGAGAGACCGGTATCGTGCAGGATAATCAGACGGTACCGGTTTTGGAACCAGATTCCTCGATGTTGTATCCGGTACTCCCGGACAATGATGCGAAAAGTGCGATGGATGGTACGAAAGATTTGGGATCAGAACCGGAAGAGAAGCGGTCACTATCAGAGATCAACGGAAAAGAGGAGGGTGTGCGTGAAATAATAACTTCATCTCCGCCTTCCCTGAAGCAACCAATCGCAGATATCAGCGCTACAGGGCTTCGGGCAGTCACCCCGGGTATTATCGGTGATTCTATCGTTATCGAGGGCTCGCTAGAGAATCTTGGAGACCGGGCGACTGAATCGTTCCTTGTCTCGTTCTATTATTCCCCTGATAAAAAATGGGATGCAGATGACATTCTGATTGGATCATCGATATCGCGTTTTCTCTGTCCCGGTTGCAGAAGTTATATCACGTACTCCGGTTTTATTCCGGAAATGATACTACCGGGAGCGTACCATATCCTGATGCAGACCGATTCGGAACAGAAAGTACGGGAAGCAGACGAGAGTAATAATCTCTTCTCCTCTGACCAGGTACAGGTCTCCCAAAAGCAGGAACAGATCCCCATCATTACCGACCCGGTCTACCAGAACCTGTATCATGCGCAGAATGAATCAGTCAATCAATCAGTCATTATTCCCGGAAAGATAAGTCCACCTGCATCAATCGGAGGAATTCCATCTGACATGGTAAACAAGGGGATACAACTCTCACTTACTGCTGCCCCAACCACCCTTCATGCCGGTGATGCCGTCACCATAAACGGATTTATCACGAATCAGGACCGGGTCAAGCAACATGTTTTTGTGACGTACTATCTTTCAACTGATACCGAGATGAGTCCTGACGATGGCATCCTTGGATCTGGCATGCATTTCTTTGGATCACCGGGTGAGACAGCAACGATTTCGATCCGATCCTATATTCCGTCCGGAACAAAGACAGGCTATTATTATATCATCGGGGTGGTGACCACAGAAACGAGCGGGAGCAAAAAAGAGTACGCAGTAGCATCCAGTGAAGAAATAAAAATATTTTAGATATCACTCACTTTTTTCAAACCCGGTGAGGACAATCTCAAAGGTCAGGTCTTTTCCGGCAAGGAAATGATTCTGATCAATGGTTACGTTTCCATTGGCAATATCAACGACCTGTACTTCCATAAACCCGTTCCACAGCTTATCACCTGGTTTTATCTCGACTCCTTCCGGCAGTTCTATCTTATCCATCGGGACCTCGATGACCAGTTCTTCCATCCGCGGACCATATGCCTCTTCAAACGGAATAGTAAAGGTCTTGGTCTCGTTCTGCTTCATTCCGTAAATGGCTTTTTCAAACCCGGGGATCATGGTCCCGTCACCGAGACTGAATGAGAGGGGTCCCCTCCCAATGGACGTGTCAAAAATATCACCACTATCCAGTTTTCCGACGTAATCAACGGTTACATTATCGCCAGCCTGTGCTCCGGAAGGATCAGTTCCCAGAACCGGTACACCGATACTTTCCGGCTTTGTTATATCAGACAGTTGTGCAGGTTCTGTCCCGGTACAACCGGCTGTCATGATACAACCAACAGTGACAAAAAGAATTGCCAGACTAAGGCAGATTGTTTGTTTTAAATGGATTGACATGTGTAACATCCTTACCTCTTTTGATCCGGTACGGGATTAAATACTATGGAACCAACTGGATCAAGCAGACATTCTCCCTATATCTCAATCATAGGATTGAGGAGGGCTGTGTGATCGAGGTCTGAGAGTGCAATCGCCCCAAGGGCACCGATACAACCTCTTCCCCCCTCGAGACATATATCCTCATCTGCTGCCAGTTCTCGTGCATATGATTCTGTCAAAACTCCCCTGCGGACTGCTTTTCCATACCGCCGGAGTTCATCTGAAAGGATAAATCCTGTTTTAATCGCCACTCCCCATGAATCTGAGAGAGACGCATCAGAGACAAATTTGATAATTTTTCTCTTTGTATCTGCAATTTCATCAGGTTCTCCTGCAATCTCAATCCTGCTGCAGGAGTTACCGCCTGTTTTTTGTGGTATGCCGGGAAAAAGCATCGCGACATGGTGCCCGATAGGATAGTGTCCGGGAACAGAACAGATATTCTGCAATAGTGCCAGAGCAAGAGCAAAAGTGGCTCCACCTGCACTGCTGTCGGTGTCATCGATACCGATACAGAGATGAACAAGTTTCCTGGTTCTTATGGTGCCTTCAACGATACTGCCCCTCTGGTCGATGGAAACTTCCCTCACTCCCTCTGCCCTGCCCATCATCTCGGTGAGGGAATAGGCAGGCCCCCCGGTACATCGTATTCGTTGCACTACGTCTGTCCCGTCGATCCAGATACCGGTGATTCCAACAGCGGGCAGGGGAAAAAGACCGATATCAATCTCATAAATCCCGGTCTGGACACATTCCCGAAGAGTTGTCCCGTCCCGTTGTATCTCAAGAACCGGACCTTGTGCGAGTTGGTGATGGTAGGCACAGAAAGCCGCGCACGCACTGCTCATACAATCGTGAAATATCTCTATGGTGTCTTTATCAACACAGGTAAAGATACGCCTGCATGCGGTCTGTGGAAGGATACTCTGGAGAGCATATCTGGCAGGTATCCGTCCGTGGGGTGGAGAGACCTGGATAATACATTCTTCATGAAAGAGACGGGATATCCAGTCCTGTGAGGTACTGCGGGGGACTGATGCTACCTGCTGGAGATCCTGTACCGTAAAGGATCCGTGCTCTACGGTCATCTGGTGCATCAGTTGGAGAAAATACCTTCTCTTCTCAATTAATCCATGCATTTCCCTTGTGAAATGTAGAGAATATCCCCGAGGATGGCACTGGCGGTCTCAATAGATCCTGCTCCTTTCCCGATGAATGTCAGGTCACCTGCCATATCAGTTGAGATGGTAATTGCGTTTAATGTTCCTTTCACCACCAGCGGATGGTTCTTTGGAATAATCCGGGGTGATATCCGGAAGAGATCTGTACCGGGAACGATCTCCCCTATCAGCCTGATGGTGCAGTCCTGATGTTCAGCGAGCCTGAGTGCATCATCAGTGAGAAGATCGATGCCGGTAATGGAGACATCGGTGAGCGTGATATTCTTTTTAAAGATGGTATTTGCAAGGATGACCAGTTTTATTCCGGCATCTATCCCTTTCACATCATATGTCGGATCTGCCTCGGCATACCCGAGTTCCCGGGCTTCGGCAAGAGCCTGGGTATACGTGAGTCCTTCTTCTGCCATCCGTGTCAGGATATAATTACATGTCCCGTTTAAGACACCATATAATGCAGTAATCGTGTTTCCTAATAGATCATGCTGCATGACATGGAGTATCGGAATTGCACCGGCGACGGTTGCTTCGTACCGGAACGAAACGTTGTTTTTTTGTGCAAGCTCGTGCAGTTCATTGTAATAGAGGGCAACCGGGCCTTTATTTGAGGTTACTACATGGGCCCCCCTTGATAATGCTTCTTTAATGTATCCATAGGCAGGCTCACCTGTTCCTGCATCTGTCGGAGTTACTTCAACGAGAAGATCATAGGGTGCATGAGTAACGACATCCCGGGCTGTGAGTGAAGAATCTCCACAGATACCGATCTCCTTTTTTTGTGCAAGAAGGGAGGTGATATCAATCCCGTCAGGGTTTATACAGGCACTTTTAGAATCAGCAACACCCGTTATCGTCAGGTCAGGTTGTTTGTTAGCGATAGATGAGAGTAATCCGGTTCCAACGGAACCAAGTCCAAGGACTGCGATTCTCATTACGTCACCTCCAGGGGTTCTATGAGTAAAAATCCCTTCTCCTGTGCAACGACTCTTAAGATCTGCAGTGCATGTTCCATATCTTCCCGTGTCACGGATCGGATCACAAATTGTGCCGATGATCGCTCGTTTATTGCCGGCATGGCCATATTCATGTGGGTTATCTCGGCGTAGCCGGTCCTGTCGATCTGATCAACGGTATCCCCAAGGTTGGTATGCACCAGGTGTCCGATAATTATTACCGATAACTGGTACGAAAACCGGTCTTGTCCGATCTTGAGGATCCGGATACCCTTCTCTTTAAAGAGATTGATAAGACTCTCAAGGCGTTCCTGAGGTATCTCGATGACAACCTCCACTGATAAGAAATCATTGGTATTCTCCTGATTATGTTCATGAATTACTGTCTTGATATTTCCGCCAATATCAGAGATTGGCAAGAGAGCTGCAACCAGGTGACCTGGAGAATCACGAATCTCAAGTTTCATTGATACCTGCACAAGTCCATCTCCTCTTATCATCTGAGATCCGATAATGGATAAGGCTCTTTATAGCCAGATGACCTTCAGGCATTAGGAAGCGGTTTCGGATACATTTCAGTGTTTGATCGCAGGATAAGAATGTGAATTACATTGATGGATTTTTCCGTTTTGTACCTGTACTGTGACAAAAAAACTATGCTATCGGAATTGGTACGAAACAGGGGGATAGAAAAAAAAACCTGGTGGGACGATGGAAACAGTTCTTTCTCCCCGTTTTCGGTCCCTCATAATGCGGAAGCCTTCCCTCTGCCCTCCAGTATACCGGTTACATACCGGTTACGGGGATGTACAGATATTTACCTGCGATATGGAATCTTGCAACATACAGGGAGAGAAACGAAACCGGGATGATAGATAATTTCCGGTTATCTATCATGTGATAGTTTTTGCAGTGTGATGAACAGTATTGCTCCTTCTATCGCATAATACGAGGAAGAAAAGGGAGATCATGTGGGGGAAATGATCTGAGTGCTGCCTTTTAACTCACAACAATCGGGATATCACTGGTGTATGAATTGTTATCTTCCTGGCATTCATTAGCAAGACTGGTATAATCAACGATAGCACCGAGATAATACTCTCCTGGAACAATATTTTCTGAAACCGTCATCCGGTCGATGTAACTCCCGATGATCCCTGCTCCCAGCTGGTAATAGTAATGGGATCCGATGAAGGCATCCCCTGTCTCTGTAACGTTATCTTTCGAGAGGTAATAGGCAACAAAGAACGGTCCGGCATCAACATTTCCTGCATTTGCCACCGTCGCCCGTGCCCGGAATGAAGAGTCACGTTTTACCTGTTTCTCTTCAGTCTCAACCGACAAAACGATAAGATCCACACCGTTTACACAGCCCGGCGTTGGTTCCGGGATGACGGTCGGCATTGTTGTGTCCGTCTGTGTGTCCGTCTGGTTAATATCAACCGGAATCAGTCCGGATTGTGCGGTTCCTGGTATTAATGGTGCGTTTACCTGTGATATCTTGTATGATTCGACAGAGACATTCTCTTCCCAGATATCATATCCTGCAGCCCGAAGAGATATATGGTACTGACCCGGCTGAAGACCCGTTATCGTGTAGGGTGTTACCCCAAGGGCATTTTCACCAAGAAATACCATTGCTCCAAGGGGTGTTGATCCGATCATGATTGCCCCAGGTACCGGTGTTGGTTTCGGGGTAATTGGTTGCGAAGAGATCGCAGTCTCTATCCTGGTGAGCTTAATGGTCAGGATGACCGTCCTTCCGGTTACAACCTCAACAGAGCCCTCATACGGTTCGTAACCTGCCTTATCCAGTCGTATCGCATAGGTACCAGGGACAAGTCTCCCGATTGTACTCGGAGAAAGACCGAATTGTTGGCCGTTGAGAGTTATCCGGGCGCCATTGGGAATTGAGCTGACGGTTAAGGATCCGGTATCATCTTTTATGGTTATCGGAATCTCTGCAGGAACAGTCTCTATAATCGTTATCGGTACTCCCCCGACGTTATCATCAGGATTATCGGTACCAAGGACATGGGTTGCATCAGCAACAGCAGCAAAATAATAGGTTCCTGGTTGCACTGATGCAGGGATCTGGGCAGTGTAATTAATCTCGTACTCGGATGCAGGGGGGATTGAGAAGTACGGGGCGATAAAGGAATATCCGAGATAGAGATCTTGTGGGGTAATTACTCTGCTGCCTGAGAGGTAGTACGAGATATAAAATCCACCAGCAGGTTTATTCCCCTTGTTTAAAAGGAGTGTTTTTACCCGGAATATATCCCCTGCATTGACCTGTTCAGGGACTCCCATCTTTTCAAGCACGATATCAGGTCCTTCTGATAAAGGAGCCTGCTCTGCAATCACCTCTTGTGTTGGTTCTGATACCGGTTCCGGTGTTAGTGCCGGGTATGGTTCAATGGTATCTGTCTCTACAGGGACCCCTGAACCGACAAGGAAAGGCTCTGGACTGACTCCGGTATTGTTGGCTTTATCACTCTCAATAACCCAGCCAGGAGGATCGATGATTGCACCGATATAATACGATCCAAAGATGACTTCTGCCGGTATGGTAAGAACAGCCCTGTTTATGAGAGTTTCACCGGGCCCAACTGAGAAGATATAATTATACCCGAGGTAGGTGTCTGACGGGTCAATTACGAGATCTTTTGAGAGATAATAGTAGATATAGAAACCTGAAGCCCCCTCGTCCCCTATATTTTGTATCGAAGAAGATACCTGCACTTGTGAATTTATCTCCCCATAGGACGGGGTGAACTCAAGACCGGTCGGGGTCAGATCAGGCATTCCGGGTGATCCACTTGCCGGCCCGGCGATGATACATACCAGAGAGAGGATCACTATCAATCCGGTAATTACTCTGTTTCTCTGAATATTCACGTTATTCTACCCCATATCTGAATTAGTAGTTTACTTTGACGTCAACGATTAAAAATGTATTTGAGCTCGAATCTATATGGCATTTCTAAAAATGAAATTATATGTGAGACTCGTAATATATCCCGGAAGCCCGGAAGCGGATGCATGAAGAAAAAAATGGTATAATCGAAAATTCTGCTATTTTTCTCTGAAATATCAGGAATGGGGTTCTCCAAAGGTAATTGTTGATCGTTTCATTGACTCTTTAGTACCTGAGATCGTGGTAACAAACCCGGTCGCATTGGATCCTAAAAGAAGCGATGAGATATATCCCCCGGATAATGACTGTGACGGCGCAGTGGTAATCCATGACGCATTCTGTAAGGTGTATTCAGTGATTGCTCCATTCCTGATAAGAATATAGGTTTCACTATCTGAGCCGTTAAAGGGAAACGGAGTGGGTATCGGCATGGGACTTCTGCCAAATATACTCCCTGCAGGATTGAGTGCTGACTGTATCTGTGAGGTCTTTCCTGCCGTGACATACGTACCTATACTCAGGTTGGCATATCCGGATTTTACAAATACGATATCATGTGCCCCGGGGGTGATATTGGCAATCAGTTTCGGAGCTGTACCATACCAGATGGAATCAATATAGATATCTGCACCGGCAGGGTCGATTGCTGCCATAATCGCTCCGCTCTCTGGTTTTTCTACTGCATTTTCATGGGAGATGGAGGTCTTTTGGGGGTGATGGTTCTGTGGGGTTTTTGGGACAGGTTGCGGCTCGTTACAGGGAACTACCACAGAGGAAGGAAGGAAATCAGGCTCTCCATCATAAGAAATGATCCGAACCGGTTCAGTCTTGGTTAATTGTATTGAGAAGAAGTAATTTCCTTCGGAATCTGTAGTCGTGGTGATAACAGTGCCGTTATCTGACCGAACCGGACCAGAGGATGTTGCAGTATACCTGATAACCCTGTCTGCTAAGGGGATGCCCGGATTGGAATAGAGAGTACCCTTTATGGAAAAGAGGTCCCCTGATTCTTCATTGGTATTGGTACAGGTTATCGTTATCCATGTGGTATTTTGTGAAGCATCTATCCCCGGTATCAGAAGCAGGAGCAGCAGGAACAGGATTAAAATTCCCTTTATCTTGGTGGAATGGCTCTTTACATACAGGGTTTTATCAGGCTTCATACGAATCAACAAACATGTATCCACCTTTGTATGGTATGAATGGATCGATTTGGATTCCTGATAGAAGATGATCCCGGGATTCCCGGGGGTATTTTTTATGAGTCAATTGGTCGGGTTTCCTCTTCCTGCAGAAGGGCACGGATAAGGGAATTAGGGTGAGGAATGGATGCTTTTTGCCGGTGAAGAGATGCGCGTTATTAAGAGAGATGATAACCCTGGATCTCATCATTCTGAATCATTATTACCAACAGATTCCAATGTTCATGTCCCGAAGACGGGAGGAAAAATAATGCTCTTTATTGCACTGGCAAAATTCAAAAAACCCCTGGACCGGGAGGTAGTCTCCCAAAATCTAAAAGACATCGAGGAGGATACGAATAAAGGAGTCAGGTACCTTGGAATCTACTGGACGCTCGGGAGGTATGATACCGTGGTCCTGTTCGAAGCCCCGGATGAAAAAACAGCAATGGATATGGCCCTAAAAAGACTGGACCGGATGGAGATAGAGACTCTTGTGGCTGTACCTGCAGATGAGGCGAGTCCTACGGGTCCTGTATGAACAGAAGGTGTCTTTTTCGATTGTTGGGATGTCAGAAGAATGATTATCAGTCTTACGATCAGGCTGGTTGGGTAATGGAACAGGGGATCGGGAACGGTCATGAGAGATTATCTCCGGTTCTTACCATGCCCTGTTTTGAATTTTTTTGACACATCTGATATGGCAGGGTAGTGTTTCTGTACATGGAAATGGATAACTACCAGTACCGTTTTCCTTTAAGGAATTCATCAATTCCGTTCTTTTTAATGATTGCCAGGTTCTTACGGTGTCCGTCCCCGTGATTTGCGTGTAAGAAATCAAGTTTTTCACAGGTCATATACTCGTCGCATTCCCAGCATCCCTGGATATTTTTATCTCTGCAGCACGCCCGTATTTTGCAGGACGGCGGTCCACCCTCATTTCTGCACCCCTTTTTGCACCGAAACTTCATCATCAGTCCGAGAACCTCATAGCAGTCCTCGTATTTTAAAAAAGCAGTTGCAAAGGGGAGAGACGATAATGTATCGGCAAATTTTGCGTAATTGACCTTTCGCAATTCTTTGCGTAAGTCACGTGCCAAATCCGGTATCTTCTGGGAATAGCCATGGCAGTCAAGACAACAGAGCCCGCAATACGTGACGATATCCTCGTTTTTCATGATACAATCAGGGGTTTTATCTGGGAAAAATATTCCCAAATTATCTCGACAAATCAATGAGGGAGAAAAGGGTGCTATTCATATCACTCTGAATAGAGAAGGATGTCTGAAAATATTCCCTCTAATTTCTGAAACTGTGGATTGGGGCAGGAATCCGCCCCCCACGGCTGATAAAGTCACTGCAGCAGAAGGTGTTTACCTGCTGTACTGGTGCATGACCGAGGAGGCCGCCGAACTCCACCATCTCCCCGACACCCTTTCCGATTACCGGGATGAGGCGAACGGCTGTCGTCTTCTGGTTGATCATACCAATCGCTGCCTCGTCGGCTATGATCCCTGATATCGTGGATGCAGGCGTATCCCCTGGGATTGCTATCATATCAAGTCCGACTGAGGATACAGAAGTCATCGCCTCGAGTTTCTCAAGCGTCAGGGAGCCACGGAGGACGGCATCGATCATCCCCTGGTCCTCGCTCACCGGGATGAATGCTCCTGAGAGACCACCTACAAAGGAGCTTGCCATGATCCCTCCTTTCTTGACATGATCGTTTAAGAGGGCAAGGGCTGCGGTCGTCCCGGGAGCTCCGACCGATTCAAGTCCCATCTCCTCGAGTATCCCGGCGACACTGTCACCGACTGCAGGGGTGGGTGCAAGCGAGAGATCCACGATACCGAACGGAATCCCGAGCCGCTCCGATGCTACCTGTGCGACCAGCTGTCCTGCTCGGGTGACCTTAAACGCGGTCCTCTTGACCGTCTCACAGAGAACCTCGAAGTTCTCGCCCCTGACCGCCTCAAGAGCATGTCTGATAACTCCCGGACCACTGACGCCTACGTTAATGACGGCTTCAGCTTCTGAGACACCATGGAATGCTCCTGCCATGAACGGGTTATCATCAGGAGCGTTGCAGAATACAACCAGTTTCGCACAGCCAAGGGAGTTATTCTCCCGTGTTGCAAAAGCGGTCTCTTTGATGATGGTTCCCATGAGCAGGACGGCATCCATGTTGATACCGGTCTTTGTGGATCCGATGTTGACCGAGCAACAGACCCTCTCGGTTGAGGAGAGAGCCATCGGGATTGACCGGATGAGTGTTTCATCTGCAGGGATCATTCCTTTTGAGACAAGAGCTGAGTAACCGCCGATGAAATTAACCCCGGTATCACGGGCTGCCAGATCCAGGGTCTTTGCAACCGATACAAAATCCCCGGGCGTCCTGCAGGCACTTCCTGCGATGAGGGCTATCGGGGTAACCGATATTCTCGTGTTGACAATTGGTATCCCGTACTCGAGTTCGATATCTTTCCCGGTTGCAACGAGATTTTTCGCAAGCCTGGTGATCTTCTGGTAAATGTTTTTGTGTAAGGAATCAGGATCGGAATCGCAGCAGTCAAGAAGGCTGATGCCGAGCGTGATGGTCCGGACATCGAGTTTTTCCTGCTCGATCATCTTGTTCGTCTCGTGAACTTCAAGGATATTGACCATGCTGCCCTCTCAGATCCGGTGCATTTTCAAGAATATATCCTCACGCATGCACCTGATCCTGACTCCTATCTCTTCTCCGAGATTTTCGAGCTCGGTCACCATATCTGAGAATGGCTTTGGTGAGAGTTCGGTATCGACGATCATCATCATGTTGAAGTATCCCTGCACGATGGTCTGCGAGATATCCTCGACATTGACCTGGTTCTGTGCAAGGTAGGTGCAGACCCGTGCAATAATCCCTACCGTATCTTTCCCGACCACGGTAATAATTGTCTTTTTCATTATGTAGAAACCTGTACTGGTATTGGTGCTCATCTGACATTAATCCGGGTTTTGAGTTGATTCATTGGTATGGGTTCATCCCTTTTGATCTCATCAACAGAGATACCAGAGATCGAGTCCACTGGATATTCCCTGAATTTGGGATGAACGAAGGACTGGTACATGAGTGTACGTACGAATATAACGAAAGAGTCTTTAGGGAGGATGTCAATCTTTTCTTCTGAACTGATTCCCAACCTATCTGGAATATATCGTCAATTTACGTTCTGTAACCCAAAAAAAATTAGCATTTTTTGATTCGCAATGATTGCAATACATGTCTCTGATCTGGTCAAGCGGTTTGATACCATAACCGCGTTGCAGGGTATCAGTTTCTCGGTCTCTATAGGGGAGACATTCGGGTTTTTGGGTCCGAACGGGGCGGGAAAGACCACCACCATCAGG
>CAZSDZ010000013.1:36382-40693 GCA_964605795.1 uncultured Methanoregulaceae archaeon
TGCAAGAAAGAAGATCGGGATCGTTCATGAGACCTCGAATGTATACGATGATCTCTCTGCCTGGAAGAACCTGATGTTCTCGGCAGAGTTATATTCGGTCGGGAAGGAGGAGAGGGAATCCCGCGGGAAAAGCCTGCTTGAACTCTTCGGCTTATGGGAGAGACACAATGATCGGGTTAAAGGATTTTCAAAGGGAATGAAGAGGCGGCTTACCCTTGCGATGGGGCTTATCAACAATCCCAGGATCCTCTTTTTAGATGAACCTACCTCAGGACTTGATGTCCAGAGCAATCTCATCATCCGTGACGTGATCCGGGATCTCAACTCAAAGGGAGTGACCGTCTTTCTTACGACGCATAACATCGAGGAAGCCAACGTTACCTGTGACCGGGTGGCAATCATCAACCATGGAAAGATAGCAGCAATCGACTCACCACAACGGCTGAAAACCACGATTCAGAGTGTTCAGTCTGTCGAGGTCGCATTTGCTGATGCCGACCCTTCCATGAAGGAGTGTCTGAGAGAACTGCCGATGGTCAATGAAGTCAGGAAAGAAGGCGACAAGTACCGGTTGATTACTGAAAAACCGCCGGTGGTAATCCAGGCAGTCATTGAGTGTGCAGCCGGGCAGAAGGTAACGGTCATATCGATGAACACCTACGGCCCGAGTCTTGAGGATGTCTTTATCAAACTGACCGGCCTTGACGTAAAAACGAAAGGGGTGGGTGCCATTGACTGATCCTGAAACGATTATGAGGCAGGTGCTCTATGAACTGCGGGCATCCTGGGCGATTGCAAAAAAAGATGGAGCCATCTATTATCTTAAGCCCAACATCCTGGTCTCCGGTGCGTTATTCCCGCTTTTTATGTTCTTAGCGTTTGCGGTCGGCAGGCCTGCAGAGCCCGCCGTCATGATCCCAGGTCTGGTCGCTATTACGATACTCTTCTCATCGTCATCGATCGAGCCGGTATCTATTCCGATAGAACGCCGGATGAAGACGTTTGACCGGCTCCTCTGTGCACCCATCTCCCTTCATGCGATTGTACTTGGCGAGAGTTTAAGCGGATTTCTCTACAGCATCGGGATTGCATCGGTCCCGTGCATTGCCGGTTTCCTTCTCTTCGGCACCGGGCTTGTAAACGGGATCCCGTTTCTTATCGGTGTTGTCCTTACCGCGTTCTGCTTTGCCACGATGGGGACGCTTTTTGCCGCCTATCCGACCGAGAGTCCGGGTGATATCATGTCGATGCTCAACCTGGTCAGGCTGCCGCTTATCTTTATTTCAGGTATCTTTATCCCGATTGCATCCATTCCGTACCCGGGGCAGTTTCTCGTCTACTGCTCCCCGCTTACCTACGGCACTGACCTTATCAAGGCAGGGTTTATGGGATCTACGTTATTTCACCCGGTTGTGGATATCGTGATGCTGCTCCTTTTCATAGGGGTGTTTCAGGTGCTGGCAAACCGGTTGTATAAGCGGTTTAATGAGTGATGGATTAATGGAATTTTTAGGAGAGGTTATTTTCCTGCAGTCAGAATAGTCTGGTAATCCTCTTTTGGAATCTCCCGCATCGCCTGGCGGAAATGGCCTGACCACATTTTTTTATTGGTGACAAACCCGAGTTCCGGGATCAGCGGTTTTATCTCTACCGGTTGTCTGAATATCTTCTCCGGTTTGAGTCTGAACCGGTAGGGAAAGACCTCATCACCCATCTGTGGCGGAGCGGTAAAGAGCGGTTTTGCATCCTCGAAGAGCTCAGTTACTGTGAATTCCCCCAAAATGGCAGAAGGGAGCACTTCTTTTGCGTGAGTTTCTGACTTGGCATACATGAGAAGGGTATCGCCGACTTTCACGCGGGTGTGCAGGGATTTACTCCGTTTCGGGACTCCCCAGATGCTGTGCTTCTTGACAACCTCCCAGTTCTCCCGGTTCCCTGAGGCGATCCAGTATGTCATAATAATATGATTAACCGCACCCTATTTGAAGATATATCGGTAAAAGGAAAGATTCGGTTCTTGAAGAGAGGTGGTATTTATGATGATGAAAAAATAGTTCATTGAGATTGTCCGATCTCTCATTTCGGGAAGACATCTTTCCCGGATCTCGGGGTAATTGAACCTTTATTCAATGAAATTAATCTCTCTTCGGCAATGTCAGCCCAATACCTGTCAATATCCGGATCAGTTGGTACGTTCAGACTGGCAATCAACCGGTCAATAAGAGCTATTCGCTCCTGTGCCGGAAGCGAAAGGACTTTGTGTTCAATTTTTGGGGATAGAGAAACCATTTTTTCAATATTACCATACATCACTTCTCATATAAGTGTGTGTAGGAGAAGCTATGAGGAAATATAATTATGTTTTATATGGCATTATTCGTTCTCTGACAAATGAAAAGATCAGATCTCGTTACAATGATAGAGATAATCCGGTCTATAAAAATACGTTACGAGAGTCACTCTGTATGTGAAAAGGTACAATCCGATTTCATGGGAAAGAGAGAACTTAATCTGGAGAGAAAGGTAAAAGAGAGTATATCCAAAGGAGATTTGTATATGAAAAAATACCAGTTTACTGCCCTGATTTGGGAGGAAGATGGGGTATATGTCTCAAAATGCGTGGAAATTGAGGTAGCTTCCTGTGGTGATACACCCAAAGAGGCACTTGAAAACCTGCGTGAAGCAATTGATCTCTGGCTAAAAAATGCTGAATATCTCCTTCTATTGTCTGATATTGAACCTTCACTCATTTCAGCAGAAAAATTTACTTCGGTCATTGAGGTTGAAGCAACGTGAAATTACCTCAAATCTCCTCAAATACCCTCATAAAAAAATTCAAACCGAATGGATTCCAGATGGCCCCTTACTAGGGAAAAGGGAGTCACGTGGCACTTTTTAAAGATAATAATGGAGATAAACTTCTCGTAATTATTCCAAAACGTGACCAGATTCCCATCGGTACCCTCCTCTCAATCATGAAACAGGCCAGGTTGACAGGGATGAATTCTATTCTTTTCTCACCAGGTAATCAAACAGGATATCTGGGAAAGATTAGGAAATACTGTTGTACTCTCATTTGTAGTATCTGATTAACCGGGATCCCGATTAAAAACCTATATCGATCTTTGCAGACAATCATTCTCTCCATATGGCACCTCTCCGGTATACCCTCGGCACATTAAAACCCCACGACTCTAAATATACTCATTACACGAGGATTATCCATGAAAAAAATTGTGTACACCGGATTCATACTGGCAATGGCCCTGTTCTTTGGGGTCATGACTTTTGCTGACGAAGCACCGGACAAAGATGCCGATGGGGAAGATGCATGGGCCGGCACCTGGGCAGATGCGAATTTTACCGTTACCATTGAGCAGAACGGCTCTGAAATCGCTGCAATAGGAATTCCCCATGGAAATAACCAGTATACTCCTTTCCGGTTGTCAGGAGTGGTATCAGATGACGGGACGACATTGCTCACGGTCATGAAAACGGCCGGAAATCTGGAGATCCGGTTATCAGATGACCAGATGGAATATTCCGGAATCCAGACGGTTGATCCGGAATTATGTTCCGGCCAGCAATGTACCCATACCTATCATGCGACCCGGAACGGGTCTCTTGTGAGCGGAGTTGTCTGGTCAGGAGAATGGGTAACCCCAAACGGATCAATCACCCTGGAACAGACCGGAGATGCCATTACCGGAACCTATTACTCGTTTATCTATCCGGAATTTATCCAGGAACTACAAGGTTCGGCCTCTGAAGATGGAAAGAGTCTCTTCCTGAACTGGTCAACTTCTGAAGCCGTGAACTTTATCCTGTCTGATGACGATATGTATCTCATCGAGACCGAGTGCGGAGAAGAAGAGATAGAAAACGGGGAAATCTGTTTTAACCTGACAAAACAGGGTTAAACCACTAAAACAAGTACCTATTATGCAGTTCACCATTCACGTGAAGGGAGGAGATCTGTCACAAAAGTTCGTTTACACAATAGTACCTCGTATCGAGGCAATTGTCTTCATGGATGAAAGTATTACCTGCAAAACAATCAGGAATTCCTTTCTTCCTGTAAGAAATCGGAACTCGATAATGATCGCAACCCAGAAGATATCTGGTTTTTTACGTGATACTCACGAATTATTTGTGGTGTCTCCTTTGCAATCCCTTTTGTGAGATCATCTATGATAGTTACACTGGCTCCCCCTTGGAGCCATCCTTCCATGGAATAGTAATTACAGTAATCCGAGGCCACACCTATCAAAACAACATCGATATTGGCAGTATCATTGCCAGGGCTGATTC
>CAZSDZ010000013.1:40793-60502 GCA_964605795.1 uncultured Methanoregulaceae archaeon
AAATGAGTATCCATGATTATAAAGGTAAAATCAAAAATCCCATCTTTTACTGCTCTTAAAAATTCATTTGTCCTGACAATGAGATCCTCAGAACCAGGAATGTACAGATTTCCTTCCTGTCTGATAAAACTCTTCTGCATATCACCGATCTGTAGGATTCTAATTCGATTCAACAAGATTACTCCTTTACAACATACTCATTGAGATGGATTCGTATTCAATATCTGTATCCGGGTGGATATAACCTTTTAATGTGTTGTATCTGGCAGAAAGGAGTTATGTTTGTGGTCTTTTGTGTGTAGGATTTCTCTGTACCTCCCTCACCTCTCTCAAACTCTACACGCCAGACAGTAGTGGAGAGGGTGTACAATCCTTCCAGATTGAGCAAGTGATTCAACCGTAAAACTACAGAAACCTCGAGAATAATTCAAGATTTTTAATCACAAGAGAGTCAGGGACAGATGGTACATATTTCTGCCAACATCTCATTATATCATCCCGGCCAAAATAGTAATTCGTATGGAGATACACGATGATATCCTCTCCACCTTTCCCGGTCTCTTTATTGCAGAGGGTGATGTCGGACCCCTCTCTATCGGCGGGAAGAATCCGGAACTTGAAACTCTGAAAAGTGAGGTCATTGCCGAGACCAGAGAGAAGTACACCCTGGAACAGGTCAAGGACAAACCCCTATTCAGGGCATACCGAGACTTCTTCTGGAGTGTCGGTATCGACCCGACAAAGACACGGCCTGCGTCTGAGGCCCTCGTGCGAAGGATTCTTGCCGGTAAGACGCTTCCCTCCATCAACACCGCTGTGGATGCCTATAATCTCGCATCAATCCGGACCGGTGTTCCTATCGGTGCCTTTGATGCCGGGATGCTGAAAGGAGATCTCACCATGCGGTTTGCAGAAGAAGGGGAAGAGTTCCTCGGGATAGGGATGGAAAAACCACTAGTCCTCCAGAATAACCAGGTCATTCTGACCGATGAGAAAGAGATAATTGCCATTTACCCGTACCGGGACTCAGATGCAACAAAGATAACACCTGCCACGAAGACAATCCATATCGTAGCCTGCGGAGTCCCGAATATACAAAGAGAAACGGTAATTACTGCATATGATCTGTCCAGATATTACTTGATGGAGTATGCATCAGGTATCTGATGCCAGGTGGAAAATTACCCAGAGGTATGTTTGATACCAAAAGGAAGTATCTCTCTCTAATAGGAGGTTCTTCCACAATAATTATCAGGTTACCATGTATGAAAAATGTGACAGAATTCTCATCTTACTCTAAATCCGAGGAATTGGTACCAATAGTAAGTATTCCCTGCCGCCTCGAAAAAACAAATAAAAACGAATCTGGTTGTTAAAATCGAGAGGCTAACATACAACGAGAAGATTTTATAAAAATACAAGAAATTTTTCGACCGCAAGATCGGCGTCTTTGATGATGATTCGTAGTGTTCCCCGAGCAACTTCAGAGTGATTCAGAACGGTCAGCGGGCAGCGTACTGGATGTCTCAAGTAAATATGACTTCCTTTCAGGTCATTTATCGTGTAGCCAAGTCTGCAAAGAGCTTTTACGATCTCCTTCCCTGAAAGGATCGGGAGTTTATCAATCATATATCAACAGTAACATATGTCTCTTTGATGCCTGGACGCTGATAGAGGGGGATACCATCACGTGCGAGCGCGGAAAGATGAAGCTCAATAGCCTCGGCAATATTTTTCTTTGTTTCATCTTCTGTCTTTCCCTGTGAGACACATCCCGGAAGAGCTGGTACGGTAACAATATACCAACCATCTTCGTCCTGTTCGATGAAGACTTTAAATCCATATCTGCCTCCTGATGTATATCATTAATCAATTCAGGTATTTATGATGGTTTACTCTGTGGCATGAATGCCATTACTCGTCAGTTACATATAATGGCAGTAAAAAATCCCTATGAAAATCTCTCGTAATCCTGAAAATATCATTTTCATTGAAACATTCAGGTACCTTTTATCATATGAAAGGCAGTTCTGCATCCGTAAACAGGAGATGCTACAATCACCATTATCAGGTGAGAGCCATTCACTGATGGGTCAGATAGATACTCTTATTACGAATGAAAAATATTCATTACTATGCTGAAAGACGCTGTTATCTCTTTCATTTTAGTTTTACTGGTACTCTTTTTGATGTTTTCCAGTGGAGTATCTGCCGTTACGAATACTGATTCAGGAGATGGAGATCTCTGGAGTTCTATCGAAGATGCCTACGTGTACAGTTTTCCGTTGGTAATCGTGGATGCCACGATGAAAAACCGGACCAATACCGAGGAGGCAACGAACATAAAGGCCCCGGTAAATCAGTTAATCTACAACAGTATGGTGTTAACGGCTGATAACAAGGTTGTTGTCTCCCCCAATGTCGACAACATTTACTCAAGTGCCTTTCTGGATCTCAATACCACTGCTCTGGTATTTGTAAAACCCAAAACCGAACGATATTGTTCGGTCCAGTTCCTGGATGCATTTACGAACACGGTGGATGTCGTCGGTTCGGGGAGCAGGACTGGCGATCCACAGGATGAAGTGACCTGCCTGATCACCGGAAGAAATTACGAAGGCGATGTTCCTGATGGAATGAAACAGATAGCGATACCGACCGATATGGCCTGGATCATTATCAGGACCGTGATTAACGGGCCTGATGATCTCCCCAATGTTGAGGCAATCCAGGACCAGATGCTTCTAGTTCCCCTGGACGTTTATCTCAGTAACCAGACCTATATTCCGGAAAAAGGAACGTATAACGCGGAGTACAACAACGATCCCATCGATTATGTACTGGATATGTCACCTGAAGAGTTCTTTTCCACAGCAAATAACCTCATGGTGACAAATCCTCCCTCTTCTGCTGATACCGCAATACTGAAAGAAATGCAGTCGGTTAATGTCGGTCCTGGCCTCATTTTTGATGATACCATCCTTGGAACAGACGGAGAGAAACAGTGGAATGTCATGCTTAAAAACCTCCTGCCAGCCCTGACTAAGCAAACGGCTGAATACATGATCTCTTCTGGTGACTGGGAGTATTATGGTGATCCCATCGGGGACTGGGGGACTGCCTATGCCTACCGGGGTCTGATTGCAATAAAGGGCCTTGGTGCAAATCCAACGTATGTTGCCATATACCCTGAAGCAGATACCGATTCGCAAGCCGAGCAGCTCTCCGGGGCCAACCGGTATCTCCTTCATATAGACAAGGGGATGCTTCCACCGGTTCTTCATGACGGGTTCTGGTCATTTACGGTATATGGGAGTGATAATTTCCTGATTCCCAACGAAATAAACCGGTACTGCATCAATGACCGGAGTAATGTGACATATAACGAGGACGGATCGCTTGATATCCTTCTGCAGAATGAAAAGCCTGATGATGCTATGGTGAACAACTGGCTTCCGGTAGGAACTGATGATTTCCGCATCAATATGCGGATTTATGGTCCTGATCTGGAGAAGATCAAGAGTTCATGGAAAACACCACACATTCAGAAAGTGCAGGTCTCTCCTGACAAGATTGAGATGAATGCAACTCAGTTCTGGGATACCGTAAAGGATGCCTATATCTATAGTTACCCGCTTGTTCTGATGGATGCAACGATGGTTGAGCATAGCAATACCATAGAGCCGACAAACGAAAAGGCCCCGGTTAACCAGTTCCAGCATGACAATCAGTTGAAAAATGCAGACTGGAGATCAGTGGTATCGCCAAACGTGGATACGCTCTATTCCCAGGCATTTCTGGATCTCAATAATACCGCTCTTGTATTTGTCAAACCCAAAACCGACCGGTTCTGTTCAGCCCAGGTAATGGATGCATACAGTAATACCATCGATGTCGTAGGTTCCGGTGGGGGAGCAGTAAACCCGGAGGATGAAGAGATATGCCTGATTACCGGGAGAAATTACGAGGGAGCGATTCCGCAAGGAATGACGCATATCGTTATACCAACCGATATGGCCTGGATTGTTATCAGGACTGTCTGCAACGGACCTGATGATCTCCCCACTATCGAAGCAATCCAGAAGCAGCTCCTCCTTGTACCGGTTGAAGACTACCTGAGTAAGCAGACATATATCCCTCCGAAAGGAAGTTATGACGCAGAGAATGACTTCAACCCGGGGGATTATGTGGCCGCCATGTCACCTGAGGAGTATTTTTCCACTGCAAACCGTCTGATGGTGACAAACCCCCCGGCCCCTGATGATGCTCCCATACTAAAAGAGTTGCAGTCGATTAATGTCGGTCCGGGCCTTACCTTTGATGAGACCCTCCTTCCTGATAATGCACAGACACAGTGGAACGAGATGCTGGATTCGATGAACCCGGTCCTGAGTAATTATTTCCTCAGTTTTACCGAAAAATTAGGTGACTGGGTGTATTATCCTTACCCTATCGCAGAATGGGGTACTGATTATCCCTACCGGGCAATCATCGCCCAGGTGGCGTTTGGTGCCAATCCAACATATGTTGCCGTCTATCCGGAAACAGCCTTTGATACAGAGAACCGGAAAGTCACCGGAAAAAACAGGTATATCCTTCACTTTGATGAGGGGATGTTGCCTCCCGTTCTACAAGGCGGATTCTGGTCAGTGACTGCCTACGGGAGTGATTCCTTCCTGATCAAAAACGAGATAGACCGGTACTGTATCAATGATCGGAGCAACGTGACATACAGCGAGGATGGATCGCTTGATATCCTTCTTCAGAATGAAAAGCCTGATGATGCTATGGTGAACAACTGGCTTCCGGTAGGGACTGATGATTTCCATTTAATCATGCGGATGTACCTTCCTGATATGGAAAAGATTGATGGGGGATGGACCGTCCCTGAAATTGTGAAACAATAAGGCCTGGTAAGAATTATAGGGGAAGGGATACCATAACAAAAGACGCAGAAGAGCGTTGCTCATAATGGACTCTAAATTCAAATGAGTCTGATATAGGACAAATGATCGAAAAAAGAGAATGAAAATTCATTTTCCTCAATTTTTCATTTGAATTCATGAATCGCATATCAAGGAGCGGGCCGAAAAAGCCTGAGTTATCTTCTTTTAATGAACTGGCATTTATTCGGGTCACGAATTGGTATTGCCTGTTCAATAAAATTTTTCATATTCACTGATCGGTTGGGAAATTATTCGAGAAAGACGCTGATAATGATATGGATAAAATGTGTACCGGTGAATGCTATCATGAAGAATGGTAAATCAGGATGGGACCGGTCATGCCCACCACACCTGCTGGATGCCGTCGGTATTCCCAAATCCCGGTATGTGTCCAGGAGTGAGGAATTAGAGATTTTGCATCCCAGAACCTGTATTTTGCCTCTCTCTGAAGATCACTGGAAAACCTGGCACGGGTAACCGGTGTGTACCAGATGATCGACAGGATGGTGGAAATCCATATCCGGGATGAGTGCTTCCCGGATGGTTACCTTTGATGACAGAGGAGAGGTCATCACTGCCGGGAAGAATACGACATATACCACAACTTCCGATGGTATGTAACGTATGCAGAATCGGTGGAAAAAAAGAAGGCAGAAATGAAAGGGTAATTTTCAGCCCGTTGTCGTCTCAAAGAACGGAGCGAGTTTAACCTTCTGCCACTCCTTGTCCATGACGTTTATCCAGAGATTCTGGGTTTTTGGTTCAAAGACGACCTGGTGGTTGCTTGAGAACTTCCCGCCTCCGAGGTCTGAGTGACAGAACTTAGAGCCGCCGTCCTCAAGGCAGACATCTCTCATCTCCATCATCTGCTCTGCATCGATCGATCCTTTTGCTTCACGAGCCTGGTTGAGGAGGTTGTTGTAGCGGGAGAGCGAGTGTTCCGGGGGAGCAGGGAGGTTCCAGGACGGGTCGACGAAATGGTTGGCAGCTGCAACAACACCGTCACCGGTCCTCTGCACGGTCCGGTTCGTCGACTTCTCGTATACAAACGCCTCGTCCGGTCCTGCGACATCCACGATCCATGCAACATCTGGAGCAGTACCGCGGATACTGGCACCAAGTGCGTCCAGGTCAGAGTAATCAAACATGAACCGGAAGTATTCGGTGATAAATTCAGGGCGGGTCTCTTCTGCCACATCATCCAGACCCGAGTTATCATCAGCGATAAACAGTCCTTTGTTGTTCATGAAGGTCTCGGGCCGGGCTCCGGCCGGGCTCCAGGTTGCGATGCTGTTGCTTCCATCCGTCGGGCGGTAGATCGCAAGGACGTACCACTGGGTGAAGGGCAGCACTGAATCGGCAAGATCCCAGTTACGGGAGACCACCGGGGAGCCATCGGTTGTGTAATCACCCCAGGTTGCCAGGTACGAGCAAGAGACCGGTACGGCTGGCTCGGCCGGAGCAGCGAGCAAAAGGAAGATTGGCCCGTAATAGAGGACGGCAATATCATCGGACGTCAGTCCCGAGGTCTCAGACATGCCGGTAAAGATCTCCTTTATCCGTTGCGGGTAGTGTGCGATTATTTCCTGGCCGTCTTTTCGGGTCTCTTCCCTGGTCATCCCCAGGCTGGTGAGGGTGTCGGTGAGGAACGCATACTCATCGTTGAGTTCATCCTTCATGAGGCCGCCGTACTGCCTACCCATCTCACGATACGAGCCGGAGAGAACGATAACCGGGTAGATACCAGCCTGGTACCGCTGTCCGTTCTCGAACGTGGCAACGAGGGGGAGATCGGAAGACGGTGTTTTATCAGGGGACGGCTCCTGCGATGTAGCGAGTACGGAGCCGGGCATGGTCAGCAAACAGAACAACAGAAGAAGGAGAAGAGTTTTCATATGATATCTGTTATCTTCCGGGTATTTATAAGAGTGGAAACCTGCCGGAAGCCGTGAGTTATCAGGTTATCATCTCTTGATAACCTCAATTAAATGAGATAGTGCCTTCTTTTAGATGGTAGGGCAGGGGAACACAACAGGGCTATCGAACCAGATGGGAGATCGTGTGATAGTCTCATGACTTTTTTGGTTTTTTCGCTACTGCACGATAGATCATGTATGAGAAGAAGAAATTTCCGGACTTATCCGCTCGTTTGAATCCTTCTACGAGTTCATCTGCATCATTACGAATCATCTGACCCTCTTGTATCGCCCCGGAAATAAACTTCTCGAAGTTCATTGCGCGATTGATTGTCTGAAAATCATGCATGATAACGGGTTCTGCTTCAACCTGTACATCCAATTCAATATCACGAAAGAGGTGGTATAGTTTCCTTCCGGTCCACCCGTCAGGAAATGTATCTGCACAACATGATATCAGTGTACGAATGGTGTTCCGATTTCCCGGGTCCAGTGCCATTGTTCCCCAGTCCGGTTCAATACTCATGATGGTTCCTCCGGGCTTTACCATTCTTTTGAGTTGTCCGAGGATCTCTTTGGGATCTGGTACAATCTGAAGAACCCGTTCGAGATACACCGCATCAAACGTATCATCAGGAAAAGGAGGATTCATCAGATCTCCTACCTTAAAAGAGATATTTTTGACATTATCAGGAGTATTTTTTTGTGCTACCGATATCATCGCTTCACTTGAATCAAATCCGATAACACTTCCGGGATCACCAACACGAGATCCCAGCCGGTAGGTATCAAGCCCGATTCCACATCCGGCATCGAGGACTTTGGTGCCACTTTTCAGTTTCAGTTTCTTGTAGTTCCGTTCCTTTATTGCTCTGAATTCTGGAACTGAATCAATAAATTTCAGATAATCAATAAAAAAGGCTTGATCCCCGGATGCATCTACATTCCGGAAGCCTGAGCTTACCGAATCAGCTTTCATGCAGTATGATTCGCCATATACGATACAATAAGGTAACGATTTAAAGGATTTAGCTGATTTTCACTTCAGAATGCCGGATTTTAGTTTGATTCGCAGAGTTTCCCACGAAACAATCTTAACGCAGCCTTCTTTTCATTTGATAACTCCAAAACGGTATGCCATGCAGTATACTTATTAAGGACAAGTAACGTAGATCGAATCAGGGAGTAAAGAGAAATGGAGACAGAGACGTCTGAGTCATGCACGAAGGACTGGCAAAAATTCAAATGTAATATGAAAGAACACGTTCACTGCCAGGGATCGGTAATCTATTGTATGGGCTTACTCGGTGCCCTTGTCTATTACATCACTACGGCTACCAGCCTCTGGGATGGAGTTGTGGGAGTTATCAAAGCGATTTTTTGGCCTGCATTACTGGTATACGGGGCCCTGAAGTTCCTTGGTATGTAAGGCAAAAAATGATACCGAATTATTCGTCTTGTGAGTGATGTCGACAATGGTCAGTCTCCCGGAGGTGTAGGGTACACACAGTACAGGGGGCTTTTTAGATGAAGTCATTCATAAGGGTCTGGAATTGGCCATGGTATCGATCGGAATGGTGAGTTTCTGTTCGGCACTCCTGGTCACACTTTTCGATACTACGTCAGCCATAGATTAACTCCTGCCGGATTGCCCGGCTGTTTAGAGTATTTAATGAGTATACAAAAGATCTCTCACGGGGTAAAAACGGGATACAATTGTTCAAGGATAGGAGGATTAGAGGAGTTTCGTTATATCTTCCCTGCAGATATGATCTTCTGGTAATCTTCTTTCGGGATCTCCCGCATCGCTAGGCGGAAATGACCTGATCACAACGTCTTGTTGGTAACAAACCCGAGTTCCGGGATAAAGAGTTTCAGTTCTATCAGGGTTTTGAATATCTATACCAGTTTGAGTTTGAACCGGTACGGGAAAATTTCATCCCCCATCTGGGGAGGAGCGATAAAGAGCGGTTTTGTATCCTCAATGAGCTCGGTTACGGTGAATTCTCCCAAAATGACAGAAGGAAGTACTTCTTTAACGTGAGTTTCTGACCTGGCATACATGAGAATGGTATCGCCGACTTTCACGCGGGTATGCAGGGATTTACTCCGTTTCGGAACTCCCTAGATATGGTCCTTCTTTACAAATTCCCAGTTCTCCCGGTTCCAGTGATAATATGTCAGTGAGTTCATCCGGTACCAAAAGACCTGATTCACTCCTGACCCGCCGGAGGGCATCAGCACGCTGCACTGGCCTCCAAAAGCGGGCAGATTCGGATACTTCCAATTTAGTACTTTGCTAATCATTCCCTCCTGTATTTCTTACATTCGGCATCAATTCGTATTCCAAATGGTTAAACCGGCTCTTTTGAAAAGAATAGACAATAAACAATATTTATCAGGGGAAATTCCCAACTCATAATAATGAGAAAACATTGTGTTCTTGGTATCAGTTTAGCACTGGTAATTTTCGTTTCAATAAGTGGATGCGTAAACAATCAACCGGTTACACCACCAGAAGTAAAACCTGTCATTACCGAAACACCAACCGTAGTTTCTAACGAGTCGATAGAACCCGCTCCCACAGAAAAACTTCAGGAGAAGAGTGTTGACGATGAAAAATTCCTTGAAACTGTGGAAATGTGCTTTCTCGAGACTCCTGAGATTACAAACAAATCCACTCACCTGAAATTTATGTCCTGCCTTCAGAACGCACCCAATCCAGTCGGTTCATGTGAAAAAACATACCGGGAGTACCTGCTTGAATATACCGCGGCAGACAGTTCAACAGCAGGGTATAAACGAGCAACACATAACACTCATCTTATCAGGGATGAATTTTCGCGGGGTTTTATATTAGATAAGGTAACTGGTGAAGAAAGGCCGTGTGAATAATAATCCGGTAATAAAAAGAATGGAAATTCGTATCGAAATATATGACAGAAAGGATAAGATATCCTGAATGGAATCGGGATCACAATCACTTTTGTCTCTGCTAAATTACAAACAAAGGCTACAAATTTTCCTTTCTTTCAGGATGTAATATTGATTCAAGTTCGATTCTGCTGTTAATTATTATGATAGAAATCGCAAGGCCGAGAGCATTCGCAATCATCATACTCGGAGTGGTTTTCATAAAGAGCACAATTCCTTCACTAAGAGGCTGTATTGCTATCATCCCCATTAAACCGTGGAGCAATTCAAAGGCAGCACAAAAAACCATTGCAGGGATTATGCCGGGTAATTTCCCTTTATTATAGTGATAAATTACTCCAGCGAGAAGCCCGGCCAGCACGGTTGCAATAAGGCAGATAACAGCGGTTTCACCTCCAAGCGAGAGGCGATGTATTCCGCCGATTAATCCGACAATTACACCCAGAATTGGACCCCCGACAAGTCCACTGATCATGGGGGACAAATCCCGGATATTACTGATAACACCATCATCCATGGGTATTCCGAGGTATGTCCCAAAAATAGAAAACAAGCCGAAAATAATGATAAAACAGAAATAATTACGCGTTGTTGCTCTTTTAAATATTACCTGCTCGACGGGATGTAGTTTTGTAACAATCTCCAAAAAAACGTAAATATAAACTTCACAGGCAGCAAAAAGGGTCAGATAATCTCCAAAAAAACTTTGAGAACTTGCTGATGACATTTATTGTGTATAATTACATCACATTGTTTGGGTATTAAAAATTTGTATCGGTGATTTCTGGATATTCTGGCAGAATCTGGTTGTGATCTAAAAAAATTGCTTTTGAAAATCTGATCCACGGAACAATAGTCCATCCTTATCGGTCAGACCTGCCGCTCGCCGGTTTTTAAAAGGTAGTAGTGTTTATCCATAATTCTGGTAGTAACAATCAATTGAAGATAAAAACACAATAGCGTTGTTCTGTGTGATTGCTACCGCAAGGCAATGAGACTCCCCACACAGATACAATAACCTGAAATGTAAAAAAAATGGAGATAATTGCATTAGGCAATATACTCCGATAAGAATGCCCCAGCCCGGATTTTAGACAAATTGTACAAAGCCCCAATCAATTTAACGGCAGCAAAACTGGTATTTTTATCGAGCGCAATTAGATCAAACAAATATCACCTTACCACCATCACCACCCCATCTGTTCCCCCTTTCGATAAGATAGGTTGAGATTAGTTGGCGATTTTTTCGATAAATTATAAAGAATCGGGGGTTGACTCTTTGTTTGCCCGATGTTGTCCACGAGCGATAAAACGAATCAAAATCATTTGAAAGGATACAAATTTGTGTGAATCCCTTCTGATATTAACAAAACCCGCATAAGGCCTCGAACTCACAAAGGAGAGACCTCAATAAATTCTGCTATGTGAGCGCGAATTTACATTATCCCTGGCGTTACTATATTATGACACCTGCCCGCATCCTTAATCTAGGAATGAGGAATATGGTTATCTCTCTCAATAGAATTCCTGTAGAAACGTGTATCAATAGTTCAATTTTAATTAATGTGGAATTTATCCTGTTTTGAAGAGTCCACTACCATGTCCAAATCGAAACTTGTATCATGATCAAAAACTAACATAACTGAGTAAAAAAATACATTGTTTATCTACGAACTCCTCTTTTAAATAGGTTAATTATATGATTTCGGTGTTATCAGTTGATGATGAAGAAGATCTCCTCAATCTTGGGAAGTTGTTTCTTGAGAGATATGGAAATATAACCCTCGACACGGTAATATCGCCACACATTGGCTTGGAAAAATTAAAACAAAAATCATATGATGCAATAATCTCTGACTATCTCATGCCTGATATGGATGGCATCGAGTTTCTCAAAGAAGTTCGTTCACAATTTGGACAGATCCCATTCATTCTCTTTACAGGAAAAGGAAAGGAAGAAGTCGCTATCCTGGCCCTTAATGGTGGTGCTGATTTTTATATCCAAAAAGGGGAAGATCCTGGGACACAATTTTTTGAACTAAAGGAAAAAATTGAAACTATCGTTTCAGAACGAAAAGCATCCATTGATCTTAAAAATTCTGAACGTAAACTTTCTGACATTATCAATTTTTTACCTGATGCAACCTTTGCAATCGATAGAGAAGGAAAGATTCTTTTGTGGAATCGTGCAATTGAAGAGATGACAGGGGTGTCTGCCAATGAAATGATTGGGAAAGGAGATTATGAATACGCTCTCCCATTCTATGGAGAGAGAAAACCGATTCTTATTGATCTTGTGTATAACCCAGATCTCAAGATAAAAAATAATTATTCTCATTTCATTCAAGATGGAGATATTCTAACTGCAGATTTTTCCCTCCCTCATCCTAAAGGAATAGTAACACCACTATGGGCGAAAGCTGCCCCTTTGTATGATCAAAGCGGTGAGATTGTCGGTGCTATTGAAACCATCCGTGATATATCCGAGAGAGAAAAATATGAGTCCCGTCTTCGGGAGAGTGTAGAACGATACCGGACCCTTGCTGAATCATCCCACGATTTCATCTATATCATTGACAAAGAAGATCGGATCGTATATCTCAATACCATGGCAGCCTCCAAACTTGGGTATCCCAAGGAGGAGATTATAGGTCGGTTCAGATCTCATTTTTTCCCGGATTCATCTAACGAAACACAGAAAGTTAATATTCAGAAAGTCTTCTCTTCCGGGGAAGCAATCAGAGTTGAGAATAAAATACCATTCAGAAATCATGATACCTGGCAAGATACCCATCTGATCCCTCTAATCAACCAGAATGGTGATGTTGTTGAAGTGATGGGGGTAACCAGGGATATCACTGAGCATCACAATACGGAAATAGGTTTGAGAGAAACCCACGATAAACTTGAAAACCGTGTAATTGAACAGACAAACGAATTGCGAAAATTGTATCGTGAACTTGAAGAACGAATAAAGGAAAGAACAGCAGAACTGACCATCACACAAGAGGCATCCAGGAATGCGAATAAAAAATTGAACCTTCTGAATAGTATTACACGCCATGATATTATGAATCAGCTGACCTGTATGAAGGGTTTCTTTGAACTGATGAAGGAATCCATTCACAATCCTGAAAATCTTGGTGATCTGATAACACAAGAAGAAAAATTTCTAAGCACCATTATGGATCAGATCTTATTTACTCGTCATTATCAGGATATGGGTGTAACCGATCCAATCTGGCATAATATTTATCAGTTGGTTTATCTCTCAAAACAATCTCTGCCAACAGATTCAATACAATTTGTTATAAAAACCGATGATCTTGAAGTGTTTGCCGATCCACTTTTTGAACGCGTAATCTATAATCTGATTGACAATTCACTTCGATATGGTGGAGATAACCTGACCGCAATTACAATCTCATGGCACGCAGCAAAATCCGGGGTCTCTCTTGTCCTTGAAGATAATGGAGTTGGCATACCAGATAGTAACAAATCTCGAATTTTCGAACGGGGTTATGGGCAGAATACCGGGTTTGGTTTATTTTTGGCCCGTGAGATCCTTAGTCTTTCCGGGATACAGATAAACGAAACCGGTTTATATGGAACCGGAGCCCGGTTTGAGATGACAATTCCAATGGGTCTGTATCGTTTTCACATAAATCCAGTTGGTAAAAGAATTGAATGTTTATGAGTGTCAGTATTTAGGATTTAAAATTGGATCTCTTTTGAGAAAATCATTGGTGTCTTCTCTTTAAACCTGTAAGAAGTATAGATTCAATCCCGAATTATTGCAATCATAAGGCGTTCAATTGTGATTTCAAATAATCTCTTACAAAAAGAATCAAAGGGAAAAAAAATTATTGATTCGATTATCAAATCTCATCCTCTGATACCTATTTTGAGTGAATGCATTTTCTATTGACTAACATTACAAAAAGTTCAATAAAAAAGACATATCGGAAAGTTGAATAGTCATTATCGTTAGATACCATACATTACTGATACCTGTTGAATAATGAAAAAACTAATGAGTGAAGTACATGCATTCCCTTTGTGTGACATCACGTTATTCTCTTAATTTATTACAAAAAGGAAATATATGGAGTTATTGGATCTTTATCATCACCCTTATACAAGGCCTTTGTCGGTAGCAGTTTCATCGATTGCGTGTATCCTCATTAGCATTTATTTTCTGGAAATTGGATACACCATAATATTTCAGAATCTTTTCTATGTTCCGATTATTCTTGTCTGTGCAATTTACATTTGGCGAGGACTCATATTCTCCTGTTTTCTTATCCTTACGTATTTTGGATTGATGGTAGTATACATAACTGATCCAGCGACTATTATGGAAGCTCTCATCCGGGTAGTTATTTTTATTGGGATTGCCGGGGTAGTAACTTTTTTTGCACTTATCAATCAGAAATCAAAAGATGAAATTCGCCAATTGGCTGCATTTCGGGAGAGCATAATTAATAATGCCCGGGTCTGGCTCACTGTCCTGAATAAAAAAGGTGAGATCCTCCTATGGAATACTGCAGCTGAAGAGATAACAGGGTATAAATTAGATGTAGTATTGGGTAACAATGCCATCTGGAAATTGTTATATCCAAAAAAAGAGTACCGGAAAGAGATTACCGATACGATTACTCGTATAATCTCTGAAAATCAGTTTCTTGAAAACTTTGAGACAACTATTCTCACTAAGGATGGGAAACAGCGTTTTATCTCCTGGAATACTAAAGAGATCCCTTCCGATTCGAAAGGAGAACCCTCTTTTGTTGCCATAGGCATTGATATTACAGATCGTAAGTGTATGGAGGAATCTCTTAAAGAAACTAATACGTATCTTGAAAACCTTATTTCAATTGCAAACGTTCCAATAATCATCTGGGATTCTCAGTTTCGAATCTCACGAATGAATCATGCCTTTGAGAACCTGATCGGGAGGACTGAAGAGGAAGTACTGGGTAAATCCATTGAGTTCATGTTTCCTGTACAGGATGTTCAACAATCTATGAATCTCCTTAAAACTACCCAGGAAGGGGTCCGGTGGGATACTGTGGAGATAGATATCCAGCATAAAGATGGTTCAGTTCGCAATCTAGTTTGGAACTCTGCAACGTTGTATAATTTTTATAATCACCGTCCTGTTGCAACAATTGCTCAGGGTCTTGATGTTACTGAGATGCACCAGTATGAAATAGAGCAGAATAGATCTATGGGGCAGATTCAGAAGAACATGGCACAGTTGGCGGTACTAAACGATGGGATACGAAATCCACTCACCGTCATTATGTCTATTGCCGAAACCTATTTAGAAGATCGGACGTATTACCAAATTATCAAACAGGCAGATAAAATCAATGATATTGTGACTCAACTGGATCAGCGGTGGGTAGAATCCGAAGCAGTATTAAAAGTTCTTCGGAAACATTATGATATATTCATCAGTCCACAAATGAGATCGGAAAATTCAAAATGTGATGATATCGGATACATATAAAAATTTACACGGCAAGTCTTTTTTTAATCTACTATCTTTAATTTTCAAAAAAGCGTATAAGAACAAAAGAAAGCCAGATTGATGAGGGTGTTTCTTTGTCCGGCTTTCAGTTGGTGTGTGATTCAATCACCATGTTTGTGGGGGTATCGTTAAAACAATGATGATCTTTTGTACTATGCTTAAAAAAGAAATAAGTGTTTCTCTTCTCTGAACAATTTCGTGGATTCAGAAATTTCCTGATTCATCATGTAATTAAATATCAATTAATGTAGTGTAATGGAGTTTCCGATAAATAACATGATATTGTTGATTTTGTAGTGGTAATCAAGCATCGCCCCTGCGACCACCCAACCGCCCCACCTGCCCGGAACCGGGCAGTGCCCCCAACGCCAAGCCCGCTTGGAGGGTGCCTCAAAAAACCCTCCTCCGAGAAGTCGTCGTCACTCGCACCTTGGGGACCGGGAGCCCGGACCCCATGCAAGTGTTTTTCTGCGAGTCGTTTAATGGTCTCACCTTAAAGAGGGTCGCAGCATGTACCATACTGCTCCCCGGTGACGCTCCTCTCTTCCTGGTCCGGGTATGTTCGTTCCTCACAAACCCGTCCCACTCATCGAACGCTGAAGGATTGTTCTGGTTGGGTATTTGGATCAGTCCGTCTCGATAGTCACACCGCTTCAGTCGCAAGCTCCTTATGCTCTCCTCACCTCCGTTCCTCCCCTCCTTCCGCTCCTCGTTCCTGCGGTGCTCATCCGTGTGCGGTACTCGGTTCGTCGGTGACAATCTCCCGCTCCACATATACTGGTTGAAATTACGCCGACAGGTTGACTCTCCCGGCTGCTCATCGCATCCGGCAGGTCAACCGGTCGGCTGCCCTTGGTCGGTTGAGGGGATAGGAGAAAACGCATAATAACACCCGCCATGAACCTACCCCATGAGGGGCCGGTCATGACGGAAAAAATGGCGGGTGCAAATTAAACGTTTTCTTCACGATATTTTGACAATCCGACAGAGCCGGTTTATCATGTTCTTAACCCTGTATTGAAACATACAGGGGTCCGGATCAATCAAGAAAAAATGATTGCTTGCCCCCTACCCGAACCAGACACCGACCGGTTGACCTGCCGGACGTGACGATGACCGAAGGGAGGAGCCGGATGGGAGAGTCAACCTGTCGTGTGTCGTAAACCACAAACCCCGGGTAGGTTACTTGTCCCTGGACCGGTTTACCCTCCGGACGTGACGACGACTGAAGGGAGGAGCCGGACGGAGGAGTAAAACCTGTCTAGGTTGATCCGAAAAATTAAGGGGCGGGTCAACCCGTCGCGGTCTATAATGTTCACAATGTATACGTGCCTCTTCTCGGGTGAGATATGGGCATTTGTCATAGTCATAACATAACAACCTACAGGAGTGAGCATCGAAATGTACCAAATCACAATCATTTCTCATTTATTGCCACCCTGCCCCAGGTTGGGCAGATGCCCATATTGCCCGGTATTTTCCCGGTCAGTTTGCAAATCCACCTTACCCGGATATCATATGCCTTGGTGTACGATTGGCAAACCAGATTTGGACAACCCGCCGCCTGACAATTTTTCACAGACGGGAAAAAGGGACGTGGGAGGGTCATTCGCTCCCCTCTTCCCTTGGGGGCACTTGTCGCCAATCAAACAACACCAAATATTTCGTAGATGATGCCGATGTTATGACCTTGTTAATCTCAACCCCAGAGAGATATTTTTGCAGGTCCGGAAGGTTGCAGCTCTCCCGGACAATCTTTACCTCTTCGTAAATGTCCGGATACAATTTTTTAACCATATCCGGGTTTACTGTTCTTCGGGTGGTCTCTTTTAATTCCAGGGTAAAATCACCATCTCTCACAACCCGAGCCCTGGTATAATCTTCACAGATTGTGGTGTGAATCTTTTCGTATGTCTTTTTTTCACGTTCGAGGTCGTTTATCATCTCCTGGATCCGGATAATCTGACTCTGGATCTCAAATGCATCATGCAGGTTTCCCGATTGTGAAATGGGGATGAGGGTGGTTTGTTGTTTTGCTTCCGACATTGCAATCACTCCTCATACATCAGATGATCCTCGATGTGTGCCAGGACAACCTCGTGATCTTTTAACGCCTCGATGAACTTTCGCGATTGATTGATGATGGTTCTGATGTCGGAGGTTTCCTCCACATCGTATAAAACATCCCCGGCGAACTCGTGAATTATCGCATTGGTAGATCGCAGTTCCTCGTTTATGTCATCCTGCGTGTAGAATGGATCCGGTATCTCCAACCATGCAGTTTGAGCACGGTAAAAAGATGGGGATAACGTAGCCATTAGAGATCACCAGCCGGGACGGTTATCAATGATCGATAAACCATATCGGAGTTGTCTGCATCCATCAACCGGAGGTTTGATACATCTGCATGGAGGTAATAATCACGCCCACAGTAAGGGCAGATCCAATGTGATCCTAAAATGGATGATCGCCCTAAAAAATCGGAGCAGAACAATGATATTCGTGTAACGTGCGGTTCGGTCATCAGGGATCCACAGTCCGGACACCGGATCCCACCATGTACATGGCCTGGCTCTGAAGTCATTTTTCACCACTTCCTTTCTAGGGAGGTTGTGACTCTCCCTATATAGTAATGGGACTTGTAAGTATATATAGGTATGCATATGCACTCATAAGAGTGCGTTTATGTGCAAAAGAAGTATTATGATCTCTATCGCCTGGATAACCAGGCAACCAGATCCGATTCCTTCACGCGGTACGATTTCCCAAGATTGACCGATGGAAGCGGATCTTCGTCCTGGGTGATCCAGTCCCTGACCGTGCGAGCAGTTACCTTAAGGCGGTCTGCTATCTCTTGGGTGGTTAGATAATTTTCCATACTTGATTTACTCCGATGCGTCACAGATCAGATACGCCGCAGTGTTGTCATACATTACCGCAGTAATTCTGATCTGCATACTTTTTGTTCCTGTGTTAAACGTTCGTTCCAATTTTGACAGATACGTAATTTCTTTAATTTTCTTTATGAGGTTACTGAGGTACACCATCCATTCATGTTCACGCTCCCCTTGTATTGCAAGGTAAACCCGATCTGAAACCAGTACGGGAACATTCATACCGGTAATCGGTTGGGGTATAACATGAGTTATCATAACCGCTCTCCTGCTCGGGTGGTTGGAATAAGGCCGATCCGGTTTCGATACTGCAGAATTAAATCCCGTGTGGCATCAGTCGCATTTGAAGCGAATGATGTTAAGGTATCATATAATTCGTTTCGCAATCCGGTGTAGTCTTCCAGGGTTTTTACATTCTTCTCAATATCAATCTTGAGATTTTCGTAATTGCCAAGGTTGATCGTTGTGCTGATCTTGATTTTTGACATTTCACCACTTCACGTAAGGGGGTAACATTCCCCATATATTATTTGCACTTGTATGTATATATCCTTACGCATTTGCACATATAACAGTATTAATAAATACTCATCTGTCATATATGTATATGCATGACTATTAGTAATACTGGTACGACTGGTAGCACCAACCGGATCACGTACATTAAACGATCCGTCTCGTTGCCGGAGGACCTCTACAATGTGATTAGTGCAAAATACCCTGGGGTGCCGTTCTCATCGGCACTCACGCTTATCCTTCGGTCTGCATTATCATGTACGCAGCCGGAGATAGATCCCGATGGATGGTATAGCATTACAGAGATCCGAGATATGATGCCTGATACCATCCCGACCGGTACCAAGTCCTCAAGGGTCTCGCGAGCCATCGCAGGCGGAGACCTGATAACAAACGGGGAGTCGCGGGTTAAGTGTCGGGTCAGCGGGGATTCATTGCGCGTTTGGCTCGCAAATTTCGGATAGCCGTCGACAGGTTGACTCTCCCGTCCGGCTCCTCCCTTTGGTCGTCGTCACGTCAGGGAGGTCAACCGGTCGCCTTTATATCGTGTGTTTACGTTTCATCTGCCACTTTTTACCAGATTGATTCGGACCCCTGTATGTTTCAATGGCGGTTGATTGACACGATTAATTAACTCTGTCAAATTATCCTGTAATGTAAAGGAAATGATTAATTTTTGCCCGCCAATTTTTACCGTCATGACCGGCCCCTCATGGGGTAGGTTCATGGCGGGCTATATTATTCATTTCCTTCTTTCCTCTCAACCGACCAGGGCAGCCGACCGATTGACCTGCCGGACGAGACGACGACCAGGGGGAGGAGCCGGACGGCAGAGTCAACCTGTCGGCGTAATTACGATCTGCATATATGGAGCGGGAGATTGTCACCGGTGACGAGGACTGCAGAATGAGTGAGCACCGCAGGAAGCGAGGAGCGGAACGAAGCCGAAGCCCGCAGGAGACGAGCG
>CAZSDZ010000014.1:0-58797 GCA_964605795.1 uncultured Methanoregulaceae archaeon
ATATTATTTATATCTTCTGAGTTTTATAATTTACCCTATAATATAGATAGGATACCAATTGTCTCCAATTTTCAGAACATTCGGATGACATACCGTGAATTTGGAGAAGCCGTAAATGCAGTCGCACGGGGGTTACTCGCTCTTGGTGTTCTGAAAGGAGATCGGGTTGGCATCTGGGCAATGAACTCGGCTGAATGGATACTTATCCAGTTTGCAACCGCAAAGATCGGAGCCATCATGGTCAATGTCAACCCTGCATACCGTCCTTTTGAACTGGAATATACCTTAAAGCAGTCAGAAATTAAGGTTTTATTGATTCAGGGGAGATTTAAGACCTCGGATTATGTCGGAATGTTTTACGAGGCCTGCCCGGAGACACGTGAATCACGACCCGGGAAGATCATGTCTGATACCTACCCACTCTTAAAAACGGTTGTTTTCATCGGTGATATCCAGTATAACGGCATGTATACCTGGAACGATATGCTAAAGAAAGGAGGGGTTATCAGTCCTGATGAATTACAGGAGCGGGCTCTATCGCTCGCCTTTGATGATCCCATTAATATCCAGTATACGAGCGGGACTACCGGGTACCCGAAGGGGGTCGTTCTCACCCATCATAATATCCTCAATAACGGGTATATTATCGGGAACGGAATGAAATTAACCGAGAAGGACCGGCTCTGTATCCCTGTTCCGTTTTACCACTGCTTTGGGATGGTTCTCTCAAATCTTGCCTGTGTAACCCATGGATCTACTATGGTGCTTCCGGGACCCACATTTGATGCTGAAGAAGTGTTAAAGACCGTTGAGGCTGAACGCTGCACTGCTCTGCATGGCGTCCCTACCATGTTCATTGCCGAGTTAAACCATCCAAACTTCTCGCATTATACCTTAACGTCGCTGCGAACCGGTATCATGGCAGGATCGCCGTGTCCGATAGACAAGATGCGTGAGGTTGCGTCCCGGATGTACATGTCAGAAGTGGTTATCGTGTATGGGCAGACCGAGTTATCGCCCGGAGTTACCATGACCACGACCGACGATCCCCTTGAAAAACGGGTATCAACAGTCGGGAGGGTATTTCCTCATACAGAACTGATGATAATCGATCCGGTCACACAAAAGATCCTTCCCCGGGGAGAGATAGGAGAGATCTGTGCCCGCGGATACATGACGATGAAGTGTTATTACAACAATCCTACCGCTACCCGCCAGACACGTGACGAGAACGGGTGGATCCATACCGGGGATCTCGGATCCTTTGATGCCGATGGGTTTGTTCATATCGAGGGACGGTTAAAAGACATGGTAATCAGGGGTGGTGAGAATGTCTATCCCCGTGAGATCGAGGAATTTTTTCATCTTCACCCCAAGATTGCTGATGTGTATGTCATCGGTGTGCCGGATCTCGTGTATGGCGAGGAGCTGATGGTTCGGATAAAGCTGCATCCAGGAGAGAATATGACAGAAGAGGAGGTCATGGAGTACTGCACCGGTAAGATAGCACGATATAAAGTCCCGCGGTATGTTGCCTTTGTTGAGGACTTCCCCATGAGCATCTCGGGAAAGATTCAGAAATACAAGATGCGTGACCAGGCTATTATCGAACTGGGACTACAAGAAGCATCAAACGTAAAGACCGCCTGATAATTGTGTAATTCATACCAATAAAAAAACCAACATGGCTGGCAATCAATGCAGGTCTTTTTCTCAAAAAAATGGACCGAAAATCCGAATGCCGGCAATCTCATCCGGTTTCTTGGTTATCCTAAAAAATCAGACTTTTTTCATAACCAGCCTTTATCCTGCCAGTATTGGTACTCATGCTTCCAAACATCCTTGTTTGAGAGTATAAGAGCCTTCATACGCTCATGCATCTCATGGTGAACCGCTTCCTGTTCAGGAAACTTTCTTCTGACCTGGATAGCATCGACGAGATCCTTTCCGAGTTTCCGTGCCTCCTGGACCGCTCTGTTCCAGGCTTCCTCTCCCTCAGCCATGACAACCCCAACTCCGCCGACCGTATCAGCTCCAAGGATATTCAGAGTTCGGTTCAGATATGCTGCCACCTCAAGAGCTCCGGAACCCCCGGCGGTTGAGACCGAACATCCATACATACCAGAGAACCGCTGGCAGTGTATGGCATCAGCACTTCGGTCAAGGAATGTCTTTACCTGTGCCGTGACCTGGTTGATATAATTCGGACTTGCAAGGATGATACCGTCAGCAGAAAGAATTCTCTCGAGAATTTCCTGGTAATCATCATCAATGACACAACTCCCGCTTACATAACAGGTCCCGCAGCCGGTACAGTATCCTATCGTGTATTGGCAGAGATCAATATAGGATGTCTCTGCACCCGCGTTTCTAACCCCGAAGAGTACCTCATCCACCAGTTTTTTCGTGGTGCTGTTCTCTTTCCTGGGACTTCCATTGAGCGCAATTATCTGCATATACTGATCTATGCAGAACTACTACAAGTGGGTATGGGAAAAAAAAGGGAACTGGTTATTTGCGGTCCATCGACTCAAGGAACGAATCGACCATCTCAGGGGCACGATCCTTAAGACCGAGTCCGAAGAAGAGAGCAATTGCAACACCTACTCCGAGACCGATTCCCCATGCCAGTGGCTGGATAAAGACATAGATGATGGTTACATCAAGGCGTAAGGTGGTCAGTGCCATGATGAGAACGACAAGATAGAAGAGGAGTCGCAGGATGATAACAACCGGGGAGATGAGAGCAATATTTGCCGTTTTTCCATAGGTCTCGATGAAATCGGCAAAGTAATCCACAAGTATCAGACCTATCACGATGATGAGGATAAATCCGACAATGTTGGGGATGTAAGATACGATACCCTGCATGATCTCAGAGAGGTTATAGATGTTGAGGATCTCGGCTGCCGACATGATGGCCAGCAGATAGACAACGATGCGAACCAGGTAGTCTGCAGCAGTTCCCACAGACATCCCGCTATTTAAAAAAGTTTTCCCGACGATGGTTTTTGATAAGGCCTCTTCTACACCGATCTTTTCAATAAAGAGTTTCACTACTTTTCCGAGAACTCTGCCAACTATCCACCCGATAAGGAGGATAATTACTGCGCCGATAATTTTTGGTATCAGATCCATAATTACATCAATGGAGTCATTAATCGGCTGCATCACGTACGTAGTAACATCATTTCCTACCATGATAACTCACTACTGCTAATATATCCTTTCCTCTATTAATTAGTTGGCATTAAATGAGACGATACAGAGAAAAAAACTTCATAATTTTCTTAAAAAGGGAAAAAAAGTTGAAATTGAGTAAATTCAAGGATATGGCCGGGAACCGGTATCAGGTACCCAAAATAACAGGAAAGAAAAGCAGGGATACAGAAATAAAGGTCAGCAGTACAGGTCTGCATCAAACCCCCCGGATACGATACCCCGGCCGTGTTACACGGTAGCAGGGTTTTTCTTATCCGCTCACGCATGATAATAGGAAAGATACCAGAGAGATGCCGGATTCTTTCTGATACAGATGCATATTGGTATTGCTTTTTGCGGTGCTGAATAATTCCGGTTAAACCCCGGATTTTACCTACGATGAAAGAATCCAGTATAACAGGAGTCACAGGAATGGTTACATGAGATACTGGGACAGAACAATCGAGACGATACAACCAGAAGAACTGGAAAAACTCCAGGTGAAACGGTTACAGGAGACGATAAAAAGAGCATATAACGTCCCATTTTATCAGCACCGGTTACAAGAAGCAGGAATTTTCGCAGATGACATTACCCGGACGAGTGATATAAAAAGACTGCCTTTTACGAAAAAACAGGACTTACGGGAAGGATATCCATTCGGGTTCTTTGCAGTCCCTTTGCAGGAGATCGTACGGATTCATACCACATCAGGAACGACCGGGAAACCGACTGTGGTTGGATACACAAAAGGGGATCTTGATAACTGGTCAGATCTTATCGCCCGGAATCTGACCATGGTCGGACTATCTGATGAGGATATCTTCCAGAACATGGTGAATTACGGCATGTTTACCGGGGGCCTCGGATTTCATTACGGAGCAGAGAAAGCAGGTCTGACAACAATTCCCAGTGCAACGGGCAACACCAAACGGCAGATTGAGATGATCCATGATTTCGGCGTCACTGCTATTCACTGTACACCCAGTTATGCCCTGCATCTTGCAGAAGTTGCAGAGGAATTACAGATTCCGCTTGAGTCACTGAAAACCGGAATATTCGGGGCTGAACCGTGGTCTGACCAGATGCGAACCGAGCTTGAGGAGAAACTAGAAGTTACTGCATTTGACAGTTACGGAATGAGTGAACTCTACGGACCTGGCGTTGCCTTTGAATGTCCGGAGCACAACGGCCTTCATATCTGGCATGACAGTTTCCTTGTCGAGATCATCGATCCTGCCACCGGAAAATCTCTCGGTCCCAACGAACGTGGGGAGCTCGTTATTACCCCCCTGACAAAGGAAGCAATGCCACTCTTACGATACCGAACCGGTGATATCACCATGCTGCTTGACGATGTCTGTCCCTGTGGGAGAGGTCAGAAGATTGCACGGTTTACCGGAAGGAGTGATGATATGCTGGTTATCCGGGGCATCAACGTATTCCCAAGCCAGATAGAGCATGTTCTCCTCTCTATCCCCGAGGTCGCAGGCAGTTATATGGTCTACGTTGACCGGGTCAATCACATGGACGAGATGATCATCGAGGTCGAGATAAACCGGCAGTTCTTCAGCGGTGAACTTGCAGATCTCAAAACGATTCAGGAACGAATCCAGAGGGCATTACGGGATGTACTGGAGCTGCGGACCAATATTCGTCTGGTCGAACCGGGTTCACTCCCGAGGTTTGAAGGAAAGGCAAAACGCGTAATAGATCGCAGGGAGAAGATGTAATCATGCAGTACTGGGATCCCAGAATTGAGACAATGCCTCCGGAAAAAATCCATGAGATGCAGTATCGGCTCTTAAAAAATCTTGTATACCGGCTCTATAGTTTTTCTCCCTTTTACCAGCAGCGGATGAAGGAACACGGTGTTCATCCTGATGATATCAGTTCCCTGTCTGATATTCATAAACTGCCTTTCATGAGAAAACAGGATCTGCGGGACAATTATCCTGATGGCCTCATCTTCCATGACCACGAGGAACTGGTGAGGTATCATGTTTCATCCGGTACTACCGGAAAACCGACCGTTGTTGCCTATACCGGACGCGATATCGAGAACTGGACTGAATCCCTGGCACGGGCATTAACCTCGGCAGGGCTCTCCCGCGGGGATGTTATCCAGGTCAGTTACGGGTATGGCCTCTTTACCGGCGGGCTCGGACTGCATTATGGTGCAGAACGGATTGGGGCGATTGTGGTTCCGACAAGTGTCGGTAATACCGAACGTCAGATCGAGCTGATGCAGGACCTCCGGGTTACGGCAATTGCCTGCACCCCCTCGTACCTCCTTCATATCGGGGAAGTTGCAGAACGGATGGGAATCTCTCTCAAGAATGATACCCTTCTTCGGAGGGCAATTGTCGGTGCAGAACCCTGGAGTGAGAAGATGCGGGAACGAATTGAGTCCTGGCTCGGGATAAAGGCGTATGACATCTACGGAACCAGTGAGTTATCAGGACCGCTCTTCTCAGAATGCGAAGCACAGGCTGGCTTTCATATATGGTCAGACCTTATCCTTGCAGAGATCCTGGATCCTGATACCGATGAGCCGGTTCTTCCCGGACATAAAGGTGAACTTGTAGTGACGATGCTGCAGAAAGAAGGACTGCCCATCATCAGGTACCGAACCGGGGACATCACAGCAATAGAATCTAATCCCTGTTCCTGCGGCCGGACACATCCACGGTTACAGCGGCTTTCAGGTCGGGTCGATGATATGCTCATTATCAGGGGAATTAATGTATTTCCAAGCCAGATTGAGCATACCCTTCTCGGGATAAAGGAAGTCGGCGAGCATTTCATGATTGAGATTGACCGGGTCAACTCTCTGGATGACATGCTTGTCAGGGTTGAGATTACACCCCTTGCTTTTTCTGACAAGATCCCGGATCTTATTCATATCAGGAAGAATATTGAGAAGCAGTTGAAAAACCAGTTAAATGTATCTGTGCGGGTTGAACTTGCAGAACCGGGATCCCTTCCCCGGTTCGAGGGAAAAGCGAAGCGGGTAATTGACAAAAGGAGTATGTAGATGGAGAAAGAGTCGTATCTAATAAAGCAGGTCTCCTTATTCTCAGAGAATAAGCCGGGAAGACTTGCAACGATGGCAAAAGCGTTTCTTGACGAGGGTATTAACATAAAGGCATTCTCTATTGCCGAAGCAGACGGATTTGGCGTGATACGGGTTCTCGTTGACAAAACCAGGGAAGCCTACGATAAACTGACAGAATTGGGATTTAATGTAGCATATACCGATGTTATCGCGGTCATCATGCGTGACGAACCAGGGGGCCTGTATGAGATTGCCCAGACGCTTGCCAATGCATCGATAAACATCGAGTACAGTTATGCATATAGCGGAAAGGACAAGGCAGTCCTTATCCTCCGGGTCGATCATGTAGAGGAAGCAATAGAAAAGATACAAAGTGCCGGTTTTCAGCTTGTCAGGCAACAGGAGTTTTTGTAAAGAGAATTCAGTCTTCTCATTCCAATGAGATTTTTTTTTGTTTCCTTTAAAGAAGGAAAATTACTATTTCATACCAACCGGGATACTCATATCCCCTGTGGGTACTATCTCAATCCCACTCTTCAAAGAGTCGTTTCTGATAATACAACCGTTCGCGATGAGGATTTAAAGAGAGATCCGGATCCGGTTTTTGTGGATTATCCCAGGCATCAGGACCATACTGGTCCGGGGCTGTTCCTTCACTTGAGAGAATGACCGGAGATCGGTTATCCGGGGAGGGGTCCATTTTACCGATGTATTTAACAAGAAAACGCCATTGGTCCTCAAAATTATACACAAAGAGGATCTGGGACTCTGGCATATCCCGTATCACCGAGAGAGGATGAATCGAGATATCAGGGGAGAAAGAATCAATCTGCCAATTGGATCGGGTGTAATCTCCATGAATGGTACTGAAAAATCCGTATGGTCTGCCGGAATCAAACCCGAATGAATCAAGAATAATCCCGGCAACCTCTGATAACGGGGTATCAGCAGACAGTCCCAGTTCCCGGTACGGGTTTCCCTTGACATACCCGGACTCATCAGTGAGAGAGACGAGTACGATCAGACGATCGGTGTTATCACTGCCTTCTCCCGGCATCGTATATCATCGTTTGCAGGCAGAACCTATGTATGTATCTTCATAAACCATGGAGATGCGATACGGAAAAAGCCGATACCGGTAAAGAGAAAATATCAGAAAATACTGTCAGAATACCCGGGTTTAACCAAAGCAGATCCCAGAGGTGAATCCGAATCATGTACCATTATACCCTATCCGGTTTGTGAAGACTGGAAAGAGAGTTTTGCGATATCCTGGCAAAAAAAGGTGCTTTTATAGGAGGATGAAGTGATCTTCTGATTCCCTGACTGACCATGATGATCAGGTGCAGATTATCTCGCCTCAGGTGTCATGATTCATGACATCCGGGTGGATACAAAGAATGAGTCGGGAGAGAATATATAATTAGCGATGAAGGATTCGTCATATGTCGACATTTCCTTATCCAAACCTCATCATACCAGTCATCGGTATCTAAAAGCAATATGATAACGGGGAAAAAAGGAAATCCCTGGCATCACTTCCCGTTCCCACTCTTTTCACAGCGTTGAAGCGCAATTCTACCGGTCCTTACCAGTTCAGAGATCCCGAATTCATGCAGCAGGTTCTCGATTGCGTCTATCTTTTCAGAATCACCAGTTACTTCGAGGATAACGCTGTTACGCCCAACATCAATGATCTTTGCCCGAAAGAGATCTGCTATCTGGATGACTCCGGAGCGTGGCTGTCCTGGCTCTGCCTGGACTTTTATAAGCGCCAGTTCACGTTCAACATAATTCTGGTCTGTGATATCCCGGACAGTAACCACATCGATGAGTTTATTGAGCTGCTTCTTTACCTGCTCAATATGTGCGTCATCACCCTTCACAACGATGGTAATTCGGGAGAGATCGTCCTCTTCACAGGGTCCGACAGCAAGGCTCTCGATATTAAACCCTCTCCGGGAGAAGAGCCCGGATACCCGGGATAGCACACCGGAACGGTTCTCTACAAGAACGCTTAAGATATGTGACCTCATGATCCCTCCTCATCGTGCGAATGCCGCTCTCCTATCATCTCACAGATGGCACATCCTGCAGGAACCATGGGAAACACGTTCTCCTCTCGTTCCACGCGAAAATCAATGAGATACGGACCATTCGTTGCAAGAGCTTCCTGTAGGGCAGGTTTTACCCCGGCAGGTTCTGTTACCCTTGTTCCCGGGATACCGTATGCCTTCGCGATCCCGACAAAATCAACATCAGGCAGTTCGGTATAGGAGTACCGTTTCTCATAAAACAACTCCTGCCATTGCCGGACCATGCCAAGATACTGGTTGTTGATGATTGCTATCTTGACCGGAAGCTGGTACTGGGCCACGGTTCCTAACTCCTGGATATTCATCTGGAAACTTCCGTCACCAGCAATAACAAAGACCGGTTCATCCGGGCATGCAACATGGGCACCCATACCGGCAGGGAACCCATATCCCATAGTTCCAAGACCTCCCGAACTGATCCACTGCCGCGGGCGGGTGAACTCGTAGTGCTGTGCAGCCCACATCTGATTCTGTCCGACCTCGGTAACAATGATACCCCCTCCATCGAGGAGGGTGGAGAGGGTTTTTATCACGAACTGGGGATGCAGTTTTCCGTCATCCGGTATGGTAAGGGGATACTGGGTTTTCCATTCCTGAATCTGTCTCCTCCATTCCTCTTCACCAACAACCCTGGTTACTTTTTCGATAAGACCCGAGAGAACACTCCCTGCATCTCCGACAATCGGGAGATCAACCAGTTTATTCTTGCCTATCTCTGCAGGATCGATATCAATGTGAATAATTTTTGCCTTCGGGGCAAACTCAGAGATCTTCCCGGTTACCCGGTCATCAAATCTGACTCCGATTGCGATCAGGAGATCTGATTCGGTAATCGCATAGTTTGCCGTTCGTGTCCCGTGCATCCCGAGCATTCCCAGAAACAACGGGTTTTTAGAAGGAATAGCACCAAGACCCATAAGCGTTGCGGTCACGGGGATCTGTGTCTTCTCGACAAATGCAAGCAGTTGTGCTGATGCATCAGATGAGATAACCCCTCCTCCGGCATAGATAACCGGTCGGCGGGATGCTGCAATCAGGTCTGCTGCACGGTCAATCTGGCGTTTATGACCTTCATAACAGGGCCGGTAACCCCGGAGGTTTATCTCTGTTATGGGTTCATCTGACGTTACCTCGGCAGTAAGAATATCTTTTGGCAGGTCAATGAGAACCGGCCCTTTTCTCCCGGTTCCTGCAATATAAAAGGCTTCTTTCATGACCCGCTGTAATTCAGATACATCCTGAACCAGGTAGTTATGCTTTGTTATCGGCAGCGTGATACCGGTAATATCAGACTCCTGGAATGCATCGTTACCGAGGAGGGCGGTTGGAACCTGCCCTGTCAGGGCGACCACCGGGACCGAGTCCATGTAAGCGGTTGCAAGCCCGGAAACGAGATTACAGGCACCGGGGCCCGACGTTGCAAGACATACCCCTACCTTCCCACTGGCCCGGGCATATCCGTCTGCTGCATGAATAGCTGCCTGTTCATGTCGTACGAGGATATGCCGAATGGGTGCATCATATAATTCATCGTACAGGGGGAGGACGACACCTCCCGGATAACCAAAGATGGTTCTGACACCCTCAGACAGGAGGGTTCTAACTAGTATCTGTGCTCCGTTCGTCATATTTTCCTCTAAGAAGTCTGTTCATTCCGGCAATCACTGCCTCCACACTTGCCTCAACAATATCGGTCCTGGCTCCTCTTGATGTCAGAACCTGGTCATCTTTTCTGAGTCGTACCATTACATCCACCATGGCATTCGTTCCCCCATGAATGGCATCGACATGGTACTCCTCAAGCATGATATCGCCGGTAGCCGATACCGACCGTTGCAGGGCGATGATTGCTGCATCCACGGGACCTGCTCCGACCGCTGCACTGGTTATCTCCTCACCGTTCACGAGCAGGGTAACCGATGCAGTCGGTAATGCATTACTCCCTGATACGATGGTAAACTGCCTGAGCGTGATGATGGGGGAGCACTCAAGCATCATAACCGAGTCTGCAATTGTCATCAGTTCAACATCGGTTATCCGTTTGCCCTGGTCTCCAAGTTCCTTGACCCGTTCAACGATTGCCTGTAACTGTCTCTCATTCGGGTGGTACTCTAAGTCTGCGAGCGCTGTCTCCACTGATGCTTTTCCTGAGTGTTTCCCAAGAACGATACGTCTGCTCCTTCCGACCATGTCAGGAGAGATCGGCTCATAGGTTCTTGAATCCCGTAACAGGCCATGGGCATGGATGCCACTCTCATGGGTAAACGCCATCTCACCGACGATGGCCTTATTGGTGGCACGTGCAATACCGGTATGCCGCGAAACCAGTGTTGAGAGATGATATATATGCTCTGTCTTTATATTGGTCTTTTCGTTGTACAGTACCTGCAGCGCCATCACAACCTCTTCAAGAGGTGTATTCCCGGCCCGCTCTCCCAGACCGTTTACGCAGACATGAGCGCAGGATGCGCCGGCGTGCAGAGCGGCAATAGTATTTGCGAGTGCAAACCCGAGATCATTATGACAATGAATCGACAAGGGGGCGATGCAGAGAGGAGGTATCTCTACCTGTACTCTCTCCGGAGTCATCAGTCCAACCGTATCACAGAAACAGAGACGGTCTGCTCCATGATCCACTCCCTCGGTATAGATAGTCTTGAGGAACTGCAGATCTGCCCGTGATGCATCTTCACCTGACAGTTCAACTTTCAACCCATGGTCCTTTGCATACACCACTGCGTCCATCGCCATACAAAAGACCTCTTCCCTGGTCTTTTGCATCTTCTTCTCGATATGGAGATCTGACACCGGGACTACCAGGTGAACTGAATCAACGCCACAATCAACGGCATAATCAATATCTATGGGTAATGCCCGGACATAACTACAGCATTCCGCACGCAGACCTGCATCTGCAATCATGCGAACAGCAGTACGTTCTCCTGGAGAAGCAATGACAGATCCCGCCTCGATAATGTCAACTCCGATATCAGATAATGCAACAGCTATCTCGAGTTTCTCATCAGGTGTCAGCGATACACCAGGCGTCTGTTCACCGTCACGAAGCGTGGTATCTAATAATCGAATCATTACTCCTCCGTTCCCTTATGAGAAGGGCATGTACAAAATGGTGCACCAACTTGTTTAACTTATCGTTTATATGATGCCTTTTCTGAACCACTTGTTCCTCAATATAAGGGGCATGTGCACCACATTAAATAAAAAGTGAACCGGGAAACATAGCCTTAATATCTTACAACCTCTACCTATCTGGTGACCGGTACAAGCCCTGCCTGAATATCAGAGAGAAAACAACGGTTCTTCCAGCCTGCAGAGGCCGATTACCAGCATTTCAGGGAAGACCAAAACCGATGATTCAGGAATGCAAAAGACTATTTCAGGATATGTACCGCGCTTACCCGGGAATGACCGAGGAGAGAGACATGATTCAGACATATTATGAACAGGACGCAGATATGAGCGTCTTACAGAATAAAACGATTGCAGTCATTGGATATGGGTCCCAGGGCAGAGGTCAGGCATTAAACCTTTCTGACAGCGGGCTTTCTGTCATTATCGGGATAAGGCCTGGAAAAAGCAGGGAACAGGCAGTAAAGGATGGACTGCAGGTGTTTGATGTCGCCGAGGCTGCCCGGCGCGGAGACGTGGTGATGATCCTCCTGCCTGACGAGACACAGGCTGCAGTATACAGTCAGGAGATAAAGAACAACCTCGTGGAAGGTAACTGTCTTATGTTCTCTCACGGATTTAATATCCATTACGGGCAGATTGTTGCTCCCCCGGGCGTGGATGTTGCAATGGTCGCCCCGAAAGGACCAGGCCACATGGTGAGGAGAACCTATGAGGAAGGCATGGGAGTTCCTGCCCTTATCGCAGTTCACCAGGATAAAACAGGCAATGCAAAGAAGATTGCTCTGGCCTATGCACGGGGTATCGGTGCTACGAGGGCAGTTGTTCTTGAGACCACGTTTCGGGAAGAGACTGAGACTGATCTCTTTGGTGAGCAGGCAGTGCTGTGCGGAGGCATGACTTCTCTTATCAGGGCCGGATTTGAGACGCTGGTAAATGCAGGGTATGCCCCTGAGATGGCATATCTGGAGGTACTCCATGAGACGAAACTCATTGTTGATCTCATCTATGAAGGCGGGTTTACAAAGATGCGCGATTCCATATCAAATACCGCCCAGTATGGCGACCTGACCAGGGGTCCCCGGGTTATCGGGCCCGAGAGCTGCCTTGCTATGGAAGAGATCCTTGGTGAGATCCAGAGTGGTGAGTTTGCACGAGAGTGGATCCTCGAAAATATCGTGAACCGTCCGGTCTTTAATGCCCTTACCCGGGCAGACGAGGAACACTTAATAGAAGAGGTGGGATCCGAGATCCGGAGTATGATGCCGCAATTCAGAAAAAAATAACTTTTTTCCCTTCCACCGGTTATCCCCAGGGTGTCTGTTTATACCGGTTCTCAATCTTGGCATAGAACTTCTGGTGGTACTCTTCGGCCTCGTAAAAGACGTCTGCTTCCCGTACCTCGGTGATAACCGGATCCTTGTACCGACTGCTCTGATTGAGTTTTTCGATGTAGGAGAAAGCCTCTTTTTGCTGATCCTTGTCATGATAAAAGATGACCGATCGGTACTGGGAACCAATATCATCTCCCTGCCGGTCAGCCGTTGTCGGATCATGGACTGCAAAGAAGGTCTCAAGTATCTTTTTATAGGATATCTTCTCTGGATCGTAGGTAATCTCTACCGATTCCACATGCCCGGTGTCTCCCTTGCATACATCCTGATAGGTGGGATGAACCGTTGTTCCGCCGGTATACCCGACCCTGGTCTGGATAACCCCGGGAAGTTTTGTATATGCTGCTTCAATACCCCAGAAACATCCACCGGCAACCGTTGCAACAGCCATGGAGTACCTGTATGCTCTCTACCATAAAATAGTGAATTCCTCTCAATATCAGGGAGGGATAAAACCTTCTCTATTAATACTGGTCTGTTCCAACCAGATCCAGGTGACAGAAAATTCACACACTGATATTATTCTCGTAACCGATGGTGCCTCCCGAGGCAATCCGGGTCCGGCTGCACGGGCATACCTCATCTATGAGAACGGAATTTTAAAAAAGAGATCTGGCCGGTATCTTGGTGAGTCCACAAATAACGTCGCAGAGTATACCGCTGTACTGGAAGGGCTTTTGGAAGTACAGACGATGAATCCCGGCAGCGTTACTATCATCTCTGACAGTGAACTTGTGGTACGTCAGTTACAGGGCAGGTACCGGGTCCGCAATGCTATCCTTTCAGAACTATACCGTGAGGTGATGACGATTCTTGATTCGTTTCCCTCCTATGCAGTCTGTCATTCTTCCCGGGAAAATCCACATATCAGGTTGGCCGATGCCCTCTGCAATGAAATCCTTGATAAAAATGCGAAAGGGGATGTAAATCCATGAATCCTGATATTAATACATAGCATTTTGTTCCCTCTTTTCCTGCTCTTTCAGATCCATATCATAACTGGCAACGGGATCGCCAACATCCTGGTTTGATACACAAAGAAGAGGAGAGTAGGTGAGATCTCATTGTACCGGTTCTCATCCGGATAGTTTTTAAGAACTGGTACTGTAAATCAAAAGAGAACAGATACCCTCTCTAGGTGAGGGACATAATCACCTCAACCCCAGGATAATCGAGTTCTTCTGCAATCGATAACAGATGAGGATAACGTGCCGGGATAACCCAGCAGGCTATTCCCGGCCGATCGAGGGTATTTAACTGGACACGATCAGGCCGGATCCGGACAAGAGCCTCATGCATACCCTCTATCTCTTTTGCAGTATCATTCAGCCCGGGTATGATAAATATCTCAAGCCAGATCTCCCCTTCATACTCATCGCGTAAGGCTTCAAGACCAGTTATTACCATGTCAGCGGTAATTGACAAAATGGGTTTGTTGATAACCGCAAAAACCTCATCTGTCACGGAATCAAGAGACGGAAGAAGGATGTTTATATCACAAACATCTTCACGAACGGTTGCATCTGAAAAAAGACCGCCGTTTGTGAGAAGGGCAGTCCGGTAGTGGGGATATTCTTCTGCAAGATAATCGGCGATACGACCAATTCCATTATTCAGCGTGGGTTCACCGGATCCGCCAAATGTAATATGATCAAGGAGGGGGTTTTGCTCTAAAAACCGATCCAGTTCACTGATGACCGCGTGTACGGGAACATATTCTCTTCTTGTGTCAGTCAGGCATGTCGTCGGACCACATTCACAATAGACACAGTCATAATTGCAGGTCTTTTTAGGAACCAGGTCCACACCGAGGGATATGCCCAGCCTTCTCGATTGTACCGGACCAAACAGATGGGAATACGAATTTCTCACCCACATAGCTATGCAATTGCTAATAATTGAAGTACCGTCCCCATGAATGAGATAAATTACAGAGAGGAGAAATCATTATCAGATATGGTGCAAAAGATCCGGTTGTATATTGTTGTCTCCCCCAATTTGCTATTAAAAAAAAGAACGAAACCGGATAGAAAAGAGCAGAATGTAATGTATCATGATAACCATCGTCGCCATCTCACTTATCCTCGCATTTCTCTTCACCTTTACCAATGGATCACAGGATGCAAGTTCGATTGCAGCAACCTTTATCGCATCCCGTTCGGCAACCCCTGCCCAGGGTGTGATAATGATCGGTATCATGGGCTTTCTTGGAGCCCTGCTTGGAGGAAGTGCGGTGGCTTATACCATCACAAACATCTTTACCGTTTCTTTGAATTATGGAATGCTCACCATCCTCTTATCTGCCCTTATTTCAGCGATAACCTGGAATGCCATCACCTGGTATTTCGGAATCCCGTCATCATCGACCCACGCCCTTATCGGGGGATTATTGGGTGCGGGTGTGGCATCAATCGGATTTTCCGGAATAAACTGGGGAATTGAAGAGATACTTGATTCATCCCCCCATCTGACCGGCATGGTAAAGATCTGGTTTTTCCTCCTATTTTCAGTAGTTCTTGGGTTTTTTTGCGGTTTTTGTATGCGAAAAGTAACATACGGACTGTTTTTGAATGCGAAACGATCCATCACGAGATCTATCATCAGGATAAACTGGATAACGACTGCTTTTATGGCATTTACCTGTGGATCAAATAATGCCCAGAAACAACTTGGCATCATCGTGATGATCCTTGCCTCTGCCGGTGAGATCTCGGATCTTACCATACCATACTGGGCAAGAATTCTTTGTGCTCTCTTTTTAGCGCTTGGAACGATTAAAGGAGGATGGAGAATCATGAAGACCCTTGGTGACCGCATTTTTAAGGTAAAACCGATCCATTCTTTTGATTCACAGGTATCATCTGGAGCGGTTATCTTTGCATCGACAATGCTTGGAGCCCCGGTCTCTTCGTCCCATGTCATCTCCACCTCAATCCTTGGTGTCGGTGCCGCACAGAACTCAAGAAAAGTCCAATGGTCAGTGGGACAACATATTATCATCGCAATGATAATTACCATTCCAGCAACCATGCTTCTGGCAGCAGCCAGTTACTTCTGCATATCACTCCTGTAATCGTGTCTTATGAATGAAAATACCCGCAAGAGATCAGGTTTAAGCCGAGTCTTTTCCCATATCTTTCCGGTACAGTATAATTTTGAGGAGATGCTTGCAGAGCAGGCTGATATGACCTGTAATGGCATTTTTATGTTCTCTACCTGGATGCAACAGGTTCCCCTCAAAGAGCCCTATGAACTGGAAACGATGGCTGAGGCGGTTGACCAGTTACGCTATGATCTCGAAGAAAAACTCTTTTTAGCGTTTTCCACCCCGTTTGATCGTCAGGACCTCTACGCACTATCCAGACAGATGGATTATATCCTGAACTTTACCATGGAGACTGCCCGTGAGATGTACATGTTCGATGTCTCCCCTGACAAGCCGATTACCGACATGACAAAAGCGCTGCTCTCCGGAACCCAATACCTGGCAGAAGGAGTAGCATTATTTCCTATCGAGAGAGAACAGGTTGAGGAGATTATTCCTCTGGTGCGCTATCACCTGCATCAGATCGAGAATATCTACATACAGAGTATGGCAGAACTCTTCTCTATAAACGACCCCATGAATGCATTACGCAAACGTGAAGTGTATTATCATCTCCGGTCTGCCGGGAGTGCTCTCAGAAAAACCCTGTACCTATTGCATAAAGCGGCGGTCGGTCTGGAATAACAGTACTCATACCTGATCCTTCATTTCTGTAAAGGCTGATAGGGCATTCATTCCGGGTATAATTTTTTTCCTAATAACAACAGGCCGGCATACCGGGAGGGATTGGTGAGAAAAAAGGGAATCTGACGGTTACATTCTGATGCAAAGGACAGGGAAACACCTTCAGACTGCACCGATGGGTGATATTGCAACAAAAACGAGATTCAATACTGTTTTATACTTGGGAGCGAACCATACATCATGAAACGATACCTCAATGTATGTATCAGAGCACTAATACTCCTGTTACTCTGTTCTTTTCCGGTAACCGCTGACATCCGGACTATTCCTGAAGGGGGAACGGTCTTTATCGGGGAAGAAGGAGTTGATATCAGTGCCTGTGGAGTAAAGCCGGGTGAGACAATCGGCTGGTGGGGAGACGGAAGTCAGACTTCCAGTGAGCCTTCTGATATTACGGTAGTTAGTGACCCGGGATCCTTTTACATCTCACCAGTGACCTTCTCAGATAAAACCGGGGCCTGGTACACGTATCCTGATAAGAATCTTGTCTTTTACGTGAAAGAACCCAGAATAACTCTTCGTATCATTGATGTGACAAGAGATTTTGATGCAACCAAAAAATGGGTTCCCACCGGAGATACCATCGGATTCAGGCTTGATACCAATCTCTTTGTCATGCAAACACGACCCGGGGTTTTTGGAGCACCGGTTGATATCTCCATCACTACCCCGGACGGAATGGAATACAACTCGGTTAGCGGATTTTCACTCGATTCCATACCTGTTGATACCACGCCATACCTGACCGGAGGAGTCTGGAACACGGCAGGTGAAAAAGCCGGGTATTACACCATAAAGGCAACATGCACCGCAAACCAGATGGACAGGAACGCACCTCTCAGTGGATCAATCTCTGAACCGGTGCAGGTACAGATACAGAGTATAAACCCCCTTATCAAGGATTTCAGTGAGAGCGGAAAGAACGTTGAACCTGAGATCACAAAACCAGTGACGCAGGAGATTTCGCCACCAGTCCTGGTGACGCCAACTCCGGAACATACCGTCGCGAACCTTCCCGAAAACCAACCACAACAAAAGACAGAAAATTCTGCATATCAGGAACCGATTCCTCCGGTCGTTCCCAAACCGGTTTGGACTGAGGCCGGAGTTGGAACAATCCCTGAACAAACGGGAATGCAGGATGAACCAGCCACCCGGACCCAGGGACCGGCACCGGCACCAACGACAACCACTGCAGCAGGCATCCATCTGCTGGCAGCAGGTGGAATCGTCGCAGCATTGTTCCTGTATTCAAACCAGCACAGAAAAGACCGGTGAATTATCGGCCAGGGGTATCGAAAAGACCCCGTGCATTCAATACCTTTTTTGCATAACGCGAGAGAAGTAGTAGCATGAATATTGGCACAACCATCATCAAATCCCGCCGCAGTGTGAGAGCATACACAGATGTTCCTATCGATGAGGAGATCATAAAAAACGCTCTTGATTGTGCCCGGCTTGCACCTACTGCAATGAACCTCCAGCCATGGATTTTTGTTGTTGTACAGGATACCACACGACTGCGTGAGATTGCAGAGATGACGGATCATGGGAAATTTATCGCTGGTGCACAGCTCTTGATTGCAGTCTTTGGCGAGAAGGACGCGAAATACTACCTGGAAGACTGTTGTGCGGCAACCCAGAACATGATAATCGCCCTGCAGGCATATGGTGTCAGTTCGTGCTGGGTTGCCGGCGATAAAAAGGCGTATGCTGACGATATCAGAGAGTTACTGCAGGTACCAAAAAAATACACCCTTGTCTCCCTGCTTCCTGCGGGGTACCCGAAAGAGGTAACGGTCCCTCATAAAAAGATCCTTGATGATGTCGTCTTTTATGAAAAGTATTCAGAAGAATCCTGATTCTTTTTTCCAGGTACCTCCATCAGCCAGACCTATATCTGGCATGACCTCCAACTGATATGAAATGAGAAGAATAACACGATTTTTATCTCTTATCCTTATCACACTGCTCATCATCGTTCCATCTGGCGTCTCTTCACAGACATCTGATGAATGGTTTGAGACCGGTGCAACTGCGATGAACGATGGCGATTATGAAGATGCCCTGTATGCCTTCGAGCAGGTTATTGCGCTGGATAATACCGTTCCCCTCGCCTGGAATAATAAAGCAGTTGCCCTCTTAAACCTCGAACGGTACGAAGAAGGTCTTGCTGCCGCAGAAAAGGCACTGGAACTGGATCCTGAGTACACCGATGCATGGAGCAATAAAGGAGTACTTCTGACAGCGCTAAAAAACTATCCTGCAGCATTAGAGGCAATAAACACTGCACTTGCACAGGATCCCCAGTTCTCTCCTGCATGGAGTAATCTTGGGGGCGTGTACCAGAATCAGGAAAACTATGAAGAAGCAAAAGCAGCATTTCTTCATGCTATCGATCTCGATCCCAGCTTATCATCAGCATGGAAGAATCTGGCACAGACCTACGCAGCCATGCAGGATTATGAGAATGCTCTCTCTGCAATTGATACTGCCCTCGGACAAGAGAACGATAATCCCCGGTTCTGGCTGGTAAAAGGAGATATTCTCCAACAGAAAAAAGATTTCTCAGGTGCCTCTCTTGCTTACACTACCGGTCTCTCGTATGACCCAGACAGTACTGTTCTTTCCTATCAGCTCATAAGCAGCCTTATGGCAGGCGAAGAGTATGAGAAGGCCTTAACGATTATTGATGACCTGATTCTTCAGATGCCTTCAGATGAAAACGTCTGGGGAATGCGGGGGAGTGTATTAGAGGCACTCTCCCGGACAGATGAAGCAATCACTGCCTATGACAGGGGCATCTCCCTTAACCCGGAAAGTACCTCCCTTCTGTTTCAGAAAGCAACCCTCCTGACACTTACCGAACAATGGGATGAGACGCTTGCAACGCTTGATACCATCCTTTCTCTTGATCCTGGCAACGAAGCGGCAATCACGAGCAAGGCACTGCTAATCAGTACCCGGGGCACCCCGGAAGAAGCGATCCCGGCCTTACAAGCGGCACTCGAGATAAACAGTACCAATCTCTCGCTTCTCTCTTTCCTTCTTCAGGCACAGGTACAGACAGGAGATCTCACGAATGCATTACAAACAATTGATACCATGATAGGACTCTCTCCCGGCTCTGGTATCTCGTTGTTGTACCAGAGATCGCAACTGGAAAATGCCATGGGCGAGACCGATACAGCGATATCCACGTTGCAGGAGATAATCAGACAGGATCCCTCATTCCTTGCTGCATACGATGACCTGGGATACCTCCTCGGGAGTCTTGGTTCTTCTGGGGAGGCAGCAGACGTGTACCTGGCTGCAACAGAGGTAGTACCCGAAGATGGTTCCATGTGGTATAATGCAGGACTCACTCTTTCACAGGCACAGCGGTTTTCTGAAGCACTTACCTGCTTTATGAAAGCAGAAGAACTGATGCCACAAAACCCGATGACCAAGGTGAACCTTGGTGTTGCCCTGGCAAATACCGGCAGGTTCGGGGAAGGTATCGAGAAGATAAAGGAAGCAACGAGACTGGAACCGGACAATACCGAGATCGCTGCCACCCTCGTGAAGATAGAGACACTGATGAAAAACGCCGGGGATGTATCAGCGATTCCGGAAGTAACAGAGATAGCAGAGGTAACAGTAACTCCTGATATCACTACTCTGCCTGCCCTGCAGGATCAGGTAACCCCGACCGTACAGCCGACACCGGCGGGGCTAAAAGCACCTGAATCCATCTACCTGTAACAGCACAACCGGCGGGGCTATCACAGTAAACAACGATGATCCGGTAATTTTTTCCCCAGGCAGGATGACCGAATGAATCTGAAATCACCTGGTTTCCGGGTCTTTTAAAGAGAGCAGGGTTACTGACTGCTCTCTCATTTTCAAAAACGAGTATACCCGTTACATTAGTCTCTATTACGCAAACACTAATTCATTCTTCCATGAGGGTCATATGGGCAAAATTGCAGAAGGATTGCTCATAAGAGATGAAAGGGATTTACGTAAAGGGTATCAGATTACATCTTTTACGATCGAGTTGATGATATCTGAAAGGGTTGCAGCAGGGTATACTCCTGCGGGTAACTTGTATGCATCGGTTTTATAGAGAATAAAGGTATGAGGAATCTGAATAAGGACATCAATCCCTGCATCCTGTGCAAGACCAACTGAGAATTCCCTGGGAGCTGCGACATAATACCCGGAAAAATCATTCTTCTTCACATGGGCAAGAATATCCTCAGGGTTCTCATTGGGATCAATATCCACACATACGACCGGGTACAGACCTTCATTCTCTCTATCAAGGAGGGAAGTCTCCTGTAACTGCATCGAGCAGGCACTACACCAGATGGCAAAGGTGTGCATGATAACAGGCTGACCCTTGCTTACCAGTGAATCCAAGGTAAACTCCTCACCGGTTCGTGCATCAGAGAGCGGGATCTCACTCCAGGGAAGTTCTCCTGAAAGAGAACGTGAGTCTAAAAAATCACTATCGTCTTTTATGTCAGCAACCTCTCCCGCAGAAACAGGAAATGTGACTGATGAAGCGATGATACAACAGAAGAGGATGATGAGATAAGGTGAGAAACGAAGAGACTGTATATTCATTACTCAGTTCTCAACCTGCCATATTTAAAGGTCTTGTGGTAATCATTACCAAAAAATTGTGCCGATATCGTATCAGCGAATTGCCTGGAAGAGCGAGATGACATCGGTGAAATCAATTCTTTTGTTTCCGGAATAATCAAACGCTGATACCGGTTCATTTTCAGCTATCCACTCAAGATACGTGAAGTAAAGAACAACATCCTGGAAATCTTTTCTACCATTCCCGTTCAGATCCCGGTACAGATTATCATTATCAGGACTGGTTGGTTTAAGTTGCTGACCAGGGAGAGGGACAACACCAGTCCCTGCGGGTATTATCTCAAACAATCCACTGATGGTATGAGGGGCGGTTACTGCCCGAAACGTATACGAACTCACCGGTCCTGCAGAGACACTATCAACCAGAACATCCCGTATCTGGTACCCGGCCAGAGGCGCTATCTGGAATGACTGTGTTCCCCCGTTTGAGACTGAAACCGGACCTGAAGGAGTAATCGTTCCTCCTCCTGATGCACTTGCGGTTATGGTTACCGATGTTGGGATAGGAGAAAAGGTAGCAGATAACGTATGATCGGTAGATACTGCCTTAAAGGTGTAGGTTGAAGCAACCCCTGCGGAAGATCCGTCAATAAAAAGGCCTGATATGGCATATCCACTCTGGGGGGTGATGGTTACGGTCATATCCTTTCCTGCGGTAACCGGTGTCGCTCCTGCCGGTGCAACAGAACCGCCAGTCCCGGCTGTTGCGGTAATGGTGTACGAGGTTGTCACCGGGGTGCTCCCTCCGGAAGCTGCCTGAATGGTTTTATATGCGTTAATCCTTCCTCCGGACACCGTCTTTGCAGAGAGAGACGAGAGAGGATCCACACCCTGAATGATCAGGTTTTTCACCTGTACCGCAGACAGACCTGGTTTTACTGATTTAAGGAGTGCTGCAAGTCCTGATACATGCGGAGTTGCCATGGATGTACCTGACATGTAGACATACCGGGAACCCGGTCCGCAACTGGCAATCGAGTCACCGGGAGCGGCGACATCAACCATGGTCTTTCCATAGTTTGAGAATCCTGCAAGGCTGTCAGTCTTTGTGGTAGCTGCTACTGATAGTATCCGGGAGAGCTCAAAGTTTGACGGGTAATGCCCGGTCTGATCGTTATTTGATCCCTGGTTCCCTGCGGCACAGACGATGAGTCCTGGAACTTCAGAGAATGTATCGTACATCGCCTGGCTCTCTGCAGTACTCCCCCATGAACAGGAGAGGATATCTGCACCCATCATTCGTGCATAATTGATGGCATTCAGGGCCCCCAATGTATCACCCTGGCCATTTGCATCAAGAAATTTCAGAGGCATCAGTTTCGTCTTCCAGGTTACTCCTGCAACCCCTATTCCGTTATTACCGACAGCAGCTATGGTACCTGCACAATGGGTCCCGTGACCCTGGTCATCCATGGGATCGTTATCATTATTTACAAAATCCCAGCCGTTTATATCGTCAATATACCCGTTATTATCATCATCAATCCCGTTATTCGGGATCTCACCAGGATTTTTCCAGATATTTGCTGCCAGATCAGGATGGGTATAATCAATCCCTGTGTCGATGACTGCCACCACCACTGACGACGACCCGGTCGACATTGCCCATGCTTCCGGGGCATCGATGTCTGCATCAGGGGTTCCACCAGAACTGCCATCATTATGCAGTCCCCAGAGGTTGGGGAAGAGAGGATCGTTCATCGAGGCAAGAATATCAGCAACGGAAAGGGAGGTGTTATCTGATCCCTCCTCTTCGTGTGCTTCGGTTGGATCGGTCGGAAGGTACAGGGAGATGATATAATTCGGCTCTGCATAGGCAACATACGGAGATTCGGAGTAGGTATCAATGGCTTCAGCCACATCCGTCCCTTCCGCCAGTTCTACCGAGACGATGCCGGGGAGGCCGGTAATAGAAAAATCCTGTGCAACTTCAGCATCAGGGATTGCACTGACTGCATACGATGCCATCTGTCGTGAACTTACCGAGGCGACAGGTTTGTACATGATAATGACCTCACCGGGAACATATGGTGCGTCAAACTTTTTTTCGCCCTTACCATCCTCACTCTTGTCTCCAAGCGCTGATAATGCCTTTTCTGTGGAGTTTTTCACGAGCTCATAACGTTGTGTTGCTGCCTCCTGGAATAGTTCTTCTGTGCCTGAATCAGGAATATAATGGGTCTTATTCATCAGGTCCGATGCCGTAAAATGTTCAGTATAAGAGCCTACCTGACCTGATACCACCGGTACCAGGAAGATGAGAAGAAGGAGGGTAATACCAATCAAAAGACTACTGTCTGTATTATTCATTACTGCAACCTCTGCAATCACCGGAATATCTATAAATCCCTTGTTAAGGTATGGAGTTATATTATCTCATAAACTTTCCTTTGGATCTCTTCTTTTATGAGACGTATACGAGCAAAAAGACAGTACCAGACAAAAGATTGATTGATACCGTCCACCTAGTACAAAAGCATGAAACCAGTACTCCAGGTCGCCCTTGATCTCGTTGATCTGGATCGGGCTCTCCTAATAGCAGAATCAGCGGTAGCCGGTGGAGCAGACTGGATCGAGGCAGGAACACCGCTTATCAAGAGTGAGGGTATCCGTGCAGTAACTGCACTGGCAAAGCAATTCCCTTCCTATCCTATCGTGGCAGACATGAAAATTGCAGATACCGGGGCAATCGAAGTAGAGATGGCAGCAAAAGCAGGCGCAACAATCGTCTGCGTTCTCGGTGATGCTGATGATGCAGTAATTCACGAATCTGTACGGGCTGCAGAGAAGTACGGGGTTCGTATCATGGCAGACCTCATTAACACCCGGGATCCTCTTTCCCGTGCTGTCCAACTGCAGGAGATGGGAGTTCATATCATCAATGCCCATACCGGTATCGACCAGCAGATGACCGGTATCGATCCCCTGTCCCTGGTGCGAACTCTCTGTGGAAGAGTTACCATCCCGGTCGCGGTTGCAGGAGGACTGGATGCATCGTTAGCTGCAGAAGCGGTACGGGCCGGAGCGTCCGTGATAATCGTTGGCGGATCTATCGTCAGGTCCGCTGATGTTGTGGGTCTGACACGACAGATTAAGGCTGCTATTGATGATCCTTCGATAATTCCTGATATCAACGCGTCACCAAAAGAGGATATTTTATCCCTGCTCCTGCAGGTGACATCGTCGCATGTTTCTGATGCGATGCACAGGAAAGGAGCCATGAGCGGCATCTGGGCGCTTAATCAAAAAACCCGGGCTGTAGGTCCTGCAATCACGGTTCAGACCTTCGCCGGGGACTGGGCAAAACCGGTAGAAGCCATAGACATAGCAGAAGAGGGGAATGTACTCGTCATTAACAACGATCATGGTATTCACGTTGCCCCCTTTGGCGAACTTGCCGTTCTCAGCTGCATCAACAAAAAGATCGCAGGAGTCGTTATCGACGGTGCAGTACGGGATGTCACCGAGATACGATCTCTGAATTACCCTGTTTTTGTCAGGGCGACGGTTCCAAATGCAGGAGAGCCGAAAGGGATGGGTGAGATCGGCACCGAGATCTCGTGTGGAGGCAGAACGGTAAGAACCGGCGACTGGATCGTTGCAGACGATAGCGGAGTTGTTGTCATTCCAAAAAAAGATGCCTATGAGATCGCCAGGCGTGCAATAGAAGTAAAAAAAACAGAGAGTCGTATCAGAAAAGAGATAACAGAGGGAAAGACCCTCGGGAATGTAATGCATCTGCTCAGGTGGGAAAAACACGAGCATTACCGATAAAAATGGCAGGGAATGGAAAAATCTTGATCATTTCCCAATTTTTAAAGATAAAACCAAAAAACTCATCCCTTGTCACGGTGCATGACTGAGACGTGAATACAACACACGCCATCATCCTGGGTATTATACAGGGGATCACCGAGTGGCTTCCCATATCCAGTGAAGGGCAGACCATAATCCTTGCGACCAGTCTGCTTGGGATCACTGCATCCGATGCACTCAGTTATGCCATCTTTCTTCACCTTGGAACCATGATTGCGGTGCTTATTGTATTCAGACATACCTGGTTTGAGATACTTACCCTTCGGGATATTAGTCTGCTGCGTATTCTTATTGTTACCTCGATATGCACCGGGATAGTGGCAGTCCCCCTGTACTTGCTTCTTCGGCAGACCTTTGAGAGCGGTATCGCGGTTACCGTCATCATCGGGGTACTTCTTGTCATAACCGGTATCATGCTTAAGGCAAAACGAAGTGGTTTTAAAGATCTATCTGCCATGAAAACCAGAGACATGGCTCTGCTTGGTTTTATCCAGGGATTTTCTGTGCTACCCGGGATCTCCCGGTCGGCGGTAACTATCTCTACCCTCCTAATGCGGGGGTTTTCATCAGATGTTGCCCTTACGGTCTCGTTCCTTGTGAGTGTACCCCCGGTTCTCGGCATCATCATCCTCGACTGGGGAACAACACCTATTCGTTATGAAACAGGACTTTTAATGGTCATTACTGCGGCTATCGTTGGGTACTTTGCCATGGAGATCCTTCTTAAAGTTGCACGATCCGTTCAATTCTCACACTTCTGTATTATCATCGGAGTTCTCGCTATCCTTGCCGGTGTTCTCTGATATCTCGTGATTTAAATGTGGATTATAGCAGGTTCATTATCTACCCATAAAAAAGAGATGCGGTTTCTTGCCCGTTTTATTTTTGGAATTATTATTCTCATTTTTCTCCTGTACTCAGTCGATCCTGTTTCTGTTGCAGCGGTAATCCTTGCAATAAACCCGTTATTCCTTGTTTTTGCTTTATTCCTGTATGCGGTTACGTTTCTTATCCTCTCGTTCCGCTGGCGGTTTATCCTCAGACGGATGGGATATGCCATATCATGGAAAACAGCCTACCAGGCATTTGCAGCAGGAGTGCTCATATCTGATATCACCCCTGCACGAATAGGAGAGTTGTCCCGTCCACTGGCGATACGCAATCAGGTACCGGTCCAGGCAGGCATGATATCGGTTCTTGCTGACAGGTATATCGATATCCTGGTCATATTCCTTCTTGGTTCAATGGGTCTGCTCTGTATCTTTAGAGCCAGTGATATCCCCCTGCTCCCGGTTCTTCTCATCCTCATCCTGCTCCTGGCAACCCCAGTAATACTCCTGTCTATAGACCGGAAGCATGTCGTGCGCATTGCAGGCTTTATCGGATCTGCACGACTGAGCGATCTCATCAGTTCCCTTGATGAGATAATTTTCCGTACTCATGGTCTTCCTACCCTCCTGGGGACAGGGATACTTCTCACGATAATCTCGTGGGTCCTGCAGGCTGCACGGATTATGGTGATCTGCTTTGCTACCGGTTATTCGGTCCCGCTTGGTGAACTGATAGTTGTGCAGCCATTAATCAGTGCTCTCTCCCTTGTTCCGGTATCCATAGCAGGCCTGGGATTGGTTGAAGGGGGATATGCTGCTGTCCTTAACCTTTTTGGAGTTCCGGTTGCAACAGGGATGGCAATTGCTCTTCTTGACCGGTTCCTCACCGTCATATTTCATCTTGCTGTCGGAGGCAGAACCGCTGCAACAATGATTTAGGGGTGAGAAAAGGAGAGAGATCTTTTCTTTGTGAAAGACGATGTCTGATACACAAGAATTCTCCTGCCGTCCGGTAGCAGAAACTCAGGGATTTGCAATTTTTCATATCCCATCGCAGGAAACCCGGAAAAAATCCGATAATCTGTAAACCTTATCTATTAAAAGATGAATAATAGATTATATCAGAATAATGGCAATAAAAAGAAGGTTTTGATTTCTTATACATGCCAGGAAACCTGGTGAGAAAATATGAGGAGATTTATTCGTTACCATCTGTATTCTTTGCTGATACTGTGTATCTGTCTCGTATTATCAGCATGGGGCACTGCCGATCTGACCGGATCACTGGCACCTGAAAACCCGGAATTTCAAGAAGAAAAATCGATGCGTATCGAGTCCATGGTAGCTTCTGCCCAGACTACTCCTGATTACGACAGTGGACCCCTCTTAAAGGCACCACTCCATCAGGCAATGCTTGATATGGGCAAGATAACCGAGGCACTTCCGGAAGAAGTTGCCGCAGGTTTTCCTGCAGTATACGACCTGCGGACGACGGGAAAAACTCCTGCTGTACCCAACCAGGGCCAGACTGGAAGCTGCTGGGATTTTTCCTGCATATACTCTCTTGAATCTTCACTTCTTCCGTCAATTGCCAAAAAATTCTCTGAGAACAATTTAAAAAACGGGGTTTCGGTATACAACGCTGATGGATTTGACTATAAAAAGGGGGGAAACGATCTGATGGCGGCCGCTTATTTCACCCGGTGGAGCGGACCGGTCGATGGGGATCTTGATCCCTATAACCCGTACTCCCACGAATCTCCACCGGATCTCCCGGTCAGCATGCATGTTCTTGATGTCCCGATGATCCCGGGACGGACTGAATCACTCGGGAATGATGATATCAAGTGGGCTCTCCAGGAATACGGAGCTCTCTATACCACCCTGTATTTTGATGAGAAATACTACAGCGAGCAGAATGCAGCGTATTACTGCCCAGAGAGCTCAAGTTCCAATCATGCTATCGGAATTGTCGGATGGGATGATACCTATAGTAAAAACAGATTTGTAACTGCTGCACCCGGGGATGGTGCCTTTATCTGTGCCAACAGTTGGGGAACCGGCTTTGGAGAAGAAGGATTTTTTTACGTCTCATACTATGACGCCCGTATCGGATCCCGGGTAACCGGATTTACTGCGTCGGATAAAGACGATTATGATGCTATTTATAGTTACGATCCCTTCGGATGGGTCGGGAGTTACGGGTATGAGACTGATACCGCGTATGGTGCTAATGTCTTTACTGCTGTCGCAGATGAGACAATATCTGCCGTTGGCTTTTATAATCCCCTTGTCAGGGCAGATTACACGATTCAGGTATATCTCTCACCAGATAACGGGCCATTATCAGGGAAAGGACCTGTATCGAGTGTTTCTGAGACGATTCTTGTTCCCGGGTACCATACCATTCCCCTCTCTACCCCGGTTGTGGTCTCAAAAGGTCAGAGATTCTCCATCGTTATCAAGTATTACACAAAAGGATACGGATACCCGATTGCGGTAGAGTACCCAAAGGAGAACTATTCAAGTAAAGCCCGTTCACTTCCCGGACAGAGCTTTGTCAGTCCTGATGGAACCACCTGGACTGATTTTACCGCATCGGTCCCCAATGGCAACATCTGTATCAAGGCCTATGCCATTCAAAAACAGAAACCAACCGCTTCATTTATGGCTGACCAGCCTCGAAAAGGAGCGGCACCGCTTAATGTGCAGTTTTATGACACCTCACAGGGAAACCCGGTGAGCTGGAGATGGCAGTTTGGGGACTCAAAAATATCCACTGAGAAGAACCCACATCACCAGTATGACAGTAATGGCAGGTATTCTGTTACCCTGACTGTTACGAATGCATACGGACAGGACACGGCAACGGTATCAGATTATATCATCGTTGAACCAACGACATCCCTTACCGTTCCTGACAATTATGCCACCATTCAGGCGGCTGTCGATGCCGCAGGAAAGAGCTCCACCGTGTATGTACGATACGGAAGATACGAAGAGACGGTTACTATCAATACCCCGCTCACACTTTCCGGGATACCGGACGCTGACAGGCTTCCTGTCATTGATGCAAAGAAGAGCGGCAACCCGGTAACAATCGCATCAGACACAGTTACCATCGAGAATATGGCACTGACAGGAGCATATGAGGAGGATAATTTCCAGGCAGGTGTTGCCGTGATTGGAGCTGCTGATGTGACCATTAAAAACAACGAGATTTATGAGAATTACTGTGGTATCAGGGCAGATGAAGCAACCCGCCTCTCAATAACCTCAAATGTCATATCAGGATCAGATACAACTGCCATCCTTCTTGACCAGTGCAGATCGGGAGAGATAACCGATAACAGCGTCTCAGATACCACGATCAATGCTGCAGTGGGACTCCGGTACTGCAGTGATCAGAAAATTGCCCGTAACCGGCTGACTGACAATGCAAATTATGCCATGGCCCTGGATACCTGTTCAGATCTCCTGATATACGATAATTACTTTGAGAATGATAACAACGCCTGGCAGAAAGAGACCTGCGAGCGGATCAGATGGAATACCGGGAAACAGGCAGGCCCAAATATCATTGACGGACCCTATATCGGCGGTAATTACTGGGCAACCCCTGCCGGAAATGGTTTTTCGCAGACCCATACCGATACGACCGGGGACGGGTTCTGTGATGAAGCGTACTCCTTTGAACAGAATGCTGTTGATGAACTTCCCCTCTGTGGGGTAACAAAACCCGTCACTGCAGCATTTCACGCTGAACCAAGAACCGGAGTCTCTCCACTGACGGTCAGGTTTACCGACCGATCTGTCGGAGCGATAACCAGCCGGTACTGGATCTTTGGTGACGGGCAGACATCTGTAGAGAAAGATCCGGTGCATACCTACCAAACTGACGGCAGGTTCGATGTCTCACTAACGGTTCGAGGAGCAGAGGGAACAGATACCAGGACTGAAAAAGGATATATCACGGTAGGCACCGGACCGGAGCCGGATCTCATCCTGTACCTTTCTCCGGGTTGGAACCTCATCGCGACTCCGGTTCGTCTTGCAGAGGGATATAATACCGGCTCGATATTTTCTTTTATCGATGCCGGGGGCCATTCCATCTTTGCGTACTCACCGGGAGCAGGCTGGGAAATTATCAGAAAAGAGACCCCGGTACAACCACTTTACGGATACTGGATATACTCAACGAGATCCGATTCAATCGGGCTTGTCTTTGACAAAGATCCAGTCTCAGTACCACCTCAGCGATCCCTTGTCACCGGCTGGACTTCAATCGGATATGCGGGTAAAACTCCGGTCTCTGCAGGGATAGCGCTTCTCTCTGTTGATAATGAATGGGTCTACTGTATCGGGTTTGATTCTGCCCATCAGCGGTACGAGGATACGATTATTCATCCCGGAACGTCACAAACCCTTACCCCGGGCAGGGGGTACTGGTTATACATGAGCAGCCCGGGAACTCTGGCTGCGTATGAGACCTGATATTCTTTTTCTTTTTTGCAAACCTAAAAAAACCGTGGAAATATCCTATAATAAAGAGAGAAGACAGTAATCAGAAGATCATACAATAACCGGGAATCCGTCCCTGATCCATTCCTCAATCCCGTTTTCCATGTTAAAAACACACAAAAAACCGAGTTCCTGCATAATTGGAACCGTATTCCCTGATTTCACACCGGTTCTGCAGTATATGATAACAGGCTCCGTCCTGTTTAGTTGTGCCAGGTTCTCAATAAAGAAGGGATCTGTGTAATCGTAGTTTACTGCACCGGGAATATGATATTTCATATACTCTTCATTGGTGCGGATATCGATGAGAACGATTCCGGCATCTTTATTCAGCATAACAGGGATACTCAGGGATTCAGAGTCCAGGTTACATATAGTGGTCCCCACAGACTCCCTGCAGTTGTCACTACAGCATTCCGAAAACACTTCTGGCATAAAACAGGGATCGACAGTTTTTTCGGTATCCCCTGCACCGACAGAAGCAACACAACCAGAAAAGAGAATGAGAATCAGGATAACACGGCAGGATGTTTCTTCTATCACGGGTATCACATCCGTACAGGGTGTGAATGAGAGGGTATTAACGTTTCCCGTTCCTGCATTGCTTTTTCCCCGAAAAAACAAAAGAAAATTTCCCGGTCATACGATCGTAATACATAAGTTATCAAAGATACATTCTCAGGTATGCCAGTTCAGATGGTAGAGTTAATCAAAGGATTTCTGTTCAATCCTGTTGAGTCATTTCGAAAAGCACGCGAAACATCACTTGCAGAAGCATACCAGTATTATGTCATCCTGCTTCTCTTCTTCTCGATCCTCTTTGGCGTTGTCATGTACCTGGAGTTAAATCCGGTAATCCCGATTCTGACAGCAATTCCCGGAATGGCTGATCTCGGAGGAATTGTCAACGCGATACTTGCACAACTGAGCATACTCGCTATTTATGTTCTCTTCTTTATCGGACTCTTCAGCATCTTTATATCAGGCCTGTATTACCACGTCTTTGTTACCCTGCTTGGAGGAGAAGAAGGTCTTGTCCAGACCTTCAAGACCGTGATGTATGCCAACACACCGGCACTCCTTATCGGATGGATCCCCATGATCGGTATTATCGGGGCAATCTGGTCGATTGTTCTGTTTATTATCGGGATGCGTGAGATGCAGAAAGTAAGCCTTGTATCAGCCATCCTGATTATCCTCGTACCAACTATCCTTATCATCGGAATGGTGTTTATCGCGTCAATGCTGATGATGACAATTATCGGTTTATTTGCAGCAATCGCAGCATAAACCAGTTACTCTTTTTCCGGCGGGTCAGGAGATCCCACGCGGCCATACAGGTAATAGGGCAGCAGCAGTACTATCGCAATAATCAGCCAGAACTGGGCAAAAGCATAGAGTGCCTGGAGTTGTTCTTCTGAGTAGTACTGTACCTCGAAAAATCTGCTGTCATCCCATGAGATGGTGGTTGTGTTATTGGTATGATACGTAATTGAGTACGATGAGGGGCTTATAACGGTAAGAAGGGGGTTGTCTATTTTAAACTGCGAAGGGAGGGTTACCATACTGGCATAGGGCTCGTCGTAGTGACCCTGGACCTGGTTTGCCAGGACTGCCCTGTCAAATGAGAGGAAATAATTCCCTCGTGCAAAGCGTATTCCATCATGTGTTTTCTCAAAGGGTGCCTCCTCGCCGTTGTACAGAAGGGAGACATTTGAGACCTCTATGGGAACCCGTTCCCCGAGCATTCCGGTATCAAAAAAGGAATAGCTGTCTTTGTCGTTGATCTCTACGAGGGCATGATACCGGGTTCCATCTTCTGACACCTGATACCCTGCGGTAAGAGCAAGAACCGGACCTGCCAGGCATGCAATAATAATTACAGATGTAAGGCCTGTAGTAAAGATTCTATGGTTGCGTCGCATTCTTCCGGGGGATCACATTGTGAGATAACCGTCTCCGGGTCCTTTAAGAGGTGTCCGGTGACAACACAGACGATTGTCTCATCGGTATCAATGGCACCTTCATCCACCAGTTTCCGTACACCGGCCACCGATGCTGCTGATGCAGGTTCAACTCCTATTCCTTCCATTCTTGCAAGATCACGCTGCATCGCGAGAATCTCACTGTCGGTAACGGATCGTGCAAGCCCGCCGGTCTCCCTGATGGCACGCAGTACCTTCTCTGCATTCACCGGAGCACCGATCCGGATAGCAGTCGCAATCGTCTCAGGATTCTTTTCAGGTATTACAAGAGGGAGATCTTCCTGTATTGCCCGTACAACCGGAGCGGAACCAGCTGCCTGTATCCCGGTCATCATCGGCATCCCGTCTGCGAGCCCGAATTCCTGCAGCTCAAGAAGTCCCTTGTGTACTGCCGATATGTTCCCGGCATTTCCGACCGGGAGAACCATCCGGTCAGGAACAACTCCACCGAGCTGATCCACGACCTCAAATCCGATAGTCTTCTGACCTTCAAGCCGGTAGGGATTGACTGAGTTTAAGAGGTAAATCCCCTTCTTCTCGCACAAATCCCTGACTATCTCAAGAGCCTGATCAAAGTTACCCCTGATTGATATAACACGCGCACCATGCATCAATGCCTGGGCAATCTTCCCGAGGGCTACCTTCCCTGCCGGCAGGAGCACTATTGAGGGGATACCTCCCCGAGCTCCATAGGTTGCAAGGCTCGCTGAGGTATTACCGGTACTTGCACAGGCAACTGATTTCATTCCGAGTTGCAGTGCCATCGATACCCCAACCGTCATCCCGCGATCCTTAAATGAACCAGAAGGATTCATTCCTTCATGCTTTGCATAGAGATTCTTTATCCCGAGTTCTGCTCCGATTCGTTTTAAATGATAGAGCGGAGTCCCCCCTTCCTGCAGCGTGACCGGATCTCCTGATACAGGCAGGAGTTCGCGGTAACGCCACACCGAAAGCGGCCTTTTATTCCACGCATCCCGGGAGATATGAATGGTATCGGGATCATACCGGACCTCAAGCAGGTGTCCGCATCTCCTGCAGGTATAGATAACCTCATCTGACGGGTATACTGCACCACAACTGATGCATCTGAGATCAAACATGCTGCAGCTTGTTGATCCTGCAAATACTTATAGTGAGAGCAGGTTCGTGATTGCAGACCTAAAAAGAGAGAGCAGACCACAGGAATGCCTCAATCAATGGTATGGAATACAACGATAAATCGACATACAATCCCGGGATTATCAATGCCAAGGACAGATATCAAGCGAAAACCAGGGTTTATCAAACTCACGGTGTCTTCTCGTACATCCCCGGATAGCGTAAGGAAATTTCAGACCGGATCGTTTCGTTCTGCCATTCCGAGACGTCCGTAGAGACCAGTTCTTCTATCAGCGGCTATGGGAAACTTTTTCCGTAGATCTGCAACCGCTTCAGGAAAGATATCTGTTACAAGAATCATTTCCCTGTCATCTGCAGATGCAATACACTCTCCAAGAGGGTTTATCACCTGTGAACCCCCGCAATACCGGCCCAGCGGGGTTGTGCCGGTGATATTTACTGCAGCAAGGTACGTCTGAAACTCTACAGCCCTGGTTTTTGATAAAAGCAGGAAATGATCCTGTCGTTCTGCAGGCCATGACGAAGGTACGACGAGAAGGGTAACCCCTGCATCGCGATATAATGAGAAGAGATCTGCAAACCGCAGATCGTAACAGACAGCAATGCCAATCCGAAAATCATTCACTGAAAAGATGCCAAGGGCATCTCCTGGATTGTACCATTTCTCTTCCCCGGCAGGGGAGAAGAGGTGGATCTTGGCATATGATGCAAGAATCGCTCCCTTATGATCAATTGCGACAGTGGTATTTCTGGGGAGCGGATCATGAATCTCACGAACCGATCCAAGTATTGCAATCGCATATTTCCTGGCAAAGCCCTGCAATGCAGTAATTATTTCCCCGTCAAGGGCCTGGATGTGCCGGTGTGATCCGGGATCCCATCCGGTTGCAAACTGCTCAGGAAAGATAATGAATGATGCACCCTCTCGAGATGCAATTCTGATGCATTCTTCTGCCTTTTCGAGACCCGCTTTCGGATCCTCCCAGCAGGGTTGCATCTGTGCTGCAGCGATTCTCACACGAAACAGCTCTTTATCTTCTCTTCCATCATCTGCTCACTACTAACGATACCGGATCTGTCATGATACACTTCCAGAGGTATGACCTGATACCTGACCCATGCCTTATACCAGGAGAGAGAGGGCTTCTCTTCCGGTCATCCCAACTGATACACCCAGTTTCTCTGCAGGACCGTTTGCTTCTTTTACTACACCGGAGAGCAGATCATCGAGGGATCCGATTGAAGATCCGGTTCCGGGCCTTACTCGTGCAGCAGGATACGAAAAGTTTGCCAGTGCCGCAACATCAATAGCACCACAACCGAGGAGTCCTTTCTCTCCGGTTGCAAAGACAAGATTCACCGGACCTATCGGAATGACATACCCGGTTGCCACTTTATTATCAATTACTATCTCATTTTTCTCCATGCATAGCGTTGGGATGAGACCCACATAAACCGTTTGGTTTTATCCAGCAGAGCATGAGATTGTAGTGTACCATTATTTCGAACAACCATTATATCTCCCGTTATCCAACAGGCTCATGCATGAACCTCGCAACGATTGAGATACCGGTTACCGGCATGCACTGTGCAGCATGTGCAGGGATTATCGAGAGAAAACTGGCAGATCTTTTTGGGGTATCACACGCTCATGTTTCACTCGCTACTGGCATCGCCTCGGTTTCTTTTGATTCTGATCGTATCACAACCGCAGAACTCGGAGGTGCCATCACCGGAGCAGGGTATTTTTTTGCAACCGAAACGGTTGGTATCGGTATTTCCGGCATGCACTGTGCAGCATGTGCAAAAACCGTAGAAAAAGCCCTTTTGAGTCTTCCCGGTATCATCTCTGCTGAGGTCAATGTGGTTCTTGGGGAGGTAACGATAACGGTTATACCTCATGCAGTCAGCATGAAGCAGATAAAAACCGCTATCAACAGCACAGGATTCCAGTTCAAGGAATCTTCTCAGCAGACCGTCTATTCAGAAGGTATGGATGCGAAAAAAGAACGTACACGCTTACTCATAAGAACGGTTCTTGGTTTAGCAGTATCGGGCTTTCTCATGGTTTTTATGTGGTCAAGCGGTCTCAATCATCATACCATGGGGTTTGTCAGTTGCATTATTGCAACTCCTTCTCTTTTCTATCTCGCCTTTCCCATCTTTCGATCTGCAATCCATGCCCTTTTGTCTGCTACTCTGAACATGGATGTCATGTATGCCATTGGCATCTCTGTTGCATATATCGCAAGCCTGCTCTCGACATTCATGATCGTATCAGGTTTTGATTTTATCATGTACGATACCGCCATCATGCTGACCTCGTTTCTCACCCTCGGGAGATATCTCGAGAGCCGGGCAAAGCACCGTACAACCAGTGCAATCAGAGATCTGATGGATCTGGCACCAGCAGAAGCTTCTGTTGTCAGGGATGGAAAAGAAGAGAGAGTGTCGGCGAGCTCGTTGCAACCCGGGGATCAGATCGTCATCAGGCCGGGTGAACATATCCCGGTGGATTCGGTGATCCAGTCTGGAACCAGCTATGTAGATGAATCAATGGTTACCGGAGAGTCAAATCCGGCAAAAAAACAAAAGAATGATGAGGTAATCGGGGGCACCATCAATGAATCCGGTGTTTTGACCTGCACTGTCAGGTACGTCGGAGATGAGATGCTCCTCTCCCGCATTATTCACCTTGTCAGGGATGCAGAGAGCTCCAGGCCTTCTGTCGAGCGTATCGCAGATACCGCGGTCAGATGGTTTATTCCGGTAGTGCTTACTATCGCGATACTCGCGTTTCTTACCTGGTATCTGCTGTTAGGTGAGAGTGCCGGGTTCTCACTCTCAGTCTTTATCGCAATCCTCGTGGTTGCATGCCCCTGCGCTCTCGGCCTTGCCACCCCTACGGCTATAACCGTTGGTATCGGACGGGGAGCGACGCTTGGAATTCTCATCCGAAACGGAGAAGTTCTTGAGATATCAAACCGCATTACCACCATTCTTTTTGATAAGACCGGAACGCTCACACAAGGAAAACCAGAGGTAATCGGTATCCACCCGGTCACCGGTAGAAAAGATGATCTCCTCATCCTGGCTGCATCACTGGAACACTATTCAGAACATCCACTTGGAGCAGCGATCCGAAGAAAAGCAGAAAAATGCCATCTGTTACCAGCTCCGGTCACCAATTTTACCGCGATTCCGGGAAAGGGTGTAACAGGAGAGGTTTTCGGGTCTCCTGCATCTGCCGGCAATCGTGCAATGATACAGGATACAGGAATTAATATAAAACCTGATCTGGCAGACCTTATCGCTTCCTATGAATCAAAGGGAAGCACAACGGTTCTGGTTACACAAAACTCATCCCTTGTCGGGTTTCTGGCGATACAGGACACCATTAAACCTGGTTCAAAAGAGGTCATATCATATCTTGCAGGGATGGGTTACGATACCGGAATGGTAACGGGTGATACGGAAACGGTAGCCGGAACAATTGCAGGGATGACGGGGATAAACCGGTTCATTGCAGGAGTAAAACCGGATCAGAAAGAAAGCGAAGTAAGCAGGTTACAGGAATCCGGCGATGTAATCGTTTTTATCGGGGACGGTATCAATGACTCTCCTGCTCTGGCCAGGGCAGATATCGGGATAGCTCTTGCCAGCGGAACTGATATTGCGATGGAGAGTGCAGACATCGTCCTTCTCAATGATAGTCTTGTGCATGTCGTTGCAGCGATAGAACTGGCAAAGACCGTGATGAGACGGATAAAACTCAATCTGTTCTGGGCGTTTGCCTACAATACCGTCCTGATTCCCCTGGCTGCCGGTATTCTCTATCCTGCCTTTGGCATCCTGTTCAGACCGGAATATGGTGCTCTTGCGATGGCATTCTCCTCGGTAACGGTGATATCTTTCTCACTGATGCTCCTGCGTTATACCCCGCCTTCACTTACGAGGATTTTGAATCAGTCAGAGGGATAGAGGATGGGAGAATTACAATCTGATTACCGGTGTATCTCACCTTCAATTTTTATTCTCAAAGCAAAAACCAAAATATCAGGAAACCCTTGATGATACTATGTGTGGCAGGTTCTGTATTGCTGCAACCATCGGTGAGATACAGGAACGGTTCTTTCTGCAATCGTTTCCGGAAGTTACCCTTCCTGCATATAATATCAGTATTCTGCAATCCACCCCTATAATCATAAAAAAAGACGAAACAGAGGTCTCTCTCGTCACCGGAACCTGGGGATACCACCCCAAAAAAACCAGGAATATACCGATTATCCATAACCTTCGCATAGAGACCATACAAAAGACCACCGGCCTTTTTTCTCCGGAAGAACCAATCCCCTGCCTTATCCCTGCTTCCGGGTTTTTTGAGTGGAAACACGAACATAACCGGAAGGTACCATATTATATCACGCGAAACGATGGTGATCTCTTTGCCATGGCCGGTGTTTTTGCACGGGAAAGGATTGATAAAATCCATACCGATCTTCATTATGTTATCCTGACCTGTCCGGCAGAAGAACCTATCAGGAGCATTCACGACAGGATGCCGGTTATCGTTACCCGTAGTAAAGAGGTTTCATATCTCTCAAAAATTCGTAAAGAAACATTTCCCCTGATTCACCTCCCTTCCCTGCTGGCAGATCCGTCTTCTCTTATTGCCTACGAAGTCTCCCCGGCAGTCAACAACCCGAAAAATACCGGTCCTTCTCTTATTGCTCCGTTTAACATTACCGATTCCGGGCAGCAGACTCTGCAGTTGTAAAGGAGGATACCAGGGCAACACATAATTGTGCATCTTTATTCCTGAACTGGGAGGTATGTTTCTTACACGACAATAATGGTTGATAGGAATCGTTTCTAGTCCTGCGATAGAATCCTTTACCATCTGCCATGAGAAAAACCATACATGAATCTTACCTCACTCCTCACCGACGGAATCATTATCATAGAGATACTGATAGTCATTCTCGGTCTTCTCATGTATTGGAAGAACAAGCAGTACGGCCTGTATCTCGCACTGGGATCTCTTCTCTTACTCTTTCTCAATCTTTTACACCAGTTCCTTCCACCCATCAGCAGTGATCTCTCACAGGTTCTGACTTTTTTCTCGATGCTCTTTTTCCTGTATGCAACCTGGCTCATTTACCGGAGGAAAGGATGACAGGCAAGTATCCACGATATTCGCTCTCACCAGTATAACCACTCATATTCCAAACCAGTGGATGGGGAAAAACAGGGAATTAGAATATTGAAAAGAGGTACGGAAGCAGGATGATTGAGAGGAGCATCACAAGGATGAGCCAGCTCACAAAACCGATAACATACTGGTTATATCGTGCATACCCGAACCGGTTCAGAAACCGCTCCATTCCTTCCTTTACTATCAGTCCCCCGTCAAGCGGAACCATGGGGAGAGCGTTGAATGTCCCGACAACGATATTGAACCATCCGCACCAGAAAAGGATGTTTATCACAAACCAGAACCCGGGGAACGGGATCGTGTAAAAATCGGTGAGCGGGGTCTCACTGATAAGTATCTGAAGCGGATGCATCCCTTCTGAGTAGTAGGCGATTGCCGGGAGGGCGGTCATATACAGGAGCCCGAGCGGTGTCAGGAGCTTCGGGATCTCTTGTGAGAGCATCTGGTTATCATAGTAATACACTCCCATAAACCCGGAATCAGATGCCTGCAGCTCCTGCGGCCACGACGAGAGCTCCAGATCGTGCGATGATAACTCGCCACCATGTTGAACCGTCAGCCGTATGTTCTCTCCCGGACGTGTGGTGTTGAGCAGTGTCGATACATCTTCCCGTGAAGAGACAGAAACGTCATTGATGGCATAGATCAGCGATACCGAGGGAACACTTGCATTATACGCAGGATATCCCTCGTATAACCCAAGGATTGCCGGTTGCGCCGTCGGTCCTGCACACCCGAGCAGGCCTGCCATGAGAACAAAACAGATGAGCCCGATGACGACATTATTCATAATCCCTGCACCGTACATCCGCATCTTACCATGGGAAGATGCTTCCTCAACCTCTTTCTCATCAGGTTCGACAAAGGCTCCAACCGGCAGGACGGCAACAAGGACACCAATCGATTTTACTCTGATATGTTCCACCCTGCAGAGGATTCCATGACCAAATTCATGGACGATGAGGGTTATGATAAGAGCAATCCAGAACGCTATCGTTGGCGGGATAAATTCATTGATATAGGGCAGGGCGATAAAATTTCTGGGTTCATAAATACCGGTTGGTTCCGGTTGCAACAGTACGGTAGCATGGAGTGCAAAGATAAGGAGAATGGCCATCCCGACAGAGACGATGATGACGAGTAGCACACCGATAGTCCCGTAAATCCTCCAGAACCGGGATTGTTTCTGGAACCAGTCAAAAAAACCGGTTTTATCACTCTTGATACCGAGGATAGGACCATAAAATGTGATATGTTCTTCCCACCTCTTACTGCGGTACAGATATCCTGCAATGAGAGCATATATCGCGATAATAGCGAGAATTACAATTATCCAGTTCATTTCCGGTATTATGTGGGATAGAAGGACTATTTATACTAGCATGTCTGCAGACGGGAAGAGTTTTTGTGGTCATCCCACACCGGCACCATACCTAATCTCTAAAATCAAAGAGGCTTTTCTGGCTGCGGGATGCACAAAGATCTCTCGTTGTTGCCCATGAAAGACGGGCAATCGGAGGAGGGGTACCATGGGACCTGATGTAATTCAAGAGAAAATCAATGGTCTTTTTATCTGACGGATAACCACTACCGAAATCTCCCCATTCTTCCCATAAAGATTCGATTATCCTGTCACGGGTAACCTTGGCCACGACGGATGCAGCTGATACAACCGGAAAAAGACTATCTGCCCGGTGTTTTGCGATGATCCTGCACCGGTTCCCGACCAGACCAGTGAGGGTTTTTTCATATCGCTCTTCATTGACATCACAGGCATCGACGTACCCGATATCTGCTCCTATCGCAATAATCGCCTCTGCATGGGCAGATGCGACGATATCATTCATGGTCATGGTTTCCCGCCGGCTGTCGATATCGCCTGCAGTGAGAATAACAACAAAGAAGGGAAATTTCCCGGTAATCGTCTCGTATAACATCTCCCTCTTTTTTCGGTTAAGGACTTTTGAGTCGCGGACACCGGTTCGTTGGATCTCATCCGGTGAATCACAGCCTACAGCTCCGATAACCATGGGACCGAGCACGGGTCCCTTTCCTGCTTCATCGACTCCGCAGATCATAGATTTTTGTATCCTCCAAGGTATTATGTCGCAATCTATAAGAAGAGAGAGCAAGACCGTACAGTATGTACATCATCATAGTCGGTCTTGGTGGAATCGGAAAAACGCTCGCAGCTCTTGCAGTCGAGCGGGGAGACATGGTGGTGGTCATAGATCGTGACGAAGACCGATGCAGTGAGATGCTGGAACAGTTTGATCTGGTTGCCATCACTGGAAATGCAACAACGACCACGGTGCTCGAAGATGCCGGAATTGACCGTGCCCATGCTCTTGTTGCAACAACGAGTGATGATTCTGTGAACCTCATGACCTGCTGGATCGCAAAACGGATGAATGTCGGAAACGTTGTCTCAATAGTAAACCAGAAAGAGCATGCGGCAATGTTTTCAGAAGTCGGCGTTACAATAAGTCAGAATCCTGACGAACTGGTTGCAACGCGTCTCTACTACTGGGTGGAAAGTCCCCAGCTCCAGCAACTGGCATCCCTGCCAGGAGGGACTATCTTTGAATTCATCGTTGATGAGAATGCTCCCATGATCGACCATGAGATAAAGGACATGAAAGTTCGGGATTATGTCTTTATTGCGATCCAGAGAAGGGGTGGAGAGCTCATCATCCCGAGCGGGACGGTTAAATTCAGACCCGGCGATGTGATTACCGTATTTACCAAGAAGGATACCGAGAAAGAGTGCTTAAAGATCTTAAATGAAAAACTGAAAGGAAAAAAATAATACGTCCAATCCTTGCTCATTAACAAGGTCACCGTATCGGCATTCCTGTATATCCTGATATTTTATAAAACAGGATACGGATTTTGGGAAAAATGAAGAGAAAAGAATCAGGGACATTTACGAGATCGAATCAAATAACTGTTTCAGACCCGCTTTACCGAGCTTCATTGCCAGCCTCGGATTTGCCGTCACGATATTCTTGATAAGATTCAGCGTGTTAAATTCGCTCATATTCATCTCTGATACCGAGTGTATGATAGCGTTTAAGTCATCATCGGTCAGTTTCACAAATATCTCTTTTATCTGGTAATTTCTCTCAAGAGCTATACCCATAGGAGAGGAACGCCAGGTGGTATCATACACCGACAGCGCCTTTGCACTTACATCCCCGTTTGAGAGCGCCGTTGTTCCGATCTCAGCGGCAAGTGAACCAGTATAGAGAGCGTTGTAGATACCTCCTCCGGTAAGGGGATCCGAGACCCGCGCTGCATCACCGGCAATTATCATCCCGTCAACAACCGTCTTTTCCAGCGGACGACAGATAGAGACTCCCCCTGCGATGAGTTCAATCGCTTTTCCCTTGGGAAGATTCATAGATACGAACCGGTCCAGGTAATCTTTTGCACGACTGTTTGACCTGCTTTTGTCACCACCTATCCCGATCCCGACGTTTGCGGTTCTCTCTCCTTTTGGAAATATCCAGACATATCCTGCCGGGGCTACCGAATTCCCGGTATAAAAAACGGTTGTATGGGGATCGATATCGATATCGGTCATCAGGTACTGGGCACAGGTCTCCATCTCACGAAGAGGAACGGTTGTATTAACCCCGCACCATCGTGCAAATTTTGACTCCACACCGTCAGCAGCAACCACGATACCTGCATTGATCTCGGTTGTTAACCCGTTATGTTCAATGGTAGCTCCGGCAACGCGATTATCAGAGGTGATAGGACGAACAGCCCTTGTCTTTACCATGATGTCTGCACCGGCATTTGCTGCCTGCCAGACCAGTTCCCGGTCAAAGATCTTCCTGTCAAGGACATAACCCACCTCAGATCCAGCCTGCTCCGGTTTTAGATTCATGACAAACCCGTCAGGAGCCACGATCTGTGCCTGGTCAATCTCACTTGCGATCCAGGAGTCATCGGGCTTTAAAAACTGGTGAAGTAGTTCTTTTCCCACCCCTTCGGCACACCGGACCGGCACACCGATTGCAGGTCTTTTCTCTACCAGAAGAACAGAATATCCCTTCTCTGCAGCAGATTTCGCAGCCATCGCACCGGCAGGTCCACCACCAATGACCAGCATATCATAGGTTGTCTTCATGGTGTAACCTCCAGAGCACCAAGCGGACAAACACGCGCACAAATTCCACAATCCGTGCATTCTTCTGCATCTACAAAGAGATAGGCATCGATAAGTTCCAAAGCACCTTGCGGGCAGACCGAGATGCAACAGCCACAGTATGCACAGATATCCCGACGAACTGTAATCATTCCTTAATACATCACCATCATGACAGTTAAGCTATGTGATAGAAGCCACGAATTGTGGCTGTTATTTTCGGCATTCCGATACGATGGTCATGACAGGAGGAGGGAAATTTAAAAAAAAAGCAGGATGCGTGTGCAGGATAATCGGGATTTCCCGGTTGATAGAAGACCGGTTATTCCTGCTACGTTTTTCGGGAGAACATAGAAAAGAGATTATCACAAAACCAAAATATCAGAGAGGAAGATCAAACGAACCATACTTCCCGCCTCCACCGGGATGAAGGACAACTCTTTCGCAACGAAGCGCATCTATCGCATCACCGACCCCGGTATGGACCGCCCTTATCTCATCGGCCGGGATTTGTGTGAGTATCGCGATCTCGTCTCCGAGAGTATCGATAAGCGTCTGATAAAGAAGGGTACATTTCTTTGTCTGCGGTGAGCAGGCATGCAGTACCCTTCGTATGATATCATATAAGGGGATGATATGAACGTACGGGGGACGCGGGATTTTAGGACCATCAGAAAGTTCAAGCGCCCTGTCAGAGACACCCTTCTTTAACCGTCCACCACAGGTCCTGCATCGCCAGCCGGCTTTTTGCGATTCTGCTAGGGTGTAGATCTGAAAACAGCGGATACACGCCGTTTTATTATATTTCCCTTCCTCAGGGAAAAATCCGGCATTCCATGATATCGCCCCCCCTCGTACGGCATCAAGCACCGCTGGGACAGATGGTTTCGCAACCGTAAGTACACTAAACTCCCTGCCTATCTTTGCCGGATGGGGACTGTGGGCATCGGAGTTAGAGAGGAAAGGAATCGTGTGCAGTTCACTGATACCTGATCCATATCCGCTGTCAGCAGAAAGGCCCAGTTCGAGAAGATCGACCGTTTCTTCTTTGTAACAGGCATGTAAGCAATCATGGGATGCATACAGGGAGGTCCAGGGTGTGAAGGCATGTGCCGGACCGATCATTCCCCCGGCTTCATGAACCGCTTCTGCGATGCGCTCACCAGAAAGCCGGATATGGGGGCGGCCGTTTGTATTCAGGTTCTTTGAGAACGGGGCATATAATCCGGCAAGAGTCTGGCACGAGTCCATGTCAGGCATGAGGATGAGATGATGAACCCTGTTCTCATCCTCTACTTCGGTTGTCGGAACAACAATAACTTCATTGCAGGTTGTATCTTCCCAGTAGTTGCGCCATTGTGGATGAAGCGCGTCTCCGGTTCCGATTACGGATATTCCTTTCAGAGCGCATGCAGCAAGGATATCAGGAGGAAGCATCTTTCCTGAAGATGCCATGGAAAAAAGTGAATGAATATGCAGGTCTGCAGAGAGATCCATGCTACCCGATATACGAGAGTTCTTCTTCCTGCCCTTTCTCCTGTTCAGCAATCTTTTTCAGGGCATCTTCCATCTCAGCTGCCCGTTCGTGCAGGTTGCTGGTATCTACCTCAATTCCTGTCAGTTTACAGAGAATTTCAAGCAGCAGCGTTGCACTCTTTGGATCCACCAGGTATCCTGAGGTCTCTCCCATCAGGCATACTCCCTCTATCCCATAAGATTGAGCAAACCCAAGCATCAGGCCTGCAGCACCGATGATCCCTCCTCCCGGTTCACCTTCACCGAATAGTACCCCGGTTTTTTCAATCTCCTCTTTTAAGGAGATTTGATTAACGGCACCAAGAATTCGGGGTGTCTCGACAAAATGACCGACCCCGTAACCACCAAGCGTGTAAATGCGCTGCACGCCAAACCGGTGTGCAATATCAACGTACAGGGATGAGAGATGATAATGTCCTTCATTCGAGGTGCTCTGAAAATCGCCTACGAGGAATAGACAGGTGAGGTTGTCACTTTGATAATGATAGATCTCATTATTGCAGAGACGTGTTACCCCGTCGGATCCCAGGATAACCTGGGGGGGAAAATAAAGAGACGTTATCTCTGCAATCTTTTCTGCCCCCAACTCCTGGATCAGATGCTCTGCAACCAGTTTCCCGACATGACCGATTCCCGGGAGACCCTCGATTAATAGCGGTGCAAAAAATTCTTCTTCTTCTCTTCCTTCAATAAAACGGATCGAGATATTTTCTTTCACCGAACTCTCCTCCGGTAGGTATGATAGGTATCTGCTGGTGAGAACCGATACGGATGGGGAGTAACCGTTGGTGCATCACAAATGGGACATTTCTGTAAAAGAGTATAGATATTGTCTCTGTTGCACCGACGAATCCGCCCTTTCATGCAACCTTGCCTGATCGTGACCGCCGGGTGAATTTCCCTTCACCATCAGCCCGTTTCAAAACACCGATTGCAGCATTTGCAGCCTTCTCAAGTGCAACTTCAGCGGTTTTATAATCCCCTGCGGTGACTTTTAAGCGATAATTTGGTGCACCGAGATAGGTTATTTCTATTACTGCATCATCAACCTTCGGCTGGGCACTTCTCAATGCCCTTCTGATAATATTGACACCCTCAGGATTTGTTGTTCGCAAGAACAGGTCACCATTGATAGTAACGGTCGGAATCCGTACATTGTCCTTTGCGACGGTGATAAGAGCCTGTGCAATATCATCTGTTATCTCGCAGTCTTTGAGAGCATCCATTCCATTCTGCACGATCTCCTCAAATGCACTGTACAGATCCCCATACTCCCGGTATATGGCAGATACCACTGATTCCGTTTCCTGCGGCTTACCAACTGCTTCTGCTGCGAAACCTATCCATTTCAGCGCCTTTGACTCGTTCTTCCATTCCCGAATCTTTTCACGGCGCTGGTGTTCGTTTACATCCTTCAGCGAGAGATCAATGTGGCCTTTCCTGGTATCGACATTGAGAACTTTACAGACAACCTTCTGCCCTTCCCTGATATGATCCCGGATATATTTTATCCAACCACGGGCAACTTCGGATATCGGGATTAATCCTTCCCTACCGTTATATTCATCGAGATGCACAAACGCAACAAAATCTTTTACGTTCTCAACTGTGCAGACGACCAGTTCCCCGGCCTCAGGCCATTGTCTCTCCTGCATCAGATTCTCACTGCTCGACAGAGACTACTTCTGCCTCGATACGTGCCTTTCCACCGGTGGGTCGTGCAAGAATGTGTCCGCATATTATACAGTCAACCGTCGAACTTGCCTTATCAAAGATAAGCTGCTCATGTTCACAGTCCGGACACTTCACATTTAAGAATTTGCTCCTGTTTTCCCGTTTCATCTGAACCATTGTATCATCACTCCGTTAACTCAAACTTGGAAAGCCGGTACCCTGCCCTTAAATGCGCTTTTTTACAGGTTGTACACCGGTACCGTACATTTATCTTCTTGGTCGGCTTGTCACCACCGGGGACTTTCGAGAACTTCCCCATGTTTCCAATCTTACCTCTTCTGCTCTTCTGCCTGTTAATCCAATGAAGTCCGGTGGTTTTCCCTTTTTTTACTTTCTCCACCTCATGGAGTTCATGTTTTCGGCAATATGGGCAGTATGTATTAAATTTTGCTGGCATCTTCATAAAACAGGCCTCTCTTGCTCTGTAACGAATACCTATATTATTAGCCATGATTTATATTTAAGACTACGTTGAGATCCTGCAGGATCTCTGCATTTCTCGCAGGTAATGTGATAATATCGCCTGCAAAAATATCATATGTAAAGGTGTCTACACCGGTGAAACGCTCCACATCTTTAAGAACCCGGACGAGCGCGTATTTATGGATGGTATCTTCCTCTTCCGGATCTTCCTCTCCCGCAACATGGAATTGTTCATACAATCCCCTATCAGAAAGATCCCCAAAACCATCATCCCCGGCATCCACAGGAACAGGAATGGGAATAACATCCGGCGTTTCGGGAGACTGGATCCCGGTTATCGGGGAAGACGAATCCCCCGAAGGTGAGACAGAATACGCTTTGGTGTCCTTCTTTAGCAGCCAGTTCCGTGCATCACGGATTGCAGCAGAGATCTTTTCAAACATCTCCCGTTCCGGGGGCAGGAGGTATATCAGATCATTCTTTCGTATGTATGCCCCCGTCGCTGCCGATTGTGCAATCGCTACGATCTTGCCGGAACGAAGAGAGAAGATCTCCTCGCTCGTCTCCCTGATGCTCGCTTCTCTCTCAATAAGGATTCGTGATTCTTCCGAGAAGGGATCTTCTTTCGCATAAACCTCCTTCTGGATCGCCCGAATCTCTTCCTGGACTGATATATACGTGTTCTGCGGTATAGAAACGAGCTTCCCTGATTCGCGTTCAGAAAGCAGAATTTTTCTGAGATCTTCGAGGTGCATCATCTCCCTCCTGCAACCTCTGCCATTCCTCTGCAGCAGAGGAACAGCCCCAGGGCTTCAGGCACCGTATGTACCCCTTTGACGATATGATACCGGTTTTCAAGCAGCGTGATATCATACGAGACTTTAGATTCTATCATGAGATCACGATCGTTCCATACTACTGCATCGACAAGGGGATTAAAGTCATGCAATTCCCGGATAGAAAGTGATACCACACGAAACCCTGATTTTGCATGAAGACTTCCGGGAAGACGGATGAGTCGTTTGATATCGGTGGTTACCGGCTCATCAGCCAAAATACCCGCTTCCCGGCAGAGAGTATAGAACCGACCCTTCTGATCCGAACACAGGGCATGAAGAACGGTTGCTATTGTCTGATCATCGGTGTTTATGGAATGGGGATCCGTTTGTAACCGGGAACAGATATCAGGAATCAGTGATGCAAACCGGGCAGCACGTATCTCTCCAATCCCATCGTATGACGTCAGCTCAGCGATATTGTCAGTTCCATCCCTAGAAGAGAGAGAGATGAGATAGGCATAAAGCGTATCACGAAACCGTAACGGCCAGCCGGCAGTTTCAGGCTGGAACCGGGAGAGCATTGCCTTTGGAGAGATACCGATCCCGCACACATAATCGATTATCTCACGACGCTCAGGCCCGGTCCAGGTGCGAAATGCGGCATCAGTAATATGAATATGGTATCCTCTTCCTCCTGAGAATACAACACCTATCGTTTTTGTATCAATACCGAGTTCTCCGGTAAGAAGCTCCAGTAATCGTATAGCTTCCTGCTTAACCCGATCAAGCATCGCCTCGTACGATCCCCGCATGATATGATCAGCATCGAGATCAAAGATCAGATCTGCCCCTGACCATCCTTTCTGCTGCATGGTGGGAGCAGCAGGATTCTCGTAATATGCCGTGGAGTAGTATGCATGCGCAGGTACCATGTTCCGGATGTAGGTCTCCATCTCATCTGCCGAGAAAAAACCGATATGCCGTTTCATAAAGATCTCATCAGGATATGCATCAGAGAAGTGGATGAAGCCAAATTCCCGTTGCGCTGTTGATGAAGGGGCCTTTAATATTCCATTCTCATAGTAGTCAGAGAACCTGCGCATAATAAAAGAACGGGTTGCCGGCATCATCGATGAGAGAGATCCTTTAGATTTTTTATCATATATGGACCTGCCCGTTCATAACCGAGCCGGCGGTAATAGGGTCTGGTCCCGATACCAGCCATGATTGCGAGCAGATCATACCCGGCATCCCGTGCCTGTATCTGTGCTTCTAAAAGAACTGCCTCTCCATGTCCTTTGTGCTGCATCTCGTAACCTGCGTTGCAACCCGTCTTTCCGATAGGAACTATCGAACCATATACATGAAGTTCTCTCACGAATGCCGCACCTAAAACCCAGGACGGCCAGGCATGTTCCGAGAGTCTGAGCCGTGCAAACCCGATTAACGAGTCGCCCGTGACTGAGGATATAAACCGCTCCTCACCCCCGCAGCAGGTGTAGGACTCTGTCTGTATCCTGCTCTCTCCTTGTGTAAACCGGCGCCCGATCTCGCGACACCTGATACACCGGCACTGCCCTCCCCGGGATCGTAACCGGTTTTCTGCAAGCTGGCGGAAATTACTGTGTCGCGATCCCGAAAGTATCATCTTTGCAGGGATATCACGCTGAATCCGCTGCAGTCTACAGTACTCAGGAATAAGGGCCTTTGCATCAGCGACAAGGTCAATTAATTCATCCTCGTCATAGGTCTGGTATGCTCCGTCTTTCCATAACTTCTCTACTCCTGAACCCTGCGTGACAAGCGTGGGATAGATTTTCAGAAAATCAGGTCTGAATCGTGAATCTGAAAATAGTGTCTGAAACATTGTTCGATCCGCTGCAATCGTGCTCCCGGGGAGATTTGGCATGACATGAAACCCGACTTTTAACCCTGCATCACGAAGAAGGGTGTTGGCTCTGACGGTATCGGCAACGTCACATCCCCTCCGATTGTAGCAAAGGATATCATCATTGGTATGCTGCACTCCTATCTCGACCTTGGTTACTCCGAGTGCAAGCATCGTCTCTATCTCCTGCTTCCTGCACCAGTCAGGACGTGTCTCAAAGGTAACGGCTACACACCTAACCGAAGCGGTCTCGTTTGCGGCAAATACAGCTTCAGTATTATGATCAGGTACAGAATCAGGATTGCGGTATGCGTTCATGGCCGATACGCATTCCCTGACAAACCATTCCTGGTACCCGGGATCACGTGCGGTTATCGTTCCTCCCATCACGATGAGTTCAGCCTTGTCCACCAAATGCCCCAGTTCCTCAAACTGCGTAAGACGGGCCGTGACCTGCCGGTATGGATCATAGTTATGCCGGGCGGCCCGGAGTGCTGCGGGTTCTTCGCCGGTATAACTCTGGGGGGAATGAAAAAGGTGATCCGGTCCTCCCGGACAGGGCAGGCAGATACCATGCGGACAGGGATGCGGAGAGGTCATCACTGCAACCGGGGCAACTCCGGAGAGGGTCCGGCCGGGTTTTACTTTTAGTTTTTCTCTGAGCAGATCCCGCTCAGTCGCTGATGCCGCTCTCAGGATCTCTGACTGTTTTGGAATCGATGAAAGATGGTACTTTTTGCATACCTGTGCAATGATCTTTCGTACATTGCATGATGAATGAGGTGCCTTTATAAGAGAATCAATCACTTCTCTTCTGGCTGCCTCATCATCTATACCCTCAGTTCTCAATAGATATCTCTACGTCTCCAATGAGTGTTTTTGGGGCAAAAGAGATAATAGGCAACCGATTTTGCCTGATGTGATCGGTGATCTCTTCAGAAAGAACAAGAAGAGCTTCTTTATGAGAACGTTTATTTTTATGAATATGAACAGGAGAGATCTTAAGATCGTTGTACCGGCTGGTTTCTATCTCTTCGTGTGTAATGGTCTCATAATATTTTTTCACATGAATAAAAAGCATATGCAAATGTAATAATTCTTCCTTCTGCACAATATCACCTGGCGATACAACAAGAGGTTTGTTCATGGCTGCATAAACATTATGGGATTGGCTTAAAACCTGTGCTGCGTCGGAAACAATCGATGATTTTATTTTTAAAACCCGAAAAATTCTCTTTATTTCTGTATTTACAACGATAATCCCGTGATTTTTTCCGAAATTACGAAATGTGAATTTTAGTATTGATTATCAACTTTATAAGATATGATCCTCCCTTCGTAATACTATCTAATAAATTATCCTGAAAGTCGAGGAAGTTCATCAGGGAGAGGTATCAATTTGACCAGCGCTCTCTCTTCTCCCATGAAACAGTCGGAATACTCTTCATCCAGCCGGTCACTCACGATATACTTCTGACCTGCACAAGCACCTTCAGGATTGCATTGTGCATACCGGGGGCATTGTTCCTTTCCACAGGAGTGCCGGAAGGTAATGGTCGTATTCTGCTTTGCTTCAGCAACAGAAATGAGAGCATAAATGGGTGCCAGTTCCACGTCCACAGCACAGACCCCATCTTCATGAACCCTGCATGGATGCCGTGTCGGTCGTTTTGCAACGATAATGTACCGTTTCCCTTTCTCAAGATTCGCACATGCCCGCAGTAAGGAACAATCAGCACAGGCCGGAGCCGGGCCGTCGTACACAAACTCTCTTCCCACATCTGCATGTACAGAGCCGATGAGCGTTACTTTCTTCTTTGTCTGTGGCACGGGAGATCACCTCAGGTATACAGTAACCTGACAAGGTCTTGTGCTGCCTTCTCTGAAAGACCCATATCAATGATGGTAAACCGCTCAGGCCGTATCTCCTTTGCATGTAACAGCGCCTGAACTATCACAGAATCAGGAATACCAACCTCTTTTGGAGTTACCGGAGCTCCAATTCTTTGTAGTGACTGCCGGATTGTTTTCCAGTCACCGCCATGGAGGTACATCATCATGATTGTACCGATCCCGCATATCTCTCCATGAAGAGCCTTTCCCGGAGCGAGCCGCTCAACGGCGTGACCAAATTTATGCTCAGCCCCGCTTGCCGGACGGGATGAACCTGCGATGCTCATCGCCATACCGGATGAGACCAGAGCACGGACAACGAGATCGACAGCATCTAAGCTTCCCGGCTTTATCAGGTCTGCATTTGAGACAAGCATCTCTGCGGTCATCTTCGAGATGGCGAGGGCATACCTGCTTATGTGATCTCCCCGAATCCGGTTCGCCAGTTCCCAGTCAAGAATCGCAGTGTAATTTGAGATGACATCTGCACATCCCGATGCAAGAAGGCGGAAGGGAGCCTCTGCAATGATTCGTGTATCAGCAATCACTGCTATCGGAGGCCGTGCCAGTATGGAAGCATTTCCCTCACCAAGCGGTATGCTTGCCCGGTTTGATACGATACCATCATGCGATGCTGCGGTAGGAATACTGATAAACGGCTTATTCTGGTTATATGATACAATCTTCGTGGTATCGATGATCCTTCCTCCTCCGACACCAATCAGAAGATCAGCTTCTTTTGCGGCTTCTCCTGCCAACTCTATCCCGGTCTGATCGATGGGACCAGCGATATGAACTGATACACAATATCTGTCCTTAAGAAGGGAGAGTACCGCATCAGCTGCTACTTCCCGGGTGTGTTTTCCAGTGATGATAAGAACAGAGGATCCCTGCTTCTGGTCGTACAGAACCTGCGGCAGCTCTGCCAGCACATCCTTTCCGATGACGATGTTCCGGGGAAAGACGATCCATTTCGCCTCACCCTCGGACTCCGGGATCTCTTCAGAAGGAACTGTCACGGTCATATGTGCGTGCCTGTGTCTGATACCTGCCACGATATTGTTCTTTCTCTCTGGTCTGTCATGTTCATGCTCTGGTGACTCTTCTTTTTGTATCTGTTCTCTCTCTTTTTAAAAGAGATCTTTTAGGGAGATATACCCGGGATAAAAGCACCCTGACACGCGGGTAAATTTCTCCTGCAGACTCTTTTTTCCGGGATCGATACAATTTTTCCGGGAGTGTATCTCTTACCAAAACCCGAAAGATGGCAGTCCTGTTTTTGGAATGAATTACATCTTATAGTATCAGATCTCCTGCCCTGTTCCCGGGGATACCTGTAAATTTTCATATCCCGATGTACTGAATCGTATGATAACAGAATTTATCTACCAGTATTATATCGATCCGATCCGGTATGGCCAGGCATACACGCTTGTCGATACCCTCACGTATGCCATCATTCTTATCCTGATTGTATTCCTGTTATACCGGTGGTTTTCCCGGGCCGGCATCACAATCGATCGTGAATTCTCCTATGCACTGATACCATGGATCGTCTTTGGGGGTCTCCTCAGGGTTATTGAAGATACCGGAATGATAACAACAGACTGGCATTATCTCTTAATCACACCACTCATATTCTTTGTTATCCTTATCTATGCACTCATTGTCTTTCTTTTTTCTATCCGGCTCGAGCCATTACTATCGTATCCGGCAACCCGGATATTTGGCATAACCGGATTTGTCAGTGCCGTGCTCGCTTTTTTTGTCCTTCTTGGATACGGATTCGTACACGATTGCCTCTCGGTCTTTATCGGCGCGATCATTCTTTGTATGGCAGTTTTTGCATCAGTTCTGGTCTACGGATGTATGCGCTTTCTTTTCGGTTGGGACTATGTCAGAGATCGGCTCTACCAGATTCTTATCTTTGCCCACATGCTGGATGCGAGTGCAACCAGTTATGGTATTGACCTGCATGATGTGCCATATGTTGAACAGCATGTGGTGGGTGCAAATCTTATCGCCCTCACCGGAACTGCGTTTGTGATGTTTCCCTTAAAACTGCTCATCCTTTTTCCTGCGATCTACATTCTCCAGGAATACCGAAAAGACGGGGCATCGAGTCTGTGGCATCTTATCCTGCTTGCGATGATCATGGTCGGCCTTGCTCCCGGGATACGGGACCTGATGCGCATGGTTCTGTATACCTGACCCGATCTTTTTTTTATCTTCGCGCCCTGCCCATACCAAAGCATCTTTTCAGCAGGGAGGATGGTATTTTTTTTTCTCCTTCTGTTCTCTTTGGAAGTGTTTTTCAAAGAGATCCGATCTTTTGTACCTGATGGATGATATCATACGAGATACAGATCAGGCAAAGACATCCCGGGCTGTTGGAAAAAATATCGTGATGTGTGCCGGTATCTTTCTCACCTTCTTTGTCATTGGCTTTGTAGCGTCAGGAGCAGATCCATCCCTTGGAAATGAACTACTGGAACTGTTCCGGGAGATGGTAGCCTCCCAGATACTGACCGATTCACCGCCCCTGCTTGCTGCCCAGATCTTTGTGAATAATCTTGAGATATGTATTATCCTCTTTATCGGTGGGGTGACAGTAGGTATACTCACCCTGCTTATCCTTGCGGTAAACGGGGTCACCATAGGAGCCATTCTTGAGGTTATCGGACGCGAGGAAGGGACTACCATGGTTCTTGCTGCAATCATTCCCCATGGTGTCTTTGAACTGCCGGCCGTGTTTGCATCGGCAGGCTTAGGGTTCTTACTTGGGCGGGCAGTGCTTGATGAATGGCAGCATGATGGCGATGCTGCCCGCAGAGCGTACCCCCTCGGCAGGTTGTTCCTTCTGTATGTAGTGCCGTTTATTGCCGTGGCAGCGTGTATCGAGGCTTTTATCACGCCAGCAGTCATACAGATGCTGACATTATAGCGATCTACAGATATTCCGTGTGGGTTTCATCGGAAGCGACGGGTTGGGTTTTGATTCGATAAACCCTTACCCTGCTTCTCCTGCACCGGGATACCAGTAACAGGATAACTGCCCAGGAGAGTATATGGAAGAAGATACAGGTTCCCTCCCACAAAAGGATGCATTTTCTGAATGGTATAACGAGATTTTATGGCGTGCCGATATCATGGATGTGCGCTACCCGGTCAAGGGACTGTATGTCTGGTACCCGTACGGATTTGGTATCAGAAAACGGGTGTACGGGATCTTACGGGAACTTCTTGACCGGGATCACGAAGAGACCCTGTTTCCCCTGCTTATCCCTGAGAACGAGTTCATGAAGGAGGCAGAACATATCAAGGGGTTCGAGGAGGAGGTATACTGGGTAACCCATGGCGGCACGACCCCGCTTGATGTGAAACTTGCACTCCGTCCGACAAGTGAGACGGCTATCTACCCGATGTATGCCCTCTGGATTCGATCCCATGCGGATCTGCCGATAAAACTGTACCAGATCGTCAATACCTTCCGGTACGAGACCAAGCATACCCGTCCGCTTATCCGGCTGCGGGAGATAACCTCGTTTAAAGAGGCGCATACCGTCCATGCGACCTGGGAAGAGGCTGAAGAACAGGTTCGAGAGGCACTGGCGCGGTACCGGGAATTTTACGATCTGCTCTGCATTCCGGTCCTTATCTCACGGCGTCCGGACTGGGACAAGTTCCCGGGGGCTGATTATACGATGGCTGTTGATACCATCATGCCGGACGGGAAGACGCTCCAGATAGGAACCGTCCATCACCTCGGGGATCACTTCTCAAAAACCTTCTCGATGACCTACGAGGATGCGAAAGGAGAGCAGCAGTTCTGTTACCAGACCTGTTACGGGATATCTGAACGAAGCATCGCTGCGCTCATCTCGATGCACGGGGATGATGCGGGTCTTTTTATTCCGCCAGCGGTCGCCCCGGTCCAGATAATCATCATACCGATTGTTGTTAAGAAGCGGACCGACGAGGTGATGGCTGCGGTTGCAGCGCTCGAGGAAGAACTCCGGTGTGCCGGGTACCGAACCAAGATCGATAACCGGGACATGCGGCCAGGGGCGAAGTATTACTACTGGGAGATGCGGGGTGTGCCGGTACGGATAGAGCTTGGTCCCCGGGATCTGGATGCCGGTACGGTGACCGTGGTTACCCGGAGAGGTGAGAAGAGCCAGGTGATGCGATCAGATCTCAACACAAGCCTTGCGGCTATTATCGAAGGGATACATGAGGATCTGCAAAGAAAGGCTGCAGAGCATATCAGAAACCATCTCTTCTTTGTGGATGATGTTTCCAATCTGCCCGATGCAGTTGGTTGTGGTGTTGCCGCGGTCTTCTGGTGCGGTGACCGGGCCTGTGCAGACCGGATTGAAGAGATGACGTCTGCGAGCGTTCTTGGGACCGATGTCAGGTATGAAGGTATCGTAATACAAGAGGGACCCTGCATCATCTGCGGTAAACCGCACTCCGTGGTCACGCTGGTCGGGCGGTCGTATTGAGGGTACCTTTTCAGGCGTATTCTGGTATTAATGCCCTGCCACCGTAGCCCTTATTCGTTTCGATATCCTTCTCCGTCCTGATCCGAGACGAAATAATTTTTCTTTTTGTATACGATACAATGCATAATTCCCGATAAGGCGAACCGGGACAGAAATGCAGAGGAAGAATATGCATTCCTGTTTAAAACTTTATTCTTCTGATGAATTTATCTGGTTGTCAATGATTGTTTCTTTAGAAGATTTTTTAATGATAATATACTATAATAGTATTATTTGAAGAAAAAGATCTATCTCACACCGAGTGAACAAAACATCTTCTCCGTCCTCTCATCACGTCATACTATTGATATCGGTGAATTGCAAGGGATTTTCCCGGAGATATCTCCCCTCTCTCTTAACAAAACGCTATCTTCTCTTGCAAAAAAAGGGTACCTTTACAGGATCCAGAAAGGAGTGTATATTCTATCACGTTCCCCTTCACAAACCCCTGAGATATATGATCCTATGCAGGTGGCACTCACCATCTGCTCAGGATATATCGGTTTTTTATCAGCTCTCCGGGTTTATGAGCTTATCACGTACGAACCTTTTACGGTCTTTGTTATCACAAAAAAACGGTCAAAAATTATAACTGTCGGTGAATATACCCTCCAATGTGTTGCAATGGGGAAACGGTGTACCGATATGTGGTATTACAAGGGGGTTTATGTATCCACGCTGGAGAAAACGTTCTTTGACTGCTTTTACAAGCCACAGCACGCAGGAGGTTACGCAGTTATCACTTCTGCATTATACCAGGTCTCCTCTTTTGACTGGAACTTGTTCTGTTCCTATTTTTCAAACGAATCTTTTTCTCTCTTCCAGAGGACCGGATATATCCTGGAGAGTCTGAATAACCACACCGGGATTATTCCGGATACGGTAATTTCCTATTTCAGGCAGTATATCAAGAATAATGCCCGACTAATACCCTCCGGACCGGGATCAGGAACATATATCCCATCGTGGAAGATCATTGATAATATCGGAGCAGAGCAGATTTTTTCCTGGTGGACTCATGGCTGATCTGACATTGTTGCGCCATCTTGCAGCAAAAACCGGGCTCGGACTTAAATATCTCTCAAAAGATGAGAAGATATCTGTTCTGCTTTGTGATATCAGGACACGATTTTCAGATGTGGTCATGAAAGGCGGCACTGCCATTAACCGGGCATACCTGGCAAAGTCAGGAGTCAGTCGGTTTTCTGAAGATATTTTTCTCGATGTGATTTCTAAAGATACTCTTCCGGAAACGATATCGTCCATCACTGACAGGATGAGTATGATTCAGAATTTCGAGGTGACGGGGCCGCATATTTTACATAGAAAGTTGCGTTTTGACTGTCATTATACCAATGAATTCGGAGACCTGGATCGGATTATGGTTGAATTTTACCTCTCCGGCACTCAGGCAGTAAAAAAACATGATGTCCTGATCGCTTCTCCCTTTATCGAGACATACCCGACAATTTTTACGATTTATTCACTCGAGGATCTGCTGGCACGAAAACTTTTTGCACTCTATAACCGGGGTGAAGGGAAGGATATCTATGATCTCTTCTACATCCTTACCGAAAGGATCGATTACCAATTATTCTTCCAGTCGCTCTCATACATGGCAGACTACTACCAGACTCCTCTTGAAACGTTTCCTATCGATCTTGTAGAGCGGGTACAGAGACTTAAAGCAAACGCATTCTACATTGGCAATGCAACCAATCATTTTATCCCCCGCCAGAGAAGACCGGACTGGACGATTTTTATTGATACTCTCATCCGTAACCTTCTGTGCCTCTTTGAAAAGAAACCATAAAAGGGCGATGTAAGATAGCATACTTCGATAGTAAATCAGGGCAGAGTATCGCATCGCTGTTTCTGATGCTACGGGGATGACGGGTTCTTATTCCGGAGGTCGAAACACCGATCCAGATCGTCATCTTCCCGATTGTTTTCAGGAAGCGAACCGGCGTGATGCTAGCTGCGGTTGCAGTTCTCGAGGAAGAACTCCAGTGTGCGGGATACCGGGTCAGGACAGACAACTGGGATATGCAGCCCGGGGCGAGTCTTAACTCGGGAGATGCGGGATGTGCCGGTGGATAGATCTTGGCCCCTGGGATCTGGATGCCGGTACGGTGACCGTGGTTACCCGGAGAGGAGAGAAGAGCTAGGTGATGCGAACGGAACTTTTCACCAGCCTTGCGGTAATTGTTCAAGGAATAAACGGGGACCTGCAAAAAAGGCTGCAGATCATATCAAAGACCATCTCACCATTTTTATAAACGATGGTTCTCCTATGCCCGATGCGGCTGGTTCAAGTTTTCTGCGGTCTTTTCATGCGGTGACCGGAGTTGTGCAGACCGGATTGAAGAGATAACGTCTGCGAGCGTTCTCGGGAACGATGTTTGTTACGAAGGTATCCTAGATTCCCGCCGATTCATAACGAGTCGGCGGGAATCTAGGTTTTAACAATGGAAGTGTATATTCCGATCAGATCTGAACAGTAAGTCCGGCAAAATTGAACAGTGTGTCCGCTAAAACTGAACACCCTTTCCGCTAATTTTGAACAGTCTCATACTTATACTCTAATAAATTTTAATTCAGAAATCATAACCTCTTTTAACCATCTTTACAGGTTCATATGGGGGCTGCCGCCCCCAAACCCCTGCATTATGAATATTCCTCCCCCTAAAGGGGTCGTCGCGACGCCTCGTCGGGTCGCGACTAGGCAAGGATGTTTATTGGTTTCATGTAAATCCCATATTATTCTTTAATCTTATCTAGATTAACAATCCAGAGGCTCTTATCTGTTTATAGCAGTATAAATCTCCTCATTTAGGTTGAATTAAATTCCGCTTAATTTGCAGATTTTCACCCACCTGGAAAACTATAGATTTTATTTTTCATTGTGAATTAAAACTGTTCAATACCAGCGGAAGAGGTGTTCAATTTTACCGGACACACTGTTCAACATTAACGGAAAGAGTGCTTAGGATCAAACGGACAGGGTGTTCAATTT